>NZ_CP195790.1:567500-1169500 GCF_051465645.1 Planctomicrobium limosum | reverse complement strand
CTGGTGCCTGAAGACAAAGGATGATCGTGTCTTCTATGTTCCGAAGGCTATTACTGTTTCCGACACAGGACTGCTGAATTTTCAATTCTATGTTGGTTATGGAGAAGAAGACCAAGACACTCAGAAGCTTGTTAAGCCGCAAGAACTCGTCTCTAAGGAAGCGTCCCCCTCGCCCAGCCAACTGCTGGCGAAATTCGTGAAGCAGCAACTTACTTCGCTTCCACCGGAAGGCTGGAACGGGTTCTGTCTGGAGCTCTGCACCAAAATTCTTGATGACAAAGAATTGAACGACTATTTGAAACTTGACTTGTTGAAACGTTGTCTCGAACTGTCAGCAAATGGTGATGTGTTTCTTAAGGAACAGCTCGAACCGCATCTCAAGTTACTGCAAGAAGCTGCAATCAACCCTCTGGCACGGTGGATGAATCCAGACGATGCTGATGGGAAACGGGCAGTCAACGACTCACAGCAGGTCCTGTCGCATTTTCGACGCATGAAGGACTTGGGGGACGCTTGGAAAGACGCCGATCGGCAACGAGCTCACTTTCTGGATTCCATGACACAGTCAGTGTCCATGGTGGGATGGCTTCAAGCTGGTCCGAAGTGGACCTGTCATGTGGACAAGACACAATCGATGGCTGACTGTGATCTGCTGGTTGCATTCATCCCCAGCGGTGCGACGGCCAGCGAATGGAGATTGATTGGTCAAATTGCGAATGGCGAGGTGCAGTTCAAGCCTGGGAATTCAGAATTCCTGGCACCCGGACGTCCAGTATTCGCAGTACAAAAACGGCCAGTACGCACTTCGCCAGTCTCAATGACTCGTTAATCAGAATTGCTTCTGTCCGCTATTAGAGAAGATCGATGTCCGACCTTAACTCTCCTAGACATTTTGTTCGCATCAGCGGGAAGATCCTCGGCCCGTTTGGTCAGGATCAGCTACGCTCATTGCGATCGAGAGGCCGGTTGCATGCCGATCATGAAGTCTCTGTCGATCGTCGTACTTGGCTTCCGGCGACCAGTTTGGTCGAGTTATTTGGAGAACCAGCAGGCGCGAAGCAAAGCAACTCCTCGACATCCGCCACCGTTCCCGAAGACTCTCCCAGTTCAAAATCGGTAGAGTGGTTCTATGCCATAGGAGACGAGCAGCAGGGGCCGGTTACGTTCAGTGATCTGAAGAAACTGGCCGCACGGGGAGAGCTGACACACAGGGACATGGTCTGGCATTCTGGATTGGTGGAATGGATTCCAGCTGGAGATCAGCCTGGCTTGATCTCGTCACCGCGTTCATCTTCACGCCAGAGAAGTGCAGGCTCACTGGCCAATGAAAACACTCCGGGTCAGTCTCAGACGTTTTTGTGGAGTCTGGTGTTACAGCAGCTGCGAGTGCACTTTGCAGCGACGCAATTACAACAGTTCGTCCGTTCGCTTTCCGCGGCTGGCGGTTTCAGCCTGACTCTGGCCATGTATCTGGAGTTGATGTTTTTTGTGACGCTGTCAATCAAGCTTGATTCCGTCCAATTCATGTTTGCCGGACTGGGAATAATGCTGGTCATCTCCGTCCTTAAATATATCGGAATTCATTCTCTTCAAGCCGGTGATGCACTGATTCGAACCACTCCGAACCAGATCTCATCGCCAGCCCCGGTCAACATGGCGTCGGTCGTGTTACTTTCAACGGGAATTTTGTGCTTTTGCTCGTTGCTCTATCTTGGAATCTATGAAAGCAAGTTTGACATTAAAGTCGGTCTGTTCATTCTCGCAGGTGAAATTCTGTTTGTTTTGGGAATGGCTGCCTGCTTTCTCCTCCAAACGAGTTGGATGAACGTGGAGATTGTTTCCAGTTCCCGCGCAGGACAGGAAGGGATCGCAATTCTTTCTTTTATCTTGAAGCTTTTCGTCAGAGTCAGTTCGTTCACCTTTGCGATCAGTTCAATTCTGGCTGCCGCAGGTTTCGGCATCGCAGCTTTCGCAGCGATGTTTGCGGATGACATCAGCAAGTCATCCGAAGAGATTTATTCTCTCTGTCAACTCGGAGTCATTCATGCACTGATTGCTGGCATCGTTCCATTGGTCGCATACCTGATCTTTGTCTCGGGGAGTATTTTCCTTGATGTCTGTCAGTTTTTAATGAATCCTGCTCCAGCACGTATCGCCCAGGAAAATGGGCATTCACACGGCACAAAATCGGGTGGTTATTTTGATGAATAGTCATTACTTCCTGAAATCCAAGGGGAAGACTCTTGGACCATTCAACCGAGAGCAACTGGATTCGCTGCAAGCCAGAGGGCGGCTCAACTCGGAGCAGTTGATTTCGCAGGATCGTAAGTCATGGAAACCAGTTGACGAATTTCTTGGTGAAGCAGAATCTCATGCAATCGCGACTATCAGCGACGACGCCGGCGAAGGATGGTACTACGCTGAAGGGCAGCGACGAGTCGGCCCATTAGCTCTGCCTCAACTTAAAAGCCAATTCACTACCGGAAAATTAAATCCGGACGATCTCGTGTGGAAAGACGGTTATCGGGACTGGGTTCCAGCATCATCGGTTCCCGAGCTTCAGCTTTTCGATCATCAGCTAGCAGTCCACCGCCAGCCATCCGTTCCTTCCTCGGAACTGCAAAGAATCTGCCTGAGATGCGGGACGCAGGACCCTATTGGAGGTGAATTCTGCCCGCGTTGTGGAAACCGATACCAGGTCAGGCATCTGAATCTCGGAGAGTTGATTGAACCGGAAAACCGCAAAGATCGCAACGTGGCGGCCATTTTGGCCCTGCTTCTCGGTGGATTAGGAATCCATCACTTTTACTTGGGAAACACGCTTCTGGGAATCCTTTACGTCCTGTTCTGCTGGACGTTCATTCCCGCATTCGTGTCCTTCGTGGAAGGAATCGTATTCCTCTGTACCAGTCCGTCGTCCTTTAATGCCCGCTACAACACTCGTCACTAAACTCAATGTCAACAAATCGCACAGTACTCTCTGAAAATGGCCCTCGACTTTCGTGGCATCGTTCTGACCCGGAACAGAGACTTCTTTTCCGTGGCGGACGTTTTACCCGAGTCAATAATTTTTGCTCTTTCTTATTAGCGCTGATCACAACATGCCTGTTCTACGCTGCACTCATTCCATTTCATGATGAATACGTTGCAAAAATGTTCACTGAACGAGGACGAGTTCCTTATGCAATTGTGTTTTTCTTTTTCTGGGCAATGGCCATCCTCGTACTTAAGTCAATTAAGTTAGGGCTGCAACGGAAGTCCCTTCGACTTCCGCTGTTACCGGAGAATCCGGAGTTCGTTCTTTCTCCAATCACAGTCGGTGAAGTGACCAAGAAGCTCCATCAGGTTGTGGATGAGCCGCGACAATTCATTCTCCTCAACCGAATTGAGATTGCTCTGTCGAACCTGAGGAATCTAGGGCGTATCGCGGATCTTGATGAAATCCTGAGATCTCAAGGGGAGCAGGATGAATCGACTGTCGAAACCAGCTATTCCATTATTAATGGGTTCGTCTGGGCGATTCCCGTACTCGGCTTTATTGGCACAGTGGAGGGACTGTCTATCTCAATCGGGGGATTTGGTGACGTTCTGGCAACCACCGAGCAACTCTCGGAGATCAAATCCTCGCTTCAAGGGGTCACAGCAGGTCTTGCCATCGCCTTTGAGACGACGTTACAGGGGTTGGTGGCGGCTCTCATCGTTCAACTTTTCCTGAACCAGATCAAAAAGCAGGAAGAAGAATTCCTCGATGACTGCGCCGAATACTGTACTCGAAATATCGTGGGACGATTGCGATTGACTCCTTATGAACTTAAGGGAGAAGAATGAGTCGTCGTTCTCGAAAATCTGGCTCCGCGATCACGCTGTTCTTCTTTCAGGACATCATCATGTCCACCAGCGGAATCATGATCATGATTGTCCTGCTGCTGTGCCTTGAATTAATCGAGCGCCCGGAACTCTCTGCAGCAGCTTCGAAGAGCCCTGTTCAACAACTTCAGGAACAGGGCGAGGAGCTTCAAGAAGAAATCAAGCTTCTGGAGCAAAAGATCGCAACGACAACAGAGTTGATTCAGTCAGCGGCTCAGATGTCATCTTCCGAACGGAATGAACAGATTGAGCACCTTCAGACTGCTAACAATCTATTGGTCCTTGAAATGGAGCGACTGCAGGCAGAATTGAATCGACACGAAATCCAGGAAGTGGAACGGAATATCCAACGCCAGGAACTGAAACAAATGCGAGATCAGGTTGAAGCCGCAGAACGGGAGCAAGCCAAGATCGCGAATGAAATTCAGGACGAATCACGAGAAAACCGCCCCCTGTTTTTCTTATCGCGCGGTGATCGAAGGGAAGGGTGGATCGTCGACGTCTCTGCTTCAAGAATTCAAGTCGCTCCCATTGGTAAGACTGAAAAGCCGCGTTCATTTACGGCGTCTCGAAAAGGCTTTTTTCAATCAGAGCGAGTCGCAGACGCATTTCTGGAATGGAGAAGCTCAAACGCAGCCTCGTCGAATTCTTACTATTTCCTCTTCGTTAGACCAGACGGTGTCGAGAACTTCGCAAAGATCTCGGAGTCATTTAATAAAACCCGCGTTTCATATGGGTATGACATTACAGATTCGAAGACAAAGTTGCTCCATCCCGAACGAGGAGCAGGCGAATGAAACGACGACGTTCTCCCCCTGCAAATAGTCTTGATCTTTTGCTGGACACGATTTGCAATACGTTCGGCGGGATCATTTTCATCGCTTTGCTGGTCGTCTTGTTGCTGCTGATCAGTGGAAATCCAGAAGCCGCACCAAGTCCTGCACAAGAAGCTGAAGTGCTCGCCATAAGCCATCAGCTAGCGACAGACAGTGAATTAAAACTCCGATTGCAGTCCAGCCTTGAAAAGCAAATGGGGACGATCTCGAAGCTGACGTCAGATGACCTGAAGGAAACGCTCGGAAACTATCAAGAAGAGATAAACCGGAATGCGAGTCTCAAAACAAGCCTCGCTGGGGTTCACAAGAAACTGCAGGTGATAGCGCAGCATGCTCAGGAAATGTCTCAGGAGAGAAAAGATCATCAATCACGATTGAACACAATTCAACTCCAAATCGAAGATCTCAAGAAGACACTTTTCACCCAACGAGACTCCCGACGTAAGACGCTCGAAATGCCAATCGTTCGTACTGCAGGATTGAAAAGGCAGATAATCATTGTCCTTCAATACAATCGGCTTTACATCTGGCATCGATATTCATCGGATGGAACTCGTGAAGGATTGAATACGGATGACTTTCTGATTTTATCAAACGAGACCAGGGGCAGTATCACAACTCCAAATCCGGTTGCCGGGATTCCACTTAATCAGACTGAGGAATCGAAGCGGCAGATCGTTCAGAAACTGTCACGATTCCGTCCGGGGCAAAACTACCTTGCAGTGATCGTTCGCCCTGATTCCTACGGCAGTTTTCAACATCTCAGGGAGATCTTCACGACCCTGAATCTGGAATATGACCTGCAACCATCGACCCGTGACGCAGAATGGTTTGACCGCGGGGGAACGGACGGGTTTGTTCAGTAAGCAATGTGTCTTAAACCGCATCGGTTTGTGAAAGACCTTCCCGCTGTTCGCTTCCCTCTCTGTTGGCGAGGACACGCATCGGATTCAGATTCGAGGTAAAGTGATAGATCTCTGCGGCAGGAGCGATTGGCCGAGCAGGTCATGGTACGACCTTTTTTAAAGGTCGTTTCTCATTTTAACAATGTCAGAAGCATGACGAGCGGCGTTTCGGCCTGAATGCTGTGCGGTGTCTTGGGAGCCATTTGAATCCAGGTTCCAGGTCTGCCGTTCACAGTTTCGCTTCCTACGGTCAAGGTGGCTTCACCCTGAATAATTTGAATGATTGCTGGCAATGGCGCGACGTGTTCAGCCAGACCGCTTCCGACAGCAAAGGCAAACAAGATAACCTTGGCCTTTTCATCATCAGTCAGGACGAGGCTCTGCTTTCCTGAATCAGGAAGCGGCAGTTCGTCCACCAGTTGGCGGATTTGGTAATTGCTGGTCGTCATATCAATTCATTCCTCAATGCTTTGGAACTCTGATCTCGATCCCGTATCGAGGAGAGACTTCCCGGAATACTTCCCCTTTGAGGTTCAGGAACGGCTCCTCTTCCTGTGTGTGCATATATGGAGGAGGATTGCCTCCGGGGGGATCAAGGACATCAGGTCCGGCGTCTTCCGCCATTCGACAGAAAGTCATTCCCGGTTGGCGTTCACGCATCACTGTACTTCCGGGAGGCCATGATAGCGGATCATTTAAAACGCATCATTGTGATCTTCGAACAGGCGACGAAGTTCGCTCAGGCTCGAACGTCGCCATTCGTCGTGCAGTGTTCGATTAATTCATCATTCCAACTCGTGAGATCTGGGGAATACGAACGCTCAGATCAGGTTCCAGCCAGATCTGAGCGTTCGTCGGATTAACAGAGACGGGTGTTTTCGATCCGCCATCGCACGAGAAACTCAGATCCGCCGAGAGACCGACTACATTCAAACCGGCATTCCGATCGAAGATTTGGAGTTTCTGCAGAAACTGAAAATTCTCTGTAACAATCCTCTAGCCCGTGTGTTTATCTTCGGGATGGGCAATTGGATGATACTGAACATCGGAATGCAGGTTCGCAATCAAACAGCAGATCCCGATGGCTCAATCAAAATCCGCTGACGAAGAACTCGCAGCCTGGGTGTCGAAATCGGCGCCGCAGGTGCTGGGGTATGCATTGACTCTCGTTCGCCACAAAGACGTCGCTGAAGATCTTGTTCAGGATTGTTACCGACGTCTTCTGGCAAAAGCGAAAGATTACAACTTACGCGATGATGGAACGAAACTTCTTTATCGTGCCATAACGAACGCCTGCATTAATTGGACGCGGCGACAACATCACGAAGTCAGTCTGAATCAACTGCCACAGGCGACACAAGCAAAGGGGCATCCCTTAGCCGATCCGTCTGCAGCAGAACCGATTCAACTGGCAATGAAGCAGGAACTGGAAGCGGCAATCGAAGCCTGCATGGAACGCTTACCAGTCGAACAACGTGCCACGCTCGAACTTCGTGCGCTCGGGCACTCACTCGTCGATATTGCAGACATGTTGAATATCAGTCATGGAAATGCCCGCGTGCTGTTGCATCGGGCCAGGGGTAGCCTTGCGGAATGGCTCCGCCCGTATCTTGAGGAGGACACCAAATGACAAATCGGGAGAGTGACGAACACCCCGTCATTGATGGTCTGGTTCTTGAACATCTGGAACGGAACGCTGCCCAATTTGATTCCTCTGTATTCGTTCATCGAATTCTGAGTGAGCAGTCGGGCGCCTTTGCTGAATCCTGTGTCACGCCGCAGTTCGCGCCTCATGTTTGTCCTGACGCTTCCGCATCCTGGCGTCGAGTTGCTTCGTGGTGGGGTACAGCGGCGATTGTTGTGGCAGTCGCTTTTCTGTGTGGCCGGTATTTCGACAATCCCACCGCAAATGCGGCGACCGTACTGCAAGGTGTCCAGAGCACGCATGCCAAGGGCATCGATTATTGTTATCGCGTGAGGTTCGATCCGGATCCACGGACATGGAATCAGAATAATAAACTGGAAGGTCCGTCTCTCACTCGTCTGTGGACACGGGGGGATCGATTCTGGTCTGACTGTGCGATTGGCGACATTCAATTCAAATTGGGACGTGAGGCGAACGGCTCAGTCTGGATCACTGGATCGCGGGAGAAGGGGATTCGATTTAGTAATCAATTTGAAAATCTGCCTGAAATTATTGTTCAGATCTGCCAGATTAATTCGATGAGCGTTCCTCAGCTTATGAATCAAGTTCTGGTCGACTTCGATCTCAATTCACGTGTCTCATCCGATGCCTCTGGCAGCAAGCGAACACTCGTCTGGGCACAACTTAAACCTAAGCGTACGCACACGCTTCTAAGCAACGCTTTGCTCGAGATCGATACACGTTCGAATATCCTCGTCCGCCTGGTTCTATGGACCGTCAAGAATGGGCAGCCGAATGGAACGGTAGCATTCACGTTACTGGAAAGCGGCACGATTGATGATTCCCAATATGAGCTGGATTCGCATCTCGCGCCCGGGGCGCCGATTGAGATTCAGACACTGCCGTCACCGGATTATCAGCCGGAATTCAATGAATCACCTGAGGCCTTGTGAAGCGACCATTGATGCCGGTCATCACGTTCAAATTCGCGAATGGAACGCCCCGATGAAGAGCCGCTTTCCTTTGATCCTGATGACTCTCTCGATCTGCGCGACAGTGAATGTTCAGGCGAATGACACGTCTCGCACCGTCGATTCGGAAGCGGGAATCGCATTCTTCGAGAGTAAAGTCCGCCCGATTCTGGTCAATCATTGTTACGAATGTCATGCGGAGCGTCAGGGAACGTCCGAAGGTGAGTTAACGCTCGATTCACGAGAGGGATTGCTGCGCGGTGGAACACGTGGCCCTGCTGTTGTGCCGGGCGATGTCTCTGCCAGTTGGTTGCTGACATCCATCTCCCATGCGGATCCTGATCTGAGGATGCCTCCCAAGCGAGAGCGTCTGCCGGACGATGTCATTGAGGATCTGAAACGCTGGGTCGAAATGGGGGCACCGGACCCACGACATGGAGAGGCGGCGCACGCCTCTCAAAACGGAATTCAGGCCAACCTGGACTTCTGGGCTTATCGGCGACCGGTCGCGGTTCCTCCGCCCGTCGTTAAAGATCAGACGTGGGGACGACGGCCACTTGATGCATTCATTATGAAGACTCTGGAGCAGCATAAACTGAATCCATCGCCCGATGCAGCACCTCATACGCTCTTACGACGAGTTCACTTTGACTTAATTGGGTATCAGCCCACGCCGGAAGAGCTGACTCATTTCTTGTCTCAGATTCAAAGTATTGGAATTGAAGCGGCGCTCGCAGCCGAGGTTGATCGTCTCATTGCGTCACCACAATTCGGCGAGCGTTGGGGACGGCACTGGCTCGACGTGGCAAGATTCGCTGAGTCGAGCGGAACGGAAGCGAACATTTCATTTCCGTACGCGTGGCGCTATCGCGACTATGTGATCGACAGTGTGAATCAGGACATCCCCTTTGATCGCTTTCTGACAGAGCAAATTGCAGGGGATTTGCTGCCTTATGACAGTGAAGAAGAACATGCGCGACTTCTGATCGCGACAGGCTTTCTGGCAGTGGGGCCTAAGAACCTCGACTCCACGGACCCACGTCAGTTTCAAGCCGATTTAATCGATGAGCAAATTGATACACTCACCCGTGCCATCCTCGGGAGTTCAGTTGCCTGTGCACGTTGTCATGATCATAAATTCGATCCGATCTCGATGAAGGATTACTATGCACTCGCAGGCATTTTCGCGAGCACAAAAACCTTCTTTGGAACAGCTGTTTCTCCATCGAACCGGATCGGCGGGGACCCTTTGCAGCTTCCTGAACTCGACGGTCAAGTCGTCCTGCACGCGTCAATTCCTGCTGAACGTGTGGCAAAGTTAAAGGAGGAGTTAGCTGCACTAAAAGCCGAGCAGGCAGAAATTGATGCCGCGGTGAAGGATATTGCCTCCGGAAAGAAGCCGAGCCGTGAAGTCACGATTCAAGATGCGTTAAGGATCTTCTGGTCAAGTGGCCGCATCGAAGGGGAACTCGAAAAAGTTTCAGACACTGGAAAAGCGTTGCCACTCACGATGGGTGTGCAAGATGCCGAGAAAATTGTGGATTCCCCTCTGCTTGAACGAGGCGACGTTGGTAAGCCAAAAGAGAAGGTGCCCCGCGCGGTTCCGGCGATCTTCCGAAGCAACACAACCATTTCATTTCCCGGTGATCGAAGCGGTCGTCTGGAGTTGGCTCATTGGCTCACCAGAGACGATCACCCTTTAACAAGTCGCGTCCAGGTCAATCGAATTTGGCACCAGCTTTTCGGAGCTGGCTTAGTGGCCTCGGTCGATAATTTTGGGGTCACCGGCGAGGCTCCCAGCCATCCAGAGTTGCTCGATACACTCGCAGTCGAACTGATAAAGAACGGTTGGTCTTTAAAAGCCTGCGTTCGCGAGATCATCCTGTCCCGCACCTACCGTCAAGCCTCGGAGTACCGCGCCGACGCATTTCAAATCGATCCAGACAACAGATTTCTGTGGCGAGTCTCCAAGAGACGACTCCAGGCAGAGAGTATCCGCGACGCCATGCTCGCCGCCTCGGGAGAACTTGATTTGAAACGTCCGGATGGTTCTCTCGTTGGTCGAGTCATCGGGGACAAACCGATCGCTCTGATTGGAATCGACAAGCGGCTTCCACGGGATCTTGACGGAAGTACCCACCGGTCGGTGTATCTGCCTGTCATCCGTGATCGCCTCCCTGACGTCCTGGACCTGTTTGACTTCGCCGAACCGAGTCTGGTTTCAGGTCAACGGGAGACAACCAATGTTCCGACGCAAGCTCTGTATCTGATGAACAGCTCTTTCATTCAGGAACGTGCTACGGCTTTGGCGACACGGATTCACAAAAGAACGGCTGATCCGTCGGAACAAGTGAAACTCGCATTCTTAATCTGTTTCAATCGCGAACCAGATAAGGATGAATTATCGATGTCGCATGAGTTCTTTACTCGGCGTTCCCAGACAAACGTTCCAGTAGATGATCAGGTCTCCTCAATACTGATTGACTTTTGCCAGGCTCTGCTATGCACAGGTGAATTTCGCAATCTGGATTAAAACGCTTTTCCTTGACCATAGCGCGATCGCGGCAGTTACCTGTATTAAATCTGAGTCGCTATTTCCGTCTCAGCCAATGACGAACACCATCACAGGGGCAAAAGATGTTCAACGAGTCATCGCTTCCTTATGCGAACCTGTTTTCTCGACGCCGATTATTGAAATCGGTCGCGTCTGGATTTGGGTATCTTGCGTTTGCCAGCCTCGCTCAGCAAGCCGCGGCGGCCGATTCTACCAGTGACGAATCCCGCATCGCCGCGAGAAGCACACACTTCCCGGCGCGAGCGAAGCGAGTCATCTTTCTGTGTATGAATGGCGGCCCCTCGCATATGGACCTCTTTGACTACAAGCCCGGGCTAGTGAGAAAGCCAGGTGAGAAGGGGCCGCAAATGATGCCATCCCCCTTCAAATTTGCTCAACACGGGCAATCAGGAGCGTGGGTCTCATCCGCCTGCCCTCAGATCGCGAAGCATGTCGATGACATTGCGTTCGTTCATAGCATGCATACGGATCTGCCGAACCATTCGCAGGCATTCATGCAGATGCATACCGGCAGCTTTCAGTTTGTACGCCCCTCTCTGGGGGCATGGTCGCTGTACGGCTTAGGAATGGAGAACACCAATCTGCCTGGGTTCATTACGATTAATCCTCCGGCAGATAACGGGGGGGCACGCAATTATGGAAGCGCATTTCTCCCGGCAATCTTTCAGGCGACGAAAATAGGTACTAACCAGATTCCGGGATTCTACGCCGCGTTTCTTGGGATTGATCAGGAACCGGGACCGCCGCTGAAGAACATGGAAAATACGCGTATCAGTCGCTCAGTTCAGCGGGAACAACTCGATCTCGTGCGTGAGCTGAATTTCAAAAAGCTGCAACGGGACGGTTATCATCCGGAGATCGAAGGGGCAATTGAATCATTCGAACTCGCGTTCCGGATGCAGACTGAACTTCCGGATCTTCTTGAACTCACCTCAGAAACGAAAACGACATTGGACATGTATGGCATCGGCGCCGGTCGACCGACGGATCGATTTGGCCGCCAGTGCCTGCTGGCTCGTCGCATGGCGGAGCAGGGAGTTCGCTTCATTGAGCTGACGACTCCTGTTGGCTGGGACCATCACTTCATGCTTGAGAAAAATCTTGGCGAAAGCTGCCTTGCGACAGATCAGCCTGTCGCTGCGCTCCTCGCAGATTTGAAGCAACGCGGAATGCTGGACGAGACGCTTGTTGTCTGGGCGGGTGAGTTTGGCCGAACACCATATGCACAAAGCGGAACGGGGCGAGATCACAACAATCAGGGCTATACGATCTGGATGGCCGGAGGCGGAATCAAAGGGGGGACGCGATATGGTGCGACAGATGAAGTGGGGGCAAAGGCAGTCGAGAATCCCGTTCACATTCACGACTGGCACGCAACAGTGCTCCACCTGCTAGGTCTCGATCACGAACGTCTGACCTTTAATTACGCAGGCCGAAACTTTCGCCTCACCGACGTCTACGGACGGGTTGTTCATGAACTATTTGCATAACGAATCCGCGGGTGGACGTTTCACTCCGATTCCGTAGTTGGAAAGCCTGCCGAACCACAAAGTGAAGTTCTCAGGTGAAGCAGGGCATGCTCGACCTTCCCCCGTGTCATCCGATCGGGAAACCAGTGTGGTCTGTGTCAGGGCGATGTTGTAGCGGGGCGTCACTTCAGGCTCGCAGCTGAATCGGCCGCACATTCTGATCTTCTTCTTGCTCGATTCCGTGAGCTCCGTTGGGGTTGCGGAGAGTGACGCCGCATTGCTTTCGGAATGATCAAGAACTTCGCTTGACGTGTACATTGGTTCATGTACAGTTCACGAGAGCGGGCACAGACGTTGAGCGATGAGAAGGAGTCATGATGACCAGTTCTTCCCCACCAAGAATTCCACCGGAACGTTCCCACCGGGAGACATTGCGATCGCTGCAGTCGCAACTGGGGAAGGTCTCTTTCGTTTCTCGCTCCGAGTTTGCGTCACGGTGTCCGGTGCAGGAGTCTTGGCTTCCCGGCGGCGGGCTGCAAGAAGGATCATTGTTAGAACTGTTCTCAGGCAGTACCGGGGCGGGAGTCTGGGAACTGGCGTTTCAGTTGGTAAAGCAACTCCAGCAGGAACGGTTCACTCCCATTCTGATCGATAATCAGCAGGAATTCTTTCCCCCCGGAGCAGCAGAATTGGGGATCGACCTGAATCGGCTGATCGTCGTGCAACCTCGTTCGCTCTCCGATCAACTATGGGCGATTGAACAGGCACTGAGATGTGAAGGAAAGACGGTCGTTCTCAGTTCGCTGGGGCGTGTCTCGTCGACGACATATCGCCGCCTCAAGTTGGCTGCCGAACGGGGGAAAAGCTTGGGGCTGTTTTTGCGGGAGGCGAGCCTGCGTTCCTTTCCTTCCTGGGCGGATCATCGGCTGCTGGTCAATCTCGTTCGTTCGTCTTCAAAATCCCGCCGGTACAGGGTGACGGCGCTGAACTCTTCGGAAGGAACCACTTCTCACTCTGTGCTGGAATGTTGCGATGACTCGGGTGCTCTGTCTCTGGTTCCCTAACTGGCCGATTCAACGCAGACAACAGCAGTCCCCTGCGCTTCGTGAGCAACCGCTGGTCCTCATTCGTTCAATGCAGGGCTCCGAGCAGGTGGGACACTGCTGCTCGCTAGCTTCTCGTCGTGGAATTCGTCCTGAGATGTCGCTGGCGGAAGCTCGCACGTTCCTGCAGCCCCGTTCTGGTAGAGCCGAAGTGGGACAGTGCCTACCGGAGGAGCCGGAACAGGATCAGCAGGCACTGAAGCAACTCGCCTGGGACAGTGAACAATTCAGCCCTCTCGTTGGACTTGAGCAGGAGGAAACTCCGGAATCCCTGGTGCTCGATGTCACCGGTTGCGCAGTACATTTTGGAGGCGAGCAGGGACTGACTCAGGCTGTCGTTCAGTTCTGCCAGACACAAGCATTCTCGGTGCGAGTGGGACTGGCGGACAGCTTTGGTGCTGCCTGGGCCGCCGCTCACTTCGGCACGAAGCTACAAACCACTTGCATTCTTCCACCGGGAGAACAGGAACACTTTCTACGAGCACTGCCGGTCTCGGCATTCAGGCTCTCTTCCAAAACACTCAATCGTCTACAGCAAGTGGGGTTAAGGACCGTCGGACAACTCCTGAGAATCTCTCGTTCCACACTTCCGTCTCGTTTCGGTGCGGAATTAATCCAGCGCATCGATCAGGCACTGGGCTCGGTCCCCGAACTGATTGTGGCCGAGCGACGACCGGAACCATTACAGGAGACCTGGGAATCGGAAGACCCATTTTTCGATGTCGCGATTCTGGAACTGATCGTCGGGGACCTGCTCGACCGGATTCTGACTTCATTACAACCGCGAGGGCAGGGAATCAAGCGGCTGACCTGGACGCTGCAGGGAAGTGATCGTCGGATTTTGACGCACACACTGGAACTGGTGCAGCCTTCCTTACAGCGAAGGCATTTATTGTCGCTGATGGCGTTGCAGTGGGAACAGATGTCTCTGGCTGGAGGAATTCAGCAGGTGCATTTGTGCGCCGACAAAATTGAGTTTCTCACTGCGCGGCGACAGACATTGTGGGAACTGGAGAACGATGAGGCGTCCCCATCTCTTCATCGTCTTGTGGAGACACTCAGTTCGCGACTGGGACGTGAGGCGGTGTTGCGTCCGTCTCTGCGAGCCGATGACCAACCGGAACTGGCGTTCGGACTGCAACCGGTGATTGGTGAGGATCGACAGTTGGATTTATTGCAGACGACTTCCATTCCCCACAGACATGGTCGCACTCGCCCGCTCTGGCTGAAGCGAGAGCCGATCCCGGTGGACGTCATCGCCCGACATCGGCATGGGCCGCCTGCGAGGTTTCGGTGGCAGAATGAAGACTGGACCGTCCATCAGTCGTGGGGGCCGGAGCGGATTACGACCGCTTGGTGGCGGGGGCCGCTGGTTCGACGAGATTATTTTCAGGTGGAATGTGAACAGGGACAGCGGTTCTGGCTGTTCCGAGAGTTGGTGACAGGGAAGTGGTTTTTACACGCCGCGTTTGATTGATCCCCTTCTATGCCTGAGCATCCCAACCCGAAATTACCCCGTCCGGTGCCTCATGTTCCCCCTGTGCGTTTCAACAGCGGGACAAACTATGTCGAGCTGCACTGCAAGACGAACTATTCGTTCCTCACCGGGGCTGCGCATCCCGATGAACTCGTCCAGCGGGCCGCCGATCTGGGACATCGTGCGCTGGCAATCACGGACCTCAACAGCGTAGCCGGAGTGGTCCGGGCCTATGCCGCCGCCAAAGTTATCAACTTTAAACTCCTGATCGGAGCGGAAATCACACCGGTTGATGCTCCTCCGGTCATCCTCTACTGCCAGAACCGGGAAGGGTACGCCAATTTATGTCGCTTACTGACGCTCGGCCGACGGCGGAGTGAGAAGGGGAACTGTACGCTTCATTTTTCCGACATCGCGGACCACTCCAGACATCTCCTTGCCGGGGTCTTGCTCAATCAGACTATTTCCCGTGACGAGGGACTTCAGCACGCGCAGCGCTATCGTGAGTTGTTTGAAGATCGAGCCTATGGACTGGCTTCGCTCCACATGGGGCCGGATGATGTGGGTTGGCTCAATCGCCTAAAAAGGTTTTCTCAGCAAACAGGCCTTCCGCTCGCGGCCAGCAACGATGTTCATTACCACATCCCTCAGCGGCGCCTCTTGCAGGATGTTCTCACAGCCATCCGTCATGGGTGCCCTGTCGCAGAACTCGGGCGGCGCCGGTTCTCGAATGGCGAACGATATCTCAAATCCCCTGAACAGATGGCGGATCTCTTCGCTGCTGCACCAGAAGCTGTTCAGAGAACAACCGAACTGGCCGATCGCTGTACGTTCTCGCTGGAGGAACTGAAGTACGAGTATCCTCGTGAACTCTGTCCACCGGGAAAGACACTGACCGCTTATTTACGGGAACTGACTGAGGAGGGGGTCCGCAAACGCTATCCGCACGGAGTTCCAGTAAAAATCCGGAATACGGTCGAACAAGAACTCGCCCTGATCGCCAAGCTGCAATACGAATCCTATTTCCTCACGGTCTGGGATCTGGTGCGTTTCGCACGGAGTCAAGGAATTTTGTGTCAGGGCCGGGGATCAGCGGCCAACTCGGCTGTCTGTTATTGCCTGGGAGTGACCTCTGTCGATCCCAACCATTTTGATCTGTTGTTCGAACGCTTTATCTCCGTTGAACGAGGTGAAGCCCCCGATATCGACATCGATTTCGAACATGAACGCCGGGAAGAAGTGCTGCAATACATCTATGGCAAATACGGCCGTGAACGAGCCGGAATGACCGCGACCGTCATCACTTATCGTCCACGATCAGCCATTCGGGACGTCGGGAAGGCTTTAGGTTTGTCGCTGGATGGGATCGATCGGTTGGCCAAGGGAGTCGATCACTATGCGGACAGCGAACAGTTCGCCAGCCGCTTTCAGGAGCAGGGTTTGAATTTGCACTCCCACACCGGAGAGCAGCTCTTATCGCTGTCACGCGAAATTCTGGGATTCCCTCGCCACCTCTCCCAGCACGTTGGCGGCATGATTATCACTCAGCGTCCGCTTTGCGAAATGGTTCCGATTGAAAATGCTTCCATGCCGGGACGAACAGTCATTCAATGGGATAAGGATGATCTCGACACGATTGGCATTCTCAAAGTCGACTGCCTGTCGCTGGGGATGCTCACCGCGATTCAAAAATCCTTTCGATTGCTGGAAGAACATCATCAACGATCGCTCACACTCGCCACCATTCCGCAGGAAGACCAAGCGGTCTACCAGATGATCACTAAGGCCGACACCATCGGCGTCTTTCAGGTGGAATCCCGCGCCCAGATGGCAATGCATCCGCGTCTGCAGCCCAAGACGTTTTATGATCTCGTTGTCGCGGTCGCGATTGTCCGTCCCGGTCCGATTCAAGGAAACATGGTCAACCCATACCTGCGGCGACGGGCAGGGGAGGAGAAGCCGGACTATCCTGATGAGCGACTTAAAGATGTTCTATGGCGGACCCTGGGAGTGCCGCTGTTTCAGGAACAGGTGATGAAACTGGCGATGGTGGCGGCCGGGTTCAGTGCCGGTGAAGCGGATCGGCTCCGCCGGGCGATGGCAGCGTGGAGACGAAATGGAAGTCTGGATCAATTCGAACCCAAGCTGATCGCTGGGATGAAACAGAACGGCTACGGAGAAGACCTGGCCAAGCAACTTTTCAAGATGATGCGAGGATTCGGTGAGTACGGATTCCCGGAGAGTCACGCGGCCAGCTTCGCGTTGCTGGCGTATGCCTCCGCATGGTTGAAGTGCTATTACCCGGATGTCTTCTGCTGTGCCCTCCTCAACAGTCAGCCAATGGGGTTTTATGCCCCGGCACAGCTGGTGCGAGATGCCAGAGAACATGAAATTGAGGTCCGGCCGGTTGATGTGAACTTCAGTCACTGGGACTGCACACTGGAAGAAGCAGAAGCGGGCGTGTGGAAGCCGATTCGCTTAGGAATGCGGATAGTGCGTGGGTTCCGTCAGTCAGACGCCGAGCGGATTGTCCAGGCTCGCTCAGCGGGGGCATTTCAAAACTTCGCCGAGTTTGCCTCTCGCACTCGACTGCAGCAGGCTGCGTTGAGCTGCTTGTCGCGGGCCGATGCGTTCGAATCGTTCCAACTCAGCCGCAGAGACTCAACTTGGCAGGCACTGATGCCGACGGAAATCTCTCCGTTATTTGAGAACGAAGAAAGTGAAGACTCGAATCAGGAACTACCGGCGCTGGCTCCTCAGGAAGAAGTCACCTCCGACTATCAGTCCCTTGGGCTTTCGCTCCGCAGCCATCCACTTTCGTTTTTGCGAGCGGAACTGAATGAAGTGGGAATTACATCCGCGGTCGAACTTTTGCAAGGCGACTCCGAACGCCCGGTCAAAGTCGCCGGCCTGGTGCTGCTCCGCCAGCGACCGTCCACTGCGAAAGGGATCACGTTCGTCACGCTGGAAGACGAGACTGGACATGTGAACCTGATCGTCTACCAGAATATCTGGGACCAATACCGTCAAGCCGCTGTCAGTGCTTCATTGATGATCGTCAGTGGACAACTCCAACGCCATCACGGCGTGATTCATGTCGTCGTCAACCGCATTCAGGACGGATCCCAGTTGCTGCAAGGTGTACAGGTAAAGTCCCGAGACTTTCATTGAAGAGCAGGCATCCGCATCGAATATCGATCTCTTCAAGGAGCTCTGAAACAGAGGCCAACGCAACCGTCTCGTGCAAGATAATATCCTCCCATCGGCTCCGTCGTCTCATCGTCACTCTGATTGATTGATTGATTGATTGATTGGCATCTAAACCTTCTCAATCCATGACCGATCAGTCGACTTGTTCGGCCTGTATCAGTACCTGAAAAGGGACCTCTGCAGTCACCCAAGAAGTCCTGATTTCCCGCTCTACCGGGGTGCCATAGCGGGGTAAATCCAATGTGTAATTCGTTTCCATATTACACATTCCGACAATATCCCAATGAACGCCATTTTTCACCCCTTGCTGGCCCTGATCGCCTCAGCCGCCAACAACGAACAGGCGAAGTACATCCAGTTCCTGAAGGAAGAGAACCGAATCCTGCGAGCACGGCACTTCGAGGATACGGGAATGCGGTGATTGATGGCCTGATTTTGGGGCTTCAGCAACTGGATCGCAATCTGAATCTGCTCGTGCTGTGACTGTGGGTTCGACTGTCGGCAGCCGGGAATCTTTGGAGAATCAATCGTTCCGAAAAAGCCGATGCTGTGCTTCAGTGAAAAGCCGTAGGAGACAATTGGACCGAAATGGCACAGGATTATTTGGACGAAGTTGAGTTTGCGATCCTGGTAAAATTGCCAGAGGATCGAGAAGCAATCCGGAGACTCCGCGCGGAAGCCTTCGCAGGTAGTGTGGAAGCGGACTTGGTGGATGCTTTGCGAGATGATGATTATTCGGAAGTTTCAACGGTTGTCACAAGCGATGGACCGATCATCGGGCATATTCTGTTCAGCCGAGTTTCGATTGTGACTGAAGATAGGACCGTGGAAGCCCTGTCATTGGCTCCAATGGCTGTTCATCCAGATTTTCAGCGAAGAGGAATTGGTACTCGGTTGCTCTATGCTGGACTCCGCCGGTGTGAGAAGCTGGGACACCGGATCGTGTTGGTTCTCGGTCATCCTGAGTTCTACGGCCAGTTTGCTTTCTCTGCAAAACTCGCTCAGCAGATCGAATCTCCCTTTGGCGGCGGAGACGCCTGGATGGCAATGGAACTCGTGGAGAATGCCATGAGGAAGGTTGTGGGACGAGTGGAGTTCTCGCCGCCGTTTATGGCACTGAAGTAAATTTTATCACCACTCTTGATCTGAATGATTCATGACCCAAATAGACAAAGAACACAAATCGGAGCCGATGCGCTCAAAACTACGACGAGAGATTGGAGTCTTCGGAGCGATGATGATGGGGCTCGGGGCCATCGTCGGCACCGGTGTCTTTGTCAGTATCGGGATTGCCGCCGGAGTCACCGGACCTTCAGTCGTGTTGGCGATCGTGGTTGCTGGATTTGTAGCGACTTTCAACGGCTTGAGCAGTGCTCAACTTGCGGCCAATCATCCCGTTAGCGGCGGAACTTACGAATATGGTTATCGATGGCTGCATCCGTCGCTCGGATTCACAGCAGGCTGGATGTTTCTGTGTGCCAAAAGTGCTTCGGCGGCGACCGCAGCCCTGGGATTGGCCGGGTATGCCGTCAACCTGTTCTGGACAACACAGGCAATCTGGACGATACCGCTCGCTATCGCGATTGTTGTCGTGATGACCACGCTCGTTTTGACTGGCATTCAGCAATCCAACCGCACGAATATCGCCATCGTTTCGGTGACGTTGATCTCTCTCGTCTCCTTTTTGGTAGCGGGGCTTCCAACTGCATGGCGAAATGCTGAACTCAACTTGGATCCGTTCTTTGTGCCCGGGCATTTTCGCTCTCCAGTGAGCGGATTTCTTGAAGCGTGTGCCTTGATGTTTGTGGCATTCACCGGTTACGGCAGAATCGCCACGTTAGGTGAAGAGGTCATTGATCCCAAGACAACAATTCCCAAGGCGATCGTCGTTACGCTGGTTGTGTCCTCATTATTATACATCGCTGTGGGACTGGTCGGAGTTGCTGCCGGAGGATCAGAGACGATGGCGGCAGCGACCTTTCGGCAGGCGGCACCACTGGAAGTTGTTGCTCACCTGTTTGGTATCCCGATAATCCCCCAGATCATTGCCATTGGTGCGATGACGGCGATGCTGGGGGTGCTCTTGAATTTGATCTTGGGACTCTCGCGTATCCTAATGGCAATGGGGCGGCGTGGAGACATGCCGAGTATCTTCGCCAGGATCAGTGAGTCGAATTCAACCCCGACTGCTGCCGTGATCGGAGTCGGGCTTTTGATTGCCACGCTGACGCTCATCGGGAATGTGAAGACAACGTGGTCGTTCAGTGCCTTTACTGTACTCGTGTACTATGCACTGACGAACCTTGCCGCCATTCGCTTGAACGAAACCGAACGATTCTATCCGAAAGCCATTCCGTGGCTCGGACTCATCACCTGCTTGTCGCTGGCGTTTTGGGTGGACCCTCATATTTGGGGAATCGGATTAGGTTTCATCATGGGAGGATTGGCTTTCCAATGGACGATTCACCGCTTGTATGATCAGAGGGCACCGGACTCAACTGGCTCGACAGGGAATGATCCTGATGACTTGGCTTCAGGGGGCCACTGAATCACATGTTTCCGTACTGGTGTACTGATTCGTCTGATGATGGAACTGGGACGACAATAGATTCATTGCATCGAAACCTTGTTAGACTGACCTGATCGCTTTATTGAAAATCGACGATCAGGTTCTTGATTTTCTCTTTGATCAAGTTGCGAACGGCCCGGAATTCGTCAGGTGTCATGTCGCTGGGGGCAAGAATCTGCCAGTCCACTCGGCTTTGGGCATGGACCAGCGGGCATTCATCGCCACAACCCATCGTAATGGCAACGTCCACTTTGGTGTCATTGAACTCTTGCAAGCCCTTCGACAGATGTGTGGTCAGGTCGCACCCGATTTCCTGCATGGCTGCGATGGCCTTGGGGGGGCGCTCGTCCTCAGGGGCGAGAACCGGCACTGTGGGCCTCAATTCGACAGGCTCAGTGAACTTAGGCGAAGGCTTCCGCCATCTGGCTGCGATTGGAATTTTCCACGCAGACAAACAGAATTCGTCTTGCTCTGTTGAAAGGCCGTTGTTTTGTTGGAATTGACCTAACGCCGCAGGGCGTATGCCAGCACTCGGAGGGCCGCTTCGACGAACAGGCTGCGCTCATTGCGGGCCGAGAGTGCTGCTCCCGTCGTCCGTTTGAGGCCACTCATGTACGTCTCGACTAACCATCTTCGTCCATAACCTTTGTCTTTGAGTGTGTCTGCTGTCATTTCTGATCGATAGGTCCGATTCAGCCCCCCGTCCGTGCGACGCACAGCAGGGTTGATCACACTGTCCACCTGCCAGTCCTCTCGGCAAAACCGATGGACCCATTCGGCGTCATAACCGGCATCGGCAAAGAGCCGCTTGGGGTGCGAACTGGTTGCCGCTTTGGCCAGGACTTCTGGGACTTCGGTCTTGTCATTGCATGGCCCCCAACTGACTGCCAGTCCACTGGAAATGAGCACTGGCAGAAGTGGTCTCCATCCCGGTTGAATCGATGGCCGCTTCCTCGGCATCCAGAGCAAATTTCTGGACCAGTTCATGGAGCATCACATCGACGATGTCGAGCACGCTGGAACGGTCAGCAAACTTCTTCAGTGTCGAATCATGTGGGACAGAAGTCAGCCCCATTCTCTGGCGGACCGCATCCGAGACTTCCAGAAATTCAATCAGGCCCCGGTCGGTGGCTTTGAGATAGGCCCGCAGAATGAGGCAGGTCAGGAGTTGTTCCTGCGTGAACTTCTGAGGACCGTTTCGATGCGAATAAGGAGCCACATACTTCCGAGCGATCCGCAGCGAGAGGGAAGTGACTTCCAGCAGAATGTTCGTCCGTGACGATTGGCTCATGACAGACTTTGAGTGCATCAGAATTCGAACTTCAAGAACACTTTTCAACAAGGCAAAAGAGAATGACTTCGTCCGTTACGGCGAGGTAGAAGTAGGCCCTGTTCAATTGGAAAATGGGCGAGAACTACGCCAGCAAGCTCCCGCCGCAGGCAGAAGCCATGAATTAACCGCCGTGAAACAACATTGGATCTCCATGAAGCTCACCCATTCTACGTACCAACGCCAATTGCCAACCGACAAGACCCTGTATGTGCCTTAGGCTGACCTTGACTGGTTTTTCGTCCGTCGATAAAAGCCTCATCCCTCCCATTAATACATGTCTCTCCGTTGCGAGTCCAATCCCGTGCGAATGACCACCCGGTCGAAGGTGATTTCGTGTAATCACCCGTTCGCAAACGTGGACATCTCTGCATTCCCGATAGTTGCCAGCTTCATAGGACATCAGATTGAAAACCGGTCTGAGTCTTGTAGGTCTCATGACATGTCTGACGGCTTAGCTGAAGAGAGACGCCTGCTCCCTTTTTCATTGCTGCCGATTTTGTTGTCTGATTGGAAACTTTCGAAATCTTCAATGCGTGAAAGGAGCCAGATGCTGATTTCCTCACATTTATCCCTTTCGCGTTTGAGTTTTTTTGTCGTATGCGCAGCGGCAATCCTGATTGCCTTCTGCCCGAGCATCTGGGCGCAAGTACCTCCGCCCCTGCCACCGGAGTCGGTCCTCGTCTTGGAACCCGACGCGATTGTGGAACGGTTGAGGGCATTGGAGGAAAAGAACTTTGAACTTACCGAACGTCTAGAACAGACAAATCGAGAGTTAGAAGCGCAGTCACAACTGCTCGAGCGGACATTCTCTGGCGATGCAAGATTTGAAGACGGCCAGCTTCCGTTTCAGAACGCCATTTCGACGGGTGACCAGAGTTCACCTGTTCCGGATTATACGGAGGGAATGTTTGATCCCTTCACGCCGGCGCCAGGTTACCCCAACTCGAATGTTCCGAGCGTCGATAATTATGGAGTGGACGTCCGTTTCGGTCCCGGCTTTCAGCTTAAGACGCGGGACAAGCAGTTTTCACTTAACATTCATTATGAATCCCAGATCGAAGCCCGAGTCTGGCAACCCAACAGAAACGATCCGTCGAACGACGGATTCTTTCTGCCTCGGCAACGAATCTTTTTTAACGGCAACATCACGAAAAATCTCGAATACGAGCTCGCGATCAACCGAGGGGTGAATAATATCAACCTGCTGAATGCCTACCTGAACTTCCATTTTAGCGATGCTCTGGAAGTCCGGATTGGCCGCTTCTTCACCCCCTTCAATTATGATCAATATGCTGTCTCGAATTACTGGTTATTGACTCCCGAGCGTTCGCTGTTCACGACGAATCTCAGCCTGAATCGCCAAATCGGGGCCATGGCGTGGGGATATCTACTCGATAAGAAGCTCGACTATGCGGTGGGGGCTTTTAACGGATCACGAAACTCATTTGAAAGTTTGAACAACGGTGTCGATCTGGTTGCATATCTCAATTTGCGACCGTTTCAGGAATCGGAGATGTTTCCCAGGATTAAATTTCTGAACATCGGCACGTCAGTCGCTTATGGGAATCAAGGACAGGCGCCAGTTCCGACGACATTTCGGATCGGTGCCGGTTCTCCTGACAGCAATACCCCCTCGACGGCCACGACACCTTTTCTCGTGCTGAATCCAGGGGTGTCCGAGCAGGGCGAGCGCCTGCTAGGCACTGTCCACATGGCTTACTTTTACAACAGCCTGTCGTTGATCAGTGAATGGCAATACGGTCACGGAGGATACGCCTTGGGCGCAAATCCATCGGTTGAGGTCCCTTTTTCCGGATACTATGTCAGCGGAGGCTACTTCCTCACCGGGGAGAAAATCGAAAGGCGAACACGCGTTAAGCCCTTGCGGCCATTCCTTCCCCTGAAGAAAGATGAGAGAAAAGGCCCGGGCGCGTGGGAAGCGGTTGCTAGAGTTAGCCAATTGCGAGTGGGCCGCGAGATCTTCGACGCGGGATTGGCCGATCCCACCCAGTGGTCGAATTCGGCAACCACCACGGAGCTGGGCCTGAATTGGTACTGGAACGACTATTTGAAGTTCTACACTTTCTGGCTACACGGAGAGTTCGGAGACCCCGTGCAATTCAGTCAGGGTGAATACCATCAGTCTGTCGATATGTGCTGGATGCGCTGCCAATTGTATTTCTGATTCCGGTCACAATCTCAGACCGATGGCATTCACCTCTGCTTCCGGCAGTCTTCTAATCGAACAGCGAAAAACGATCGGTGGCGAGGCATTTGAAGGGCGATAAAGCCAGCCCACATAGCAAAATCGATCCGGGGGAACCCTTAGTAACTACCAAAGGTGGTACAACTATAATCACCATTAAGTAGGAAGCTCCACTTCGTCGAGACGTATAGCGAACCGACGATGCGTCCTCTCGTGCGATGCCATTCGACGTGATCGGTGAATGGATTCTCCATCGTGCGATGACATTCAAGGAGTTTGTGATGACGGCTGCATTCCGTTCGAGTTGTGTTATCGGGATAGCACTTTGGGGAGTTGCGGCAGTCCAAGCTCAAGGGAATTCCGAGTATTTCGCGATACCGCAATCCCCGTATGAGTTTGCGATGGATCCGTCTCGCAGCGCCGCAACTCAATCGGTATCCCGTAACTTTGGTTTGAGCCCAGAGTCACTTCCGAGCGAAATCGCGGAGACTTTCGAAGACTTACCGGACACTGCTCCCAGACTGGGACCGACTCCCGTCTCGGACGTCGGCTTTCTCATGAAAGACCTTGGCCTCGCGGAGTTGTTCGGAGACAGCGGCATCAGGGCATTTGGGTGGATTGAAGGGGGCTATACAGGCTCTTCCAGCGGTTCCGGCCCCTTATCGGTGCAACCGCGGCAGAATCGCTTCGGCAACGAATTCCTGCTGAATCAGATTGGTCTGGTCGTACAGAAACCGCTTGATCAGGATGAGTTCGACCTAGGTTTTAATATTCGCTATTTTGCTGGAGCCGATGCCGCCCTTGGCCAGCCCGGCGGCGGTATTGACGACTCGCCAGACAACCCACGCTTCAGCCACGACTTTCGTGATCTCTTCGTGTCGGCCCACCTGCCAATCCTCACTGAGGGAGGCGTGAACATCCAAGTCGGCCGTATGAACACGATCATCGGATACAATGGCTTCCTGGCCCCTTATCGGCCATTTTATTCCAGCGACTATCAGTTCTTCTACTCCCAGGACGGTGCGTTCACCGGAGCGCTGGCTCAGTTGGTCGTCAATGATCAGCTGGATGTCTGGAGTGGAGTCACTCTGGGCGCCAACACATTTTTCGAAAAACGTAGCGAGAATTCAATCTGCTACATTGGCCAGATCAACTATTGGGTGCAGCCAGAACACAAGACTCGGCTCACAGCCTCTGTTTACGCCGGACCGAACGCAATCTTTGCAGCCCCCGGAATGGCTGGCGACTTCAACACGATTGTGGAGCTTCGCGTGCAGCAGAACTGGAATAGCAGGTTTACGCAAGTTATTCAGTCCAATATGGGCTGGGATGCGAACACACCTGTCGGCACCGGTTCCTGGTATGGCTTGAACAACATCGGCATTCTGCACCTGAATGAAACCTGGGACCTCCTGGGGCGAGCTGAATGGTTTCGCGACAATGGCGGAACCCGTACCGGATTCGACACAGACTACTCTGAAGTGACGCTGGGCCTGAACTGGCACCCCAACAAATTTCTGGAAATCCGTCCGGAGATTCGTGGAGACTTCGCCGGCATGCCTGTCTATGGCGGGGGCGGAACCCCTACTGATAGAAATCAGCTGACCGGAGTTGTCAGTGCGCTGGTCAAGTTCTGAAGTCCCTGCATTGGACGCTCACCAATAATGATGTGACGGCTCTCAACTTTCGCTCTTTGCCCGAAGATGATCCACTGGTGTCGAGAACCAGTGGTTCGGAGCCAGATCGCTGGAAGCAAGCAGCCACGGAGGCGTGCCGGGCTTATCGCTCCATTGAGCGGCTAGAGTGAGAGTCGTGATCACGAGATCCGCAGTCACTTGAGTCGGGTGGCCGCACCAACGCACACAGCTTTCCCCATTATCAAGTCGGAACACCGCACGGCGCACACCTGCTGGCGGGGGCGGAAGTTCTTCGGGCAGCGGTCCAGCGACGAATAAACTCCCCGAGGCGAGTTCACCACCAAAGTACCAGTCGACTTGTTCTTTCCCCCAGGGTCCCTGCCAATCGAATCGATCTCGGTAGATCAATTGTCCTGCGCGGCGTACCTCGAAGTCCTGCACAATCCGTTTGAACTGGAATCGCTCGGACAGTTTGCCTCGGTCGTAGCGGCCAGCGAGCCAAATATCCCCCCAGAGCATGCGAGCGCGCGGAGCCAGTTCAGCACGTCCACGCTGGAAGTAGCGACATCCCTGAAACGGAATCAGGGGACCTGGCAGCACAACCAAACAGGCGTCGTTTTCGACCTCGACCTTAAATTGTTGTGTCGCAAAACTGGTCAGCGCAGGGTGGACCCGCGTGGCCGATTGACCGGTCGCGACAGTCTGGGTTCCCTCGCGCGCAGTGATCTCGATCAGATGACCGTCGCCGTCCATGAGGCCGGCAGTCAGGTTGATGAAATACAGCAGCGACGCCTGCTCAGAGTCGAAGGCAAACGGGGGCATGATCCGCAACGGAATTTGCTGATAGCAGCCCCCCATATGCGTCTCCTCACGAAGACGCACCAGTTCCACACGTGCACCACCAATTCGGCCGGCACCATGTTTCGGGAGGCGCAGTTCACGAAATTCCGGAGGGATCACGAGGTCTTTGTGCGTGATGAGAGTTGCTCGCGCACCCACGTAATCACCTCCTCGATTCCTTGTTTTTGCCGCAGGCTGACCATCAGGAAAGGCCGTTCACCACGCATCTTCAAACTGTCTCGCCGCATCACTTCCAGATCAGCCCCGACATATGGAGCCAGATCGATCTTGTTGATGATGAGCATGTCGCTACTGCAAATGCCCGGCCCCCCCTTACGGGGAATCTTGTCTCCTTCGGCCACATCGATAATAAAAATAAATCGATCAGCCAGCTCCCGCGAAAAAACCGCAGTCAGGTTGTCGCCGCCCGATTCAACCACAACCAGTTCGAGCCCCGGAATCTGCCGTTGAAAATTGGCCACAGCGCTTAGGTTGGCGCTGGCGTCATCCCGGATGGCGGTGTGTGGACATCCACCAGTCTGCACACCGACGATCCGTTCCAGTGGCAGTACCTCGCGACGGGACAGGAACTCGGCATCCTCATGTGTGTAGATGTCGTTCGTGACGACTGCCATATTCACTTCAGGCCAGAGTTCGCGACAAAGCGCCTCGACCAAAGCGGTTTTCCCCGAGCCGACCGGACCGGCGACACCTAGCGTAAACACTTGACGGCGGGTTCCGGCGTAACGTGGCGGTCCAGAGCCGCCCATGTAGTCATGATTCTCACCGTTATGAAAGTAAGTTCCAAAACGACGACGAATACGACTCCGCGAGCGACGCCTCGATGCTTGGATCCACGCGTCAGGAGCGGAACATTCTGGCGTAAAGACGAGTCTGTTCATCGCAAAGTATTTCATATGATGGACAACCGGCTCCGGCAGTTTCTTGAGTTTGCTGGCTCAGTGATTGAACCAGGTCACGGATATGATCATGTAAATAGGCCAAAACTTGCTGGCCGTGAGTATGGCCGACAGGAATCGCGCGGACTCCTGCACCAATGATGCCCAGAGCTGCCTGATGGAGATACGCGGTGAGCACATCTTCCGTTTCGCCATCCGCGAGTGCGCCGAGAAGTCCGAACGCGACACAGTGATGCCAGCCCGATGGCTGCCCGTGCAAAAATGGCCTCAGGGCTGATGCACACCAGGACCATGTGGATCCCAGCTGCATCAGTTGTTCTCCCATTTCACGACTGGCGCGCCTAATTGTTGGAGCCACGATCGAGACTTCGACCAGCTCGTTCAATTCCCTGAGCTTATCCAGATCGTCCGCGAGCGCAGCGCGACAACTACAGGCGACGTACACCCCCTCCAACGGCCCGAGGGACGTTCGCAACCACAATGCGACCCAACGCTCCAAGCTTTCTGGGTCGTGGACCATTCCATGCGAAAGGGCTGCTTCGAGTCCCCAGGAATGCGTGTAGCCGCTGATCGGCAGCGCAGAATCGGAGATCTGAAGTAATCGAAGATTCATACATCGGAGTTCGGCTGGCAGCCGCCTAAAACAGGAAATATCGCTGCGTCATCGGGAGCGAGTCGAGTGGCTCACTGCCCACTTTTTCGCCGTCGACAAACACCTGGTAGGTGTCTGCATCTACTCTGATGTCAGGCGTTGCATCATTGCGCTTCATATCTTTCTTGCCGACAGTACGACAGTTCTCGACTGCGACCAGTTCGCGTTTAAGTCCATATCGTTCGCCAATGCCGTTCTCTACGGACGCTTTCGACACAAACGACAGGCACGAACCTGCAAGTGCTCCACCGTAGGCGGCGAACTGTGGCCGCATGTAAACCGGTTGAGGTGTAGCAATACTCGCGTTCGGATCGCCCATCTGGGCAGCGACGATCATTCCACCTTTGACAATGAGGAACGGCTTGACGCCGAAATATGCCGGATCGTACAGCACCAGATCCGCCAGTTTCCCCCCCTCGATGCTGCCGACATGCTGTGAAATCCCGTGAGCGATCGCCGGGTTGATCGTGTATTTTGCGACGTAGCGTTTGACGCGTTCGTTATCGTTACGGGCACTGTCACCGGCGAGCGCACCGTATTGAACCTTCATCTTGTGAGCTGTCTGCCAAGTGCGCAGAACCATCTCGCCAATACGGCCCATCGCCTGTGAGTCCGAGCTCATGATGCTGATGATGCCCCGGTCGTGGAAGATGTCCTCCGCACCAATCGTTTCGGCACGAATGCGGCTTTCTGCAAAGGCCACGTCTTCGGGGATTTCTCGCGACAGGTGATGGCAGACCATCAGCATGTCGAGATGTTCGTCGATGGTGTTGACCGTGAACGGTCGAGTTGGATTGGTGCTCGCAGGAAATACGTTCGGCAGCCCGGAGATTTTGATGATGTCGGGTGCATGCCCGCCGCCAGCTCCCTCAGTGTGAAAACTGTGAATCGCCCGACCGTTGATCGCCCGTATCGTGTCGTCGATAAATCCGCACTCATTGAGTGTGTCTGTATGGATGGCGACCTGGACGTCGTACTCATCCGCCACATCGAGGCAGGTGTCGATCGCGCTGAGAGTGGTCCCCCAGTCCTCATGAAGCTTCAGTCCGCAAGCCCCGGCATCGATCATGTCTCGTAGCGGCTTGTGCAGACTGCTGTTGCCTTTGCCGAGCACTCCCACATTGACCGGCAGTCCCTCGAATGCCTGTAGCATCCGCATCACGTTCCAAGGGCCTGGAGTACAGGTGGTCGCCCAGGTTCCGGTCGATGACCCGGTCCCACCACCGATCAACGTTGTTACACCCGATGCAATTGCCACATCAATCTGTTGCGGGCAAATGAAGTGAATATGCGTGTCAATGCCACCGGCCACGCAGATCCGACCCTCGCCGGCGATGATATCGGTGCGGGGCCCGATAACCAGCCGTGGGTCGACACCACACTGTGTCAGAGGATTTCCAGATTTTCCGACTGCGACGATACGGCCGGCTCTGATGCCGATGTCCCCTTTCACGATGCCCCAATGGTCTATGATGACCGCGTTGGTGATCACTAGATCGCAATGGTCGGGGCTCATCGGCTGTTCCAGCGGGCACTGGTCCATGCCATCGCGAATCGACTTGCCGCCGCCGAAGATGGACTCTTCGCCGTAGTCGCCGTAATCGTGTTCGATTTCGATGATCAACTCGGTGTCAGCAAGCCTGATCCGATCGCCTTTGGTCGGGCCATACTTTTTCGCGTATGCTTTCCGGGAGATTTTCACGCTCATGTGAGGATTCCTGTTGCCGTTTCAAGTTGCTGCCGGACTTCACTTGGACGCTATGTCCCCGTACCCCTGATCTCGACACTTATTCAAGCTCGTGTTTTTAGTTTGCGGGTCATCCAGTCGCCCCATGACCAAGGCATTAAATCCATAGACCTCACGGCCGCCGCCGTAAGGAACCAGATTGACCTCCTTGACATCGCCTGGCTCGCACCGCACCGATGTGCCGCTGGGGAGGTCCAGCCGCATGCCATAGGCCTTTTCACGATCGAACACCAAGGCCTTGTTGGCTTCGAAGAAATGATAATGGGAACCGATCTGGATCGGGCGGTCGCCGGTATTGTTGACCGTCAGCGTCACCACGGGGCGACCCGCGTTTAGCTCGATGTCGTCCCCGTCAAAGAAAAATTCGCCTGGGATCATGTTCGGTCTCCTGTCGGCTTTGTGGGCCGGGCGTTGGCGATTGTTCGTTTGCTACTGGATGGGTTGGTGAATCGTCACCAGTTTGCTGCCATCGGGAAAAGTTGGCTCGACTTGAATCATCGAAATCATCTCAGGAATGCCGTCCATGACGTCGCTTCTTTTGAGAATTTCGCGACCAGCACACATGATTTCGGCGACAGACTTACCGTCCCGAGCCAATTCCATTAGCTCAGCCGTGATTAAAGCGGTGGCCTCAGGTACGTTCAGTTTCAGCCCGCGTTCTTTGCGACTGCGGGCGACTTGGGCAGCGACAAAAATGAGAAGTTTATCGCGTTCTTGAGGGGAGAGATTCATGCAAGGTCCTCTACAGATCGAAAATCAGTTGCCCTACAATCACACAGTCAGTGACGCAGGCGCTGACAGGCACTTGCCTTCCAGCCAGCCAAGAGCCAACACTAGCCAAGTGGCCAGCACGAATGGAGCCGTCAGCGCTGGCAGTCCAAGCATGGGGACAAACTCTGCCAACGGTACCGTCAATAGCATGCCCATCAGCGATGCGGTCAGAGACTTGTTGCACAAGTACAGTGCAACCGGTGCCAACGTCGCGTTGTAGCCGTAAAGGCCCAGTTTGATGACATCATTTGAACTACGAACAATGAGCCGTTCAGGATCAATAGCATCGGCCCCCATAGTGAAGTGATAGAGAGCCACCAGCATGCCAACGACAGATCCAGTTAATACCAGCAGTGCATGCTTTCTGTCGCTGAGGGCGATTCCCAACAAGAACAGCAGTCCGGTCCAGATACTCGCCTGGAACATGACCTGACCGATCCCGTGAGTAATCGCATCGACGAAAAAGTCAGACCCGAGATTCGGCACCACTGGCGCCGCTCCGGTATTAGGTATCAAGCCCAGCCCATTGCCCAAAAAGTAGACGCCCCAAGTTACAACAATGAAAGGTGTTGTATAGGTCGGAAATGGAATAGCTGTCCGCATGAAGCGGGTTACAATCGCAGCGCCAACACACCCGGCGAGCATGAGACCGATCATAAGCGGCCCTGGCACGAAGAAGAAGAAAGAGGCGATGCCCACGAGCGCGGAATTGAAGCCAAAAATTCCGCCCCGCAGTTCCGACTGATCATACTTCAGCGCCCATGCTACGGTCGCTCCAATGGCTGAGCCGACGATGGCCCCCACGGCCATCAGTGGCGAACTCAAGGCAATACCGAGTACGAACAAAACCCCAGTGAGCGCGTTCTCCTGAAAGAAGACTTGGCCAATCCCACGGAACATGACGAGAATCGGCAGCGGAATCGCCGCTCCCGTTGGTGGATTGCTCGTCGCTGTACCACCATTGCTCATGTTGCTGGCTGAATTAATGGGTATTCTCCAAGGGAGAGACAAAGTCGCGTGAGTAACTCAACTGCTCTTACGGCAAATTTTCGGTCTCGTTACGGCAGCAAGGCGGCCGTCTGTACAAAAGCTTAACTAACGATTTCCACTTTGCCGGTGGCCAAATCGTAAATTCCTCCGACAACCTTGAGGTCACCAGACTTAACCATTTTGGAAAGGATCGGATCCAAAGTTTCGAGACGTTTGACACCGGCCAGCACGTTTGCCTTTGTCACATTGGCGAGTTTGTCTCCCGGTTGGCCCCTCACACTCATGACGGCCGGACGAATCGGGTCGATCAAGTCGCCGATGGACCCCGGCAGATTATCGTTCCCCTCGATGTGCTCGATCGCTGCCTTGACTGCGCCGCACTGGCTGTGCCCCAGCACCATAAGCAACCGAACTCCCAGCTCGCCAACTGCGAATTCAATGCTCCCCTTAACAAGTGGTCCGGTGCCGCTGACGACGTTACCGGCAACTCGCACGACGAACAAATCGCCGATGCCTTGATCGAAGATAATCTCAGGAGCGACTCTGGAGTCTGCGCATGCGACAATCCCGATCGGTGGCGATTGTCCCTCAGCGAGTGCGAGAAAGTCTTTCGGCGACCGTCCCGGATGTTCAAGCTTCCCCGCAATAAACCGATTGTTGCCTTCAATTAGCCTCTTGAGGAGATCATCCGGTTTGGCCTCAGCCGCGATTACAGGTTGTCCTTGAATTAAAGAAACCGTTCCCAAGCCAGCAGCGCAGGTTGACACTAAGAAGTCGCGACGGCTCAGATTCGACATTACAGTTTCCTTGAGAAAGACAAAAGACGGAGCTTAGATCAAAAACGGGGGAGACCCCTAAAATACTGCGAAAAAATATAATGCTGGTGGCCAATATCGCTGGGTGTTGCACCGACGATAATGCGAATTCGCCTTATTACGAACTTGTCGCGATGAACAGACGTTGAAGTCGAATCATCCGCTTTAAAAGTTCTGTCTCATGCTGCTGGCCTGAGTTTACATTAGGGACAGGCAAGAACAGTTTGTGATTCTCTCTGCGAGCCAGAATGTTTTCGGCAATGGCTGAGCGCACAAACCATGCTGCGGTTCGCTCAGCATTAGTCTGAAGACCTATCCAGCCAGCAGCCTGACTTCCGACGACAGGCAAGCCCAGCGCATTCTCCAAGGCACGCCCCATTCGATCAGTGATCTCCCGATATTCTGCAGCTTGCGAAAGTACTTCATAGCGAGACGGCGGTTCCAGTAGAGTCGCTGCCCCCGTGCCGGAACCCAGGTTCGCCGCAGCGATGCGTTGATCCACTGAAAGGTGATCTTGCCAGTAGTGGCAAGTCTTAGCGAGGGCGACCACCACGTTCTTGACTTCTTTAGCTAAGCGAAATGTAGGGCCAGCTGGAACTTGGATCATTGCTCCCGAACAACGCACAAAAACATTCTCCGCCATGACTGACCTGAGCAGCCACGCCGCCATCTCCTGGCTGTGGCAATTGACCGTGACCCAACCTGTCTCTGCTCCCGCCGTGACTGTCAGACCCGTTGTCATGCCGATTCCACGTGCAAGCTCCTCGCAAACCAGGTGGTAACCTGCCGGTTCGGCTTCCACCTCTTCTGGAGTTGGCGCTTCAAGTAACGACCCCCGATGAGGAGGGCCACCTGCCAATGCTAAATCGCAGAAATGGGTCCAGATCTGATCCCAAGCAATGCGCGTATCAGAGTCGAACTTTAATTCAGCGGAGCCCATCGACCGTGGGTTGACCGCGTCCAGACAATACTGATATTTCGGAGGGAGCAGCGCATTGACCTTGGCCTCCAGGTCAGAGAGATCTTCCATTAATCCGGCTTCACTGACTCGCTCCGCATTGTTGCTGATCAAGTGAATCTCCTCGAAGCCAGTTTCGACCAAGTTGGCTGCGACGCAAGTGAATATCACACTAGGGCGACAACGAGCATCAATCCGGCCACCGCAATGGTTCCTCCGGCAAATCGAACCACCCGTGCCCCATTCAGTTTTTCCAGCGCGACACCTGCAGCGACACCTGTCGCAAGCAGCAAGGTAGTCGACAGCAGAAATCCGACGGCGTACAGAGGCAGGGACATTCCCGCCATCATTTCAGCCGTATGTGCGTGGCCATGGAACAATGCAAAGACCATTACCAGACCAATGGCAACCTGCGGCGGAGCCACCCGAGTCATCGCCACGAGCAGGCCGAGTACAAGTACTGATGCCGCGATGCCGAATTCGACGCCCGGTAACGGAAGCCCTGACGCCATTCCCCCCAGCAGCATGCTGCCGAGAAATGCCATTGGCAGCAACCAACGTCGATTGCCGCCGGCGCGAAACGCAAGCAACCCTACGGCAACCATAGCCAAGACGTGATCCACTCCTGAGAGCGGATGCTGCCAACCGGCCTGAAATGCACCCGCATGGGTAGCTGAGTCCAAGGGGCCGTGGCCAGGGTGAGCAAACAGATCTTGACTGCAAAAGGCCAAGGTAAGCAGGACAGTCCAGCAGATTCGCACATGGCTAATTGTAAGCATGACTACCTTTCAAGAGCTGAGAAGATCCCGACGAGACTCTTAAATATCATCGGCCCGGCCATCACCATTATTCCGCCCAGCTTACTTGAACGAATCAGTTAACTCAAGTATAAGGGTTGGTGTATTTATGGGGTTTTCCCTGATTGCTATTTAATGGCCAATCGATCGCATCGGAACGGTAGGGCGGCGGCACCGTGATCACTTGCGCAGACGTTTACACCTGTCATTAGACACGGAAAACCTCTGAAATCATCAGCGATTGCATGCGAATGGGGCGAATTATATAGGGTCCCGGTGATGGCGCAGTCCATTTCGATTAGGGTGACAACTGCAATTGGGCTGCTCCTGCTTTTTGTGGGCGGCTTGTTCGTCTCACCAGGACTTCGCCACTCACACGAGGGGGGCGATCGGGCACATAGCCATTCGCATTCGCATTCGCACTCACATGGCCACCATCACCATTCCCACGGCGGGAACGCCCATTCTCATGGGGAGGATGTCGGGGCGAGTCACATCCACATTTCATTTTTGTGGTTCGGCTTAACTTTGTCGGACTTCTTCGGTTCACAGGAAGCAGTTGCGGATTCATCAGCGCGATTGAAGAGGAGCAAGTCATCCTCAGTCTCCGAAGTTGTCGAACTGCAGCGACCAGGTTCGCTCCATCTTCTGATTCTGGTCGTGCTGTTCACGACCGGTCTCCTTTCCGGGCGTGGCCGCTGGGGCATTGAAGATGGTGCCACATGGCACTCGACGTTCTTTGCTGCACTCAAGGGGCGGCTGCCTGATGCCCCTGACACTCCTCCCCCCAAGCTGACCTGAGCTTCTCTGATGGTTCGGAGCTAATCGCCGAGCATCAAGAAGAGTCCTCTTGGAATGAGTGGTCCGAACCTTGCGCGGTTGTTCTGCGCAGGCTGCGCCGCGTCCTGCGCTGCCATTGGCTGCGATAGGAGGCGACGCAACATCGGGTGTCCACTTCCAAATCGCAAGGGCATCGCGAGAACGCTTCTGTCGCATTCTTCTGTGAGTCTGTTCAGCTGGTCAGCAACTTCGCATGTTCCAGTCGCCAACTCCCCTGTGAATTGGCCGACATTCCGTCGACCAATAGGGAGATGCTCAGAAGGTTTGACAATGCCCAAGCTCGTTTCGCTCAGCAGGGAGTGTCAATATGCACAATTCTCAGAACAGTCGGGGGCAACCCGCTGGTTTTACGCTCATTGAGTTGCTGGTGGTAATCGCCATCATTGCCATTTTGATTGCATTGCTGCTGCCAGCGGTGCAACAAGCGCGTGAGGCGGCCAGACGGTCCGCCTGCAAGAATAATCTGAAGCAACTTGTTTTGGCGATCCATAATTATGAATCGGTCCATAACGTCCTGGTTCCTGGCTATCTACATAAGTTCGTCACGGGCGGGTCAGGCGCCAATCACATGGGCTTCGGATGGGGGCTCATGATTCTCCCGCAGCTCGAACAGACAAATCTGTACTCGCAGTTTAACTACAACATCCCAATTTTCGAAGTAGCCCAGAGGGTACCCCGTGAACAGCACCTGAGCGTGTTTCTTTGCCCATCTGATCCATACTCTGGAGGAGCGTTTGTCGTTCGGGACGATTCGGTCACACCGGTGGAACAATATGCCGCAGCCAGCTATGCCGCGAACTGGGGGCCGTCTACTGAAAGCGTCAATCTCGATGACAGGCCGTTGGCAAGCACTGGGGTCTTTTATCGCAACAGTGCAACTCGGCTGAGAGATGTCACCGATGGTCTGACAAACACGTTGTTCCTCGGAGAGAGAATAAATGGTCCCTTGCCGGCCACCACGTCTGGAGGCCATCAATTGTTTGAAACGGCGTGGTGTGCCGCAGTTCGCGATATCGATGACCTGGAGGACGACCACGGTCATATGGTGCTCTTTGAAACCCAGTTCAGGCCGAATCAGCCGGGAACGGACGACAAGGGACTCTCGGCTCCTCACGTCGGAGTTTGCCAGTTTGCGATGGGAGACGGTTCTGTCCGTTCAATCAATGAAAATATTGACGCAGGCATCTACAACGCGCTGGGAACGCGCGCAGGGAACGAGGTGGTCGGCCAGTTTTAATTAATCTGGAAGCAAGGGGCGGTAGCAACTGGCTGTCGCCCCCATTTATTTTCCAGGCATGTTTTGCCTGTTAGGTGCTGCCTGTCTTCCATAGATCCTGGTGAGCAGGAGCTCACAGTGAACGAGGAGTTACAATCTCCCACGTCTCTGCTCGCAGGCAGCAACAACCTCAATCGGTTCGCGTAGTGTGTCAGGCAACGCCTCTCGCTTGAATTCGGCAGCGAAAACACGACGATGTCTTCGACGTTAAGTTACTTTCCTCAAAAGTGATGATATGCTCCTATCCCCAGCACCCACCATTCCTGGGGAGCTCCATCATCCAACACTGGACCTAACATTTTGGATACAGGACTATGCCGAAGCAATCCGCTATGAATCATTAACTGTGACAAGAGGTTCCCTTGTATGATGGCAGATGATTCAGCAGCAAGTGCTGTCTGTCGTGGTAACCGGTAATGTGATACTGTCCTATTTGATTGCCAGGTTTTCGTTGCTGGCCCGACTGGAATCTGTCGCATCGCCAGAGTCGACGTTCCAGAAGATTAACAACGACGTTCGAGCGCATGCAGGACCTAATCCTCATACATGCTTTCCTTAATTGTCATTTGTGGAGTGATAAGATGATCGGTCTTCTGGGAATCTTGCTTTCACTCGCACTGCTGATCTGGCTGGCGTATCGCGGGTGGACAGTTCTTTTGGTGGCTCCGGCAGCAGCCCTGCTTGCTGCTGCTATTTCTGGTGAACCGCTGCTGGCGAGCTGGACGCAAACATTCATGACAGGCACCGGCAGCTTCGCCGCACAATGGTTCCCAATTTTCCTGCTGGGCGGCGTGTTCGGCAAGCTGATGGAGGACAGTCGTTCCATCAGTTCGATCGCAAGGGGCCTAACCGAACGGCTGGGGACATCTCGGACAATGCTGGCGGTAGTGCTTGCCTCGGCTGTGGTCACTTATGGAGGAGTGAGCGTGTTTGTGGCCTTTTTCGTTCTTGTCCCCATGGCTGACCAGATGTTCCAGGCTGCAAACTTACCTCGCCGCTTAATGCCGGCAGCGATTGGTTTAGGGGCATTTACGTTCACGATGTCAGTTATGCCCGGAACACCCTCAATCAATAATGCGATTCCAATGCCGTACTTTGGGACCACAACCTTTGCCGCACCCGGTCTCAGCCTCATCGCGTCGGCCATTATCCTGGCATTCGGAATGTGGTGGCTCAACCGTGCAGAGCGAATTGTAAGTAAGGCGGGCGAGGGCTATATCGGAACGTTCAGCAGCCCGACCATTGAGGAAAAGTGTCGCGTGCAGTCGACGGTTTCTGGCGATTTCGACCCGGCGGAGCTGACGAGCAGTAAGCCGTCGGATAGTGAACCTTCTTTTCTGCACGCTGTCCTTCCATTGGCCGTTGTGATCGTGGTCAATTTCCTGATGTCCCTGATCATTCTACCCCGCCTCGACTTCGCTTATCTCGCTGACGTACGATGGGGAGAAACCTCGATCAAGTCCGTGGCGGGCATCTGGTCGGTCGCTTTGGCTCTTTCCGCAGGGTGTTTGACAGTTATCCTTATAAACTTCCGCAAACTGCCCGCCATGCGTCAAACTTTGGACGCCGGTGCCAACGCTTCCGTATTGCCGATTCTGACAGTCGCCAGTCTTGTTGGCTTCGGTGCTGTGGTCGCATCTTTGCCAGCGTTCGACATGGTCCGGGACGCGGTACTTTCAGTTCAAGGAGGCCCCTTGGTCAAGATCACTGTCGCCATGAACGCGCTGGCAGCTCTGACCGGTACAGCCTCCGGCGGGATGGCGATCGCGCTGAATGCGCTGGGAGAAAACTTCATGAATCTCGCCGCTGAAGAAAACATCAATCCGGAGTTGATGCATCGCCTCACCACTCTCAGTGCCGGAACTCTCGACTCGCTGCCCCACAACGGTACTGTTCTAATGTTGCTGGGGATCAGCGGATTGACCCACCGCGAAAGTTATTTCGACATGGTGATGACAGTGATCGTCAGCTGTATTCTCGCCTTGATTGCTGTTCTCATCCTGGGGTCGTTATTCGGTTCTTTTTAAGAACCTGTTATGGTCTTAATGGTTAATATTTGAGTAGTTATCATGGGCGCTCCGAGCGCCCGCTTAGAGAGATCATCGGTTGAAAAGCCCTGAGTGAAGAACCGTCTTGGGAAGCGATTGAGAATTGATTCGCGCTTCAGTTGAGTACAGTTGCTTACAACTTGCCGAAGTTGATCCGCCCAGTTGCAATGATGCAAGAATTGGCCCCCCCTCGTTTCCACAGAGCCTTAGCGCTCTGCTTGTTCAAGAGGGACGATTCGGTCCGGTGACTTTCGCTTACTCGAAGCTGCCGAAGGCGGGTGTTGAGTGACTCTTCTCAAGCTTCTACGGCTTTGCAATCCACTGGCGAACGTTGGATGCATCGGCTGTTTTCCAGATTCGAACTTCTCCATTAAACGCTCCGCTGGCAACCCATTCACCTGACTCTGCACCAGCGGGAGTTGGTTGGAAGCATGCGGTCAGCACTCCTTTGCCGTGTCCTTTGTACTCTTTCGCAATGGAGTTCTTGGTGAGATCGATCTGCAGGAGTCGCTTATCGGCGCAGGGAACGAGCAGGGTATTTCCCTTTCGGGTTAACTTAAACGCTTCGCCGCCAAGACCGATCTCCGCAACTTTCTTGGCACCTTCAATCGACCATCGATGCAGTTTTTTGTCGTCCCCTACGGAGACGATTTGCTTGTTGTCTGGAAGAATGGAGACACCTCGTGTTGCTGCTCCGTGCCCTGCGTAACTTGAAATCAGTTCTCTCGAACTGCCGTCGTAAACTTTCACAGACTTGTCCCGACTGGTGGAGGCCAGGCGTGAACCATCATCACTCCACGCCACTGCGGTCACCCAATCTGCGTGGCTTGTGATCACCTGCAGTTCTTTTTGGGTTTCCACATTGACGATTCGAATCGTGCCATCAGCAGAAGCGATCGCCAACTCATTCGTCCCGGGCCGATACGCGAGATCGAGGACGACATCGCTGGCACGAACGATGACACCGTTGACTTGTCCGCTGCTGAAGTCAATCAGTCGGACTTCTCCGCTTCGACCAGGCTCTCCGCAACCGACGGCCAGCGTCTTTCCATCTGAGGAAAAGGCCAACGAGAAGATTCGTTGCCCCAGATTGTTAATCCTGCGAACGAGTTTTGCGTCTTCGGTATTCCAAATCGCAATTTCGTGATAACCGCCGGTAATGATCTGTTTCCCGTCGGGTGAGAAAGCGATCGCGGTGATCGGAAGTGGATGACGGTAGGATTCCGGCGGGGCAGGGTACTTGGGCGGGGGAATGACTAGGGCCAATGACTGGGCGGCGTTGTCACCATCGAATTTTCCGCCAGCGGCAATCCATCGTTTGACCAGTTCGACCTCCATCGGTGTCAGCGGATCAGCATCTGCCGGCATTCGTTCGGTTTCATCCTCGCTGATGATGCGTCGCAGCAATTCGCTGACGTGCTCCATTGATGAAGCAATTGGCGATTCACCAGAGTCTCCTGCTTTGAGCAGCTCTTCGTATGTATCAACTCGATATCCCCCCTCGGCTTTCTTGGTGCCGTGGCAGGCAAGGCACTTGTTCAAAAGGATTGGGGCAACATCGCTTCGAAAGCTGACGGCCGCCACATCGTCTGCCATTAATGACGTGCAGGACGCCCAAACCATCGTCAGAGCGAACAGGGAGATGTGTTTCATAAATCGCTTCAATATTCTCATGATGGATGAACACATCGCCTTATCGCTCGGTTGGTCGATCTTGCCCGTGATCCAGTGACGGTAAAGACTCAGACGCCGCAGAACACCCGTCTCTGATGTGCCGCTTTAGTGTTGGAATAAGAACTCGTCCGTGTTGAATAATGCCCAGCACACATCTTCGACTCCGATCACGGGATCAGGATTCTTGCTGCAATGCTCGAGAGCGACTTTCAACTCGACTTCAGTTGGCAGACGACAAAGTGCCGCCAGGTAGATTTCGCGAATCGCTTCTTCGACGGACTTTCCAGCACTCAGCGATTTTCGGAAACGATTGTTGGTGTCTCGAAGTTTCTCATGAAGCATCGGGCCATTGAATAGTTCGATGGCCATCCCCAAATTGGAGTCATCAGCGCGTTCACACGCACAGACCGTACTTCGCTCAGGTTGTCCGAAGACTTTCAGGAAATCGACTTTGGCAACGTCCGGCGCTGGTAACTGAGTCGCCAAGGTTCCAGCAGGAAGATTGCCGAGTTTCTGCTCGATCGCCAGAGTACGGTTGATCGCATCCAGTAATTGTTCCGCTCCCAGTAATCGCGGCTCTTGATGTGAAAAATAGCGATCGTCCGATTGATTGAACTTCGTTGTCTGACAGCTCGCCTGATAAGTACGGCTATTGAGAATGGCTCGCAACAGGTGTTTGCGATCATAGCCACTCTCCACAAAGTCTTTTGCGAGAGAATCGAGCAGCGCGGCGTTGGAGGGGGGATTCGAATCGCGAAAATCATCAATCGGGTCGACAATGCCGCGTGCGAAAAGCTGACTCCAGATGCGATTAGCTTCGATTCTGGCAAAATAAGGATTGGCAGGGTCCACGAGCCAATTGGCGAAGATTCCACGCCAATCCCCATCCCCGGGCGCCTCCACACTTCCCGATTGAGGTAGCCACGGAGCCATGACCTGCCCGGTTCTTGGTTGAACGACATTCCCTTCGCTACTTGTATAGACGAACAATTCGCCCGGCCGCCCGGTCTTACGACGCTGGACACGGTTGAAGAATGCCCCGAGGCCGTAGTAGTTGTCCTGTGTCCATCGCTCGAATGGATGATTGTGACATTTCGCACATTGCAATCTGGCTCCAAGAAAGACCTGCGATATCGTTTCCACGCACTCATTCATATCTGTGGAAGTGCGATAAAAGTTTGCAGGTGGATTCGCCAGTGTACTGCCGGTTCCCGTCAGCAGCTGCTTGGCAAACTCATCATAGGGCATGTTTTCATGCAGTGAATTCTCGATCCAGCGATGGTACTTGTAGACTCCTTCGTCGCCGACGAGCTTGCTTGTCATCTTCAGTAGATCACCCCATTTTAGCGCCCAGAACTTGGCGTACTCCTCGCGCTGCAGCAGGGAATCGATCAATTTCTCACGTTTATCTGGGCTCTTGTCCTCCAGAAATGCGGTTGTCTCTTCCGGAGTGGGAAGAATCCCCAATAAGTCCAGACTGACCCGGCGCAAGAATTCCTCATCCGTGCATCGATCAGCCGGTTGAAACTGAAGCTGCTTTAGCTTGGCATAGACGAGTTCATCGATGTAGTTGTTCGGTGCAGGGGCGTTCCACTCGAACCCCTCCTGATTTTCGACAAACATCAAAGGAACGGACTCGATATATTCCAAAACCCGAACCAGGATCGCAACCTCTCCGCGCGCTTGCGGAGTGACAAAGCCGTTCACATCAACTGTCGCTACGGATGTGTCAGAGGTTTCATAGGCAGCGAGGTGCGTGATGTCACGCTTGCGTCCGTCGGCGAAGTGAGCGGTGACGGCGAATTGCACTCCGCCATCTTTGACTGTCAGGATCTGTCTTTGGTTTGGATAAAGCTCCAGTTTGACAATCCGTGGCGTCCCTTCCGGATCAGCAGTTGCACCTGAGGCAATCCAGTCCAGCAGGATCGAGTAAGTTACATCGGTCTTGCGGATCTGCTTTCCACCGCCGTGCGAGACACTCATCAATGGTTTGAGTAGCAGCAAGCTTTGTTCGGGATCAAGTGTATTGACGCGACGCCCGAACTCTTCCTGAATCAGCGTGAGCTCATCGAGTTTCATGTCGAACGCTCGCAGCGACAGACGGAATCCCCCTTTGCCACTGGGGGAACCGTGGCAGGCCCCTGCGTTACATCCCTGTTTGGATATTGCCACCAGAACTTCCGATTCGAAGTCGAGCTGACGGGTTGTTGCCCTGTTCGAGACGCGAACAGGAATCGATTTTCGAGTGCTGCCGATTTCAACGACGAGTTCCGTTTCACCATCGGCGACTGGATACACCACGCCATTGCGCACTTCGGCGATGAGGGGCTTGGCGGACGAGATCCGAGCGTCACGAGTCCAGTCTCGCAGACCATCCTTTTCGTCGATGCCGGTGATGACCAACTGCTGCCGTCCCCGAGGATCGTCCAAAACGATTTCGCCTGGGTAGACAACAATACTCGAAGGATTGTTGGTCAGTGTTGGAAGTACGTGCGTGGAGGAAACAGTGAATTCCTGACCTTCGAATTTGCTGGACGCTTTCAGAACCAGATCGCGTTTCAGATCGAGGGCGGCATCACCTGCGATTTCCACGGAGATGTCGGCTTGAATCTGATCTGCGGCAATGGTCACTGCTTTTAGACCAGAGATCCCCGCCGGCAGCGAGTCGGGTGACACAGTGACCGGTTGTGGATCTTTCCCTTGGCGTTGCAACTGCACTACGGCGCGGGCGCGCCCTCCTCGGACAAGCGGTTCCGGGAAGGTCAATGAGACACTCACTGGTTCGATCCATTGAACGGGAACGCTGCAGGTCTCGATTCGACCACGTCCGTCATGTTCACCGTAGACCAGTAGTTGGAGCTGTTCTGGGGCACCATTGGCCTGATCATTGCGTGAGAGACTGAGCGTGTACTTGTCCTGTTCGGTTTTCGTGGTCGCACTCCACCCTGTCGTTAATGCGGATGGAAGAACCTCAACACCTGCTTTGAACTTCTCTTGAATGCGTTTCAAGTTCAGTGCCGCAGTATGTGCCCGAACCGGCCTAGCGAACTGGACTGGTGCCTCCGCAGTTAACGCGAAAGGGGAGTCCGTTGTCTTTGCGGCGGCGAATACAAGCTGCCCTTGCACTGACGTCATCGGTGCAAGCACAAACGGTTCTTTCACGCGACGAAGCGCGAGGCTATCGACGATGCAACGGATTTCCGGATTTTCTACGGATGTCGCTGTGAGTTGGATGACACCGACGCTGTCCGGTTTCCAGTTTTCGTTAGCGGCGAGATAGAGCTTCGCCTCAGCAGCCTTTACAGGAATGCGAGGGTTCAAAATTCGCAGACCGCACTCAGGATTAACGAAGGCGACGTCGATTTCGCCGTCATACCCGAAACGAGAGACCTGCAACTGCACCGTACATGCACCATGTGCTGGTTCAATCAAAAACTCTTCGCGGGCTTTGGCGTCTGGCTTGATCGCGACAGAAAACGTCCCGGATGGAATGCATTGGATGTGGTAGTTGAATTCGTCTCCGCCCCGTTTGAGGAGGTCGGACACTTCCAGTCGATAGTCTCCCTCGTCGGGCAATGTTGCGTTGAATGTCCATTCATCCGTGTCGGAAACTTTTGTCTCGGCAATCTTCACACCTGCGTTGTTGAACAACTGCATTTGCAGGAGCGTTGGACTTCCGAGACTTCGTGTCGTCGCGGTGAACTTAATGACGTTTCCTTTGGCACCACGAATTAAGTATTTGTCAACTTCTTGCGGCTCTTTCAAACGTCCGTTGATTCCAATCGGGAGAGTGAGACTTTCACTTGATTCCGACTCGACGAACTGCGGATGTGGGCTGCGAATGACTGGCAGCCAGCTTGTGGGTTTTCCCTGTTCAAATTGTGCACGGACACGGTCGCGTCTTTGAGTGCCGGTTGAGAATTCGATCTCACGCGGAGTTAGCTTTCCACTATCGGGCCCGATGAAGCTGATGGTCGTCTTGTCTCCACTCCGGACAGCGAGTGGAAAACACTGGTGCACGATTGGAAAATCACCGACACGCAACTGATAGGATGCCCCGCTGGCTCCGTGACGACTGTCATGAACTTCGATCCAGTAATCGCCTGCCTCTTTGAATTGATGGCTGAACTGACAATCAGGACCGACGGAACTGTCGTCGACCTGAATGAGCGTTTCTCCTGCCGCATTAAGAAGACGAACAATCGGATCCATGGTTGAGCGGAGTTGCTGCGTATGGACCTCGACCGCAATTCGCTCGCCCGCCTTTACGTTAAAGCGATAGAAGTCGCTGAACGAAGCATCGCAGACACCTTCGATCGATGAACGTGTAGTGATTTGCTGAGCAGTTGCAAGAGAGTGGTTGTTTCCATTGTCCACAACGGCGTCCAGGTCATCGACGTAGAGAAGATGCGGCTTCACAGCCCCGGTCGCGGTCGTCAACCAAATGCTCACTGGGCCCGGTGGAGCATCCTCTGGCAAGGTGAGTGCAACCGTTGCCTGAGTCGGTTCAATCTTCTCGACTTTCCATTGAATGAATGGATCGCCGCAAGCAATTCGGAGCGAGTCATTCAACTCGGTCCCTTGAATTGTCAATTGAGTTGTCTGGCCCGCCTTGCAGGTTCGCGGACTGACCGCGTTAATCACTTGGGCATCGACCTGAAGTGACGAACACAACCAGACCAGACATGCCAGGAGGATCGTGCGAGACCGAATTCGCATGGAGCTCAGACCATCAGAGGAAAGTGAATCAGTCATTTGGGGGGCAACATCACACCAGCAGTTCATGTAAGACTCTCCCTGAAGTGATTTGGTGTGGCCGCCCTTCGCGATCAGGCAACATCGTATCCGTAGGCAATCCCATTGCATGGAGGATTGTGGTGGCAAAATCCTGTGGCGTGACTGGATCGGAGGAGGGATACGCAGCATGAGCGTCGCTCGATCCATAAACCATGCCGGGACGGATTCCACCACCGGCCAGGATTCCGCTGTAACAGAATGGCCAATGTTCACGGCCCGCGTTGTTGGCGGTGATCTGTGGTCGACGACCGAACTCCCCGACCCAGGCAACGATCGTTTCGTCGAGAAGACCGCGATCTTCAAGATCGGTCAGCAGTGCCGATAGTGCCCGGTCAGCGGGGGGAATCAAGTCGTTCTTTAGACGATTGAAATTGTTTCCATGTGTATCCCAGAAGTTCTTTCCATCATTGTGCCAGTTCACAGAGACCAGCGGGACACCGTGTTCAATCAATCGCCGAGCCATGAGGACGCATTGTCCGTGGATGTTTCGCCCATACTTTTCACGCGTCGCGTCGCTTTCCTGTGATAGATCGAAGGCCGACCTCACCTTCTCGGAACCGACCATCTCGATTGCGCGTGACTGGTGATCACCAAACTCCGTTGTCTCAAGCGATCGATGTAAAGTTGCCCGTTGAGCATCCAGATTGCGGAGGAGTTCCACGCGCGATTGCAGGCGTTCCAACTGAATGTCCGCTGGCAACGACAACCCCTGAGGACGCCACGCCGGATCGTTGGGGTCACCTTTCAGTAACATGCCGTCATAGGCAGAACCCATCCAGCCGCCGTGCTGTCCCGGTGCTTCACCGCCAGGCGCACCTGGATGAAACGCCTTCCACGGCATGCTAACGAAGGATGGCAGGCCCGTTGGACCGGAACGAAGTCTAGAGACCAGCGATCCCAAATGCGGTGAATCCTTGGAACTCGGAGGATCCGCATCGCTTTTCAGCACCGGTGCGAGCTGACCTGTCACTGTTAAGTGACCGCTCGACAAATGTGCTGGGTCATCGTGTGTGAGTGAACGAACGATTGCAATCTTATCGGTGAGTCCGGCAAGCTGAGTGAAATGCTCGCAGATCTGGATTCCGGGCACTTTCGTTGAGACCGGTTTGAATTCACCTCGAATCTCCGCGGGAGCATCGGGTTTCAGGTCGAATGTTTCCAGCTGACTTGGACCACCCCACATGAAGAGGAAGATGCAAGCTTTCGCACGTTTCGGAGGCAGAGTTACTCCGCTGTCCTTAGCCATTGCCAGACGCGTTTCCAGATCTCCCAAACCGAGGCCGAGCCCAAGTGCCGAAACTGTTCCCGCAGAGAGGGCCTGTCGCCGGTTCAGCCGCATGGACCGTCGAAATTCCCGACACGCGAGTGACAATCTTGATTCAGGAATCGACATCACGAGTCCTCAGAGGGCAATGGAGATTAACATTTCTAGGGGGCGTCAGAGGGGTTACGAATGCAAACCTGCAATCGGTTCACCGTTGTAAATGTGATGGGGACGATCCTCTGCATCGTGCCAGGCAGCAGTTGGAGGGATACCAAGCGCGTCATAGATGGTTGCAGCGAAGTTTTCTGGTTTAACCGGCTGATCAGTGGGATAAGCACCATGTGCATCTGACTGTCCCACGACGTTGCCGCCGCGAATTCCTCCCCCTGCAAACAAAACCGATTGGACCGCGCCCCAGTGATCACGACCGGGCAACTCGTAGTGTTTCTCAAGTAATGTGATCTGAGGTGTGCGACCGAATTCCCCACACATCACAATCAGCGTTTCGTCCAACTCGCCGGTCGAAGCCAGGTCGTCGAGCAACGCAGAAAGTGCCTGGTCAGTTGGCGGGAACAGTTTGTCTTTCAAGTGGGGAAACGCGTTTCCGTGGGTGTCCCACGTTTCATTATTCCCAAGATTCACCTGAACTAGACTGATCCCCGCCCCCACCAGTCGTCGGGCCATGAGCAGTGACCAGCCAAACGAGTTGCGGCCGTACCTGTCCAGATCCTTATCATTGGCGTTCGTGACATCCAAAGCCTGATTCACGGCTGATTCTGTCAACAGGGAAACAGCTCCCTGTCTCAATCGATCAAAGTTTTCGACCTGAGCATACGTGTCGAGATTCCTGCGTTGCTGATTCAGCACGTCCAACAGGGCCAGACGCCCGTTGATTGTCTGCATGCTCAGCCCCTCCGGCAGTGAAAGCTGGGGGGCCTGAAAAATGCGATCATCAGCTTTTCCACGAATCTGATGATCGAAGGAATGAGTAGGGAAAGCGCCGTACGAGGCACTGTGAAAAGGACTTGCCTGAACCACCCAAGGGTCAAATCGCGGGCCCATCGCTCCGGCATCCTGCCCAGGAATCACGCGACCGGAGTTATGGACAAGACGCTCCGGTAGAACAACAGCGGTCGGGAGATTGTTGTCCTGTTTTCCTCGCATCGCGTACCCGGCAACAGCGGCAATTGAGGCATTGTCGGTACGACTGGGACGACTCGGGCTGAAGCCGGTCGGCAACTCCGAATTTCCTGTCAACATGATGTGATGACCGGCGGAGTGATCATTAGAGCGATGCGTCAAAGACCGGCACAGCGCCCACATCTGGCTTCGCTCTGCCAGCCTGGGCAGATGTTCGCAAATTTGCAGCCCAGGCGTTTTTGTGCTGCAGGGCTTGAATTCCCCCCGGATGTTATCTGGCGCCGAAGGCTTCATGTCGAAGCTCTCCAGCTGCGACAATCCGCCAGAGAGGAAAATAAAAATGCACGATTTCGCACTGCCACTCGGGTGACGGCCCGGGGAAGCTGAAGCCTGACGCAAGCCCGCCAGATGATTCATGCCCAATCCAAGGATCCCGATTGCACCTGCCTGCAGTGCTTCGCGTCGTGAACACTTGACGTGGTGCCAGGAAGATTGGGAACGTTGAATCGAGCGGCTGGTCATGCGGGGGCTCCCGTATACAGGTTCGAGATCACGTTCCCGTTGAGCAAATAGTGAGGCCGGTTCAGTGGGTCAAAGAGAGTGGCACCGGAGTCAACGCCCAGTGAGTTGAAAATCGTGGTACACAGATCAGCAGGAGACCACGACTTGCTCACCGGATATGCCGCCTGACCGTCGGTCTGTCCGAGGACCTGACCTCCTTTGACTCCAGCACCTGCAAACAGGCCCGAATAGGCATGAGCCCAATGATCACGGCCAGGGATAGTTTGGCCCGGCAAAGTCGAAACCTTGGGAGTTCTTCCAAATTCACTCATGACAACCAACAGGGTTTCATCCAGTAACCCGCTCGCCTGTAAGTCGTCAGTGAGTGCTGCCAATCCCTGATCCAGCTGTGGTAGCAGCGTGTTTTTCAACTTGCCCCAATTGTCGACGTGAGTGTCCCAGGTCTGGACAATTCCCATGGTGGCCTGGACCATCGGAACGCCAGCCTCGACCAGACGCTTCGATAGCAGCAAGGACTGTCCTAACTTGTTGCGACCGTACCGCTCTCGCGTTTCGTCCGACTCCCGATTCAATTCGAAAGCCTGCGTCACTTTCCCTGAAGTCAGCAGGTTGAAGGCCAGCTGTTGTTGATCACGGAGTGAGTCGACATCAACACTCATCATCCGGCTGCGTCCACTGCCAAGTTCGTCGAGCAAATGCTGCCGTGAGCGGAGTCTCTCTAAGGAAACATCCGGGCGCATCGCGAGTGACTGCATCTGGAAATCCTTGTCATTCGGATTCCCGTTAATTTGCCAGGGATCATGCTTCGCCCCTAGAAATCCCGCGTGCTGACCAGGCCACGTCAATGGGCCTTCGATCAGGTAGTTCGGCAACGCCACGCCAGAGGGCATTCCATCGGTCCGCGGCCGGATGAAATTCAGAGCGGCGGCATAGTTTGGAAAGTCATTGCGGGTTTCAACGCGATCCAGGTCCGAACCACCCCGGGGTAATGGGGTAGGGCGTCCGGTCATTGCCACATGTGTTGCCAACAAATGGTTGTGTTCGCGATGTGCGAGTGTCCGGACAATGGCCCAGCGATTGGTCTGCTGGGCAAACTTGGGCAGGTGCTCGCAGGCCGACACCCCCGGAATGGTGGTTGAGATGGGGGCGAATTCGCCTCGTACTTCTGCCGGGGCTTCTGGCTTGAGATCCAATGTATCAAGTTGACTCAAGCCGCCGCTCAGGTGCACGATCAGAACCGACTTGGCCTTACCAAAGCCGACAGGCCTGTTGACCGTGGAGGCATTGGCGAGAGAAGCTCCAATTGGCAGGGCAGCTCCCACGACGCTTCCAGAAGCACGTAAAAAGCTTCGACGATCCAACCCTTGGAAACTCATCAGCATGGGCATGGCCCCATTCAGGTGGGATGAAAGTGGGTTAGGTGGCAGGCCGGTAATATCCGAAGGCTGGCACGTTGGTTGAACGTGGACGGATCGAGGCCGGACTCGTTCTCATCGGAACCAATTTCCAGCGTTGGGAGGAAATCTGGAGGTATGTCAATTGGCAGATGAGAAAACGCATCGTAAACGGCAGATGCGTTGAAAGCAAGTAGATTTGGCCGCGGAAGCAGCGATCGACCAAAGATCGCAGATTTCGATTGCGTCCTTGAGGTCGATGAAAGAGCGATTACTATGTGGTTCCGGTTTACCTAATGTGTGAATGTCCCAACCCTTTTGTTAGAGGGGAAGCGGGTCAATTGGGTACAGGGAATTAGAGTAGCTCGGATGTCAGTGACGTGGATCTGGCAACGGTAATCTGGCTCATCCTTAGATGCCTGTTATGGACTAAATGTCCTCACTTTTTCTTCTGACTTAGTCGCTTGAATCTGCTCGACCAGACGTTTGAGCACCGTGGTGCTCTCCTCTTACTGCACGGAACCCCCTTCGAAACTATTTAAATACGGTGATTGAGTTTGCCCTGTTGAGAAGTCTTCTTGAAGCTGAGGGATCAATGCGCTAACAGGTTGCTGCAAAACACGGATTGCTTTCCTTGCGCTAAACTCCTCGTTCCCTGTGAATGAGGAGTTTCTTCATGCGTGGTCGGTGCGGTGATCAGGATCTGTTGTTTTACACAATCAACGTGGAATCGCAAGGACCACCCGCTGCGGAGCCTGAAGCGGACAATTGATGCCATTCTAAGGGAGATGTCTCCTTCAATTGCGGCAGCATACAGTCAGACCGGCCGAACCAGCGTTCCACCAGAGCGGCTGCTGAAAGCCTTGTTGCTGCTGGCCCTGTATTCGATCCGGAGCGAGCGGCAACTGGTCGAACGGATTGATACGGATCTGTTGTTCCGCTGGTTTTTGGACATGTTGCCGGAAGATCAGGTCTTTGACGCCACCGCGTTCACTCACAACCGTCCCCGACTGGACGAATATGGCCTGACAGCCACCTTCTTCGACGCCGTGCTGGTCAAAGCATTGAAGGCGGGCCTGTGCAGCGACGAGCATTTCAGCGTGGATGGGTCGCTGATTGAGAGCGACGCCTCGATCAAGAGCTTCCGGACCAAAGATGAAGAAACTCAGCAGGCTGACGATTCCAATTCGTTCAAGCCACGCAATCCTGAGGTGGACTTTCATGGGCAGAAGAGAACCAACAACACGCACGCCAGTCGGACGGACCCGGAAGCGAAACTGTACCGCAAAGGGATGGGGAAAGAGGCCCGATTGTGACACATGGGACACGCTCTGACCGAGAATCGACATGGTCTGGTGATAGGTGTCGTCATGAGTGAAGCGAATGGAACAGTGGAGTGCGAGGCAGCACTGGGTCTGCTGGATCACCTGCAAAGACGCCACGCCCGTTCACCGAAAACGCTGGGAGCGGACAAGGGGTACGACAGCGGCGCGTTTTATCTGGATCTGGAACAACGGGGAGTGACGCCGCACTGCCCCGTGATCAGCACGTCGCCTCCCAAGCCAGAGAATGTGGCTCCTTGTCGCCGGGCGGCAGTGGCCGCACGGGAGCGAATGAAAGTCCGCCTGACAACGGTGGGGTATCAACTGAGTCAGCGGAGCCGCAAGAAGATTGAAGAGTACTTTGGATGGAGGAAGACGGTGGCGGGATTAGCGCGAAGTTGCTGGGTGGGGCGATGGAAACTGCAACAGTAACTGGAACTGACGGCAGCCGCCTACAATCTGGTACGGATGCGAAAGCTATTGGGGTCCTCATGAAGAACCAAGCCATTCAGCAGGTCAGTTGGCTCATTTGGAGCACACTGACCTGCTGAAACGGGACTGAAACTCCCTGCCATCGGCGCTGTGACGCGTAAGACACGGATTGCTCGAAGAGGAACAACACTTTTGCAGCAACCTGCTAAATGTAAAAACTCCATCTGATTGAACGCGGGTAATCGGATCGTGTGCGAATTTGTTAGTGGACGCCGATGTGTGAATATTCTGAATTACAGTAAGAAGCATTTAGTGAAAAATGATGATATCAACTTAAGTATATTGACATAGATCAACGAGAGGTCTACCCTGTTTGACGGTACTGTTGTTCAGTGGTTGCTGTGCAACTTTCTGGACAAATTTGGTTTTAATTGCTTTCAGCACAACGGGCGGGCCACTGTGTTAGAATGTGCGCTACAGGTACAGAAAGGCAGCAGTTACCATCGTTGGTCACTGTTGCTCATCACGTTGTTAGGCATCATGCTCGTTTCGGATCGCGCTTGCGCTCATGATCTTCCGCTGCTGATTCGCAAACACTCAGTTGAAACACGGCGGGCGTTTCGCGAAATCACGGCTGCAATTGCTCTGAATGAGAAACTTTCAGCTCCTCTCGCTGATCCATATATCGCTCGGGCTGAAATCTGGACAATTGTTGGAAACTACGAAGGAGCGCTCGAGGATTATCTGACAGCGGTCCGACTTCAATCTAGCAGCGAAGTGAATCTCGCTGAACGGGCTCAGGCATTGGAAACTTTGACGACAGCTTTGGAGAGACTGGCTAAACAACCGGTCACGCAATATCCCATCGAAGCAGAGGAATCGTTCTGGCTTGGGGTGAAGGAATTCCGCGGTCAACGATTTAAATCTGCTAAGCCTTATTTCGAAGAATCTGTCCGATTGAAACCGCAAGATGCAAGTTATCGGGCATTTCTTGCGCTCACACTTCGGCGGTTGGGAGAGGAAGAGCCTGCCAATCGTCATGCTCTTAGTGCGCGCGGTATCCTCCGACACCCTGACACACGTCCCGATGAGATTCGTGGATTTCATCGTCGGCTCGAGGGTGTTGCTGGTGTTGAACGACAGTGGCTGCAGCGACACATTGATTCTGTTGTACACACCTCATCTCCGAGTGCTGCTCAGTAATTATCTCGCGGATCTTCTCGCGTAGATTGCATGCAGCTGTGGAAGTCTTAATTGAAGCGGCTTTCTCGTCGGCTTCTTTCACAAGAAAAAACTGAGAATCGGAATAGGGGCAAGCTATGTGCCTGCGGATAAAACACACTCTTGTTTGCGGAGTTTGCTTATTTTCTGGTGTTATCGTCGGTGTCGACGCGCGATTAGTGTTTGCACAGGAGAGTTCGCCTGCAGAGGTCGTTAAACAAACGGTGAGCCATCTACATGGGGCCACGCAGGAACGTGAAAAGTCGCCAACACTTGAAACGAGGATTGAAGCGGACAGTCGGTCGCAATCGCTTACGGCAAACGGTCTGGGCTCGCTCTTTGATGCTGCCATTGCATCCAAGATTGTAAGTGACAGCGACATCGATCTTGTTTCGCTCCGAGGGCGTTTGACTGTATTGAAGAGCTGGGAGTTGCACGCAACGAAGCCAGATAGTCGTGACTCAAAGTTTGACGAGTTGCTTGAGGGAACCATTAAAGACCTTCGTCAATCGTCAGCCGATCTTAAAGATGTTGAGCAGCTTCGCGATCACGCATACCTCGCATTAGCCGAAACACTTCGATTACTTGTCTCACCAGACGAGAACAAATCTGAAGCATTTGCAATATTTAAAAAGCTTCCTGCCGTTTCCGCGGAGCTCCAAGGGTACTTATCCACCCCGTCGCCTATCCCTGAGCAGCAGATTTTAGAGGCGGTTTACCTCTCGCGTCTCAGCGAGGGCTACCTAGGTCTGATCTTCCTGCCAGATGACCACGAAAGGATTAGGCTTGCATTTCTTGAAGCAATGAATGTGGCCTCCCGTCTGCCAGATACGCGGTTGGTTGTCCAACCGGTTGGAGATGTATTCTATCACTTCGTGCTTCAGCAAGATTCTGCAAGCATCAAACGCCAACTCTCTGAAGAACGCCAGTTGCGGCTGGGGCTGCAGCGGCTGCTGCCAGCGTTGGCGGCTTCAAAGTTCGCTGCGCCACAAGACATTGCGTCATCTCTAAGTCTAACTCCTGATCGTGAGGATAATCCACATTCTTATTCCAAGACCGGTAAGCAGCTTGATCCCAAGGATTACCTTGGAGCGAGAAATGCTGTTGACTCGGATTTGCTTGCGGTCAGAACCATTACTTTAGTGCAGGCGGGTGAAGCTCAAGTTGCATTGGCGGAATTCCTGAATAAAACATGGCCCGAAATTCAAGGCAAGCCCTTCGGCAAACTCCCTTGGAAGCAGCTCTCTGCGAAGATCGACTCCCTCGATGATCCATACAGTCTTTATGCTTTGGGGCTGGCCTCGGAGTACACAGGCGTTTCGGTTACTGATGTTGATGCGGTTCATACCCCGCAACTCCTTGCCTTAGCAAAGAAGGCATTCGAAACGGCCAAACAGCAGTACCAGGATCAGGCTGTCTGGAGACATAGATATCCCTATCTGAAAGATTCGATTGAGTATGCAATTGTTCGAATCTCGAGTGTCAACGAGACGTTGAAACTGGCTGCTGAACTACGTCGCGAAATGCGAATCACTGATGCGAGGAAGTTGCTTGAGGATGCGCTTCTTCGGCAGCCTTCAGCCATACAGCTGAAGTTGGCTTTGATTCAGTTGCAGATCGATGAAAGCCAAACCGTTCCGACTCAACGTGAACAGCTCCTGACTCGTGCACTTCAAGGCCTAATTGAAATAGATCAGAGCATTGACAGCGAGTCAGTCGCAACGAAGTTTCTACTGGCTGATGTGCGAGAACGTTTAGGGCAATATGCCCTTCGCGAGAACATTGAAACACCATTACAACTGAATGGCTACAGTAGATCCGAGAGAATTGCTCGTGTGAATGAGCTTCTCGTTGCATTCAATCTCGAACAGGGAACAGTTCCAGATGAAAGCTCTAAGGAACTGTTGATGCCTGTTGAAAGGCGTCGGCTCAGTTCTCAGCGAATAAATAAGTTATCAGGTGGCGAGTACCAGCGGGTCGCGCTGGCCCGCTCCATTGCGCATAGGCCAACTCTGTTGTTCGTCGATGAGCCGACGAGTGCTTTGAACCGAGAGTTGGCATATGGAGCTTTGCGGCAGATTCGTCAATTGCAATGTGGCCCCACGTCGAAAGGGGCACTGGTTATGATCACTCATGACGAAGAACTCGCGTTAGCGTTTTCAGACATGATCATTCGAATGGCTCCTCAAAAGAATCGTGCAGTCGGCGAGGTTGTAGAGATATTACAACATCAACCTCACGAACCTATGTCTCTACCTGAGTCTTGTGCTGCAACAATTGAAGGAGCCAACGAGACCGAAGAGCGAAGTGAGGCACACAATTTGGCGGTATGACGGTGAAGTACTATTCCGACGCATACTGGGAATGCACATTGTTCAACGCAAAAGTCTTGGAGTAGCTTAATGCTCGGTCGCTGGTGGTATTACTTTCAGCTTAGTGTGCGAGATCTCATTCGACTTTGGCCATCGACGCAACACCACATCGTTATTGTTGCTGGTATCTGCTTACCGATTCTGATGTTGCTCGGGTTGAAGCGTGGGCACGTCGAATCGTTACGTCAGGATCTGATCACAAGTCCTACCGGCCGACAAGTTACATTCTGGTCCGCCCAGAAGGGCGAACTGATGACCCGCGACAATGTCGATCTTTTGATGGAGTCGCTTCATGCTGTTGAACTTATTATTCCTGAAACGCAGAGAATTGTCTCGCTTCAAAGAGTGGATGGGAAGATTGAAGAGTTGATCGAAGCTGTGACTCTCTATCCAACTCGGCAGAATGATCCTCTTATCAGTCAACGAGGGCTCTCTTCGCCAAGATCCGGTAGTCATGAAATTCTCATCAGTGACGCAGTCGCAAAGCAGATTAACGGACAAGCTGGCGACAAGGTTTTCGTAACGATCGCACGAGGACGCGGAGAATTTGCCGAGACCCAACAGGTACAATGCGAGATTGTTGGGATTCTTCAATCCGATGAACATGCCGCGATGATTGCCTATGTGGATCTGGATTTTCTCGATCAGCTCGATGCATATGCCCGTGGCTTCCGCGTCCCTGACTTGGGGTGGGCGAGTGCAAAGACCTCAGCTCCGGACACGTATTCGAGCTACCTCGTGTTTTGCGAAGTAAACGGAGATCTGACAGAGCGCGATCGCGAGTATCTGGCGGATCGTGGATTTCAGCTTGAGCGAATTACGGAGACCCTGCCGACCGGTTTGAAATCGCTTCTCGTTCCCAACATCTCAGAGAAGGTGATCGTTTACAAAGCTTCAACATCGCGCTCCACACATGATCCAAAGTCACGACTGCGAATTGCACCTGCCGAACTTTCTCAAGCGACGGAGGCCGATGATGTCTTCCTGGCTTGGAATACTCCCCGAGTAAGTGACGCCGACGGAGGGTGGGAAATGGTCGGCTTGTCGATGTCTCGCAGAACATGGCTCCGTGAGTATTTTAATGAGGCATCTCTCCCCTTTGATTACGAAGCAGATCCGTTGAACTGTCGCCTGCATGGCGGTTCCGTCGAAGGGGGCGCTGTTCTGTGGACACTGAATGAAAAGTTGAAGCTCCCACTCGTCATCGATCGAATGTTCGATCAGAAAGCAGAAGGGGACAAAGAGGAGATCGTGGCAGAGGTTTCGAAAACAATAGAGCCAGCCGCATCTGATACTGCATCAAAAGATGTTCCTGCATCGAATCGAGTGCTTGTTGTTCCTGCGAATCTCTTGGCGTGGATCGACGCATATGGGACCGGGACAGTTGAATATGACGAGGCTATCCAGCTATTCGTCGCGAAAGCTGAATCTCCGGTCTACGACAGGGCGCGTTTATACGCTCGCACAATCGATGAGGTCCCATCAGTTGTTGCGGAGCTTGCAAAGAAAAACTTTGCGGTGATGTCGGAAAATGGAAGGATTTCAGAAATTCAACGCCAAGATCAATCGTTGCAACTCTTAGTTTGGATCGTCGGTTTAGGTGTTTTTGTTTTCGGCGTACTTACCGTTTTTAGTGTCTTAATGGATTCGACTGACCGGAAACGTGGAACGATCGGCGTTCTGCGAGTCATGGGGATGTCCCGTTTTGGGATCTTTGTAAGCGTGCTCTTACGTGCAACTGCTATTGGTGCAGGAGCAACTGTTCTAAGTCTGATTTTCGGGATTGGCTTGTCGGCGTTTCTCGGCTGGTCACCGGAAAAAATCGAGTGGTTGCATTGGAAGCCGATCGTCAGTGTGAGTATGTCTCTTGTCGACTTACTCCTCGTGGCAGTGGGAGCGATGCTCTGTTGCGGTCTCGGAGCTCTACTCCCGGCTTGGAGAGCAAGTCAGCTTGATCCGTTTGAGGCAATTGTCGAAGGACGCTTCCGCTGAGTTTTTGCTGTGCCGTCGAGCATACTGATGTGGCAGTGATCGTTACGAGCCGTTGGCAATGAATATGCGGTGAACCGATGAGTAATAGAGTAAAAACGACACGACTGCAAGACTCACAATTGGCCAGAAGCGGCTGGATGAACTGGCTCCGTGTTTTGTTATGCTCAACCTCTTTTTGCATGGTCGACGTCCAGCGTTGTACCGCTGCATTACCGGGAGAACTTCTCGAGCTGGAAGTGGGGGCCAAGGATGGAAGTGTGAAGATTCGTCTTCGCTATTGCCCTTCTGGGACATTTCGAGCGGGTATGCCGGTCCAGGCTTCTGCTGCCTCGGAGCTTTCTCCTGAACTTCGAATTCAGCACTATTACATTTCCGAAACCGAGATCACGATTGGTCAACTAAAGAAGGTCCTGACCGATTCGGGGCTCGCTTCGGTGAAGGAAAGCGCCCGGCGGATGACGGCATTGCCGGAGTTAGCAAATGCCATCGAAAGCGGGGAAAACCAACCCGCTTGCTTAGTTTCATTAGATGTCGCAGTTGATTTCTGTCTGAAGTTGCAGGACCAGTATGATGCGGATCGTCTTGCCTCAGCGGAGAACACGATAGAGTCGCGTTTGTTTAGACTTCCTTCGCATCTCGAATGGCAGTACGCGGCCCGAGCGGTCGAGAAAGCAGACAACATACTTTCCCGTCCACATTTTACACGGTGGATTGACGTCTCAGACCTCACGCCAGCTAGCCAACAGAAGTGCCAAGAGTTATGGGAGAGCTTGGGAAGAGCCGGAAAGTTTCCAGGTGACCAAAATGCATTTCTTGACATTAGTGGCGTAACAGGTGGCGAACAGCAGGAAAAACTGAAAGACGTGCTCAGCGAATGCTTCGCGAAGGGACTGGGAGCTGCCAAGCGAACTTCCTCCGGTATCGGGGAGTTAAAACCTGTTGGATCAACGCTGCCCAACGAATGGAATATTTCCGATCTACACGATGGTGTAACGGAATGGACAATCTACTCCAGTAACCAGCAACGTGCAGTGCAACTGTGGAATCGTTTTACGACGGCCAGACGAGCGGGAACCGGGTTAGAGACACAGGCTGAACTCTTCCTCTGTGGCGGATCGTTCATGGATTCGTATTTCGGTACGAACGCGTTGAAACGTTTTACGATTTGGGGAGGACCGACATTAACCGGTGATCACGCAGAGCCTGTTGCTGCTTCGAATGACCTTGTTTTTGACAAGGCGCCGGGCATTCGTGTGCTGATGGAGCGAACACTGGTGGACGACTGGCTGTTTGTTGTGCGTCAGAATGTTTTTCAGACTAACCAGATCAAAATGGGTGCAGCTGATTTTGTGGTGGAAAGTCAGAGCCTTCTTAAAGACATTGCAGTTATTGACCATCCTGCAGAACGGGTTCTGCAGTTTTATTTACAACTGATTCTCAGCAGCAACGGTAATGACGCGGAGCTGAAGGCGGAACTGAAGAAATTCGTCGATCTTGATAAGCCTCAGGGGAGCTCTGCGGCAGGATCAGATCTGGCCGCTCGGTTTTTGAAGCGGACAAGTGGCAACAGTGGGACAGCGGCACTTGCTCCCATTCACAAAGACGATTCAGCTTATTTCGACGCTTTGGTGAATCTGCAGTCGAAGTCATCAAACTGACTTCGACTGCCTTGGCCATCCTTGTCCCTTCGGTTCCGTAGAGCCGTGAAGCAGTGCGGATAAATTTCGGATTGGCTTCAGACCGCAGAAATCATGCGGTGAGAACGAGCGGGCCACTGATCCACTCAGTGACTCCTTGGAGTCGCCATACGGAGCTGCCCATCTTCCATCTCGTAATGGGTCTCAAACACATCCAGTGAACGGTGGTCATGGGTGACGACGATGACAGCAGCCTGTTGCTCGTGAGCGACTTTGGCAAAAAGTTCCATGACCTGTCTTCCTCGATGACTGTCCAGTGCAGCAGTCGGTTCATCAGCAAGTATGACGCTGGGCCGATTGGCGAGCGCTCGTGCGACGGCAACTCGCTGCTGCTGACCGCCAGACAGCATCGACGGCAGGCTTTGTGCCCGATCGGCAACTCCAAGATAGTCCAGCAATTCCATTGTGCGCTGGGTCGCAGCACGGCGAGACTCTCCGTTGAGTTCCATTGCAATTCGCACATTTTCAGCGGCAGTCAGGAATGGAATCAGATTCGACTTCTGGAAGACAAAGCCGATGTGCCGTCGCCGAAAAGATCGCAGATTTGTCCGAGCTTCTGGGCCGTCGAGAACAAGTTGTCCGCCGATGTGGACACGTCCCGAGGTCGGTGGATTGATGAGTCCCACCGCCGTCAAAAATGTCGATTTTCCCGAACCGCTGGGACCGAGCAGGGCCACGACTTCCCCCCGCCGAACTTGCATCGACGCATCCTGCATGGCGATGACTTCGGTATTGCCTCTGCCATACACTTTCGTCAGGTGTTCGGTTTCAATGGCCAGAGGACTTTCGGGTTTGGCCCGCTGAAACGCTGCATCCGACTGGGGAGTGAGAGTCATGACAGCGCCTCGTTGGGAGAAACTTTCATTGCTTTCCAGATGCCCAGTATACTGGAGGCGACCGAAATCATCAGCACGATCAGGGCCAACTGTGCGACGTCGCTCTCGGTAATAATCACTCTGCGAGGAAACATCGGGAAAACTTGCTGGCCGAGCAAGTAAGCAATGCCGAAGCCCATTCCGCCTAAAATCAACGCCTGCTGCAAGATGAGTCCCAGAATGACAATGTTGGGCGCTCCAATGAGTTTGAGCAGGGCAATCGAGTGAATCTTGTCGAGGGTCAGCGTGTAGAGAATCAGGGCCATTATGATAGCGGCGATGATCGTCAGCAGGACTCGGAAGAGTCCAATCTGTGCCTTGATCTTTTCAACCGATCCCTTCAGCAACAGTTCCCGCTGGCCCTCCTGCGTAAACACCGAAACATCACTCCAACCTGCGATGATGTTGGTGACATCGTCGAATTGAGTGCCGGGGTGAATCGTCACCATCACAGCGCTCAATTGCGGACGGGCAATGGCCGGAAGTTCTCCTGTCGGCCTACGTGCGTTATCAAGCAGTGCGGGTTGTGTCATCGCTGCTTCAAATGACTCGCCTCTTGTTTCCCGTGCTGCACGTTCCAAACGCACTCCTTCGCCGGGAACGTCGAATTGAATGGCTAGTGCATCCTGCACCGTGACAAAGGCAATCCCATCGCCATTGGAACTGATGAGATTCTTCGTGGTGCCGACGACTTCGTATGTTTCCTTGCCGAGTGTGATCTGACTCCCAACCGGGAGCCGCAACGTTTCGTCGGCGATCATTTCGAAATGATTCTGCCCGAGGTACCGCCCAGTTGACAGCGGCAACCATTCTCCCTTATCGGTCGGCCAGCTTAGCCCCATGACGGCGATCCGCAAGGGTTTCCCTGCTCGTTCCCGTTGGATTGTGTGATAGACGAACTCACGGGCCGTTTTCACACCGGGAACCGCCTGGACACGGTGAACGAGAGTCGGCGGCACACGGGAAATCTCGGCGAACGGGCCTCGGGTGCTGCGCTGGACAACCCACATGTCTGCTCCCACCCGGTCGATGAGCAATGTGGCGTCCTCAATCACCCCTCGATAGATGCCTCCCATTCCCATGACAATCATCAGGAGCAGGCCGACTCCTACTGTGGTCAATGTGAAACGCCCGAGATTGTGCCGGATATCCTTGAGAGCAAGGTTCATGGGGCTTGAACCCTCCGTCCGTCGATCAAGTTGGTTGCTCCCCTCGCAGGCTTCAGGATCACATCCTGTTCAGAAATCCCCTCTCGCACTTCAACGACATCTCGCCCCCGAACTCCGAGCGTCACCGGCTCCCAGCGAGCAACTCCATGATCCAATAGGAAAACTCCTTCCTGTCCCCCTCGACGGCTTAACACCGTCAAGGGAATGGTCAGCACGTTGTCTCGCCGGTGTGTCTCGATAAAGACTTCGGCTCTTTGTCCGACTGCCCAATTCGCAGGAAGCTGGGATACTTCGATATCCACAATGAACTCACGAGTCTCTCGATCAGTCTGTTTGCCCAGCCGCACAACAAACCCCGGATAGCTCTGGTCCGGTTGCGAACGAAGCACAATCCGAGCAGGTTGTTTGACGCCCAGCTTTGACATTTCCGTCTCATCGACCCACGCACTAATCCACAACATTTCGGTTGAGATCAGTGTCAGGACGGCGCTGCCGGGAACAGCGATATCCCCAGTTTCACGATGGCGGGCCACAATGAGTCCGCCAAACGGTGCCTTGATGATTGTGTCTGCCAGCCGTGCCCGGTGGTACTCAAGCGTTTTCGCAGCAGCGAGGAGTCCCTTCTGACCTTCACTGATAGCAGCCTCGGCCCGAGTTGTATCAGACGTGGCAATAGCCAGTGATTCCGCCGCCCGATCCATTTCCTCCCGTGTTGTGGCCCCTTTCTGATGAAGTGTTTGCATACGTTGATGATGCTTTTCCGCTTGGTCGAAGACGGCCACAGACCGGGACTTGTCTGCCTTCAGTCGTACCAGCGCCGCCTCTGCCGCTTCCAGATTGGCTTTCGCAATTTCTACCTGCTGCTGGAGTTCCTCATCGTCCAGTTGAACAAGTACCTGCCCCAGCTCAACCACGTCTCCTTGATCGACCGAAACCTGACTGATCCTCCCGGCGATTTTCGGGCTGATGGTGGTCGAAACACGGGCCTCCAGCGTCCCGGTTCCCATCACCTCGGAAACGATGGTCTGGCGGACGGCAGAGATGCTTTCGACGGGCACGGGTGCTAATCGCAGTTGGTAGACGATTCCCCCTGCGATTAGCAGAACGGCCACCCATCGCCCCCACCTCCACAACCATCGAAGCCATATTTGTAATCTGGGGTCATCGCCACTCATGGATGTTCGCTCACTTCCGCCAAGACGTTCCCTCTGTGATTTCTGCGTGACAAGTCACCTCTCCTCCCCAAACCTGGAATGGATTGGCTCGCCTGACCTAAAGTCTGTATGACCTAAATACGGTGTTTGCGTTCCAAATCCACTAACTGCGCCACAAGATCGGAGTGACCATGCACCCAGAACACATATCGTGGCACCTGCTTGTCAATGGTGCGTGCCATAAACGGCTCACCCCAGAAACTCAGCAGGGCTTCGGTTTGTCCTTTCTGTTCGGTCTCAGCCAAGATGAAGGAAACGGTCTGCGGAAGAGTCCGCCAGCGTGGTTCGAGGACTTTTCCGCTTCCATCACACTCTTTGATTTTAGACAGCATGTTGAGTGTCCACAGGTCTCTTTCGCTCTCGTCAGAAATGAACTGTATTGACCGGACAAGGGGATTCTCTATGGCCGGTTTCAACAGCAAGTCAAAGACCTCCTGTGACCGGAACATCAAGAAGCAGACGTTAAACCACACCATCTCGCCACGAGCGGTTTCCACAAATCTGCGACTTTCAGATCGCAGATAGCGAGGACCGATCAGCACGGCTGCAGGGGGGGCCAGCGAAAATTCAATGCTTTTGACACCACCCTTGATCTGATTGACGGCTTCGCCCAAATGTTCGTCATGGCTCTCTCGCCGCAAATCTCGAAACAGGAGAAGTGCCAGCAGGACAAGGATAATCGTGAACAGAACCTCGACATCGACGATGTGGAGGAGGTGCAGCACGATGGCGATGACGGCGGCGGTGATTCCCGCAATGACATCCCAATCGATACGAAGCAGTCTTTTCATGTCGTCGTCCCACAGCTCTGAGCAACAATCGTGAGCAGGAAAGTAGAAGCTTCGACTGCCTCAAGAGCGTGAACTTCACCTGCCGCCCGATATAGTATATCCCCCGCCCGAAGTTTCTTCGGCTCTCCCATCGTCGTGAATGTGATGTCGCCTTCCAGACATTGCGTAATGATCTCGCCTGGAGCCTTGTGCCGTGTCAGCTTCCTTTCTGCCGGGAGGACCATGCGAATCACTTCGACGTGTTGTGTCTTGATGAGCGTTCTGGCGATGGATGCCGCTAGTTGGTCTCCCAGAGGTCGCACGTCAATCACTTTGCCCGGTGGTGCATGGGGAATCGCCATGAGTGCCTCTGCTGTTCTAGTTTCGTGATGGATCATCAACCGTCTTGAACGAGTGGCCGGTCTTCAGACCGGCCACAAACAGAACAAGAGCCACGGCTCCGAGGAAGAACACGGTATCACCGGGAACTCGCATCCAGCGTAAGGTCTGCATCAAGTCGGTCTGCATGAACTCGCTACTGCGAGCGTACCAATAGCTGTGTTCAACGGAAGCCTGCGTTTGCAGCAAGCCGACCGGCAACAGGCTTAAAACACACATCGCCATCAAGCCGCTATTCAATGACCAGAACGAGAACCGCAGCAGTCCATCCTTCCATTCCTTGCCGGGGATCAACACCCGCAGGCAAATGAGCATCAGTCCGATTCCCAGCATCCCATACACACCGAACAGGGCGGCATGAGCGTGGAGCGGTGTCGTGTTGAGTCCTTGCATGTAGTACAGGGCAATTGGCGGGTTAATCATGAAGCCAAACAGCCCCGCTCCGATCATGTTCCAGAAGGCGACCGACACGAAGAAGTAGATTGGCCACTTGTACCTTTGGACCCACGGTGACGTTCTGGATCGCCGCAAATCTTCAGTGGCATCGAAGCCAAGCAAAACAAGCGGTACGACTTCCAAAGCACTGAAGACTGATCCCCAAACCAGTGCGACGGTCGGCGTGCCTGAGAAGTACAGATGGTGACAGGTACCAATGATGCCACCCGAAAGAAAGATCGTCGCTGACAACAGTGCTGAGGCTGCGGCGATGCCCGGTCGGATCAGATTGAGCCGCATGAAGATGAAGGCGATTACCGTGGTGGCGAAGACTTCGAAGAACCCTTCAACCCACAGGTGAACCACCCACCATCGCCAGTATTCGACCATCGACAAATGCGTGTGCTGTCCCCATGTCAGCCCCGCACCGTAGAACAGGGCAATCGCTCCGGTTGCCACCGCCAGCAGTGCGACAAGTTGCTTCGTCTCGCCCGTTCTCCTCAATGCTGGAAGCAGTACCCGAATCATCAGGAACAGCCAAAACAACAGCCCCACCATCAGAGCGATCTGCCACACTCGTCCGAGATCGACATACTCGTATCCCTGATGCCCCAGATAGAACGAAACGGTATCGGTCAGCTTGTTATGGATGCTCAGCCATTCGCCCGAGAGTGAGCCAACCACCACCAGCAATAGCGCACCAAACAGTATGTTCACGCCGAGAGTCTGTCCCTTCGGTTCTTCACCGCTGACAAGTGGGCCAATAAAAAGTCCGGCTGCCAGCCAAGCGGTAGCGATCCAGAATAAGCCCATCTGAACATGCCACGTTCGGCTCACGCTGTAGGGAAGCCAGTCGGAAAGCGGGAAACCATAAAAACCGTCACCTTCAACACCATAGTGAGCCGTGATAACTCCCAGCAGCATTTGAACAAGGATGAGGGCCGCGACAACCCAGAAGTATTTGATGGTCGCTTTCTGAGACGGAGTGGCTTCCCACAGTGCCAGTGGATCGCTCTCAGGGGGCGTCGGCTCTTCTTCCTCGCTTCGTTTCGCAGCGTACCACCACCCCATCGCTGAGATACCCGCCAGCAGCATGATGATGCTCACGCCGGTCCAGACGATGGTGTCTCCGGTAGGGCGGTTGCCAATCAGAGGTTCATGTGGCCAATTGTTGGTGTAGGTGCTAATGTCGTTGGGACGGTCGGTCGAGGCAGCCCATGCTGTCCAGAAGAAGAACGCCGATAACTTGCGGAGCCGCTCTGGGTCGGAGACCGCCCCCGCAGGAATGGCGTAATCGGCGTTTCCTTTCGAGAAGACTTCTGTGTAATGGGCAAGATTGGACTCGAACGCCTCGACTCGAATGGGATCAATCGTGACCGTGCCGGTGGATGGGTCAAAAGTGTTGGTATGTAGCAACTTGGTCAGGCGAGCAATGAGTTGAGCTTGTTGCTCGTTGTCTAGGCTATCGAAGTCGCTGCCATGTCCGGCGCTTGACCAGCGGTCGAGAATGAACACTGCTTCCCGATGCAGCCAGTCAGCCGTCCAGTCGGGAGCGACATAGCTGCCGTGTCCCCAAATCGAACCGACCTCCATCCCACCCATCGATTGCCAGACATTCTGGCCTGCCAGTATCTCTCCCTCACCAATCAGCACTGTCCCGTCGCTGACCACCACTTGGGCAGGGATCGGCGGCATCTCCTGATAGATGCGTGTTCCGATCCAGCCAAGCACGAGAAGCGAACTCACCACGACGAACGTGAAGGCAATCCACAACCGGTGCATGTGATCCTCCTCGTGAACATGAGGCTAATTTGGTGTTCTTCGTTGGCTCGTGTGAACGAGCGGGCAGCCGACAGACAGATTACAGGTCTTGCAATGCTACACAATCTTGCGGAGTGAACGCTTCATCTGTTGTAAGCTGCGAATCTTGTTTTCGATATCTCTGATCTTGTTCTCTGCTCGCTGGTGAATGTGAGAGTAGTCAGAGTTGGCGAATGACAATTCCAGTAGCTCACGGATTTCCGCCAGAGTGAAGCCGAGTTCCTTGGCCTGCCGGATGTAGCCCAGTCAGATCGAAGCGAAATCGTACGTGGGCGATCTGGTCAAATCATTCGAGCGGAAAGCGGCCTGATAAGATCGTGGTCGCCGCACATGGCGGTGACCACGTATTCCGATTCGACATGTCGACGCAACGAGGATTTGACCCATTCAGCTCTTCGGCGAAATCTTACAAGGTGGCTGTGTGAGCCTCCGAAAACAACAAGCGGTCAGTGTGAGCGAGGAACATTCCGATGTTGTGCGACCGCCATCCGAGTGGGATGAGCAGCAGTCCTCTCGGATGCTTAGGGCTAATCCACATCAACATTGATCGCATTCCAGAAAACGTGCTCGGCCATGATGCGGGTGCCGTATTCTCTTGCCTTCTTGGCTTTTCCAGACTGAGTGTTGGGATCGGCAACAACAAGGATATCGAGCTTCTTGGTCACGCCTGTCAAAATGGTCAGGCCAGCTCGAGCTGCAATCGCTTGTGCGTTGGTACGACTGAGAGGTGCTCCGCCGATTGTTGCGGAGAGTTCTCCGGTAAAACAAACTGACTTTCCTTTCAGATCGGATGTCACTTCTCGAGAACCTCCTGTCAGGCTGGCAATTTGGCGTTCTGCATCGTTCAAGACAGAATCCACTTCCGTCAGGGACCGTCCCAGTAGTGTGGCGACCTGATGGATATCGCTCCGTTCTGAATCGGTGATGATACCGTCTATCAGCGCCACTGCTCCCAGACGACGCACGAATTCTCCATGCAACCTCTCAACCTGAGTAAGGGACAGTCCCCAGCGGGTGGCTGTTTCGATGAGAGCATTTCCCTCGGCTGCGTCGATCCGGCGGTCTTCAAGGACTCGCTCCAGGAGGGCCAGGTAAGCCCAAGAGGCAGCATCGCTCATTTGAGTCGAACTGACTCGCGACAACTCGGCGAGCCGTTGCAGGTAATGATTGGTGTGTGGACGAGAACGCATCTCCATACGCGTGACCGGACGTTTCCCCGACCTCGCAACTTGAGGCCATTTTGTCTGTTGGAATTTCGTAGAGACATGACCTCGCCGGTAAAGCTCCACAAATAGTTGAGCCGTTGCTCGTGCATCATCCAAAGCGGAATGGGCTTCGGCGGGTGGAGTGATTCCAAAGTCTTCGCAACATGAGGAAAGCGAACCGCCGCCGGAGGATCGCATGGTGCAGGCAAGCGGAAGCTCGGGAAGGGCGACATCACAACGTCGAAACTCCGACTGAAGAAAATCGGCATCGAACATGACGTTGTGGCCAACGTACGCCATCGCTCCATCTAAGAATTCAGTAAGTTCTCCCGCCAGCTCCTGGAAGAGCGGAGCATCAAGAACATCCGCAGAGACCAGACCATGAATTGAAGTCGGACCGATATCCCGCTGCGGATTCACCAGCGAAATAAACTCTTGCTCAATCTCACCCGTTTCACCGATCCGTACGGCAGCGATTTCTACGATACGATGGTGATGGGATGGGAAAAGTCCGGTCGTTTCGACATCAAAGATGACAAACATTGGCCCGCTCCTGAATTGTTTGTGTAGGTAGTAGCTTCTCTGTCGAAAGAAAATTCGTCAACGCTGATGGAGCGACCTAATCATTTCGTTGCCGTGAAATTCTTCAACAATTAGGATAGATTGCTGATTAATTGACGCATGTTAAATGGCTGTGAATATGTAGTCGTTCAGTATAAAACGTTACAGCGGCCTATGTGTCGTGTGCGACATTGTTGGAAATCCCGGTGTTTAAAGGGCCAAAGATGGAGCCAATGGTCGATCTGCATTGGAATCGAACCAATGAATCGCAAGGTTTGAAGGACAATGGGTTCTGGCACTCTCTGAATCGAATCTGGAAACCGAGAACGACTGGTGAATCAAATTTTTTTGGTCCCGGTTCCACGGTTCAGCTTGATCGAGGAACGATTCACGCGCCGCTCATCTACGTCTGCAAGGGAACACTGCAGGACGCTCCGGATGCGTCACTGATCGAGACAGGTCTTCCTATTAGCAAACCGGGCGTTCCCGCTGAAGAATTGCCCTATTGGCCAAGTTATCGTGCAGCGTCCCCCGCTCAGCGTTCCCGCTATATCGACTGGCTCATCAGTGGCCGATCGGATCCGAACATTCCACTTGGCTATGTCTTTATTTACTTTTACGGATTGGAACGTCGCGTCCTGGTCGATCAGATTGATTTCGTCCCGATTGCAAATGAAATTCTGCGATTACTGGAAATCTACTCTCATTCTCGCTCCTTCTGTCGCTACGGAACGAGCCTGCTCTGGTCAACAATCTGGCTCGGTCTGACATCGTCATCTATTCCGGGACAGACGATGGAACGAGCCTTGACAACCCCGGGTTGGTCTGAAGAAACGCTTGCGATCTGCCTGGCCTGTTTTGAATCTCTACAGGCAATACTCCCTAAACCGTTGTTGTATCGCCTGGCACAAAATGATGTCCGTTCCCCACGCAGCGTGGTGGTAAAACGCCATCCCGAATTGCACTTAGAAGCATTCTCCAAGCGGATCGACTCCCGATTTCCGGATGGTTTTCGACTCAAAGCGGCGAAAAGGCCGCGTCGCCTGGAGTATTTTGCTGCCAGTTCCACGCTTGGCCGGTTGCATGACTCCGGTGGGCCGCTTGCCAACCAGCGGATTCCCAACGTTCTGGGATTGCCTTCTCAATTCCAGCCTCTCATCGATCTGTGGATTCAAACCAATGAGGACCTCAAGGCCTACGACCGCGCACACAAGAAAGCGGACGACGGAAAATTTACTGCGGATATGTACGAGGCTCTTCCGGAACACTTGAGGGAAGGGGACCATCCTCATTTTGATGCCTGGTATCAGGTCATGGATCGATCAGTCACGGAAGATGGATGGACGATAGTTGCTGTTGGAGAACTCTCCACAATCGAGGGTTGGACGAAGCGAGCAAAATTGACGAAAACCCAATCTCTCGAACTGGCGTGCACAGCCATGCAGATGGGACTGGCAATTGAACCGGATGCGAGGATTACCAATCAGCCCTATGAATGGGATCAAGTTGTCAGCATCTTTCCTGCAACCGAGGAACTGAGCCAGGACGTGGCTTCTTACCACGCCGCAGCAGTTCTCTTGGAACTAGGACTGACCATCGCAGCTTCTGATGGCCAAATTGACGAGGTTGAACTGGGACGGCTCTCGTCCCATCTGGAAGCTCAATTCGAGCTTTCGACTCAGGACACTGCCAGGCTTGAGCATCTCAGATATCTTCTCATGCGCAGGCCTCCTTCCGAGTTTTTAGGAGCCCGGAAGCTTAAGAAAACGTTGACCGTCGATCAGCGTCGGATGATCGGCGAATTTCTAGTGGGGATTGCAGCTGCGGACGATGAGATTTCTCCAGAGGAAGTAAAAGCCCTGGGCAAAGCCTATCGAATTCTGGGTCTGGAAGCCGGCGATCTAACCGGTTTACTTCGAGAGGTTTCGATCCCAGAAGCCGGTCAGGAGAACCCCAAAGCGACCGATGAGACCTTTCACTTGGATCCAAATCGAATTAATGCGATTATGTCGGAGACCGCGCGAGTGGCCCAGTTTCTCCGGGATGCGCTCATGGAGGACTCCGATGAAGCTGAAACGGACGTCCAAGAAATTCCAAACGCTAAGCCTGTTGTGACGCCGAAACCGTCTTCCATGACAATTTCATCTGATGTCAGCGTTTCCCCTGATGCTTACCATCACTCGATGTCAGACCAACGTTTTCCGGGCCTCCAGTCGAGACTTGTTCCTTTTCTGGTTCTGGCAGTTCAGCAACAACGCTGGCCAAGGTCAGAACTCGGCCAGCACGCACGTCTCCACAGTCTCATTTTGGGTTCAGCCATCGAAGAAGTGAACGAGTGGGCCTACGAGAATTTGGGCTCTGAATTATTGATTGATGGCGATGAAGTCATCGAAATTCAGCTCGAGTTACTTTCGTCGAGCAAATCTTGACCGCGTGACAAAACATCTGCTGGTATCGAATGTGTGATAGGGCAACTCAAATGATTTCTGTTCGAGAGCGTAACGCAATTATTCAGTCTCTGGCTGCTGGCGTCGTGCCGGGCATTGGCTTGCACCATATTCAGGTCGGACGGAATGATGAAGTCCAGGCGCTGGTCCGCGATCTGGAGAATGTCGCTGCCGAGGGAGCCGCATGCCGTTTCATCATTGGCCGCTTTGGAAGCGGGAAAACATTCTTCCTCAATTTGCTCCGTACCGTCGCCCTGCAACGCAAATTTGTCGTTGCGACGGCGGATATCACCACGGATCGTCGCCTGCATGGCTCGTCTGGACAGGCTCGGTCTCTTTATTCCGAACTGATGAAGAACTTGTCGACACGCTCGCGTCCGGAGGGAGGAGCATTGCCGAACTTGGTGGAACGCTGGGTAGGTGATGTCGATCATCAGGTGAGAAGCTCGGGTGGCGGAGACGATGAAGTGCGGCGAGAGTTGATTCAGCGTCTGAAACCGCTTCAGGATCTGGTCAGCGGCTATGATTTCGCCACTGTCATCGTCAAATATTTTGACGGTTTTCTTTCACACAACGAGCTCCTGCAGCAGTCTGCACTCCGGTGGCTGCGAGGGGAATTTGCCACGAAGACCGAAGCTCGTGAGCATCTCGGAGTGCGGACCATTATCGACGATGATTCCTTCTATGACTATCTCAAGCTGATGGCAGCCTTCACCCGAATGGCTGGTTACAGCGGGTTGCTCGTGAATATTGATGAATTGGTTGTCCTGTCACACCGGCTCAATAACACGATCGCCCGAAACAACAACTACGAAGCGATCCTGCGTATCGTGAATGATTGCCTGCAGGGGCGAGCGAATGGAATTGGATTTCTGTTTGCCGGAACTCCCGAATGCCTCGAAGATCGGAGACGAGGGATTTTCAGCTATGAGGCACTCGCCACTCGCCTTGCACCGAATCGATTTGCTGCCGAAGGGCGACGCGACCTCAACTCCCCAGTGATCCATCTGGAAAGTCTGACACCGGAAGATTGCTACGTGCTCCTTCATAATATCCGCAAGGTCTTTGAAGAATCGAATGCAGCAGTTCAACTTCTGCCTGATGAAGGAATCGTGCAGTATCTGCAAGTCTGCCAGCAACGGATGGGAGCGGCCTATTTCCAGACGCCCCGGGATACCGTCAAGGATTTCGTCGGCCTGCTGCAAGTCTTAAAACAAAATCCAGACACATCCTGGCAACGATTACTGAGTGTCAAGCAGGCTGAACCATTCCAGTCGCCAGTCGATCCCAGCGTTCCGTCTGACCCCTCCGATGACAATCTGACCACCTTTCGCCTATGACCATGTCCCCCAGTGATCTGTTGGCCGAGCCGATTCGACGCAGCTTGTGGCGGATGGGGTGGACGTCGCTTCGTCCACTTCAGGAGCAGGCCATTGGGGTGATTCTTGGTGGCGAAGGAGATGCAATTCTCTCTGCCAAAACTGCTGCGGGAAAAACCGAAGCGGCATTTTTGCCCGTCCTTTCGAAAATCTGCGAGCAACCTCTCGGATCGATCAGAGCCCTTTATGTCGGTCCGTTGAAGGCCCTGATCAATGATCAGTACCGACGTTTGGAGGAACTCTGCGAATATGTCGAGATCCCGGTTCACCGCTGGCACGGAGACGTTTCTGCTGACAAAAAGAGGAAGCTTGTCGAACGACCGGGCGGCGTGCTGCTCATCACTCCCGAATCGCTGGAGTCACTCTTCGTGAATCGGAGCGCTGCCCTCGGAAAGATTTTCCACTCTCTTTCATTTGTCGTGATTGACGAATTGCATGCCCTGCTGGGAAAGGAACGAGGAACCCAGCTTCGCAGCCAACTCTACCGCCTGGACCGATATGTGGTTGTTCCGCCGCGGATCTTCGCACTCTCCGCCACCATTGGAGATCTGACGGCTGCCGCCCGCTGGCTCCGTCCCGATGCAGCGGAATCAGTACATGTGGTGAGGGATGAATCCGGGAACAAGACGATCCGCTACAAAATCCATGCCTATCAACGAATCCCTGTCGCTGTTCAAGGCAAACCGGATCAGGAATTGGTTCCCCCCGATAAACTATATCAGGACATGTATGAAAACTACCGGGCATCCCGGAATCTGATTTTCGCGAATTCGAAGACTACGGTCGAGGAACTGACGGACCGGTTGAATACACTCTCCCGAGAAGAGAATTCGTCGACCGAGTTTCTGATTCACCATGGATCGCTCTCCCGGGAGATTCGTGAAGATGCGGAAAAGCGGATGTTGGAATCTCGGCCTCAGAACATTGTTTGCTCCTCGACACTCGAACTGGGAATCGACATCGGCAACGTGAGCAGTGTAGCCCAAGTGGGCCCTTGCTGGTCCGTCAGTTCGCTGGTGCAACGACTCGGCCGGAGTGGTCGACGGGATGAGGAACCGCACCAAATGCGAGTCTTCATTGTTGAAGATCCTGTTCATGAACGATCCAGCCTGGAAGAACGGCTCTACCCCAGGCTTCTCCAGTCCATCGCGCTTACGGAATTGATGCTGGAAAAGTGGGTCGAATCTCCGAATACGAACCCGTTCGACTTCAGCACGCTCGTGCAGCAAACACTCAGCATCATTGTCGAAACGGGAGGGCTGCAGGCAGACATCCTGTTTGTTCGCCTCGTGAAGAATGGTGCGTTCCGGTTCCTGACTCAATTGCAGTTCGCTACATTCCTGCGTGAACTCGCGAAACATGATCTGATTGAACAACATCCGGATGGAACTCTGATTCTCGGGCTGGCAGGCGAGAGGACAGTCAAAGATTATGAATTTTATGCAGCATTCTTGTCCCCTCCGGAATACCGAGTCCTTTGTGGAGGCCGGGCGATCGGGCGGCTCTCGTGCGACTGCATTCCAAAACCGGAAGACCATCTCCTGCTGGCTGGCCGCCGGTGGCAGGTCATGCATGTCGATCATGACCACGAAGAACTTCTCGTCCAGCCAGCGCGGGGACGAAAGCCGCCACTTTTTCCAGCAACAGGTGGCGACATTGCAACCGAAATCCGACAACGGATGAAACAGCTGCTGTGTGGGATGGAAGTTCCCGGGTACATCGACGAGGAAGCCAAAAAACTCTTCAGCGGCGCTCGATCGGAAGCAAACAAAACGGGTCTGAAGTCCTCAAGTGTGATCAGAATAAGTGATGGCAAAATTCTCTGGTTTCCTTGGACTGGATCACGTGTAATGCGAACCCTTGACCTGCTGTTTCAGTGGGGCAAAATCCCAGCCGAAAAACAGAGCTTCGAGCTTTCGTTCGAATGTTCGGATTTCAATGGAGAGTTTCCCCATTCCTTGAGAAACCTGCTGAAAAATCCACCTTCTTCCCGCGAACTGGCCGAATGCGAGACACATCTCGCCACCCGAAAATGGGACAGCTTCGTTCCCAACGGTCTTCTCGTGGAGTCCTACGCGGCAGACTCGCTCGACGTTGAAGAAGCCTTAAAATGTCTTCGGGAGATGATCGCAACAGAATACGAGACTCCGGAATCGACGGTCTGAAGAGCCATTCATTGCATTTGAGTGGTACGAATAGGCAATTTCGGTCGATGTGACGAATGCAACTTAGAGTAACTTAGTTTTTAGTTTGCCGTATATCCACAGCTCCGAATGGAGTCGGCACAATGCTGCCTCATCTGTTCGGAGACGGCCCTGATATCGCTGCGTGCTCCGTGGCTGCCCCGACACCACGCACGCCGTTCGCTCCGAAACCGGGAACTCTTTTTGGAGCCCCACGGTTACCGCACGCCGTTGCGGAGGGCTCACCAGTTTTTTGAGTTCACATACTTCCGCATCCGGCTTTTGAGTGTCAGCTCTACTACGATCTCCTTGAGCTTCTTGCTCTCCTCCTCCGGTTCTTTAAGCCGCCGGGCTTCCTCTGACTTCATGCCACAAAGCTGTTGCTGCTAATGGTGAGAGGGTGCTCTTTTCTGAGCTTTCGAATTGCAGTCGAAGACCTGCAGTAGGTGCCGTCTGCGGACTGCACTTCTTCAGTGATCTGCCCGGGTCTACAAAATCAACAAGCGTAGCAAGTTTACTAATGGAAAATGGTTACGCCGATTCGTTCAGGTGCTGCAGGAGTTCGGCATCATATGTGTATTGGGAGTGACTTCCTCAACTCATTGAGGCGTCATTTTTAACCAGCATGGGGGCCTCGATGGAACGCGATCGCGAATCTGCATCCTTTCTGATCCGGTTTCTGGACAGTTTCCTGCACGAGAAAAATATCAAATGGATGCTCGGAGTCGGGACGTTGATTCTACTCGGTTCATCGCTGCGTCTGGTCTCGATGAACTGGGGAGATTTCTCCCAGGTCTGGAAGTACGGGATCCTACTGGCATACACCGCACTGATCTTCGTAGCCAGCGAGTTCACTTACTTTCGACTGGGACTCCGCCGCACAGGGACAGTGCTGATGTCCCTAACCGTTGCTCTTGTGCCACTTTCCTTCTATGCGCTTCACTGGCTTGATCCTGCAGAACCTGGCGGCTTATCGAAATTTCCACAGCAGATCAGCTTGGCCTCAATGATCGCTGTCAATTTCGTGCTGAGTGCTGCAGTAACGCATCGGATCTTTGTTCTTTTTCTTCGAAAACCACAGTGGACCTTCGAATTCGCGTATCTAGCCCTGTCTTTGGCCGGAGCGGTGGTGCCCAAGGTTGTCTCGACACTTCCGCATTTTTGGTCTTACGGAATCTTCGCTGGTCTCTGGCTGATCTTCGCTGCTGGCACACTCAAGGTTAACCGACATGTCTTCTGGCTGAACGAAGAAGAACGTCGCCCGCGGATCTTCGGCTTCTTTCCAATTCTGCTACTCGGCGCGCAGTTCCTGGGTTTGTTTGGCGGCTTCTTGTCCAACGAGATTCCCATGCAATGGTGGGGACTTGGATGTGTGCTGATCGCCGTTCCGGTTTTGTTGACGGCTGACACGGTAGCGAAAGTCTTCCAACAGCGAACTGGAAACCTTGTTCGCCCGTTGCCTGCCAGCATTGTTGCACCGTTGATTGTTGGGCTCATCCTTTGTGCATTGGGATTGGGGCTTGCAGCGACAGGAATTCCCCGTCCGTTCGCACTGGTGCCAACCGCCGGGCTGGTTGCGGTGGCCATGGGAGTGGTTGCCAGGAGGACCGGATATCAGGCATTCACTTGGGTTGGGATCGTCTGTGCGCTGGTTGCCTACCAGTTTTCTCCTCTGTTTTTCCTTGAAACTGCGAAGTTTGTCGTCCAGCAGGGAACAATTGCGGTTAAGGAAACGCGGCTCCCATATTCGTTCTATGGTTTGACGTACCTGCCGGTTCTACTGACCTTCACGGTCGCGAGCACGCTGTTGCATCGTTCCCGATTAGACGTCTTTGCCGCTCCTCTACGACAAGCTGCGATCGGACTCGCCTGCCTGTTGCTTGTCGCCGGATTCGGACATCCCAAAGCGACTTTCCCCGTCAGCGCGGTGATGATGGGGCTTTTTGCCTTGCAGGTTTTCTGCTTTCGGCTTGGGATGTTATTGGTCCCTGCAAACCTCGCTTTGATTGGAACTGCCTGGGGATTCCCCACATTCCAGATGATGCTCACTGAAACTCCGACGACTCCATCCAGTGTTCGGTTCATAATGGCCCTGGTGGCGGTGGTTCAACTCATTCCAGGGCGATGGATCGATCGATGGAGTCTCTCTCTGAATCATTCTCCGCTGGCATCGACAGCTTCTACAGGTCTGTGTCAACAGTTCAGTCTCGCTGTGACATTCCTGACGGGATTGAGTTGCTGTCTTGGCTCTCTGGTCGGAATTGAAGCGGCTCCCCCGTTCATCACCAGCTTGCTAATTGGAGTGGTGTTCATAGCACATTCCCTGATGAGCCGAGATTTTCAGACTGGACTGACCTGCATCGTCTATCTGAATCTACTTGTTGGCTTGTATTGGGTGAACCTTCCCTATTCATGGGCGTTCACGCTTCTTGCATCGGTCAGCTTTCTGATTCTGCAATGGTCAGTTGGGATGGTTCTACGAAGTTTGCCAACCTCTGCTATTAGCCAGGCATTCGCGGAACCATTGGTCCAATTCAGTCAGGTCTCGCTCGTTCTGCTCTCGATCGGTGGGATTCTTCCCCTTCTGATCAACAGTCATTGGACGATTCACGAACAGCCGTTTCTTTTCTGGGGCGCGTCCGGAGTAATGGCTGGATGGTTCTATAGCGCTGGCTGGCGAAATCAAGATACCCGTTACCTGATGGGCGGCTTCTTTATCCTACTGCTCCTCCCGAGTGCAATACTGATTCACCAGCTTGAGACTCGCACAGGAGGGAATTGGTTGCCTTTGATTTGGTCGATCTCCGCCATCACCCAGTTGGCAATATTCAACCTGGCAGAGAGATGCTGGAACCATCGGAGCGAGTGCAGGGAAGAAGACAGTGAGGGGGGAAGGCAGCCGTCGCGACAACTGGGAACATTGGTTTCCGCCATCTTACTCAGTGTGGCGATGGGAACTCTGTTCTTCCTGCATCTTCCAGCAAGACTCGCTGCTGTTGTTGCACTTGTTGCCTTGTTCCAAAGTCGTTCTGGAAGTCACGTGCTGACCACGCCGACGGCGCTGGCATGTGTGGCAAACTGGCAGGGGATGTGCCTGTTAGTTCATCTGCTGACAGGAGAAACTGGACTTGTCTGGCAGATCTCTCAACAGCAGTTCTTCGCATTGCTGTTTCCGATCTCGCTCTTTGCGGCACTCAGCGTTGGGGTTATTGAACTCTCACTTTGGGCGGTGAAATCCTGTCAGATTCCAGAGTCGGAACCTGTCGTGTTGTCTCAGCAACGTTTTCTCATGTTCCTGCTCTCATGTGCGATGCTGACAGCTCAGGTCATGAATCCCGTGAGCGAGTTCACTTTATGGCAGGCTTTCGCAGCGGCAGCAACATTTGTCTGCTTGGGATTCAGTGAACTTGTCCGCGCCTGTCGCGAGCAGAGTGTTGAAGCGGTTTGGAAATCCATGGGGATTGGTGTGGTTTCCATGGTCTATCTGATCGCTTTTCAAGTCATCGCGATCACATTGGGCGGGGGAATGTATTCTCTTTTGGCCGTGTGTTTCATCTTCTGGGCAACCGGAAAATCTGTATCGGGTCGGGGCCAGTTAAACATCATGGCGGAACCGTTTTTGACCGCTTCCTACTGGATGCCTTTGGTGGTTGTATTTGTCGGAATTGTCCTCCATGGAATGAGTGGAAGTGATCTCTGGAAAGGATCCAACAGCCTCGCGCTGCTGATCGCGTCAGCCTTCTACTTCTTCCAAGGAATGGAAGGGCATCGAGTGCGAAACTGGATGATGTCGGCCGGGATCATGAATATTGCCCTCGCACTGCTTTGGAACGAACTGCAATGGTACGATGCACAGCTCTTCCTCATTCCGATTGGGACGTCCGTTCTGATGCTCGTCGAATTGCTGCGACGGGAACTTCCGGAATCGTTCCACGTTCCAATGAGATACATCGGAGCCCTCACGATTCTCACGTCACCGACGTTTGAGATCATCTCGGGGAGTTGGTTACACCTGCTCAGTCTGATGATTCTGTCAGTTATCATTCTCCTGCTTGCGATGGGACTTCGCATTCGGGCTCTGGTTTATACTGGAAGCGCTTTCCTGATTGCTGACCTTATCGCTCTGGTCGTGCGTGGAGGGCTGGACCATCCCAACTTGCTTTGGGTTGCGGGAGTCGTTCTTGGCCTCGGAGTCATCGGGCTGGCAGCTTACTGCGAACATCACCGGGAGAAGCTCTTGTCTCGAATCCGCTTGATTTCCGCTGAACTTGAAACGTGGCGATAAAGCGATCGTGAACATTGGATGCGAGACGGTATACCGCTGCGATACGCGTTGCCATCACCGATTCCTCAGGAGCGCTGAGAGCCCAGAACCCGCCGTCCTCATCCGTGCTGGTCGCAAATCGGAAGGGCAGGGTTCCCATCGAGTCGCCTGAGAGGAGGAGCGGGATCATATGAAATCTCTGTGGGAACGTAGAGCTCCCGCAGTTCGCAATCACGAGGTTCTTGAACTCCCTGCCTATACATATGTGGAAAAGGAATAAAAGCACAAACGAAAGGGACGGAAATGATCAAGACATAAGCTCCGTTGTGATCCGTCGAAACTCCATTGCGATTGAACTTGTTTCTGACTGTCGTTGTGACTGAACAAGAATCTCCCGATCGTCAAACTAAAAGGAATGCTCCGATGAGCTGGATGGAAAGTTTTACATTGGTTATGCGTTCGAATCTGACGTACCTCCGCGAGAAGGTCGAAAACCCTGAGCGGATGCTGCATCAACTGATCATTGACATGGAAGAGGAACTAGAAAGTGTGCGTAAATCCGTCGCGATGGCGATCGCGGACGAAGTCCTATTAAAGAAACGGACCATCGCGGCACGTCAGGAGATTGACCAATGGATGGATCGAGCTCAACGTGCTGTGGAGAGAAACAACGAGTCCGCAGCCAAGGCAGCTCTCGAACAGAAGGGCCTCGCATCAGAGCGAGCAGAGCAACTTGAGAGCGAACATATCAAGCAGCAGGAGCAGACGGAAAAACTCAGGCGGTCCGTGTCAGAACTGGAGGACAAAGTCCGCCAGGCTCGCCAGAAACGAACACTTCTGCTGGCAAGATTGAATCGTGCCGAAAGTGCTCAGAAGATCAACACCGCGCTAGATCGCGCGGCTGGAGCCAGTGCGTTTGCTGAGTTTGGTCGACTGGAATCTCGAGTTGAACACGCAGAAGCACTTGCGGAGGCCTATGAACGGTTGGATGGCCGTGATCCCGACGCCGATGATCTTGAGCGACAGTTCGTCAAGGAGGAACGCCAGGCGAAGATTGAACAGGAACTGCAGTCACTCAAAGACCGAATTCAGACGCGGTGAGATCGTCGTCCTCAGGGAGCTTCAATATCATGTTGCAGAGTTGGAGACAGCTCCTCTACCGGGAACTTTGTGAGTGGTGCCTGTCCTGGTGGAAGGGGGACCGGATCAGAATCTCCCCGCAGGAACGACTCGTGTGGCATTTGCAACCGGGAAGTCTCCTGATGATTGAAGGGGAACAAGTCTCTGTTCTGTCCCGACGATTGCTTGAGACTGATCCGGTCGGGCTGGAATTCACCTGCAGGAGTGCGGATACTGAGAGCCTGCTGCAGGTGCTTTCCATGCCACATTTTCCTTATTCACGTCTCATCTGGCACACAACAGACGGCCGCCGTGAACTGGAATTGATAGACATACAAGTCTGGAATGTCGATATGCCACCACACTGAAACGGCTGGAACATCAAAGGATCTCAGATGGCGGACAACCTGAAGCTGTTTGCATATGGTGCTGCCGCCGTATTGGATCTCGTTCTCTTGCTCAGTCTTCTCGAACGCCCCAACTGGCGATCGGTCACCAGTTGGATGCTGTCGCTGACAATTGGGATCTGTCTCTGGCATTCAGGTCTCTTCATTCACGCTCTACTGGTTCAGTCGCCAGATGAACTGGCAGTACACGGTCTCTGGGCAAGCATGACAGCAATGGCTGCTGGTCTCTTGATCATGCCCAGCGCCATGATGCATGGGCTGCACCGCTTCACGAAATCCGGGATGCAGGTTTCTATCCGGATGAATCCATGGCTCTGCCTGTATTATCTTCCGGTCCTGCTGCTGATTCCCATCAGTTTTCAACTTGCAACTGATCCCCGGGTGCCGTTTCTCCAGTTGCTGAATGCTTACGCAGGTCCTTATCTCGTATGGATGTCTGGAACGAATCTGGTTGCGGCTTTCGGTCTGTTGCAGTTAAGAAGAAGCATTGAGAGTCCCAGCGTGCTGCGATTCTTCAATTCGCTCGCATGGACTCTGTTAGGGATCACGATTGTCGATGTCAGCTGTCTCACGTGGGGCTTGCAACTGTGGCCTGAAGGACGCGTCTGGTTGCAAATGATTGTCGCGCTCTCGCCAGTTCTGCCGGCGCTGGTGTTCTCCTACTACGTGATGCGATTCAAGCTTCTGCCACTGGTTCTCGAACGCACGCTGATTTATGGAGCGATTGTTGTTGGAGCGATGCTGCTACACGAAGCCATCACTGGAGATTTCGCCGATGCGTTTCAGAATCAGTACCGAGTGAATTTCGGAGTCATCGAAGCGATTGCCGCCATCGGGCTCATTCTGGTTTATCAGCCGCTGCGTCAACGTTGTGCGGAAGCACTGGATTATCTGTTCGGAGCTTCATCCGAATTGCGGGGAGAAAATCGAAACCTCTCGGTTCAACTCGCCTCCCGTTCAGGAGAGCGTTCTTACGAGCTGTTAACCTGGTTTGTTCAAGCGGCGCAGGCTTCATTTCAAGTGGAATCCGTTTCCGCCATCATTCTGCGGAGTGATAAGCATGAGGTCTATTCCACCGATCCCGATTTAGATCTTCGCCAACAAACAGCACGGGCACTCTATCGGCAAATGCAGGCTTCCAGCATGCGAACGTGCACTCTCCATAACGCACCCGACAAGAAGAGCCTGCTCGCTTTACAGGAGGCGAATGCATCTGCTGCGTTGCGGATTGACTGTCCCAATCGCCCGGGATTGCTGTTGGTGGGAACCCAGCGATATCGGCAATCACTCCGGGAAGAACAATTTAATGCCCTGTCGTTACTGGTCGAACAACTCGGGGTGACATTGCAGAATGCTGATTTGCAGGCGGCCCGACTGGATGCTGAACGACGCGCCGTGCAGCAGGAGAAACTGTCGACACTAGGATTAGTAGCGGGATCGATTGCCCATGAAGTCAAGAATCCTCTTTCCTCGATCAAATCGATCGCGACCGTACTTGCGGAAGAACTGGGAAGCACGAGCCCTCATGCGGAAGATCTCCGGTTGATCCTGGGGGAGATCGACCGGCTGGCTCTCACTGCGTCACAACTTCTGGACATCGCCCGAACACCGGTCCATGCTCCGCAGGATGGTTTGCTGCAGCATTCACTCAGGCAGACGACTCATTTGCTGTCCCACCTTGCACGCCAGCATCATTCACAGATCGTCACAAACGTTCCCGATCAACTCCCGGCGGTCGCAGTGGATGAAGGAACGTTACGGGAAATATTCTTGAACCTGATCGCCAACTCCATAGAAGCAACGGGGCCGGCGGGGCAGATTCGGGTGACCTGCCGACTCGAGGGAGAATCGGTTGTCACCGAAGTACGCGACAACGGTCCCGGCCTGCCAGATGCCGTGCGGGAGCGGTTATTCGAACCATTGGTCACGACCAAAGAGGCAGGAACCGGTCTGGGACTTTATATTGTGGGGCTTCGGGTTCGTGAATGTGGAGGAGATGTCACATGCGAAACGAGCCCTGAAACCGGGACAACGTTCTTCGTTCGCTTGCCATTCGCCCCTGTTGCTGGGGAGTGTGGCGGCGATTGAAGGCGCCTCCCGTTTCGGATCGTGCAATTTTCGCCACCGGAATTCCCAACTCTCGTGAGATGCAATATCGCATCAGCGGACGGAACTCATTGATGACCACTCTGTGTATTCTGATTGCAGATGATGAGCAGCCGGCCCGCTTTGGAATGAGGCGGGCGCTAAGCCAGTCAGGCCATCTGTTGATTGAGGCTGAAGACGGGATCCAGGCGTTGGATCTCATTCGATCTCACAAGCCCGATCTGGTTTTTCTCGATTTGAACATGCCCCGGTTGGATGGCAAATCACTCTTGAGGGAACTGTCAGGGATGGCCCGTGAGACGGAAATTATCGTCGTCACCGCCAATAACCGCCTGTCTGATGCGGTGGAGTGCATTCAACTGGGAGCAGCGGACTTCGTCGCGAAACCATTTGAAGTGGAACAGCTACGATCGATTGCCCGCCGGGTTGCCCGTCGCGTGCAACTTCAACAGGAGGTGACCGAACTTCAGAGTGAATTGAAAGGACGCACCGGAACTGGAGCAATTATCGGCGCAAGCCGACAGATGAAAGTGCTCGAACAGCAACTGCAACGTCTGGCGCAGGCACCAACAAATGTGCTGCTGCGAGGAGAAAGCGGAACCGGTAAAGAGCTGGTTGCAAGAGAGATCCACAGGCTGAGCCCCCAATCAAATGGCCCCTTTATCGCTGTGAACACCGCTGCGATTCCGGAATCATTGACAGAGAGTGAACTCTTCGGACATCGCAAGGGAGCTTTTACCGGTGCGGAGAGCGATCGAATCGGAGTCTTTCAACAGGCCACGGGCGGAACTCTGTTTCTGGATGAGGTGGGGGACATGCCCCTCCCGGTTCAGGCGAAAATTCTCCGAGCATTGCAGGAGCGGGTCATCCAACCTGTTGGAACCTCTCTGACAATTCCCGTGGATGTTCGCGTCATCAGTGCGACCCATCGAAATCTTGAAGAGGCGATTTCGTCCGGGACTTTTCGGCAGGATCTTTATTTTCGGCTCAAAGGAATTGAGATCCATCTTCCCCCTCTTCGAAGCCGCCGTGAAGATCTCCTGCTTCTGGCGAATCATTTCCTCGAGCGGAACGCACAGCAAATGCAGGTGAGTCTCCCTGAATTTACGTCGGATGCCGTCGATGCAATCTTGTCTCATCAGTGGCCCGGAAATGTTCGGGAGCTGGAAAACACGGTCCTTGCCGCGATGGCGATGCGTGAAGGTGAGGCGATCACCAGTCGTGATCTGGGGCTAACAAGATCTTCCTCTGCAGGTATGGACGACCAGTTCGCCGATTACCTGGACCTGCCTTTGACTGAAGCGAAGAATCAGCTTGTCGCGGATTTCGAGCGACTGGCGATCAACAAAGCCCTCGACAAGTTTCAGGGGAATGTCAGTGCAGCAGCGCGACATCTGGGGGTTCACCGCCAAAGTTTGCAACAGAAAATGTCTCAACTGGATATTAATCGCTGATCTCTCTTTGATAAAGATCAGCAGACGTGGGAGTCCCGGTCGGCTTCGCAAATTCCAACGGTCAACTACGAAAATGATCACACCGTTTTCTGCTCATGCTCGGCAGTGTCTGTGGAATCCGGCGAACGGGAATTCCCATGCAAATGGGAATAGGTTGGAACCTCAATCTCCGGCCCTGTAGCAGGATCCATTTGAGAGTAATCGATGTGAACGTGCAGCCAATCGAGAAGGGCAGGGGGGAGACCGTGAATAGGATCAGCAAGGTGGTTTCTCTGATAGATCTCAGATCGCTGTTCCAACCAAAGTTTGTTGCGATCATCAATCTTCGCCAAATCTCCGAGAACTTTCGCGACATTTTGCGTGAACTGTATCTCATCAAAATTCTTATCACCTAGCCCGAACTGTCGAGACAGCATTTCAATCGCTTCAACAACACGTTTTACTTTTCCGATCCGCTGATCAACGGGATTATCCTCCTTTTTCCTACCCTGCCTGCAACGGCAGTTTGCCTTTTCGTCTGCCTTCTCCTGCGTGACAGTTTCGAAAATTGGAAGATGTGCGACCAACTGAAGCGGCTTCTGCAGCATCTGAGGGCGCGGTTTCCCCTCCGCGGCGTAGATCGGATCGATATCAGCGATAACGAGCGCCCGCTCCTTTTTGTCGAGCTTTCCTAACCCCTTGGCATTCAAATGAAAAATGCCAGGCCGAACCCCTTGATATGGTTCGGTTGACGGATCCGGCTTACCGACAGCGTCGTTGTACTTCCAACCATTGTGGCCGATAAAGCAACTGGACCCGTTCGCGTACTTCGAATGGACTGCATTACAGAAGACAGTTGTAATCCCTGACGCAAGATAGCCGGCCTGCCCCAGTGCAGTGTAGTCCTCAGCACGGTTTGACATCGCAGGGACCAGAAAAATTGTGCGGCGCGGACCGAGGATCGCCCCATGCGCGGTGTGCATGGCAAGATTCAATAGGTCGGCCTGGACTGTCTCATTTACGATCTTGGAGAGCGCCTGCTGGCGATTTGAATGACTAAACTTGTGCAAGAGCTTGCGGTGCGCGATCGCGGCAGGGAAGATATTCGCTGGACTAGTGAACAGGAACGCTTCGGAACAAATCAGTTCGAACGCATGAGCCCTCGGGTCATAAATTGAATGGTTCAGCCCTGCGTTGGCAGGGGGGTGCCAAGGCAACGCTGGATATTGTGGTACAATGTCAGTGGCCCAAGGATTGAAGACTTCGTCCACAGCCACAGAGGGATACTTCTTGGATCTCAGACGGCGTTTGTCTGGATACTTAACCGGAGGCAGGATCTCAAGCACGGCGCTCCAAGCAGGAATTTCATCTAGGCTCGGTTTTCTTCCCGGGTCTGCAGTTATCATCCCTGGGGGAAGTCGATATGTGCCTGCCCACACAGCGACATCCGGAGCAATATTCGCCTGTTGCTGGGCGATCCAATCCACCGTTTCCGGGCGGACTGAGTACTCCGGAAGCAGAAGAATCTGCACCTTGAATTCCTGACAAGCGCGTAGAACCCGGTCCAACAGTTTCCGGCGGCGATACTCCGCGCAGCTCAGGGCGAACTCGTAACTCCAGGATTCAGGAGACTGGTAGATCTCCGTGCTATAACGCTTCTTCAGCTTTGCCAGCTCTTCTGGGAGGTCGTGTGTCTGCGTTCCGCCTTCTAGCGACTCGTTCCGACTGCTCAGAATGGCTTTGTCGATCTCTTCGCTCAGTCGGCGTTCGAGGAACCGCTCGCAGACTTCATGGACCGGGTGGAAGTATGAATCATCGACATCCCATTGAAAGAAGGCAACGCGGACATGTGAATTCGTCGTCACACTTCGATTCCGCCAGGATTCGTACTGTTCGACTAGAAAGGCTCCATCCTTATCGCCCGGTATGCCTCCCAGGGCCTCCGTCGGTTGTCGTGTCGGTCCTCCATCACCGTCACTTGTTGCCTTCGTGCCGACGGGTTTTTCGGGAGACTCTGGGACTTCGGCAGGCGTTTCACTGCGAACGGACTCCGGGGAGGCGATGGGCGATCTCTGGCCACTCTCCTCGGCGACGCTGATCGATTGCTTCCCAACCTCAACTTTTGGATCGTTGGCAGGAGTCGCAGGCGTCTGCGTCGTCAATCCATCAGAGTGTCCTAAGAACGATTTACCCGCCAGTCTCGCCATCTGGGGGCGGACGATCCCAACACTGACCAGTTTGTCATTGTACCAGACTTCCGTCCAACGCCGGTGCACTTTGCCATCATGCACCTCCGACTCGACGTCGAGACTGATCTCGTTCGCGAGCCTCCCCGTGACGATGCACCACCACGGAATCGTGTATGACCCTCTTGAGCCATAGATCTCACATCCGCCGTTTGACCCGTGGGCCATGTGGAATTGATTACCTTCAGCGGCCCGAACATTTAGCCCGGTGTCAGTGAATATCTTACTGATGAACTCAATAGTCTCCTGCAACGCTTCCTCTGTCCACAGTTTCTCAATCCCGTCAACAAACCCCCACGGAAGGGCCGATGAGTCTGAGGGTTGAGCAATCAGGCGCGACAGAATGCTGGATGGGTCAGGGAACTCGACCGGGGAATCAGGCCGCGATGAAAACACATTCCCACGAAACTCGCCATCGAACTGACCACATAAAGTCCCGATCACAACCAGCCAGCCGAGCGGCGTAATTCTTTGAAGCTGTTCGAGAGCAGCGTGGTCGGCAACACCCGTTCCGCGACTGAGTGCCTCAATCAGAACTTTCGTGTTGTCCTTGGCATTTGCCGTCTGATCCGCGACAATGCCGCCTCCATAGGTCAGCAGAGCGGTCCCATCGAGCCCCCAGCTGGAAATTTCGGGCGGTGATTCCCTCAACGCCTTCCGGGTTTCTTCGTCCACCCGATCCCACAATTGCGTGGCCAACGCCTGCAACAGGAAATCAACACACTGAATTCGCAAGCCCGCAGTCAGATAGCCGATCGATTCATCAGAGTCTCTGAGCGAATATGCCGTTTCCAAACGGGTCAGCCGTCGCGACAAGCAGTACGTTGCCAGTGCAGGGCGGAGGGTCGGGGCCCAACCTGGAAGTGGATCGTCATCCTCCGGTAGTTCTTCAGACAGCTCTGCATTGACTCGAAAGTGCGAGCTTGCGACCCGTAAAAGCATGGCTGTTGCGGACCCCGGGGCACTGGAATCCAATGTTAATTCGTACGACACACGGAACGCAGTCCCCTCAATCTGCGATGCGACCAGATACGCCAGAGCATCCTCACGATTTTTGGCGTTCAATCCTGCTGGAAAGTTCTCCAGGCGTCGTAAGGCGCGTTCCACGAAATCAGGCAGCTTTGTGCGTGGATCGAATGCCCGAATTTTCCCCCGCCTTTTGGCACCCCGCAGGTAATAGAGCGCAATCCGAACAACGGACTCCTGAATCCAGGTCAGATCGGCGGAACTGGGCTCGGTTTGATCCGCACCATCCGAGTTCAAGTGGTCATATGCCGGATTGAATACCCCGAGCAAATCCGAAAGGGCGACACCGACTCGCCAGAGATGGCAGTACTGATCATGAATCGCCACGGGCCGAAGCCCTGTCCAGCCGCGACAAAGAGCCTGTGCTCCGAGTTCGCCTTCCCGAACACCATAGCCGAATGTGCTCCAGGTTGAATCGGCGTTCTCGTCACCAGGGGCTGGGCCCAGCAGATTCAACGCGTGCGGTGGAAAAACGAATTCTTCTCCGTCATCAATTCCCTCTCGTTTATCAAATCCTACTGACAGCGAGCGATAGGCTCTCGCCAACCATCGCGGATCTTTTCTGAAGGAAACACTGCGATTGGGATTCAGATAGTTCTGATCAGTTCCATCAAGATCTCGCTCAAAGACGAGAATCTTATCTCCCGAAGGAGTATCTGCGGACTGGATTCTGGATTCGGAATCTTTCGCTCCTCTTCTCCGCCATCCATCTACAGGTTCGAATTTCCCAGGGGTTTCGCCGTTCGGAAGATGAATACGGACCAGAGATCGCGGTCGCCCGATCGCAATGCACATCAATCCTTTTACCGACTGGCCGGGTGGCGCTGGTATCAGGGTGCAACCTGGCTGTCCGACCATCCCAGTAACAAGCCATGGCCTGACCTGGAGGAGTTTAATGACTTGGTCACCTGGGGCGACGTTCGCGAACCCCATTAAAGCCGAATAGCAGACTTCGGGAGGAGTTGTCACTTCCCCAACTCTCTCGACCGGATCGATCACGGGAGTCCAGAGTCTCAGCACCTGACCTAAGAACGTGGTTCCTTCTGGATCACCTTCAGTTTGAAAGGCATTCTCTGCGAAACTCCACCCGAGGGGATCTGGGGGCGCTTCACCGTCACTTTGCCTGTAACTGCGGAGTTTGGCAACTGCGATGTGAAGCAAGGTCAACTTCGAATGAGTCATCGACGATGCGTTTGCATCTGAAAAGTCACCATCGTTCATCTCCTTCAGAGAGACGTCCGCCCTCATCAAGGACAGAGAGCCCTCGATATTCATCCCCGGTTGGGAAGCGTGCGTTGCCACACCTCCGACATCGTTTTGGCCCCCCTGGCCGCCGATCAGCCTGAGGAAGACAGCCGCAAGACGTCGAATAATCAAGGTCTTACCGTCGAGATGAAATCGGAAGTCGGCTGACAGCTCTCTTTCAGACGTCCCGATCACCTCTTCGCACAGGCCCTCAGCAACGGCCTGAGCGATCTTTCGCTTCTCTTCTTGAAGCTGCTGCTGCTCTTCCTCGTTAAATGCTGGATGACGTTCGAATCCTGATTTCAGTACCCGTTCGATCCCGTCGATCGATGCGAAGAGCCAGTCAGTCCGCAGAGAACTGGTTCGAGTTGGGCCGCCTGAAGGAATTCGGGCCACCGATCGGAGATCTTCTACAAACTGGCTTACGCGTTGCTCCAATGAACCGATGGAGCTCTCGGAGAACACAAGCCGCCAGATCAGGCTCGCGGTCGCAACATGCTCCCCGTGCCGCAATCTTGGAGCAGTCAGCGCAACCCTCAACTCAGACAGAACGACTGCCTTATCGCGGTCTGGTCGAACATGCTTTATATCATACAGAATTCGGATCGCGTCTTTGCGGTTGACCGCATTCGGCGCAGCAATGACACCGACCATGCTGGTATTCACGACCAGTGGCGTTTCTTCCTCTGGTCCCGAAGCGGTGAGACCGTCCCCGCGTTGATCAGTCAGCCAGCTGCGGAATCTGTCATGGTCCATTGCAGGAAGGCGTTCCGCTTTGGGATTCAGCTCCATGCCCATTAAGCTGAGATGAGCTTCGATTGCGCTGCGTAGCCGGTACAGGTCTCGCTCGCTTCTTGCAGCGATGACCATATCGTCGACGTATCGGGCGTAGACCGCGCCACGTACTTTGAATTCGCCTGTCTCGGAGGCCGCGACAACCTGCACGTTCGCTTCATGATCAATTTCATTGACAATTTTGCTTAGCGAGTGATCGAGCGGAAACAGAGCGATATTCGCGAGGTAGGCAGAGAGATCTGGCCCTTGCGGGAGTCCATTGAGGTTGTGCTTGTCTGCAAACTCCCGGTGCCGCTCCACGCGATAGCCGAAGGTCATCTCTGCCAGCCAATCGACGATCTGGATTCCCCGTGTTTCCGGGTCGCTAGATTCTTCGTCGAACCCTTCGACGCAACTTCTGAAGTCCAGCCCTTCCGATTTAAGAACCTTCAAAGCATTCTGAACCGCAGGAGTCAGTACAGAAGTGACAGCCGATTTTCGGATGGAGTTATAACATTGCCTGATGTCGAGACGTGCGACGTAGAATTTCCCCTTGGGAAACTTCCTGACCCGAGAGTCGATGAAGTTCAGAAAGTTTCGCCAGCAAATTTGGTAGGGGAGAAATGTCCCGGCCTTCTTATCCGGAACAGCTTGGTCGACGACATCCATATCCACTGTGTATGCAAAGCTGACAGCATTCGCACCGACGGGGCGGTAACGTTCCTCGCCTGTCGTTTGGAGAGTCGGTCGGTCAACATTAGTGGAAAACCTGACAGCTGGAATCAGTTGAGTGAACCGATTTCCGTTCGAATAGGTCCTCAGCAGCTCATTCAGAAAGTATTGTTGCAGAGTCAGGACTTCGGGGATGGGCAAGGCTTTCAAGCGGTACTTGCCGTCTTCCTTTGGGATGAGAAAGGGAATGAGCTGACATTCTTCGGAATATTCGCGACGAATGTCTGTGGATTTCAGAACTCTCCTCAGGTACGGCAGGAAGATGTCAAACGCAGCTTCAATCCGCTCCCAGCTGCCGACGTCGACTGCTGCTTCGCGATTCTGCGTCGTGTTCTTCGCCATTTGAAACGCATGGATCAACCGTGCATTGATCCCACGATCTGTATGGAAATCGTCAGCACGTTCGGCGACGGGAGCAGGAGTGCGTCCGTGGCGTTTTGACAGCAGCTGTACAACAAAGTTCTTCCACTCCGGTTCCGTTGGCGACTCGTCTCTCAAGTGCTGTTCAAACAACAGCGGATTGGAGGCGATTGAATCCCATTTCGATTGTTCCAGACGCAGCCAGATCGAGCGAACCGCCTGTTGACGAGTCGAAACGCTGGCATTCGTCCAGAACTCACCCAGTGCTGACGGTGGAACGCCCAACTGATGCGACAGCAAATAGTCGAACGATGAGAACGCTGCTGTGTGCAGCCGGACCTTGCTCTCATCAGGAGTTAATCCCGACAACCACCGATCGGGATCCTTGGATTCGGTGCCTGCGGTAGAATCTTTGTCCAAGGTCGGCTGTTGTGGGATCACAAGGACATCGAAGACGAGATTCTCGGCATTCAGCAGGGCTGGAAGCAGGCGGATCACTGCATTGAATGCGCCTTGCCTGCCGGCCAGATCGTTGTCAAGGAGAATGTGGACCGCCAGAGACCAGTCTTGTCGCTCGAGATCATGGGCCAGGTCAACCAGCAATTCGACTTGACCAGCTGTCAACTCGCTTCCGAAGATGGAGACAGCAGAATGACCAAGTTGTTCGAGCCGCAACGCATCCATGATTCCTTCGACAAGAAACAAGTGCAGCACGCGATCTTTTATACGGTGTGTCCGCAGCTTCTTGCGAACCTCATATAGTCGATAAAGCGTTTTCCCCTTTGGGAACCGAGGCGAAAACAGATACTTCGGAGATCCAGATTTCTTAGACTTTTGCTCACTATCAACGCTCCGGGCCACAAAAGAGGTCAGCCTTCCCCGATCAGGGAAGCCTCTTCGACAGTTGGATCGAAGTAGGGGAAAGCTTCTTCGCTACCGTCACCGCCGCCCCCGTCCCGGTCGATTTACAAGCCCGGTACTCCCTCAAGAGATTGCCCCTCGCCCACGACCGTTATGCATGGTCAACTTATCGCACGTTCCGCATCAATCAGTACGGAAGCAAAGCGCTATTCTCTGGCGTTGGCTGATGAAACAGCTCGGCGGCGACTATTCCGACGCCAAAGACTCCTAAAGCCGTGCCAAAACTGCGATTCGCAAAGTGCAGGCCGTGTTCCCCGGACTGGATCTGGAAGACGTGAATGGGGGGGGATCGTGAACAGACAGTGACGGACGGCTGTTGGAGTTACACAGAACCCAACGAATGAGTAAATTACCAGGAAGAGTTCGCCACCGTTTACAGCATGACGTGTGACATGCTGTAAACGTAACTTTGTTTATTATCGCCTTTCTCTTACGTGCAATCATGAAATTCTTGCGATAGGTAGTTCGGACAACCGGATCCGCAGACACTCCGCGTTGAACTACCAAACCCCAGCCCAATTTGCAGAGGCTGCATAAGCCTCACCCAGCGCCCACCATCCGTGGGAAACTCCAATCGTAGCTTGCTGCCAATTTTTCACCGCAAACAGTTTGTTGACAGGAGAGAGACAATGGCCGACCCGAACACCAATAACACTCATGGCTCAACAACAGGATCTGGGGCGCCAGCCCAGAGTGATCGTCACTCGCTGACGATTGGACCTAACGGGCCAATTCTCCTTCACGACGTGCATTTTCTTGAGCAGATGGCTCACTTCAATCGAGAAAAAGTTCCGGAACGTCAACCGCATGCGAAGGGAGCTGGCGCATTCGGCGTATTCGAAGCAACAGCCGATGTCTCTGCCTACACCAAGGCGGCACTGTTTCAGCAAGGTTGTCAGACCGAGATGCTCGCTCGATTTTCTACAGTTGCCGGGGAAGCAGGGAGCCCGGATACATGGCGAGATGTTCGTGGTTTCTCACTGAAATTCTACACGCAGGAAGGGAACTACGATCTGGTGGGAAATAATACACCAGTGTTCTTTGTACGTGACCCGATGAAGTTTCCGCACTTCATCCGCAGCCAGAAGCGTTTACCTGACTCCGGTCTGCGGGACAACCACATGCAATGGGACTTCTGGACCAATAATCCAGAGACAGCGCATCAAGTGACCTACCTGATGGGAGACCGCGGCCTGCCTCGAACCTGGCGCCACATGAACGGATATGGATCACACACCTACATGTGGATCAATGCCGCAGGTGAGCGGTTCTGGGTGAAGTATCACTTTCACACCCAACAGGGCATGCAACAATTTACAAACGACGAGGCCAAAGACATGGCGGGGGCCGATGCTGATTTCCATCGGCGCGACCTGTTCGATGCCATCGCACGGGGCGAATTCCCCAGTTGGAAGTTGTCAGTTCAGGTGATGCCTTATGAAGAAGCCAAGGGATATCGCTTCAATCCGTTTGACCTGACGAAGACCTGGTCACACAATGATTATCCTTTGATTGAAGTCGGCAAAATGACTCTCAATCGTAATCCAGAGAACTTCTTCGCTCAGATCGAACAGGCCGCGTTCTCGCCAGGGAATACCGTGCCGGGGATCGGATTGTCACCTGACAAAATGCTGCTGGGACGGGCCTTTGCGTATGCGGACGCTCAACGCAATCGTATCGGGACGAACTTCCATCAACTGCCGGTCAACAAACCAAAGGTGCCAGTTAACACGTACCTGTTTGATGGACAGATGACCTACGAGCACACTGGAAATCAGGCGGTCTACGCACCCAATTCAGAGGGGCGGAGCTGGGCCGATCAGACCGGCAAAATGGACGACGGATGGGAAGCGGATGGCGAGATGGTGCGCAGTGCCTATACGTTGCATGCCGAGGATGATGACTTCGGCCAGGCTGGAAATTTGGTCCGAAATGTCTTTGATGACGCTCAGCGTGCCCGACTGGTTGAAACCGTTTCCGGAAGCCTGCTGGGCGGCGTACGCAGTCCGGTTCTGGAGAGAGCTTTTGGATACTGGAAAAACATCGATGCCGAAGTCGGGCGTCGTATTGAAGAGAAGGTTCGTTCAGGTCAGGCAACTGAACCAGCTGCGGGCATGAGCGAGGCGTAGACTTGGGAAAGTTGACAGCAACCGAGCTTTCACCGAGCTCGGTTGTTATTTCTCGATTGATGGATCGACCGCCCTCCTACCTGTCCATTGGTCTGGACTCTAACTGACGAGTGGAGTGTATTGGAGGGACAGCGCTGCCATGACACACTTAGAGCACCTTGCGAAATAATTTCCACGCTTCCGCCACGCGGCGAGTTGCGTTTCATCAATCGAAACGGCCGCTGCGCGGGCACTCGGTAGAGCAAATTGCTCTAGTGCCTGCGAGCGAGAACATGGGCGTGAGTAATCAGGTTCTCGCTAGGGAGACGAATTGCGGGCATTGCAGCGGGCATCAACAAAAGAATCTCTGATCAGGAGCATGATGAACACAACGGAATCCCAGGCACCGAACGCGAGCAAACGGGGTTCTTGTTCATAAATCTTCCGATTCCCGCATCGAGGTGTTTCAGCGTGTGTTATTGTCCTTCGATGTTTCTGTTACAACGGAACGTCACGGAATAAACGCTGCCGGGGAATTCTCAATACCGTAGGTCCGGGCGGGGATCTCTCAGGCTGTTCATCCCTGTTGCCCTTTTACTCAGAACAGATATGCACAGCAGAACTGTCTGCGCCACAGAGGAACGTACTCGGTCAGGCCATCGTGCCGATGATGCTGCGGAACCTTCGAAGTGAGATGCCGAAGTACACAGCGCCAATGAGTCCCAATACTGCCATTTGTGGCCAGACGATCGCGATTCCAGCTCCTCGATATAGGATCGCCTGAGCAAAAATCACAAAATGAGTCGAAGGGGCCATTAGCATGACTTGCTGGACCCATACCGGCATGCTTTCTCGTGGGGTTGTACCGCCAGATAGCATTTGGAGCGGTAACAGAATGAGTATCAGCAATAACCCTAACTGTGGCATCGAACGGGCAAACGTCCCCATCACGATCCCCATTGACGTCGTAGCGAACAGGTAGAAGGCAGTTCCACACAGAAACAGAGGAATTGATCCCTGAATTGGTACGGCCAACGCCCCTTGGACTACGAAGACAAGAGAGAATGCGCTCGCGGCCAAAACCACGAGTGCCATCGACCAGACTTTGCTGGCCATAATTTCAAATGGCGTCACCGGCATCACGAGCAAGTGTTCGATAGTGCCCCGTTCCCGCTCTCGAATGAGGGCGGTTCCCGTCAAAACAATCGAGAGCATCGTTATCTGGTTGACCACCTGCATCACAGCGCCGAACCAGGACTTGTTCAGTTCAGGATTGAACCGGGCCCGAATCGCCAGCTCTACTGGTAACGTTGGGTCCGCCCGATAGCGATTGACAAACTCCTGGATTTCGCGGCTGACAATATTCTGAACATAGCCACTGCCTGAAAATGCTTGGCTGACTCGCGTTGCGTCGACATTCAATTGAATCTCGGGCTGCCTCCCTGCAAGGACATCGCGCTGAAAATTTGGCGGTATGTCCAAGGCAAATGTATCGAGCCCGGCGTTCATGCGGGCATCCATCTCGGCTTGTGTGATCAACTCCGGAGGAAGAAAATAAGGAGGATAGAACGCTCCGATGATTCGGGCCGATAACGGGGACTGATCCTCATCCACAATGGCAATGGAGGCTTTGTTCAATGTCTCCGGCACTGCGACTGTGGATGCATAAATGGCCAGCGTGAAGGCATAGATGATCAACACGACCATGATTGGATCGCGTGCAAGGCTCCAGAGTTCCTTGATTCCCAGATACCAGATATGGTCCAGACGCATTCGTTATGCCTCCTGTTTCTTTAACAGGATCACACTTAATCCAATGATCACCGGGCCGGACAGGACCAGAGGAAGAAATGCCTCCCCCAGATCCGCGAATCCCAGAGCCTTCGAAAAAGTGCCTCGGGAAATCGTAAGGAAGTGTGTTGTGGGATAGACCTTAGCAACGACTGCTCCGATGCCCTCCAGAGAACTGACAGGATCAATCATGCCGGAGAACTGAGTTGCTGGCATCAACGTCAGAACTGCTGTCCCGAAGATCGCGGCAATCTGACTCCGCATAAAAGTGGAAATCAATAGGCCCAATCCGGTCGCAGACACGATGTAAAGAAGTGCTCCGACTGTGCAGGCCAGAAAGCTCCCGGTGAATGGAACCTGAAAAGCAGTGACCGCCAGTGCGACCAACAGGAAAAAGTTCAGCATGCCCAGCCCCACGTAAGGAAGTTGCTTCCCTAGCAGAAACTCCAGACGCGTGACGGGGGTGACATACAGATTGGTGATGGAACCGAGTTCCTTCTCCCGTACGACTGCCAGAGCGGAAAGCATGGCTGGAATCAACATCAACAGCAGAGGAATGACCGCCGGGACCATTGCCACCAGACTTTTGATGTCCGGGTTGTATCGAAACCGTATTTCGAAAGAGGCGGGCGCAGCAAGGATTTCCTCCCCCAGACGTTCTGCAGAAACGCGATTGAGCCAGAGATTGTGCATCCCTTGAACATATCCCCGTACTGTTTCGGCGCGTTGCGGCATCGCTGCGTCAATCCAGACTCCAATCTGCACCTGCTTTCCCCGAGCCACATCTCTCGCGAATCCAGGCGGGATTTCCAGTGCGAGGCTAAGCTTTCCGGATCGCATTCTCCGGTCCAGATCGTCATAACTCGTCAACGGTGCTTGCTCGATGAAGTATCTCGACCCACTGATTTCCTGAATGTAGCGACGGCTGATTGTCGTCTGATCCAAGTCCATGACGGCAAACGAGAGGTCTTCGACATCCATGCTGATGCCGTACCCCATCACAAACATCAGAATAATGGTTCCCAGTAATGCCAGCGTTCCACGGATGGGATCACGTCGCAGTTCCAATGATTCCCGCATTGTGTAACTGAACATTCTCCGCAGACTGAATCCCTTCCGAGGAGGATGATGTTCCGTCTGAAGATCCGATGCGGATTTCACAGGAGAAACCGTGGTCTCATGAGAACTCGCGGCGTGTTGTTTCTTCTGTTCTTCCCTGGAAGCGTCCTCCAGATAACCGACAAAGGCCTCCTCAAGATTGGCGGCCCCTCGCAGTCGCGTCAGAGCCTCCGGCGTTTCGCTCACGAGGACCCGCCCTGCGTGCATCAGGGAAATCCGATCGCAGCGTTGTGCTTCATTCACAAAATGAGTGGAGATAAAAATGGTCACCAGATCGCGACGGGAAAGATCGATCAGCAACTGCCAGAACGCATCCCGCGCGACTGGATCGACGCCGGATGTGGGTTCATCCAGAATCAACAGTTCCGGCCTGTGAATCAAAGCGACTGCTAAGGACAATCGCTGCCGTTGACCTAGTGGCAGTGAATCCGGAAGGCTCTCCATAAGGTTGTGGAGACCGAACCTGTCAGCCATCTCCTTCACGCGATCATGAATCTCGTGTGCAGGCACCTGAAACAGGCGGGCGTGCAACTCCAAATTCTGACGCACGCTTAACTCGGAGTAGAGCGAGAACGCCTGCGACATGTACCCGACACGGCGGCGGATATTCAGATCCTGTGCATTGACTTCCTGACCAAACAGCCAGGCCTGCCCCTCACTCGCAGGGAGCAGGCCGGTCAGGATCTTCATCGTGGTTGATTTTCCACAACCATTTGAACCGAGAAATCCAAAGATCTCTCCCTGTTCAATTCGAAAGTTGACCCGATCAACGGCGACAAAATTCCCAAACCGCTTCGTCAGATTCATTGCTTCGAGAGCAATGTTGTGCGACTGCGTCGCGCGAGGAGGAATGACGACTTCATGATGATCGCGACGTTTTACTTCAGGCAGCAAAGCAATAAAGGCTGCTTCGAGGGAAGTCGTGGACGTCTGGTGCAACAGCGTTTCTGGTGTCCCTTGAGCCAGAATCTGACCATCATCCATCGCGACCAGCCAGTCGAACCGGGATGCTTCGTCCATATACGCAGTGGCGATCAGAACGCTCATTCCGGGGCGGTCAGCCCGAATGCGATCGATCAGCTCCCAGAACTGTCGGCGTGACAGGGGGTCTACTCCGGTTGTCGGCTCATCGAGAATCAGCAAGTCTGGGTCATGGATCAGAGAGCAACAGAGTCCCAGTTTCTGCTTCATTCCTCCTGAGAGCTTCCCCGCCGGACGATCGGCAAATGGAGCCAATCCTGTACTGACCAGAAGATCATTTATACGGTGTTGGCGTTCGGCGCGGTTGTGACCAAACAGTCGTCCAAAGAAATCGACATTTTCAAAGACAGAGAGGGTGGGATAAAGATTTTTCCCCAGCCCTTGTGGCATATATGCAATTCGCGGGGAGACTTCCTGTCGGAACCGGGCGTCGGAGATGTCTCCACCGAGGACATGCAACGTCCCTTCTTGCAACTTCCGAGCTCCAGAGATGAGTGCCAGCAAACTCGATTTACCGACTCCGTCCGGACCAATGAGCCCAACCATCTTTCCTGACGGAAGATCACAAGAAACGTTATTGAGAGCTGTCGTCTTGCCATAAACCAGTTTCAGGTTTACAGCGTGGATCACTGATGATGAGTCATTTGGCACATTCAACTGTCGTGACTCCTGGACATTCACTGAGGCAATTTAATCTGGAGTGATTCTGGCCAGTTCTGTCGTTCGTCCAGTCGCACATAGGCCATTCCCGGCAAGCCGGTTTTCACACTGCGGATATACTTCTGAAGAAGCTCCGGCGAGATTTGTGCCTTGATACGAAACATCAGTTTCTCACGTTCTTCTGTCGTTTCCACCGTTTTTGGCGTGAACTGAGCGACATCTGCCACGAATGTCACTTTTGCGGGAATAACATATTGTGGAGCCGCGTCCATAATGAGATGCACGTCCGCTCCCATATTCACCCTCCCTGCTTCAGCCGTTGGAAGAAAGAACGTCATGTAGACATCCCCCACGTCCACCAGATTCAGAACACGGCCTCCGGCATTAAGCACTTCACCCGGTTGGGCTACGCGATACTGAACTCGTCCATCTCTGGGTGACTTCAGTGCGCAGTCATCAAGATCGACTTTGAGACGTTCGATTTTTGCCTGAGCCGCTACCACAGCCGCTTCCGCAGCAATCACTTCAGACTGAGCAGAAGAAATCGCAGCTGTTGCAGCCGCAACCTCGGCTTTGGCCCTACTGACACTTGCTTTGGCTCCCGCCAGTGCAGCTCGTTGTGTGTCGAACTCTTCGGCAGACGTTGCCTTGCTGGCCAGCAGTTTCTCGGCTCGATCAAATCGCTTCTCCGCCAGATCCCGCTTGGCTAGTTGTTCCTCGACAACCGCTTCTGCAGCCGTTTTCGAACTTTCCCGTTGAGCCACGTTACTGCGGGCGCTTTCAACCATTGTTTGAGCCCGACGAAGTTCGGCTTCCGCTTCCCGAATCTCTGCCTGCAGCACATTGGTGTCCATGATCGCCAGCGTTTGCCCGGCAGTCACGAAGTCACCTTCATTCACAAGAACTTCCGCCAGACGTCCAGCGGTTTTTGACGCGATATCAATTTCGATCGCTTCAATCCGTCCGTTGGCGGCCGCGATTCCTGCTGGTAGTTTGGACGATGATAACGACGTCCAGGCGAGGTAAAGCAATAAACACAAACCAACGAGCCCTGGGGCGATCCATTTCCTGTTCATCGTGCTTTGATCCCTTCGCCTTGTCGTTGTGCCATCCTTCGCTCCCACCTCGTGATCGATCTTCAGGAAGGCCAATACTACGTGAAGAAGACCTGACAGTGTGAACAAATATTCGCAGTTTACAGTGAATGTTACCAGCCAGATGAAACTGTGATAATTCCCTGCGTTCTTCGCCTACCGACTGCACTCTCCCGGCAGGTGTTTGATCGCTCCACAGAACCGCTCAATGATTCTCCAGCACAAAAACGCTCGTGATCTTATTCATCATGCACGGAACATCTGATTGATTCGCCTCACTGCAGAACGCGGTTCCTTATTGAATTCACCTGAAATCATGAATTCCATGACTGGACCGGTAACAAAGATCAGGCTCACTATTCATGTCACTTCAGCATTTCTTTGTTCCAACACGTGGCATATTGAGCAGATTGCAGTGTGAGAGACCTTCTCAATTCAAGATTGAAAAGTAGAGCCGGAGTCCAGCTGACTTGCAGGATTGAATGAAGCTGAACGCGGTCCAGTTCGGATGCAATCACTGAAACAGGACTAAGGGGGAAGGGGGCCTCCGCGTTTAACCAATCGTTGCTCCTGTGGAACCGGTCTCTTCGAGTTCAGATCGTCGACGGAGTTTAAGCAAGGCATAAACTCCAACCACGGCGACGGTCAGTACAGTGATTTCGCCCATCGTGTCGAGCCCGCGGAAGTCCACCAGAATCACGTTAACAATATTCTGTCCATGCCCCCCTGACTTACTGTTGATCACGAAGAAATCCGACAGAGCTTTTTGGCTGTCAGGAGTACTCAGCAGCACGAAGAATGCCATCACACCGCCAACACCCACCGAAATGATCATGTCTCTCACCCGAGACACAGATCCGGAAACGATGGTGCTTTCAGGCAGGTGAAAAAAGACAAGCACGAACAGGATCACCGTGAGCGTCTCGACGAGAAACTGAGTCATCGCGAGATCGGGAGCCCCGTACATGATGAAGACGAGTGCAACGCCAACCACAACTCTTCCCATCTCAGCCAAATGGAAAGCGGCTAGCAAGTTCTGCTGGAACCGTGTTGAGTACCGAATTGAGGGACAATTAAGTCATTGTGGTTTTAAGGACTTCTGGACTACGGAGCTGGAGGCACGGTTTCGGCCTTGGTTGGCTCGCTTGCTGTCGCAGGAGGTTCCGGTAGAGCGAACACCGTATTCGCGGATGGCATTGGCCTCCACCGCTGAACGTTTCCACCCAAGGGGGAACTGGCAGGCCGCCATTGATTGGGGGACCTGTACCAGTTGGTTTGATCAATCCCGGTCAAGCTCAGGTTTGGATTGTAGAGAAATCCCCAACAACGGTCGTCTGTCATCTCCCGGCAGACACTTGTGGAAGGGTCCGGAATTGTGGCACACCCGATAGCGCCCAAGCCAATGACGAGTTGACCTAACATTGCTCCAGAACTTTTGTTGGGTTTTAGAGAAATGTCGCTTTTGAGTTTACTCATCATTGGTCCCCCAACGGATCAATCATCAATCGTGCAATAAGTTTTGGTTCCAAAACTCGTACGATCGACCAAAGAATCTGTGCACTACTTGCTGGAACAGGCGGAATCTGCCGAGTTGATCCAATCCAAAGTGTTGATTCACGTATCCCTCTTCAATCGACATGTACGACAGGCGAATTGAATCAGATTGTTCATCCATTGCATGCTTAAACCAGTTGACGGGTTACCATCGACTTGTGAAAATTCCTCCCGAAACATTACGGATTTATTACACCGAAAATGCGCGATACCGGCCAAATCGAAGTGATTCGAAGCGGCAAAAGATACGGATAAAGTGTTCCCGATGCGAGCTTTTGAGCCACCTAAACTGACTGGTGATTCGCCAATCAGGTAACAGTCACCAGAGACGGATTCGCAATGACAGCTCATTCTCATCAGTCTTCAGAGGAGCAAGCTACCGCGGCGGCAGCCGTCATTTTTGAAGTTTTTGCGATTGAATCTGGTCGTCCTGCTGATCGTGGAAGATTCCGACGAGCACTCGACGAAGCGGTTGAAGCTTGGCCCGGTGCCCCTGACACTCAATGGTGGAAGTGGCTCATCGAGGCGAGCATTACGCTGGAATTGAAAAGTAAAGTCATCGACTGCACATTTCACCAGCTGCTTTCCGTTTTGCGGGATGGCGGACGTGCGATACTGCACTGCAATGAGCACGAAGGGTGGTGTGCAGTCACTCTCGGCAAACGCGGCCGATTTCGGTTGCTGGCTCCACTGGAAGATCCTTCCAGTATGCAGCTGAAAGAGTCAGAACTGCATCGTTATCTAAAAAAATACGAGTCGGATCAGGTCCTTCGCGTCGTCTTAATTGAACCTGAACGAGACCTCTTTGTTGTTGATGAGTCGCATGCAGGAAGCCAGTCTCCCTTTTCCCGCCTGCTTGGATTGTTGCACGCAGAAAAAGGGGACATTTGGGTTGTCTTCGTGTTCGCCATGGTTACCGGTCTTTTGGCCATGGCCACGCCTCTCGCCGTAGAATCACTGGTCAACACGGTTGCCTTCGGCCGCTTCATGCAGCCGGTGATCGTCCTGTCGCTGATCTTGTTTGCTTTTCTCGCGTTCATGGCGGCGCTCCGGGCTTTGCAAACATTTGTTGTCGAGATCATTCAACGGCGAATCTTCGCTCGCGTCGCGGCAGACTTGGCTTATCGACTGCCACACGTCCGGATTGATGCTTACGACGGTCACCATGGTCGAGAGTTGGTGAATCGCTTTTTTGATGTGGTGACAGTGCAGAAAGTCACTGCGCAAATGCTGCTTGATGCCCTGTCACTGGTGCTGATCACCCTGATCGGGATGGGCGTGCTTGCTTTCTATCACCCTTGGCTGTTGGGGTTTGATGTTGTCCTGCTGTGCCTGATCGCATTCGCAATTTTTGTGCTGGGACGCGGCGCTGTATCGACAAGCATCAAAGAGTCAAAGATGAAGTATCGGGTGGCAGCCTTCCTGGGGGATCTGGCTGAATGCCCATTGGCATTTAAGTGTTCAGGTGCGACGGAATTCGCTCAAGAACGAACGGACCGGCTAACGTTTGAATATCTGGAAGCGCGACGAAAGCACTTTCAGATTCTGATGCGGCAGATCATCTTTTCTCTGTTTCTCCAGGCCGTGGCAAGCACTGTTCTGCTTGGAATGGGGGGATGGCTGGTCATCTCCGGACAATTGACGTTGGGACAACTCGTTGCTGCAGAGTTGATTGTCAGTATGGTAGTGGCGTCATTTGCCAAGATGGGAAAGCATCTGGAAGGCTTCTACGATTTGCTCGCCTCGGTTGATAAGCTGGGGATTCTCTTTGATTTACCAACCGAGAAAAGCGACGGATTAGGGGCCATTCAACAGGATGCTCCCGCGCGAGTCTCCATTCATCAGGTCAGTTTTGGACCGCTCAAACCGCTTTCTTTGGAAATTGAACCAGGGGAAAGAGTTGCAATTTGCGGAGCCACCGGGCATGGGAAAAGCCGACTGCTTGACCTCCTGTTTGGCTTACGAAATCCCTCCTCTGGTTATGTTTCCATCAATGATATCGACGTGAGAAATCTTCGTCCGGATCTCTTGCGACGAGTCGCCGCGATGGCGAGTGATATTGAGATCTTTGAAGGAACGGTTGCCGAGAATATTCATTTAGAACGTCCAGAAGTCACGACGAGTGATATCAGAGACGCATTGGAGAAAGTCGGGCTCCTGGATGTGATTTTGGCATTCTCCGAGGGGTTGGAGACGAAACTGTCGTCGGGGGGCTATCCACTGACTCCCCCGCAGGCAAGCAAACTGATGCTTGCACGAGCAATTGCTATCGATCCCAAACTGCTGCTGATTGACGGGACCCTTGATGCATTCCCTGATGCTGAAGGCGAAAAGCTGATGGGAATGCTGTGTGACGAGTCGCAACCTTGGACACTGATCTGTGTTACCGGTCGAAAATCACTGCAGAGGATTGCAGATCGGGTCATTAATCTGGGAGGAGGCGAAGTGATTGTGACGCCACCTGCCGCGAAATTAACTCCGCCTCCACAATCGGCTCTCATCAAACAATCTGAAGGGGCCAACTATGGCGATGATTCATAGTTCAAAAGCACCGGTTGTCGTCGGTCGAGAGATACGCCGGCGCTCGATGCTGTCTCCTACGGCTTTTAATGAAACTGCAATGCCGTCGCTGAGGCTCGCCCGTTCTTCGCGAGCGGCCAGATTGATCGCTCAGGTTCTGTTTATCGGCTTTCTTGTGACGATTGTGTTTGTGGCCGTTGCACCATGGCAGCAGTCGGTAACAGGGAGCGGAAATGTAATCGCGTTTGCACCGTTCGAACGACAACAGGTTCTGCAAGCTCCAATCAAAGGGAGAATTTCCCGTTGGGGCGATAACATCTTCGAAAATGCAAAAGTCACCAAAGGACAGCTCATCGCTGAAATCCAGGATTTGGACACCGAGTATGTTGAACGATTAAAAGATCAGTTGCGGTTCACCGAACAGAGCGTAACTGCTTCAAAACAACAGCTCGCGGCGTATCAAAACGCACTTGAAGCGGCTCGGACTGTCGTTTCAACATATGAGTCGCAAATCGAAGCATATACGGCGGTGCAGAGAGAGACAGTAGCTGCCGCAGACGACTATGTCGAAATGGCTCATCGCAAGGTCGATGCTGAACAACAGCAGTTGGAAGAATATCACGCAGCAATTTCCCAGTTGAAAATGGATTACGAGCGACACAAGACGCTCTTCCGGGAAGGGAATATTGCAGAACTGAAGTATCAGGAAGTTGAGCGAAAACTTCGAGAAGCAGAAGCGAAGGTCGCTCGTGGAAAAGCGTATGTTGAGGCGGCGAAAGAAGAACTCTCTGCCAAGAAACGTGAACGCGAAGTGAAACGACAGAAGGCCTTGGTCGACATTCAGGAGTCGTACGCAAAACTTCGCAAAGCCAACAGCGACGTGAACAAAGCGGAATCTGAAGTTGCGAAAACAATGTCTGAGTATCAGAAGGCCGAAAAAGAGCTGTTGGAGATGCAAATTAAAATTGCACGGCAGCAAACGCAGGTCATTACCGCTCCATTTCACGGAACTATTGTGAGCATCACTCCCAATCAGGGGACTCAGGTGATCAAAGAGGGAGATCCGATCTGCACCATCGTGCCAGAGACGAAAGACCGGGCAGTTCAGATCTGGCTGTACGGAAACGATGCTCCTCTCGTGCAATCCGGCAGGCATGTTCGCCTTCAATTCGAAGGATGGCCTGCCGTTCAATTCTCTGGCTGGCCATCAGTTGCGGTCGGAACTTTTGGAGGAACGGTTGTTTCCGTTGATGCGATTGACGACGGCAAAGGAAAGTTCCGAGCCCTAATCCGCCCTGACACTGAGGATCAGGAGTGGCCCAATGAACGTTTCCTTCGTCAGGGAGTTCGTGCCAATGCATGGGTATTGCTGGACACCGTCCCGCTTTGGTTTGAAGTCTGGCGAAATCTCAATGCCTTTCCGCCTGTTGTCGATGTCAACGACGCTGATCAACACAAGCCGAAACCTCCCAAGCTGCCTAAGTAACCACCGGCCAACCAAGAGAGGGGACAGGGACTAAAGCTTGTCCCCTCTCTTATTTTTTGCAACTGAGGCCGACGCGCTGAATGGGACAGGGGGGCGTCGGTTCTTCGTCCGTAACCTTTGCTTTTGAGTGTGTCCGCTGTCATCTCGGATCGATACGTTCCATTCAGGCCGCCATCCGTGCGATGTACGGCTGGCTTGATCACACTCGTCACCTGCCAGTTCTCCCGGCAGAACTCATGCACCCATTCGGCGTCATAGCCGGCATCGGCAAAGAGCGTCTTCGGCTGTGAACTGGTGGCCGCTTTGGCCAGGACTTCGTGGCTTCGGCCTTGTCATTGCCTGGCCCCCAACTGACTGCCAGTCCACTGGGAATGAACACATCCTAGGGTGACGTTATTCGAACTGAGTCAACAGCGAAGATCAATGGAAGTTGATGCACTCCGGTGAACAGCCGAGACACTCGCCGCGCTGATTCAGGAGCAGACGCAGCTTCTTCAGAAGTATGAAACGCCGCAGCGTCAGCAAGAGCGGGACGCTCATCAAAACATAATTGCCAATGTTGACCGTCAGTTGAAAAAGCTTTCAAACAGCAGCAAAGTGTACGCAGCCGCGACTGCGTTTCCCCCACAAGGTTCCTTTAAGCCCACAAACGGAACGCCGCGCGAAATCCGTGTCCTCCATCGCGGTAACATTCAGGAGCCGCGCGAAGTGGTTACGGCCGGAGCACTTCCGCTGATCCCCGGCGTTGCTGCTCAGTTTGACCTTCCCCCGGACCATCATGAAGGGGACCGGCGCGCAGCACTGGCCCGGTGGATCACTCGAAAGGACAACCCGCTCACTTGGCGATCCATTGTGAATCGCATCTGGCAATTTCATTTTGGTGACGGAATCGCCGCATCGCCGAACGACTTTGGAAGGATGGGAGAAGAGCCGACACATCCCGAACTGATGGATTGGCTGGCGATCGAGTTTCGTGATGGGGGGCAGTCGATCAAACAGCTGCATCGCCTCATCGTAAACAGTTCAACCTATCGACAGTCCTCTGATAACAATGTCGCCAACCTGGAAGTGGATGGGTCAAACCGTTACCTCTGGCGAATGAACCGGCGCCGACTGGAAGCGGAGGAGATTCGAGACGCCGTCCTTTCGGTCAGTGGACGATTGAATCTGACAATGGGAGGGCCGGGGTACTTCCTGTTTCAACTGGAAAAGGAGGTTCATTCACCTCACTATGTTTATGAAAAGTTTGACCCATCCGATCCCACAACGCACAGGCGAAGTGTCTATCGTTTTATCGTTCGGTCTCAGCCGGACCCATTCATGACCACTCTTGACTGTGCGGACAGCTCACAGAGCACGCCTCGACGAAATGAAACGGTGACAGCCCTTCAGGCCTTGTCGCTGCTGAATAACCAGTTCAATCTCAGGATGTCCGAGTTCTTCGCGGAACGTCTGCGAAGCAGGTCAAAGGAAACCGGTGAGCAACTTCAACTCGGCTTTGAACTCATCACCGGCCGGCAGGCAAAGCCCGATGAAATCCATGAGCTACAGGTGTTCTGCCAGAAGCATGGACTGGAAAACACTTGCAGGCTGTTGTTCAACCTGAATGAATTCGTTTACGTTGATTGAGTGCGGAGGCCCTCTCGTGAATTTCAATAACCAACTCTCTCGACGTCAGTTTCTCTATCGAAACGCAAACGGATTCGGTGGCATGGCGCTCGCAGCGATGCTTGCCGGCGAAAGTTCAACGGCACACTCCGCGACAGGGGGAGTTCTTGCCAGTCCCCATCATCCCCCCCGCGCAAAGTCAGTGATCCAATTGTTCATGGCCGGAGCTGCCAGCCATATCGATCTGTGGGATCATAAGCCTACGCTCGACAAGCATCATGGAGAGCCATCGGATTTTGGGGAGCATGTGGAAGCATTCCAGAATGGGCTGGGCCCCTGGATGAAATCCCCATTCCGGTTTCAGCACTATGGCGAATGTGGCAAGATGCTCAGCGATGTCGTTGCGCCGCTCGGTGCATGCGTCGATGATATCGCATTCGTGCATAACGTCGTCGGCACCACCGGAGTTCACAGCACAGCAACCTATCTGCAGGCCACCGGCTTCCAGCTACCGGGGTTCCCAGGAATGGGGGCCTGGGTGGCGTACGGTCTGGGCTCGTTGAATGACAATCTGCCGACCTTTGTCGTCTTACCCGACCATCGCGGGTTCGCAAGCAATGGTCCAAAGAACTGGGGATCCGGTTTTCTTCCCGCAAGCACGCAGGGGACCATCGTCTTTCCTCAACGCGAAAACCCGATTGATGACCTGATGCCAAAGTCGGAGTTTGTGACTGCCGAATCTGATCAAGCGACCTATTCGCTCCTGCAGCGTCTGAATCGCAAGCACGAGGCCGAGCGTGCCGGAGACTCTCGTCTTGAAGCAAGGATTCGTTCTTATGAGCTGGCCGCCAGGATGCAGTTAAGTGCTCCAGAGGCTCTGGACATTTCCAAAGAACCCAAACATATCCTGAAGATGTATGGGCTGGATCGGCCGGGGGGAACGTATCCCGCAGAGATCAATCCTGCCGAGGAGATCGAATACTTCGGACGAAAATGTCTTGTTGCCCGGCGACTGATCGAACGAGGTGTGCGATTCGTTCAAATCTGGTCAGGAAATGACAATGGCTTCCCACGGAGAAACTGGGACAGCCACGAAGACCTGAAGCGAGATCACGGACCGCTGTCGCTTGGGATGGCAACCGGAACTGCCGCCCTGATTCAGGATCTGAAACAACGCGGCTTACTCGATGATACGATTATTCTTTGGACCACTGAATTCGGTCGAATGCCATCGTCTCAAGGTGGAGTCGGCCGCGATCACAACCCGTATGTCTTCACCAACTGGTTATGCGGTGGAGGAATTCGCGGAGGACAGAGTTACGGGCCGAGTGATGAATGGGGATACAAGCCCCTCGACCGCAGCAATCCAACCCAAGTCTACGACATTCATGCGACGATTCTGCATCAATTAGGCATCGACCACGAACGTCTGACTTACCGTTCCAACGGAATCGATCGCCGTCTGACTGACGTGCACGGCCATGTCATCAAGCCACTGATCAATGGCTGATGCGAACGCTCAAGCGGATTCAGACAAGCTTCGTTGAACGGCCACTCAGTCAGTGGACCGGTCGCGACAGAAAGAACATCCAAAGGTGAACTCGTCAGCGGCCTGCCCAACACTTCGAGAAGTTCAAACCTGCCATTGTCGCGCTCTAGAGATTCAATGCGAGATTGAAAAAATCATCGAGAACGGCGATGGTATGAGCAACGGTTGATGGGTCCGGTTTCGTCCATCGCGATCGAAAGCAGAGACAGCTTTTGCACCGATCACGAAGCTCACGATCGAAACGCAGGCTCGGTGACTTGAGGAGGTGAAGTCGATGGGGTTCAGAACCGCAGCCTGCCTGTTGGGTGTGTTCGCGTGTGTGCGGTTCGTCTCTGCTGGCGATCTTCCACCCGCCGTTGATCGCGTTGTTGACTACGAGAAGGACATCGCCCCCATCCTCGCTGCCAAGTGCCTCGACTGTCACGGTGAAGAGACGCAGGAAAGCCGCTTCCGGCTTGATCGAAAGTCTGCACTCCTTCGTGGCGGGGATTCCGGAGAACCGGCCATCGTGCTTGGCAAAAGCGAGCAGAGTCACCTGATTCGACTCGTTGCCGGTCTCGAGCCCGGGCAAGTCATGCCGCCGTCGGGAAGCGAGTCGCTGACGAAAAGCGAAATCGCAATCCTGCGGGCTTGGATTGATCAAGGTGTCACCTGGCCGGGCCCGGCAGGTGAATTGGGGAATTCGACGGAAAAGTCAGATCACTGGTCCCTCCAGCCGTTGGCAACGGTCGCTCCTCCGGCAATGAGTGACGCCTGGGGACAGACACCAGTCGATGCTTTCATCCTGAAAGTTCTACAGGAACGTCGCCTCACTCCGAACGCCCCGGCCGATCGCAGAACATTCATCCGCCGACTCTTCCTCGATACGCTGGGACTTCCGCCTTCTCCGGAGGACGTTCAGCGGTATGTCGATGATGCTTCCACCGACGCGACGTCTGAGCTCATCGAACGGGTTCTTGCCAGCCCTCACTATGGAGAACGTCAAGCTCGCTATTGGCTCGATCTGGTTCGCTTCGCAGAAACAAACGGCTTCGAAACCAACAGCGAACGTCCCAATGCGTGGGGATACCGGGATTTCGTCATTCAATCTTTTAATGACGATCTGCCGTATCACGAATTTATCAAAGCCCAGATTTCCGGTGATTCCATTGGACAACCAGTGGGATTGGGCTTCCTTGTCGCTGGCCCTTGGGATCAAGTCAAAAGCCCAGACATCAATCTGACAATGATGCAGCGTCAGAACGAACTTGATGACATGATCAACACGACCGGGACTGTCTTTCTGGGGCTGACACTCGGATGTGCCCGGTGTCATAATCACAAGTTCGATCCGATTTCTCAGACCGACTATTATGCCCTGCAGGCGATTTTTGCAGGGGTTCAGCACGGGGACATGACGCTCCCATTGTCGCCGAAACAGGAAGAAGAACAGATATCCCAGCTGTTTTTGGAACATTGAAACTGGACCAGAATGCGCCAGAGAAAGAACGTCGCGAAGCGCTGGCAAACTGGATCGCCTCGCCAGAGAATCCATTAACCGCACGTGTGATCGTGAATCGAATCTGGCAGCAACATTTCGGACAAGGCCTCGTTCCAACAGCGAGCGATTTTGGTATCAGTGGAGGCACTCCATCTCACCCGGAACTGCTCGACTGGCTGGCTAATGAGCTGATTGCCAAGAACTGGTCACTGAAATCCATTCACCGAGTCATCCTGAATTCCGCCACCTATCAACAGTCCAGCCGACCAAATCCACAGGCTCTCGAAGTTGATTCGACGAATCGATTCCTATGGCGATATCCAGTTCGACGCCTTGAGGCTGAGGCGATCCGCGACACGATTCTTGCGGTCTCAGGGGCTCTGAATCTCGAAGCAGGCGGGCCAGGATTCAGCGTCTTCGACATTCAAGTCGAGACTGTTCGACACTATTTCCCCAAGACTTCGTTTGGACCAGCCGAGTGGCGGCGCATGATCTACATGACCAAAGTCCGTATGGAACAGGACGCGGTCTTCGGTGCATTCGACTGCCCCGATGCAGCAACTTCGGTCCCTCAACGGACAGTCTCCACCACGCCGCTTCAAGCACTCAATCTCTTCAATAGCTACTTCCTCATGCAACAGGCCGACATTCTCGCAGAGTCGCTGAAACAGAAGTCTCCAGAGGACGTTCATCAGCAGATTCGGCTTGCCTACGAGCTCTGTTACTCACGAATATGCACGAAACTGTATTCTGGCCCGACGTTTGATTGAGCAAGGTGTCCGTTTCGTGCAGCTCTTCAATGGGGCTTATCAGACTGGGGGAGAGGGAGTCAGCAACTGGGATGGCCACAAGAAAATCGTCGAACAGTACGAAGTTCATGGACAGATTTTCGATCAGCCGACCGCGGCACTGCTTCGTGACCTCAAGCAACGAGGACTCCTGGAAGAGACGCTTGTTGTCTGGTGTACCGAGTTTGGACGAATGCCGACGTTCCAGAAGGGAGCAAGTGGGCGTGACCATAATCCAGACGGCTTCACCTGCTGGCTGGCCGGTGCCGGAGTGAAGGCTCCTTACACGTTCGGTGCGACCGACGAGTTCAGCTATCGGGCAGTTGAAGGTGTTATGACAGTGCATGATTTCCACGCAACGATTCTGCACTTGTTAGGACTCAATCATGAACGACTGAGCTATTACCATAACGGAATCGAACGACGCCTGACGGATGTTCATGGACACGTGAACCACGACATTCTCGCGTCTCGTCAGTAGTGCCCGATTCGGGGATGTCGAATTAATAGTCGCTTCAAGCTGCTTTAAGTTTCCACCTAATATTCGGGGGCAATTTCAACATGAAGAAATTTTCGAAACATCGCAATACGCTTCGTTGCGTGTGGCTGCTTCTGCTGACGGTACTCCCGGGAGTGATTCTTCAAAGCGAAAGTCATGCTGAAACGAATGACAAACTGCAGGTTGGTGTTGCACAGGTGGAGATCACACCACCTGTCGGATTCCCACTTGCCGATAACTATCGCGTTCGTCCCTCCACTGGAACATTAGACCCATTATGGGCCAAGGCCGTTTACTTTCGCAGTGGAGAAACACTGGCCGCGTGGGTGACTTGTGATTTGTCCGGAGTGTCGATGGACCTGTCGAGTCTCGCGCGGGAGCGTGCGAGTCGAGCCACAGGAATTCCAATTGAAAACATTGTCATCTCCGCCACGCATTCGCATACTGCACCCGACTTCATTCGTTCGCTCTACCGGTCCTTGGGGCCGGACGGTGCGCCGAAGTCAGAGAGCGATCAACAAGGGGCAGCGTATGTCGAAAAATTGATTGGCAGCATTACGGAGGCGATTGTGCAGGCAAAGGCGGCTGCTCAACCCGTTCAGTTGCTGAGTGGATCCGCACAACAGGAAACGCAAGTCTCCTTCTGTCGCCGTACCGTGATGCAGGACGGTAGCGTTATGACATGGGTTGGGCTGAACCATCCACAAGCGGTTCGCACTGCGTCGCCCATCGATCCAGAAGTGGGGTTGATCAAATTTCAGCGTGCTGCCGACGGTGTCTGCACTGGTTTGATCACCAACTTTGGATTGCATTCAGATACCACCGGCGGAAATATGTGGAGTGGCGATTTTTCTTATGCAATTGAGCAGAGTGTGCATAAGACTCTTGGTAAGGATGTCATTTCCCTGTTTGGAAATGGCTGCTGCGGCGATGTCAACCACGTCGACCCCACCGGCAATGTGAAGCGAAAGGCGCCTGAGATCGGCCAGGAGATTGGCGAGACAATCAGCAAAGCCATCCCGAACCTGACTGCTATTCAGAACGCTCGGATGAAAGTTCGAGCCAGCACTGTTCCGTTGCGACTCGAGGAAGTGACCTCAGCCGATCTGCAACACAGCTTTGAACTTTTGAAAGCCGTAAAAGCTGGTCAAAAAATACCATTTCTTGAACATGTAGTGGCCTATAAGCGGCTGATGTTGGCCAATCTCGCGTACCGGGAATCACCTCCCGGCGTCGATGATTATATCTCACTAGGGCTTTCGCGAATTCAAAAAGCACCAGAGGGGATACTCCCGGTGAAGATCACCGTTTTTACCTTTGGTCCTGATTTGGCAATCGTCTTTCTTCCAGGAGAACCATTTACCGAGCTTGGACAGTCACTGAAGCGAGCGTCACCATATCGGACTACTTTGGTGATCGAATTGTCCGATTGCGCCGAGACAGTTTACATTCCGAATCGGCATGCTTATGCGGGAGGAGGATACGAGGTTGCTAACTCTCTCGTACAACCCGGGTCGGGGGAGCGAATTGTCGAAGTTGCGGTCGCGTTGCTGCGAGCAGCAGCAGAAGAAGAGGCCCGTAGCGCATCAGCAGTCGGAAACTGACTTGCCCCAACTTTACCACCGTTGAGGAAGTCGAATAGATTACGATACCCGTCAATCTACGTCGCGACGTCAGTGTTACCCACATTTAACATTGGCAAGGTCGCAGTAAGGAAGTCCGGTTGAGTTCGGCGCAATTACAGCCATCCAGGTGAAAGGGGCTCACCCTGACATCCAAGGACGGGTGGACCGCGACTCACTCCCGTTCACCTTGATTGTGATCGGATTGATTGACGCTGGCGAAAGCGGAGGGGGTGATCGCCTTGAGTCGCGGACCGGGAATTGGTCTTGGCCCGTTTGTAATCGCATCGGACATATTGCAGGTACATCACGATCATGTTGATTCCAAAGCTATCCCGAGTTCTGTTGGTGCTCAGCGTGCTGTTCGTCTTTCCGGCAAGCGCCCGCGCTGAGACCAGATTCGAGCGAATCTTCGATGGCGAAACCTTGACCGGCTGGAAGGCCATGGACATGTCCTACTGGTCGGTCCGCGATGGGGCGATCACCGGTCAATCAACGCCCGAGCATCTGTGCAAGTCGAACCAGTTCATCGTCTGGCAGGGGGGCGACGTCGGCGACTTCGAACTCAAACTCAAGTTCCGAGTCTCCGGCAACCGCGAGAACACAGGCGTTCAGTTTCGCAGCGTCCTTCGGCCCGACGGACAGGCCGTTGGGTATCAGGCCGACATCCTTAAGAGCGGCGGCTATCTCGGAGGTGTCTGCGACGAACTCCATGAACGAAAGGGCCCTGAACTCCTCTCGGCCAACGGCCAGAAGACGATCATCGAGGCAGCAGGCAATCGCACCGCCACTCCGCTTGGCCCGATGGCAACCATGCGACCGCCCGGCGAGTGGAACGAATACCGAATCATCGCTAAGGGCCAACACATCATCCTTGAGATCAATGGCGTCAAGAGCACTGAGTTGATCGACCAGGAGGAGGGCCACTTCGACCTCAGCGGGTTCCTCGGTCTCCAACTCCGCGCGGGCGAGCCCATGATGGTCCAATTCAAGGACATCTACCTCAAGAAGCTCTGAGCAGCCGGCGCTTCCTCTTTGATATTGATGAAAGAGCGATAGCGAAGTGCGGCGGCGTTCTCCAGTGTGGGAGTGTCCTATCCTTAGTCTCACTGGAGAACCGCATCATGCTCTTTCTTGATAACGATCAACATGCCAGTCATCCTCCGTCGGTCAGTGGAGAGCCGGAGAGAGCCGAGAATCTCATTCTGGAAGAGCTCGTACTGAACTCTCGGTGGGCTTGTGAAGGGCTTTGAACGAAAGGCCGCCTGAGGCGAGTCTTTATTCGTGAATCACGAGGTGGCAACAGCTCTCCCGCCATACTGCCTCGCAAAACTCCGACAAAGATTCGTCGGACGACGGCATTTTCGTATTGAGCTGTTCGTCATGCTGATCAGCCATCGCACTTTTCTGGGACTAATTTCCGTCCCAACTGCAGCACGGTAAAGAACTTCTCTCAGTTCACATCAATTGGACCGAAGGCCTTCTACCAGTTAAATGCGATGCAGAATGACAGGGATGACCCAGCACGGAAGGCCGCTGGGAAGGCGGCTTTCGGCGGGTCATCGAGAGCGAATAGAACAACTCTTACTTGCAATTTTGACTGACAGTCATCCCGTCGATTCGTGTCTTGTATCTATTCGGAAAAAATTGAAGGAAAATAATCGCAAACAACTTCATTTGGATGCGGGCTTCATCAGATCAAGCACCGAACTAGTCATTGTTACTATACCCGTTGTGAGGGCTTCTTCGAAATCGGGATAGTAAAGGGCTGAATGTAAGCTTGGAGGTGAAACCCCTCCCGCAGAGTATTGATCCAGACGCCGTTGACTGACTGAACCGAGGCGGTACATCACAATAGGAATTCCGGCTTCACCATAACGACTGAAATCTTCACCTCCCATGGACTGAGACGCTGCAAGGACGTTTTCATCACCAATGACTTTCCTCGAAACTGCAGCGAGTCGGGCAGTGAGATCCGCATCATTCAGAACTGCGGGTGTCTGTTCAGAAAGCCGAATTATCGGTTCGGGAGCCCCCGCACCAGTTGCGATCGATTTTGCCCTCCGATGGATGCCGTCAAGAAGGCGTTTGCGGACATCGGCGGAATAACTCCTTACGGTCAACTGCAGATGGCATTCATCGCCGATGATGTTGTATTGTGTCCCTCCATGAATCGAACCAACCGTAATCAATGCCGGTTCGAGTGGCGAAATCTCACGAGTAACAATCAACTGTAAGGACATCACCAGTTCGGCAGCTTGCGTGACCGGATCGATTGTCAGATGCGGAGAAGAGCCATGTCCGCCGCGTCCCTTCATTGTGATATCGACACTATCCAGATTCGCCATAAGAGGACCAGCCCGGTATGCAACCTTCCCGGTCGGCATATCACCAGCGACATGCAAGGCCAATGCCATATCGGGTTTAGGGAAGCGCTCGAAAAGACCGTCCTTGAGCATTGCGCTGGCTCCTTGGATCCGTTCTTCTGCTGGTTGTCCAACCACCAACAATGTTCCGTTCCACTGGTCGCGGTGAGAGGCCAGATAGCGGGCTACCCCGATGAGGTTGGTCATATGTATGTCATGCCCGCATGCATGCATGACCCCCGTCTGTAGATTCTTCTCTGTTGTTGCCCTGACCTTGGATGCGTACTCAAGGCCAGTCGCTTCGGTGACTGGAAGCGCATCCATATCACACCGCAGCATGACGCAAGGGCCGGCGCCATTCTTTAATACTCCAACGGCGCCGTGTCCGCCGATGCCTGTTGTTACTTCGTAACCGGCGTCTCGCAGTTCCTTGGCGATTCGTGCGGCCGTTTCCTTTTCCTGGAATGAGAGTTCAGGGTTTCGATGCAGATAGATGTACAGCCCCGCAAGGGAGTCCATCTCCGATTCAACCCAACTGTTCACATCAGCCTGGCTGGGGGGTGTCGCAATGAACATCCACACTAATACATTTAGCAGTAAAGCGTTTGAATATGACCAATATGATTGTTTGCGGATTAGAAAAGTCTGCATCGTGATACCTTAAACCTGACTTTTAAGGAAAGAAAAGCCCGCCGGCGATTTTCTCGTCAGAGAGCAGATTGCTGTCGGCTTCAACCGCAATCGCTGCCATCCCGCAGCCAATGTCACTCCCGACCGCAGCCGGATAGGTTAACTCTGTCGTCGCCAGTGCGATCCCGACACAGACTTGCTTCGAGAGATGGACATCCGGCATGACTGCGACATGTTGAACGTCGTCCGCTTCCCGCAGTTGCTCAAGGAATTGTCTGACATCGGTGCTTACCGGTTCTGATGTCTGATATCCAGACTCAGCTAATCATGCTGAATCTGGATGACTGTTCCCGAGGCCGCAGATTCTTCTGCTGCGAGGACCGCCTGCAGCGCGGCGGTTGCATCTTCCGGCGTTCCTATCTCCGGTCGTTTACCAGCGATCGCACAATCCGCGAAGTAACTGAATTCATCCCTTAACGCTCCGCCCCGCACTCCAAGAAATTCCGGCCAGTAAGTGGAGTCAGGACTGTGCAGTTTATTCGAATCGATAATATTCAGGTTAGGAAAAGAGTCCTGAATTTGAATCACTCCGTCTGTCCCAATGATGTTCATCCGTTCGTCGATGTCATATGGGGTCTTATCTGGCATGCACCAGACGGTTTCCAGCGTGGCGATCGCGCCGCTGGCAAAGCGGTACATTGTCTGTCCGATATCGGGATAGCGCAGATGACGTACGGAGACGGTTTGTGCATACGCCGAAATGATCCGGTCCTGTGTAAACCAGAGCATCGCGTCCGTGTCATGAATGGCATCGCCAACAATTGGACCGATCTTGTTCAGAATGGTCGGGGTCCATGCTGCCGGTATGTTGCGGCGTGACGAGATGGAGACGATCTTCCCAATTCGGCCATCTGCAATTGCCTGTTTCGCCATTCGATAGCGAGGATTGAATCGAACAATGTGTCCGATGAATAAGATTCCACTACTCGCGCGCGAGGCTTCAATAATCTTTCTTGCGTCTTCAACTGAAGATGCGATCGGTTTTTCGAGAAAGACATGTTTCCCTGCCTTAAGTGCCGCTATCGCGGGGGCAGTATGCTGATCCCACATCGTGCAGACTGAAACGGCATCAATCTCAGGATCAGCTAAGAGTTCATTGTAGTCTGTGTACGTATTCGCAACTCCGAATTTCTGACCGAGTGCAGCTAGTCGGTCGACATTGCGAGTGCACAGAGCTGACAACTCCAGATGAGGTACGCCTTTGATGGTCTCTGCGTGTATCTCACCAAACCAGCCTAGTCCAATGACACCAATCTTTAGACGTTTCATAGTTCTCTTAAAAATCTTCGAGTGTCAATTCCCTTGTCATCACGATATTGCCTGCCGTCAGGCCACAGTCGACAGGGATCGCCGCACCTGTAATGGCACTGGCAGCATCGCTCGCCAGGAAGGCGACAACCTTTGCGATTTCAATTGGTTCAGCAATTCGCTGGAGCGGATACCATCGCTCCAATGTCTTCAATGTTTGAGGATCCTTTTTAATCCGCTCGTCCCAGAGAGGAGTTCGAACGGTTCCTGGAAGAACAATGTTCGCTCGAATTCCATGACGGCCATATTCTACCGCCAGCGATCTCGTCAATGAAATTAAACCAGCTTTAGCAGCGCTGTATGCTGGGTCACCCAGTGCGGAAAGACCATTCACGGAGCCGATCGTGACGATGGAGCCGCTACCACGTTGAACCATCTGTGGGAGCACCGCGTGAACGCAGTTGAATGCGCCATTCAGATTGCCTTCGAGATGAACCCTCCAGCCGCTGGGATCTGAACTCGATATTGTCGGTTGACTCGAGAAACCCGCGTTATTTACCAGAACGTGAATCTCTCCAAATGCCGCAAAAGCCGCTGCCACCGCCTCCGGAGAGGAAATATCAGCGACGATCCCTTTTGCCAGGATCCCCTCCGACTTCAGCGTTTCGACAAATTCGAGAACCTGATCATTTCGATCGATTGCGGCAATACTGGCACCTTCGCTGCCAAAGTACCGGCAAAGCGTTTGCCCGATCCCACCCGCAGCACCGGTAATGGCAACAACATGATCCTGAAAAGCTCTGCTCATAGCACCTCCTGATTTACTTTCCACCAGCGAGTTAGGGACGACGAACTGGCTCTTGAAACTCTGATGGACTTGCATCTTCCGCAACTACTCAAGCGCGGGATCGAACTGATTCCTTCCTGACTTGATTGTCGTCTTCAAAACGGATGTGGTAGGGCATTAAAGAATGCCGCAGCTTGACGGGGATCTTACAAGGAACTCCTCCATCTAACGAATTCAAAAAAAATAAAACGTAACTGAAATTCTATTAAAACAGCGGCTCAGTGGCACATTGGTCTTCTGACCTGAATGTAGGATCAGACGCGCGAGTCCCGCATCAGTGTAATGGGCTCAATCTTCATGTGGTCGCCAGAATACGGACTGGTGTGTGAGCCTTCCAGAGATAAAGGAGTGTGACATTGCCTGTCGAAGTATCGATAAGTTACTCGAACGATTCTTCTCAGAATGGTTTGCGGTGTTCCCCAGGAACAGGAGTTCACGTACCTATAAAATTGAACGCAGTGCGTCGCCGATCCACTCCACGTTTTGGCGACGCAGATGGCCCCAGTTGTAAAACGCAAAATCTTCGATTCCGTTGCGATGCAGGGCGTGGACAGCGCTGAGCAACTCATCTCGGGTGGAAAGATCGGGATGCGAAGGCCGTAAGATCGCTCTCAGCTTGCCCTCCCCGCGAAGCCTTCGCTGGATGTCGAACAGATCTGATTTCACTCGGGCGGCACTGGATTCGTAGAAACAGGCCTCGAGGACGCCCGTGGCTTTCATGAGGGCGGGAAGATCGCTTCCTTCATACCACGCTCCCGCTGTCGGGCGAGCAACTGACGGGATCACTGCGACTGTGGCATCAACCCGGACTGCATCCCGAATTTCTTTGACTAGTGACGTCACTTCCTGGCAACGAAAATCAAGATAACGTCGAAGGTCACCATTCGACTGAACATCGGCCAGCCAGAATGCTTCTGCCATGTCATCCGGGAAATCGACATCACTCTCGAGGTAGGCAGTGATATCCCGAGCCACCTGATCCTTCAGACGTTCAACGTCAATGCCTGATGCTTTGCCTCGTTCCACCGAGCTAGGCGAAAAGTCAAGTCCAAGGAGATTGTCGAGCCAGCGATTGTGTCGTACAAGCGAAAACTCATGATGAAAACCGTGGAAGTACGGCGCAAAGCCCGGGCTCTCCAAAGAGATTCCGCTGACAGCGTAGTTTGATGTGATGTCCGTAGCGAGGCCGATAGCATATTCACGGGCCGCCGGATGGGACGGTGAGAGGCTGTAAAAGTACTTGTCCCCAAATGCGTTTTGCGCACATGCGTCTGGATACCTTTCGCCCAACCGGGTGTTGTGAAGCAGGACGAGCCAGGCGTTCGTCTGGATCTCCTTGGACTCCGTCAGTTCGCGAAGGACATCACGTTCCGCGAGCGTAGGACTAGGGTGCGGTTTTATTGTCCCATAAAACGAAGAGTTCGTGTGGAAGTAGGCTGCTCCATCACAAGGGAAGTAGACTTTTCCATGCTTACCAAGGGGGCGAAGGAACTTTCCTGCGTGATAAGTTCCGCAAACAGTGACGGTATTTAGTCCGAGTCTACAAAATTCCGTGATAGCGGAATTAACACCATATTCTGCAAGATCCCAAGGGTAAGTATAGATGGCACGATATGGTTGGGGCATTACAAGTGGGCTCCGGTGTCAACTCTGAAAGCAACGTGGTTTACGCCGGCTTTTATGGAGAATACGGCACAGAAGAGTCTTATGGTGATTGAACGCGCGGACCTTGATGAAAAGCTCAATCACCTCGCTTAAGCTTGCTTCAGTTTCCGAACCAGCTTTCTTTAAGGTATCGCATGTATTCGAATACGACTCCTTCCTTAAGAACGAAAGCGACTTCAAGAAAATCCCCCACGATGAATGGGGGGATTAAAATTTCAGCCCCTTCCAGGTGAGGCTGGATATCATCCACACGAAAAGCAACGTGCGGGTTTTGCTGAATGAGTTTCGGCACCGAACTGTCATCGCGGTAGCGGAGAAATTCAATCTGATCAGGGTGGTCATGCGGATTTGTGACCCAGACCTTGCTTTGCTCGACCCAGTTTTCGTTAGGCTGGGGCACCGTGGTGGTGATCCCGATGTGATCGAAAACTCGCATCAAATCGTCCTTGGAAGTGTACCGGTTTGAGCAAGAGGCAGTGTCTCTAAGAGAACGCTGCGTAACCTTGGGGAGCCATTGTCACGAAGGTTGCTATGCAACGGGATGTAATTATGTTTCAATGTTCACGTGGTTGCAAGGGGTCTTTGGAAATTTCTGCAATCGTAAAAGGGGTGTGCCGACATTTTCCCTTGGGCGTTAAATGTTGCGGATACTCGATGTAATGACTGGGTTTTTCTTGCTGAACAACGAGTCACTCCTGTAGTGGGAAGATTTTCAAGCGTTGGACTGTGTCGGGTTGATGTAAATTTATTACATTGGTCTCATCCGAGTTTGAGTACAATGCACAGGTCTGCAATCACCGATTGCCAGTTGTTTGGCACAACCACCCGCAATCACCGATAAGAACTCCCCGCTGGCTATGACTCACTCCTCAGCGAATAAGTATTGCTCTTCGATCGACATCGTTTCGCAGATGCAGCGAGTAGAAGCTGATTTGAGTACTTCGGAACGTCGGATACTTGAGGTCGTCCGATCGGACTTTGAGGCAGCAACGCGAATGACCATCGCAGAACTCTCAGCGCGCGCGGAAGTGAGCCAACCGACGGTCACACGTTTTTGTCGCAGCGTCGGCTGTGATTCATTCAGGGAATTCAAGATTCGCCTTGCCTCGACTTTAACGGTTGCGTCCGCGTATCTGCGAAGCGATCTCGCATTTAGCGACGACATTGGTCAGATGGCACAAATGGTAATGATGCGGGCGGCGAATGCTATTCGCGAATGTTTGAGTCAGATTGATACGCAGGTACTCAAGTCTGTTATTGAGACGATGGCCTGTGCACGTCGAATCGATCTCTACGGTCAAGGCGGAGGGTCAGCCAGTCTGATCGAAGATGCGAAGTTACGTTTGTTTCGATTGGGAATCCCCGTTGCCTGTTATGTTGATGGTCATCAACAACGTATGTCGGCAGCCACACTTCGCCCGAACGATGTCGTCTTCGCCATTTCCAACAGCGGGCGTTCCAAATCGGTTGTTCAAGCAACCGATATTGCAAGCAAATACGGAGCGAAAACGATCGTGCTGACTCGCCCAAATACCCCATTGGCGACCGCGGCAGATATGGTCATTCCTGTTGTGATTCAAGAAGACGATAACGTGTTGCTTCCGACTCCTTCTCGTTATGCGCACATGGCAGTGATTGACACCATTGCAACAGGGGTTGCAGCACAACTGGGAGAAAGAGGTCTGGAGACATTGAGAAGGGTACGATACACAGTCGCAAGCATTGGGATCGGGATTCCAACCCCATCTTCCGAGGCTGCTCCATTATTGAAGACACAGCGAAGCGAGGAGTGACTCGATGAGCGTTAGCCATGAAGCGAATCAGGCTCCCTATGACTGGGTATTCCGCAATTGCACGATTTTCGATGGCAGCGGATCGCCTCCCTTTTCGGGGGAGGTCGCGGTCCGTGGTGATCGAATCGTGGCTGTTACGGATCTGGAAACCTTTCCTTCTGGGGCTGGCCGGCAGGAAGTGAACTTAGCTGGATTGGCGCTTGCTCCAGGGTTCATCGATGCACACACACACGATGACCGAATGGTGATTGATTCCCCTGAGATGCTGCCGAAAATCAGCCAAGGTGTAACAAGCGTCGTCGTCGGAAACTGCGGGATTTCCATCGCTCCACTGCAGTTCAAAACGGGGGCGCCTCCTCCCCCAATGACGTTACTTGGTGACGAGAATGCTTACGAATTTCCGAATTTCACCAGTTATGCTGAGCGTGTTCGCAACGTTGGACCGTCCGTGAACGTGGCCGCTCTAATTGGACACTCATCTTTGCGACTGGCGACGATGACGGAATTGGGACGTCCGGCCAGTCGTGACGAAATTTTCCGGATGTGTGAGCTTGCTGACGAAGCGATGCAGAATGGAGCCATCGGTTTTTCCTCCGGGCTGTTTTACTTAACAAATTGCGCTGCGACATCAGACGAAGTTGCAGAGATCGCAGCGCAATTCTCAAAGTACGGGGGAGTCTATGCGACCCATATGAGAGATGAGTTCGACAAGGTTCTGGAAAGTATTGATGAATCGTTGAGTACCGCTGCCACAGCGCGTATTCCATTAATTGTGTCACATCATAAATGTGCGGGCGTGGCCAATTGGGGGCGGACAAAGCAAACCGTTCCTCGGTTAGAAGCGGCATCACTCAAGCAGCGGGTCAACCTGGATGTTTATCCATACACAGCCGGGTCGACGTATCTCCGACTGGATTTGGTGACCGATACTTATCCGATCAGTATTGCTTGGTCGAAGCCGTTTCCCGAGATGAAGGGGCAAATGCTGCTCGATATTGCAAAGAAATGGGGAGTCGACATTCACGAGGCAGCCCAGCGACTTCAGCCTGCCGGTGCAATTTATTTTCAAATGGATGAGAGCGATGTCCAACGGGTGATGTCATCGAAACTGGCGATGATCGGTTCCGATGGGCTCCCACATGACGAACATCCGCATCCTCGATTATGGGGGACATTCCCGCGTGTGATCGGGCATTATGCTCGCGACCTCAAACTCTTCCCGATCGAAACTGCAATCCACAAAATGACGGGACTGACGGCTGACGTTTTCAGGATTCCTGATCGTGGAAGAATTCAACCTGGCGCATTCGCAGATCTGGTCGTCTTCGATCCGCAGCGAATTATTGACTGTGCAACGTACGATTCTCCGACACGTCGGTGTGAAGGGATCTTACAGGTCTATGTAAACGGAGAACGGGCCTTCTCAGCGGAGCAGGGTGTCGAGCAGCGCGCGGGGCGGTTGATTACAAGACACTGCTCAGATTGAGCGGAAATATAGGAACAGGTCATGCGTTCAACCGTCACGGGCTTCGGAGGCATTCAGACCTAAGGAGGCTTGAAAAAGCAGATGATCAAGCGGATACGCTGGCAGACGATCCGCAACAACTTCCAGGAGGAATGGGATTCGCCCAGCTTTAACCCCACCACGGCCAACTGGAATGACTTCATCGATCGTCAAAATGAAACGGAGTATTACAAGCAGCACCGCAGCCATATGTGTCGTGGACACTTACCGCCGGTGCGAGAAGAGCCGGAAGAAGTCGAAACGATTCCCTTGTACGAGATCGAAGTGAAATCATTCGTTGGTGGACCTGTGAAAGGCTTCCAGCGGAAGGCGGCTTGAATTACCTTCTTGCGGGCCATACGTCAGGCGGCGATATTTATGCATAGCCCTATAACGGCCAACTCCAACAATGGAGTCGTTGAATTTCGTCCTCTTCATGTGCGGCGGTTCGGCACGCTGTTCAACACGCGTACTTTTCTGCGACAATTTCCTGCTCCATGTGCAGAACGGCATAAAACTTCTTTATAATCACGTCATTTGAACAGCAGTAGACAAGCCTGTATGAAGTCACCTCCAATCAGATTCGAAGAATTCTGCGATTGAATACCGCCCCTGCTGGACTAGAATCACCGGTTCTTCTGCACGGCAAAGATAGAAAATTGGCCTGCCGCAGGAAAATTTCGTACAACATTCAAGACTTGAGCACTGGCCGGATGAAACCCGGCCAAGCTGGGTTCTGTCGGGGCGGTTCAGATCATTCTGTCATTTCGTCAAAATCATCCTCGGCCCTCATCAAAACAAGTGTTCAACGATGCCTGTCTCTTTGATTTCGTGGTCAGTTCGCAACCTTTGTGCGATCAGTTTCTTGCTCCTGCTCTCCACGGTCGTCCGCGCCGAAGTAGTACGAATGGAGATCACAGAGCGCATTCCATTCGCCGAAGGTTACTCCTTCGAACATACCGGCCCGTATGAACTGCTGCGCGGGCGGATGATCGTCGAACTCACCCCAGATGCGTCCTGCAATGCACGTGTTCACGATCTGAAATTTGCCGCGCGCAATTCACGTGACAAAGTCGAATTCTGGACTGACTTCGTGCTGCTCAAGCCGGTTGACCCGCATCGGGGAAACGGCCGGTTGCTGTACGACGTTCACAATCGCGGCAACATGCTCGCCGTGTGGACCTTCAACAGCGCGGACAAGATCACGAACGATCCCCGCACACTTACGGACGCTGGCAACGGTTTCCTGATGCAGGAAGGGTATTCCGTCCTTTGGACTGGCTGGAATGCCGAAGTTCAGGACGACGGGCAGAAACGCCTCATTTTGGGGGCTCCCGTGATCGACAGCAATGGAACTCCGTTGACCGGCCGTGTGCATGTTGAGATTTGCGTCGCGGAAACAATGATGAGCCGTGCGTTCGGCTGGAGTCCCTGGGGAATGCCGAAGGTTTTCCCGTCGATCGAACTCGACAATCGTCACGCAGTACTGACCTGCCGCCCGTCGCGGAGCGAGCCGGCCGTCGAAATTCCTCACACCGACTGGGCGTTTGCGCGTTGGGAAGAGGGAAAGCTGATCCCCGATCCGACACAGTTGTATGTCAAGGGAGGCTTTCAGCCAGGCGAGCTTTATGATCTGGTTTATACAGCGAAAGATCCACGCGTAGCCGGCGTAGGATTGGCCGGAATCCGGGATGTCGTTTCCTTCCTGCGTCATGCGAAGGCCGACGAATCCGGAAACCCCAACCCGCTGGCGGGAGTGATCGAACACAGCTACATCTTCGGCATTTCACAGTCAGGACGACTGATCGTCTCGTTCATTCACGAGGGGTTCAACGCCGACACGAATGGAAAACCAGTCTTCGATGGCGCGCTGGTGCATGTCGCCGGAGCGGGCAAAGGGCACTTTACCGCCCGCTTTCGCAACGCCACCGATGCCGGTAATCATCACGAAGCCAATTGGTGTGGCTCCGAATCGTTTCCATTTTCCCCGGTGACGCAAACCGACCCAGTGACTGGCGAACAGGGAAGTGTCCTCGACCGGGCCCGTCAGGCAGGGGTGGTGCCGAAGATCATTTATGTGCAGACCTCGACGGAATATTGGGCGCGTGCAGCCTCGCTGGTCCATACGGACGTAGAGGGAAAGAAGGATCTCGAACTTCCAGAGAATGTTCGACTTTATCTGACGGCCGGGTCACAGCATCTGGGGAAAGGCCCCCCGACCAAGGGAACCGCGCAACAGCCCCGGAACATTCTTGATGATCGTGGCCCAGTGTTGCGCGCCATGCTCGTCAACCTGGATCGCTGGGTGACAGTCAACGAACATCCGCCCTCCAGTCGTTATCCCAAAATTTCCGACGGCGGGTTGGTGGACATTGCGACCTTTCAAAAACAGTTCCCAAAACTGCCCGGCGTGAACGTGCCATCTTCATATTATCGGCCGATGCGACTCGATTTCGGCCCTAGGCTGCTCAGTGAAGGGATTGCCGACGTCATTCCTCCTCAGGTGGGACAACCTTGGACGACTCTGGTCCCCGCTGTCAACCGGGACGGCAACGAATTCAACGGCATTGTATTGCCGGACGTGGCAGTCCCACTGGGGACTTTCACGGGGTGGAACCTGAGGGCAAAGGAATACGGTCCTCCGACAATGCTAACCAGCTTCGACGGCTCTTTTCTGCCGTTTGCCACGACCGCCGAGGAACGACGGCAGACCGGTGATCCTCGGCCCAGTATCCAGGAACGCTATCCGACTCGGGACTATTACATGTCGGAGGTGACGGAGGCTGCACTGGATTTGCAGAGAGAGAGATTTCTGCTTTCGGAAGACGTCGTGCGAATTCTCGAAACCGCGGCGCAGAGAAACCTTTGGAATCAGTGAGAGAACGCCTCAGATGCCCCCTTCAGTACCGATGCGCGCTGCTCAAGAGAACAGAATCCCTGCGGACCAAGGTTCGGAATCGGAACGCTCATTGCCAGGCTTTCAACTCGGCACAATCCGCCGCGACGAATTCCCGGCGGTCGCAACACTGCTGCATCGCTCGCTCGTGGACTATTACGACTCCCGGCTGCGACAGGGAGCCCGATTCGGGGATCGTCCTGAGCCGTTCCAAATTTTTCCCGAGGTGTATGAAGCAATCGACCCCGGCGAATCAATTGTCGCTCGCGAAGATGGCTCGGGCCGGTTATGGGGCGTCTGCTTCGTCCATCCTCGCGAAACGCACTTCTCGGTGGGGATTGTGGCGACCGCAACCGAAGCCGCTGGGCGTGGCGTGGCCCGGGCCATGATGGCTGAAGCGATACGTCGGGCCGATACCGCTGGAAAACCAGTCCGACTCGTTTCTAGCCTGCTGAACCTCGATTCGTACTCCTTGTACTCCCGTCTGGGATTTGTCCCCCAAACGATTTTTCAAGACTTGCTGATCACAGTTCCGGCCAACGGAATCGGCCTTCCCTCGCCGCCAGGCATTGATCGAGTGCGTCCCGCCGTTCTGGAAGAAGCGGCACAGCTCGCCGACTTTGAAGCATCCTTGCAGGGAATTCGCCGGGAGAATGACTTTCGTTTTTTCCTCAACAATGAAGTCGGCTCTTGGAAGGTGTGGGTCAGCGAAGATCCCTTTGGCAACATCAATGGGGTACTCGTCGTCAGCAAGAATCCCGCCATGCCAATGCTCGGACCGGGCGTCTTTACGGATGAAGCTGTCGCCATCGCCATGCTTTGGCGCGCTTTAGAGGAATTACATGGCCAACCGTATGTCGTCCTGGCTCCGGCAACTGCGTCGACATTGATTGCCACACTTTACCGGTGGGGCGCCCGCAACATCGAACTGCACGTCTCGCAAACCAGAGGCCACACCCCAGTTGGAACAGGGATCGTCTTTCCCACATTTTTGCCGGAAACGGCATAGGGATTAGTCGCGGCGTGGGTAGCCCAGGTTGCTTTGCAACCTGGGCTAGCGTAGCTGGTGAGAGGTTTTCGAACATGGGCGGGGTGGCGTTGCCAAAGATTGAAATTCGGGTCCTTCGGTTCCGTAGACGGATTGCACTTTTCAGTCCGAGCGGTCTCAAGGCTCGGGACGGCTTGAGACCGCTCGAAGGCCCGCTTTACAAGGCGTTGCAAAACCACACATTCTGACGCGAGTATGCTCCATAATTCGCTCGTTTCTCCGTAATTTTCCGTAGAGAAATTCGAGCTGTTTTCAGGGGGCTTCTCGCACCTGAGTAGAGGGTCGATTCCGCTCCCTGCCAACGACTTCTGGACGTCTGATCGTGTCAGTTTTTGGGTCTGTGACTGCGCTGAAACTCCGCTTCAATGAACGGCCTTTCGGAGGCGGTTTTCGAGTGCCATTCTCAGCATAAGGTGCTGTGTAGAGTCGAGAGGTGGCGCGGTGGTTGAGGTGGGCCTATCTGTTTCCGGCCCTTTCGGTTGCCGGTGCCTCGATAGCCTCACCATGCTCCGTTTCCACCTCCCGCTCGTCAAACCGGACGTGCGGATCTCCCGCATCCGGCTTTCGCAGGAACCATCACGATTTCTCAGCCCACGGAATCTGGGTCTTACGAGCCCGGAGACGAACCAGCGCCAGCTCGCCGTGCAGACGCCCCGAAGGAAGTTCCTTACGGACACCGCTGCGAGCCTGATGCTTTCTCCCATACCAATAACGCACCCGTCGAATCGTATGTCGATTAATCGCTTGATAGACATGAACCGTGTCCCCCAGGCAGAAATAGTTTGCCCAGCCAGTCAGCATCCGGTTCAGATGCCGGATCCGGTCAGGCATTCCCATCAACGTCCATCGTCGGCTGGTCGCTTCGCTGATGGCTGCAATCAGGCCAGCCACCTTCTGTTTTGAAGGCGCCGGACCGATATAAGATCCACCTGTGCGATGCGAGTAGCGCCGCTGGATCGTGTATCCCAGAAAGTCGAAACCTTCTCCGGGAAGACGACACAGGCGGGTTTTGTCTTCATTGACCGTGAGCTTCAAACGGAGCATCAACTGTCGCATCGCGCCTTCGGTTCCGTAGAGCCGTGAAGCATTGTGGATGGGTTCTGAATAGGCTTCAGATCGCAGAAATCATGCGGTGAGAATCAGCAGGCCCTGACTGCGAAACGCTTCGAATTAGGCCAAAGTGGGTACACATTTCTGAGGTGTACCCAGATTCTGCCACTTCCTCATGTGAGCAATCTGCGTCCGATTACAGCGATCACATCACCTGTAAGTGAACCCCCAAAGTGTCTCCGGCATCCTCTTCAAAACTCACCGAGAAGAGAGCCTTCTCTGCCGACATAGCGGGGTAAAACGAATGTGTAATCCGTTTCCATATTACACATTCTGACAATACCCCAACGAACTTCATTTTTCATCCCCTGCTGGCCCTGATTGCTTCTGTCACAGATCGTCAACTGGCCCAGTACATCCAGTTCCTGAAGGAAGAGAACAAGATTCTCAGGGCTCGTCTGCCTCAGCAGGTGCACACTCGTCGTGATGAACGGGAACGGCTCATCAAGTTTGGCGAAGTGCTCGGTCGAGCGATTGAGGAACTGATCACCATTGTGAGTCCAGCCACGTTCTACCGCTGGCTGAAAGAAGAGAACGGAACCCCCAAACGGAAGATGAATCCCAAGGGAGGTCAGAGGAAACCGCAGGAGATTCGAGAGCTGGTCTTGCAGATTTCTGCAGTCACAAATTTCGGGCTGACCCGTATCGTTGGGGAACTCCGAAAAATTGGGATCAAGAAGATCAGTCGGCAGACCGTTCGGAACATCCTGAAAGAGGAGGGGATCAAGCCCAGTCCAGATCGAACAACGGATACCTGGCAAAATTTTGTCGATCGTCATGCCAAGACACTTTGGGCGACAGATTTCTTCTCTGTCAAAACGGTGACGCCTCGTGGGCTGAAAGAGATGTATGTCATGGTGTGGCTGTGTATGACCACCCGGGAGGCGATCGTCTCTGAATCGACGGACCATCCGAATTCCGCCTGGGTGGTGAAGCAGACGGAAGCCTTCCTGGATCAAACCCTGAATCGAGAGGACAAACCGTCGATTGTGATGCACGACCGGGATGCCAAATTCACCAAAGAATTCGTGGCCAAGCTGGAAGAACACGGTGTTCGACACAACGCCTTACCGAAGGCTTCTCCGAATTTGAACGGCAGATGCGAGAGGTTTGTAGGGACCATCCGCTGGGAATGTCTGAACAAGTTCATCATCTTTGGAAAGCGGCACCTGGATTACCTGTGCCAGGAATTCACCAGCTATTACAACGAGAAACGGTCGCACATGGAGTGCGGTCATTTACCCCCGCTGGCCGACGTTCCTGAGGAAGTGGACACGCTGAAGCCCAGTGAGATACGGGTTCAAGAGTATGTCGGTGGACTGGTGAAATCATTTGAACGGAGAGTGGCATAAAGAATCTTTCGACTACGGCACTTTGATTCGAACGCCGTACCGAGGAGCTGAATCGTGCAGCTGCTGGATCTCTTCATGGTTGGCGTTGATGCCAGTTCCACATCCTCAACCAACGGCCGTTCCACGGGCCAGTCCATTGTCGTTGCTGTTTTCACTGCCTACGCCTGCAAATGGGCCATGTTTCTCTGCTTGTCGCAACGTTTCTTTGAATGTTTCCACTTGTCCAGTAAACAGAGTGAAGGTTGCTTGCTGCAACTTCCAGCCCTCAATTTGGTAACTCAAGAAGTGCGACTTCCTAGGCCTCAAAGATTCCTGCGGATATTTCTAGATCCCGGAGCATTCCTTCAACGGCCTCGGATTGCTCATTGAGGCAGGCGATCAATTCCGAATACTTCCCTCCGTCCATGTCGGCTGATGAGGCAACGGACGGAACATGCGAGCAACAAGTCGGCTTGTTCGAAGACATCGAGAACGAGAGTCGATATACTCGCGTTGGAATCGATGGAGGCTCGGAGGGGGCCATTCTCTATTTCCCGAATCGAAACCGAGTTGGGCCAGCAGCGATCGCAGTGCTGTGGGTTAGTTCTCTAATTGGATCTGCCAGTTTTTTTGGACTTTGGCAGTAGATCTCCTGCCCTTACACGTATGAGAGACTTGATCACAGATTTTCATGAAATCGTTGCGTCGGACTCGACAGACGCTTCTACATTCTTATGAACACATCTAATACATCAAAAGACCAAACCTCGGCCACTCCCCAACGGAACACCAAGGAAAATATTTCATTTGATCCATTTATCTTGGATTTATGCTTTCCAACACCGAGCACCATTTTCTCGGTAATCACCCCGAGCATTCTAAATCTACACGCTGATTGTGTATTTGCCTTGGATGCTAATGTATTGCTTTCCTCATATAAATTTGAGTCCGGTCAATTTAAAGACATTGAACAAATCTACCAAGGACTTGCAAGGACAAACCGACTCTTCGTGCCAAGTCGAGCAGCACAAGAGTTTGCAAAAAATCGAAGTACAGTGCTAAAGGATCTCTACGACAAGTTGAATGGATGGAAATCAACACTTGAAAAAATGCCATCGCACTCCAAAGTTCAATGCCCCATGCTTGAGGAAAATCCTGCTTACAACTCTCTCGTCGAAAGTGCGGCGGCTTTGCACGAAATGAGGGCAAAATACAAAGACGCATTGACGGCATTGATGAACGACCTTCAAGACTGGTCATGGGATGATCCAGTTAGCTTGCTCTACAAAGAACTGTTTATACCAAACAGAATTATTTCACATTCGGGAACGCATGAAGAATGCCTAAAGGACCTTCGTCATAGAATTCAGCACAAACTGCCACCGGGCTATAAAGATGGTAGTAAAGACGACGAAGGAATTGGAGACCTACTGATATGGAAGTCGCTTTTGAATCTTGCGAAGACGCAGAAAGTTCACGTAATATTCGTATGCAATGAGGAGAAATCCGATTGGGTTGTGCGAACACAAAGCACTGTCCTTGCGGTGCGACCCGAGTTGACCAGCGAATTCTATCGGGAAACGAATCATCACTTTGGGCTCGTTTCGTACTCAGGATTTCTAAAACTGATGAATGCGAAGCCAGAAACGATCGATCAAGCTAGATCTCTTGAGTCCGAGAACAATTATCGGTTTCTTCGCATTCAACAAAGAGTCTCCGCAATCCTAGAAGAACTTGCCGACGTTATTCGGGAATATGTATTCTCCGAACCAGAAGACGAAGTGGACAACATTGGCTCCGGTGTAGATCGCCTGATCAGAGACTTCCTGATTGCCAAGGAGCACTACACAGAAGTCATTCATTCACCGTCGGGTGAACTACACCTAATACACTTGGCTCAGGACGCTGGAGAGATTCAAAGCTTGAACCGACAACTTCAGTATATTGCTGCTCGCATGAAACATTCTGGGGAAGAACAGTCTGCCAACCTACGGAAAGTTTGCCAGGATTTTCTCGAACACTATGAGGCGTGGGGCCAATGGTATCTGGCTGGCTCCCCCTGCCAATTCCGCACGTTTTTTGCACATTAGGCGGCACTGAGGAGTAGTCGTAGCGGAGATTTCGTCGTATGTTCATGGACCCTGACTTCGCAAGACGAATGCATGTCGATGACCACTTGGAGCACTACAAAGTTTTTTATAACGGGGATTGGGCGGTAGAGCTTTTCAGGCTAGCAAACGGCAAGTCCAAATTAAGCGATTTGATTTTCGACGTCACCTTGGCCTTCAAGGGTATCTCAACTGCCCGAGCAGTTCCATTGCTCGCAGTGGATGTGGCAGAAGCATATGCAAAAGGGCATGACCTTGGGGCACTGTCGAACACACTGACACTCAAATTGGTGTCACGGATCACTGCCGAAATCGATCAACGAGTCGTGGTCACAAGCAGCCAACGTGATGACTTGAAAGCCGCAATGCTGGAGATCATGTATGATTTTTATTCCCGAGCCGAAGGCAAAGAATTGCCCTTTCCACGGCAAGAGCTTTGGGATGAATTTGCAAAAGTGGATGAAAATGAGGACAAGGATTCACCAGAAAACGAGTTCCGACTTGCTCTTTGGTCCTCTCAGAGGATTTGTTACTCCGCATTTTTCTTCGCCTATGAAGATTTTCTCGTCAGATGTTTGGAAGTGTATTTGAACACCGAGGTTCAAACAGGGAGGACATTCCCGGACATTTGCAAACAAGCCCTCGGGAATGACCTGGCCGATCAGTGCTGGAATTGCGAGGAGATCCAGATTGCAAAATTGATTCGAAATGCTTTGGTACATGCGGGAGGACGAGAAACGGAGAAGCTGAAGAATCGAAATCATCGATGTTCAGTTATCGATGGCCAGATGCAAATTGTTCCAGGAAACGTCTCTGAGTTATATTTGCTGTTAACGCATCGAGCAAAAAGGCTCGTCAAATGGGCCAGTCGGCAGTCTGTCTTCGCTTGACATTGGCGATTTTCCGTAACTCTCGAATGACAACGCTTGGTTAGCGATTGCAGATTGCCCCGGGTGAATTCCAGATCGAGTCTCTCTCGTCGATCAATTTTTGATGGACATCATTAGCAGGCTGGCGACAGCCGTCCATGCGAGGATGCGAATTTTACCGGTTCACATCGAAGCTGAAACAGCATGACGTTAGGACAAACTCATTACCAAAGGTCTCACCCAATTTGAATGGAAGATGAGAATGGTTCGGGGCCACCGATCGCTGGGAATGTGCCGAAAATTCATCATCTTCGGCGGGCCGCACTTGGATCATCTCTGTTCGGAACTCACCCGCTACTTCAACGAGAAACGTTCTCACATGGAATGCGGTCATCTTGCCACCGCTCGCTGAAATCCAGCGATGTGCGTATTCGAGAGTAGGTCCGTGGACTGGTGAAATCATTTGAACGGAAGGTCGCATAAGACGCGACGACATTCTGTTCGAATCAATCGTCAACGCCGATGTCGACAAGCAGGTTGATGTTGGTAACCGCTGGCCATCTTGAACGGGAAGCCGTGCGAGATACACTTCATTCCTGCTGAATTTCGCAAATGGGCTAGGCAGGTCGTTGGATCACGACCTGCGAAACGTTTCTGAAACAATGCCATTCACTCCCCGTCCGCTCCCGATTCCGACTCATCAGCTGTGTGAACGCTTGAATGCTGACTCTCGGTTGGTGGCTCATCTTCGCCTGGTTAACGATGCTGCCGTGGAGATTGTCGAGGGCCTACGACTGCGATTTCCGTCTCTGGAAATGGAACAGGAATCCGTGTTCTTTGGAGCAGGCTCTCATGATCTGGGGAAGGTACTTCATCACGATGAGTTATCGGGGCCAGGTCATCGTCATGAGATCGCTGGTGAGCAGCTCCTGATGGAAAAAGGGTGTGTCACCCGATCTCGCCAGATTCTGCCGGACTCATGGGGCCTGGAGCCAAGAATCTCTTTCTCTGGAGGATCTCCTGGTCGCTCTCGCCGACACCATCTGGAAAGGGCAGCGGCTGGAAGAATTGAAAATGCAGATTGTGAATCAAATCGTCGAGAAGACCGATCTGGAATCGTGGCTGGTCTTTCAGGAACTCGATGAACTGTTGACAGAAATCGCCTCGTGCGGGGACGAGAGACTGGCCTGGCAGGCTCAATTTTGATGGATCTTCCCACAATTTCGCGGGAGATAGTTTCAAGAGCAGTTTTTGTTTGTAGCAGAAAAAGAGGCTTTCAAATGCCCCACGAAACAGATCAGCGGACACGTGATGTGTTGGCCGAGATTGAAGTTGCCCAACAACTTGGTGTTCGTGGTCATCCTCTGCTTAAGCGACTGGGAGAAGAACTTTTCCCGAATCAGGTGGTGCCTCCTTGCGAACTTCGGTGGGAATTAATCGCGACCTCCCTTTATCTGGCTGACTCTCCGACCCGTTGGGGCACCCAATTTGGCCCATCAATGTCCGGAGTACAGGAAGACGGAACCCATGTCGACTCGCCATCATTGGAGGCCATTACTCGAGACTGTGTCAGTTATTGGCAATCACGAATGAGGGAGTGCCGACAACCGACATTGAGGGCTCTATACGCAGATCTTGTCTGGGAATTCAGTCGTAAAGCCTCTGGAGAAAAACCTCCAATTGAAGCTGCCCGCATAGCAATTGACTCTTACCTTGAAGCAGTTCTAGACGATCGACGAGATCCTCCTGGTCAAGACGATGAGGCCATCAATAGACTTCTTGCTCTCTGCGTTCTCGTTGGTGATGACACTCGCCTGAGGGATGCATGCCAAAAACTCATCATTCGGGCAGAAACAGCTGAATCCGACGAAGCAAGAGGGTGGCAACGACGTGATCTCTTCCCGCTGCTATTACAAATACCAAGGAAGAAGTGGCCACGAGATTTTCTGGATGAGCTTGCCCAGCGACTTCGACAGCAATTAGATGCTACTCCACTTGGTACAGCCAAGCAGTGGGCACGACGGGCCATCGCGATTCCTTTGGCGGATTTCTATTGGCAGACAGGGCAGAAGGAATCCGTTCATACAGTGCTGCGTCACTATGGAGAGTCGGAAGTCGACGAAGCTGTGTCAGCTAATGCAATGATGGCTGTCGGATGGCTGGAGACCCTGTTTAATCTCTACCAAAAATACGAAATGCATGATGATGCCAAAAGCATTCTATGGCTGATTGAAGCAAGGCAAACAGAATTACCAAACCTGTTGCTCCCCGTAGAATCTCAAATTGTGCTGAAAAAACAGGAAGCCGACGAATGGGTTGCGTCTCTGATGGCAGAAACTTTGGAACTCACGTTGGCCAATCTTGTCTTCAGTTTTCGCCCCCGACTGGAAGTGGATCGACAGGAAATACGGGATTTGGAAAAGGAGCACCCGCTCATGGCCGTGATCGGTGCGGCGACTTCTTTAGTAGATCATGAAGGTCGGATCATTGCCAGAATTGAAGACGATGATGGAAAGCTTGTTCGCTACCAAACACAAAATGCCCAAATTTGCGATATTTTTCTTCAGTTGGCATTTCCCGCAATCATCCAACGCTTTCAGATAACGGCCGACTCCTTTTTACAAGAGCTATCAAAATCACCTGTTTGGTCTCAAGAAAGATCTCCAATACTACACAGAGCTTTGTCGGCTTTTCTTGAAGGAGATCCAATTGTAACCATCCATCTATTGGTCACTGAAATAGAGTCTGCCCTCAGAAATCTGGCTCGCAACTGCGGCGTTGTGCTTCAAAAGCCTCACCGCAGAGGAGGGTATGTCCTTAAGAATCTTGATGATCTTCTTCGAGAAAATACAGTCGTTTCAATACTAACGATCGATTTCACCGTCCATTTGAGAGCGATATTGACTGATCAGAGAGGATGGAATCTCAGAAACGCTGTCTGCCATGGGTTGTCGCCTGCCAAAAGTCTAGACATGCCTACTGCCAGACGCCTTGTTCTCATCTCCTTCTTTCTAGGATTATTGCGAAAATCTTCAGCAGAAGAGCAACAAATGTAAAATGATGACAAAGAGGGATCACTATTGAAAACAGTGAAGAATATGGCACATGAAAATCTAACACTCGGAATCCATATTCAGAAAGCCGTGGCCAATCACATATGAGCAACGATTCTCCAATTTTTGTGCCTTATTCCTATATCCGAGCAACGCAGCTAGAAGGGCGTTTCCCGGAAGATGCCGGTGCGTGGGGTATCACAATGATGCGAATGAAATTTGGCGAAGGGCTGTATGACCCCCACAATGTTGAGTGCAAACTGCAACCTCGACCAGATGGCAAATTGCCAGACCTGCCGGCAAGTCGCCCTTCCATTATTGTAGATCCAAAGCAATTTATAAGTTACAGACGAGTTCGCTCCGCACAATGGGTAGCATTTCGCACATCTCAAATTGAAGAATCTGTCAGAATCAGCATTCCTTTGTCACCTGGATGGGTAAACCCACCGGATGGCGTCGTTCATACCCCTGTTCAACAGAATGTTGACTTTGAAAACACCCATGCCTTCGCAATTCTTGCTGCAGATCCACACAGTGAATCTCTTCTATTTCGAAACTCTTGGGGAACTGAATGGGGAAACCAAGGATATGGCGAAATTTCTTTCGACTATTTCGACAAATATGTATTTGATAGTTTTTCTGCTGACCTTTCCATTCAGTTTCCAAGGGCTCACTCCATACTAAAGCCATGCCATGTGCCTGGTGTCAAACAAAGTGTTTTTCGGCGCACAAATTTCACTGCTGAAACAAACGAAAATGTCTATACCTACTCAATAGAGACCACGGAGGCTGGCCGATTGGGATGGGCTATCGCAGTAGAATCACGAGAAACTATTGATATCGAGGACATTTATGTACGACCTGAGTTTCGACAGAGAGGCATTGCAAACATACTCGTGAATCATTTGAAAAGTCTACGGAACGTAAAAAACAAGCCGTTTCGAATCCTTCTTCATTGGACAGAGACAAAGCGAGAGAATCCAAAGGCATTCGAGGTGATGTGCCATTATTGTACAAAACTAGGGTTCACATTTTTTCCTTCCATCAGCCCGCAGCTACCCTATGTTGCAGTCGAGTCGAGTCTAGGTACTCTTGTTCCACCAACCCCCTCACCATATCCCCACCGGCCAAAGACTCCGTTGTTTCGCATTGCTCTCTCGGCTGCGATGGCATTGATTTCTGCATCAACAAACCTTGCGTCTGAAGAACTTCTGCCTCACAACAGGCATGAAGTCGGTCCTCTTCTCCAGCAAGATTTGCAATCTATTCAAACAACTTTTGACATTCTCAATCAAGAACGACATTCCTTGATCATTGAACGACAGCAAGGCACGATTACCGAAGAAAAGAGTCAGTTGCTGGAGCAACTGCAAACAACGACTCGCCAGCTTGCCGACCTATTTGCACCGTTGAAATTCTCACGTAACGACGAAATTATTGAGTTAATTCGTCGACTGGGGCGTGACGCACAATGACATTGGAACAATTGTTTTTACACCACAATGACGCCCATTCACCAAAGCACGGGCCCCAAGGGTACGAATGACTATTCGTCAATGAAGCCGTGGCTTAGAGACGAATTCTGTTTTTGTTGTGTATACTGTTTGGACCGTGAGACATTTCGTCCAGACGGAGCGGACTCCATTGCCGTGGAACATAGTGAACCGAAGTCGCAAGCTCCAGGAAAAGAGGTCGATTACGACAACGTCTTCTACTCTTGCAATCGATGTAACATCATGAAGGGTACGAAATATCTCCCCTCTCCCTCCTCAATCGGGCTGGGTAGTATGATTGAATGCAGAGAAGACGGAACCTATCAGGCAAAAACAGCCGAAGGTCACACATTCATCGATGTTCTCGATTTGAATGACCCGCAACGAGTCGAGTATCGACGACGGCTTCTAGTATTGTGCCGCATTTCCACAGAGATGCCAGACCATGCAGAACTTCAGGAAGTGGTCATGTCATTACGAAAATACCCAGATGACCTTCCAGACTTATCGAGACTTAGACCCCCACTGGGAAACACTAGGCCGGGAGGAGTTCTTACGTCGCATTTTGCAAGAAAGCACAACGGCGTTTTGCCTGATGTGTATTGAATTTAGTTTATCACAACAAAAAGAACGGTAATCTGAAGTGTCGAAGCTGAAGCCACAATAACCTTGGATTGCTCAGGCGGTGAAAGTCAGCTGAACTGCTGAAGAGTACTTCGTACCAGAATCAAAGTTCTTTCAGAGGCGTGTCCTTGAGCCTTTTCCAGAACGGAATTCAACGCTTCTCTTTCGGGTGGAGTTGGAGACGTAAACACTTTGTTGCATTTCGGAGGCGTCAGCCACAGCAACAACTCCTCTTCGGCAACGACCGCGACGTCGGACTCTGATATTGCTGCAATGGAGAGCAGCCAGGGAAGGCTTCGCCACTTTCCCAATCTGGCAATTGTGCGAACCGCGTGAGAGCGGGCAAATCTGCCAGGTGCATGAAGTGCGATCTCCATCAGCTCATCCCCTGCTACGAGGTAAGAAGCTCGACTGAGGGATTGACTGACTTCCCGAACGACACATGGACTGGGATCGGACAACAGAGGAAGTATTTCGGGGACAGCGGATTCCACATTCAAGCGTGTCAGCCCTTCGGTTCCGTAGTGGTAACATGCTAGCGCCACGCTTGTCTCTCGCTTCAAAAATGCTGCTTTTTTGAGCCCTTTCGCTTCGACCTGGCTTGTCTCACGCTCGCCCTTCGGTTCCGTAGAAGGATTGCACTTTTCAGTCCGAGCGGTCTCAAGGCTCGGGACGGCTTGATTTTACGCTATAGGGCAGGTTTAGCAGAGCGTTGCAAAACCACGCATTCTGACGCGAGTATGCACCGTAATTGGCTCGTTTCTCCGTAATTTTCCGTAGAGAAATTCGAGCTGCTTTCAAGAGGCTTGCTCACTCCCAATGAGGGGCGATTCAGCCCGTCTTAAAGCCTCTTTTAGACATCGGATCGTGTCAGTTGTCTGGTCTGAAACTGCGCCGAAACACCGCCTCAAAAAGCAGGATTTTGGAAACGGTTTTCGAGCACCGTTTTCAGCATAAGGTGCTGTACAACCAATGTGCAAAACCCTTTCAAATTGCAGATTACGACAATACCGATATGGCCGCGATTTTCCATCCACTGCTGGCTTTGATTGCCTCGGCCACGGATCGAGAACTGGCGAAGTACATCCAGTTCCTAAAGGAAGAGAACAAGATCCTCAGATCCCGTCTGCCTGGCCAGATACATACCAAGCCCGCGGAGCGGGAACGACTCATCAAGTTTGGCAAAGCCATCGGTCGGGCCATTGAAGAGTTGCTGACCATCGTCAGTGTGAGCACGTTTTACCGCTGGCTGCGGGATGAAGGTCAGCCCAGGCGAAAGAAGAATCCCAAAGGAGGGCAGAGGAAGCCTCGCGAGATCCGAGAACTGGTCCTGCAGATCGCCACAGTCACGGGGTTTGGCTATACGCGGATCATTGGAGAGTTGAGAAAGCTCGGCATCAAGAAAATCAGCCGACAGACAGTCCGAAACATTCTGAAAGAGGAGGGCATTCAACCAGGACCCGATCGAACATCCGATAGCTGGGCGAACTTCATCGACCGTCACAAGAAGACACTGTGGGCCTGTGATTTCTTCAGCGTGAAAACGGTGACCAGACGTGGGTTGCGAGACATGTATGTCTTGATTTGGCTGCGTGTTTCGACGAGAGAAGTCATTGCGTCTACATCAACGGAACACCCGACATCGGCCTGGGTGTGTGAACAGGCCAAGAAGTTCATCGATGAAACGGCCGGACAGGAACACAAGCCGGAGATTGTGATCCACGACCGGGATACCAAGTTCAGCAGAGAGTTTACGGAAACCCTGAAGTCACACGGTCTCCGCACCAACAAACTTCCCAAGCGAAGTCCCAACCTCAATGGTCGCTGTGAAAAGTTCATCGGCACCATCAAAAATGAGTGCCTGGCCAAGTTCATTCTCTTTGGTCGCAGGCATCTGGATCATCTGGTCGCAGAGTTCACCGAGTATTACAACCAGCACCGAAGTCACATGTGCCGTGGACATCTGCCGCCGGTGAGAGAAGAGCCTGAGGAAGTCGAGAAGCTCAGCTTGGACGAGATCGAAGTGAAGTCATTCGTCGGTGGGCTGGTGAAAGGCTTTGAACGCAAGGCCGCCTGACGCAGACGTTGCTCATTACTCTGCTGTCGGCAACATTGTTTTTTCCGCTCTACCATGAACAACTCCGACAGTGATTCATCGGGTGGTGGTTTCGTCATGTAATGTCGTTCGTTACCACGACCATTCTGCGCACTTTGATGAAGCCATCTTTCATCTCAAATCCCTAATTGTGAATGTCTTCTCCGAGTTTACATCATTTGGACCGAAGTGGGCGGTGCAGAACGCCCCTCACGGCATTCGTGTTCAGGATGTCCATCACTGAAGACGCTATCCTTTCATTCGTCTCGACCAGTCTACTTTGTGCCCCAACAATGATCCTTTAAAAAGCTCTTCGGAAATGATGGACATCGCCTTAAAACAGCCGCCTATTCCTCCGCAATAGGTCGGCTCCAGAGCAATTGTCACTCCCTGCAATTGCATCTCCTTGATTCGTGACATCAGTTCACCGTTTGGCGAAACCAACGCACGAATATCTTTTTCTGGAACCATCACTTCGGTTCCTTTCTCCTTACTGTTCTTAAAAAAGTAATCCACATCAAGATCAAAATAAACTGGAGCATCGTCGGAATCTCGCAATGCATCCAATAGCCGATCAATCGATCTGAAGTAATGCGTTTCATGCTGATGACCAAACTGATCAGTCATCATTGAAGATCGCTCGTTTCCCTGCTTGTAGAGAACATACACGTCTCCCACTGCATTCAGATATTGTGCCGGATAAATGTGCCCATCGTTCAACGCTCTCAATCCAAGAAAGCTGAATGCGGCAACATTGTTCTGAGTCACCCGGCGGCGTTCGATGGCATCTTGTGATTTTTCGTTGTCTTCGGTATCGCCAACTTCAAGCTCACCTACCAGCAAGCTGAGTTCTTCCGGTAAACAGTCACAGCTTCCTCCCACATCATTGTGTCGATCAATCGTAATTAAATCAGGTGCAAGATCATTTTGGGGCAGCGAGCGACTCCACTTCTGAGTCGTCCATTTCATCCAGTAATAGAACGCAAAACGATGATGATGGATTACAGCAACCTCAATGGCATTCCCTCCACCGTCCAACGAAGGCATCAATGATGTGTCGCCCGGAGAAGGAACATGTGAACGATCAAGAAGTTTTCTGAACAGATTTTCATTCATGGTAGACATTCCTCTTCAGGACAAGCGAAGGCCAATCCCAAGCACTTCGTGTGAGGTGGAAAGCTTCGTGTTGCCTCACAGAAATTTCATTTCCTGGATTCGAAGTTCGAGAAGTGGAGGCCAATACAAGGGGATACGAAATGAACACACAGCAGCACTGCTTCGCTTTGAACTCATTCTCTCTCGTGGGAGCTGGCTCAGAGGTTCAAACATGAACAAGGAATGGGCATGATGCTGGATGAACTCAGCAAGGTTGAAGTAGATATGGTAGTAAAACTCGTCGTTTTCGAGAAAGGAAATGACAGTACAGGAGAAAAGCTCTTCCCGCCTGCATTCATTCAAACAACATCTTCGGTCCGGGATAGATGACATTCTTGTCCTGAACTCGTGCTTCAGTGGTCATCTGATGCCGCTTGACCTCTCCGGATGGGAAGATGTGCTGAATTGAGTGACCATGTGCGGTCAGGAAGTCGCTCACGAGTCGGCGGTGGCATTGCCAGAACAAGCTTTCCGAGCACATGTAAGCGATGCGTTTCTGTTCAGAAATGGTCAGCAATTCGTCGATGCCTTGCTGGAACGGTTCGGTCTGCATGTAGTCGGCATAGTTGTGAAAGCTCTCGTTTCGCAAACCGGAATTGAGCGAAGGCGGAATGGACTTCTGCTTCGGACGCCGTCCTCCCAGAGCATCCAGCCAGTGATACTTGATGCCCGATTGCTGCAATACTTTAGAAAGCTCCTCCTGGTTGAACTGAGGAAACTTGCGTGAACTCGGAAACCGGCGGATGTCAGTGAGAGCAGCAATCTCATGCTCTTTGAGCAGATCGAGAAATTTGTCAAGCGGATGATTCGAATGACCGATGGTGAAGAGTTCCGTTGCCATCCGATGATTCTCCCATCATTTCCCAAAGTAGCGGATGATTCCCATGATGGCTGTGAACAGCAGGCTGAGGAGAATGCAGGTTGTCAGCGGAAAATAGAACCGAAAATTCTCCCGTTCGACCACGACGTCACCCGGCAGTCTTCCGAGCCAGGGAATCGATGGCGACAACAGCCAGCCCAGACCGATCAGGGCCATCAACACTCCAGTGATGATCAGAAGCCATGCTGGATTTTGCATTTGTTCGCCTCCCGAGGCTCACGTGTTGACGAATTTCGCTGTGTCTTTCCGGCATCCTCGACTTGGTAGTGCGAATTGACGGCTGGCTGCCCCGTATAGTTTGGACCTGCTTGATCATCCGCCCCGAGGTACTTGAAGGGGAAGTCCACAATTCGTCGAGTGTCGCACTGAATCAGATGTCGTCGAAAATCATATTCGAATCCCTGACGGCGAAATTCCTTGGCGATGATGCGTTCTGTTGAAAGATCGTCATTGAGTTTGATGTTCTTCAAATCCAGATTGGCCACGAATCTGCCACCATCTGTGAGCCAGGACGCCGCTCGGGAAATCAATCCCAGTTTATCACCCACGTAGTGCAGTCCATGAACGCACGTGATCAGGTCAAATTGCTCGTCTGGTTACCATGTGGAGAGCGATGCCTGAATCAGCTTTAGACATGTCGGCGGTGCTTTGCCGGACAGGAACATCCCCACAAGATCAACACCGACAATCCGGATGTCGAGACATTCGTCCTTAATGAGTGAGTCTAACTCAAGCAGTGCCTTTCCTGTTCCGCAACAGAGATCGAGCCAGGAAGCATGACCATTCAACTCCGCTTTCTCTTTCAGAAAATCGAGCGGATTGAATCGGAGTTCCCTGGAGTAGCCGTTGGAACCACAAAGGTTCCGCTCTCGGTTCATACGGCAGTTGGCCACGATCCCGGATTGTTCCAGTTCCTCGTTTGCCAGGAAGTTCATGAGTGTGATCGGGCTTTCATGGTTGGGATCGGGCTAAAGGGTTGTGATCGGGCTTTCATGGTTGTGATCGGGCTTTCATGGTTGTGATCGGGCTTTCATGGTTGTGATCGGGCTAAAGGGTTGGGATCGGGCTAAAGGGTTGGGATCGGGCTAAAGGGTTGGGATCGGGCTAAAGGGTTGGGATCGGGCTAAAGGGTTGGGATCGGGCTAAAGGGTTGGGATCGGGCTAAAGGGTTGGGAGTCAGCTCCATGGATATTTCAGAAACGGTGTGTCCTAGAGCAATTTGCATTTTAACTTCCCCTGTATCCGCAACTCAGGAAATAGTTTCGGCATTCATTGGGAGTGAAGGTTTCGATGAGGGCTCCGATTCGCTTCCAGAGGTTCTCAATGGTCCGTTCGGCGAATTTGCGGAGGAGTGCTTTCAGCTTCGAGAACGCTTTCTCAATCGGATTGAAATCCGGTGAATAAGGCGGCAGATAAAAGACGCTGGCCCCGACCGCTTCAATGGCTTGAATGACTTCTGGCTGTTTGTGACAAGGGAGATTGTCCAGCACCACAATCTCTTTGCGATTCAATGTCGGAACCAGACACTGCTGGATGTACGCCAGAAATGATTCCCGATTCATGGGGCCATCCAGCACCATGGGGGCCGTCACGCCGGTGCAGCGGAGTGCGGCAATGAATGTGATCGTTTTCCAGTGCCCATGTGGCACCTGACTGCGGACACGTTCCGACTTGTTCCCCCAACCGTAAAGTCGGGCCATCTTCGTGTTGGCCCCGGTTTCATCGAGAAAGATGAGCCTCTGCTGGGGCTTGGGGCGAACCAGAATCCCCCACCAGCGACGCTTCTCTTTCACGTCAGGACGTTGCTGTTCTGAGGCGTGCAGAACTTTTTTTGAGCCGGATTCCCCAACGACGCAAGGTGCGACTCAATGCTGAAACAGAGATGGCCAACCCTAACTGATCAATCAGGGACTGCAACGTCAGGCTGGAATTGTCTGCAATGGCCTGCCTGATGTCCGCTTGACGATGGGCGACTTTGGATTTTCGCCCCACTCCAGCACGGATCGGTTCGAGAGATCCGGTTTTCTGACGATGGTGAATTAGGCTCCAAACTGTTTTCCGGTCGACCCGATACGTGCGAGCCACCTGAGACTGACTGACACCCTGGTCAATCGCTTCCAGTATCCGACGCCGCAAATCGACGGAGAGTGCATTCGACATAATGGTCCTCCATGACGCGACACACTCTCCCAAATTCGACACATCATGTGGAGATCAATTTGCAAAATGCTCTAGCGTGAATTCGAGGAACTCAAGGGGTGCGATCTTGCATTTGGGAAAATAAGGCAAGCACCCCAATCAGCTGTATGCCTTTGGTTTGCCAACTTTAGATGGACATTCTCCCTGGAACGACAGTTTCCCCAGGGCATTTCACAGAAACGGTTTACAGCTATTCAAGCAACATGCAAACTTGACATGCCTGTGTAAATCGTCAAGCTTGTTGTTGACATTGTAAACACTGGGCCGATAATTGATGAAGGGAGTGTCAAGGAGCACGTCTTTTTCGGAGTGGCCGTACCGTGGCAGAAAACGAATACCTGGACGCAACGAAGGCGCGGCGGTGGCAATCAGTCGCCCAAGCAATTCAAGAAGGCTCATCGATATCCGAAGTCGCCGCCAAGATTGAAGATTGCTTACACAAAACGCTTCGACAAATTCGTAAAGACCTGCCGTTGAGTGAAATGATCGAGCATCTCCACGATCCCCAAAAACTTCGGGAAATGTGCAGCCGTATTGAGGGGGCACATGATGTGAAGTATTTCGTGATTGAGGCGGCAGATCAAAAGGGGGAGTTGCCGGAAAAGTTGAGCTACTTCTTGAGCCGGTCGCTGGCTAATTGCCTTTACGACGTACCCTATCTCGCTGCGAATTTTGAAAGTGATATCAGCATCACGGGGGTAAGAAATGCGATTCGAGATGCCGAAATCTGTCTTCAACCTGAAATTCACCGAATCGCAAGAAAATTGGCAGAGAACCCTGCTTGGAATCCACGCAGAGCAAGTCGTCGGGAGACGCCTGCTGTGAAGGTCGATACGACGAAGAAAATGCTCGGTGAATCACTTTTAGTAGGATTTCGGAAATGAGTCATCATTCAAGCCGCTTCGAATTAGACGTTCGTGACTCTCGATGGTCAGAATCGAAGAAATTTCGTTTCGGCCACGACTGCGATTTTCTATGTCGAGAGCGAATACTGCTCGAAAATGTACCAAGTCCTCCACAGGAGCAGCTGCTCGATCTCGTTCGAATTGCCTCCTCGGTTTTCTTTGCGGACAGAATTATCAAGCGAGATCGCCGTGGCGGTCCTCAGGCTTGGCCACGCACGATCTCGCTTTCCCTGGAAGTAGCGAACCCTGACTTTTGGATTGACGCAAACGTTAGCCAGTGTCTTCATGATGCACTTCATTTTGTGTCTGGAGACAATTGGCTCATTCAATTCTTACCCTCAACTGCCCAAAGCTCCCCTGGACTTGAATGGCAACCTCCACTTTCTTCTGCATTTTTTCCCACCAATCCACGTTTTAGCCTTTATAGCGGCGGTTTAGATTCGGCAGCAGGCTTGGCTCATCAGCTTTTGTTGTCAGGCGAGACGCCGATTGTTCCGATTACTGTTCGGCATCGATCCGATCTTGGTGACAAGGTGAAACACCAACTGACGTCCATGGGGCGAGTTTTGGGGAAAGAATTGTATTCAATCGTAGTCCCCTTTGAGATGAGCAGTCCTTCCAAGTTGGTTCAAATCGAAGAAACGAGCCAACGGTCTAGGGCGTTTCTGTTCATCACCATAGGTGCCGCTGTCACGAATGCATTTGGTGCGAGTCGACTCGAAACTTTTGAGTCCGGGGTAGGGGCCATCAATGCACCTCTGCTTGCTGGTATGGACGGTTCCCAAGCGACAAAGGGGTCTCATCCGCACTTCCTGCATTTGATGTCAGAACTTCTCTCTCTGGTCATTGGCAGCTCCTTTCAAATTGTCTTGCCCTTCATGGGTAAAACGAAAGGCGAGCTTGTGGCGTCTTTGTCTCCATCTGACTTACGGCTGATCGCAAATGCCACCTGCTCATGTCCGAGCTTCCCGGTAAGAGTACATCATGCTGGACCACAGCAGTCATGTGGAGCATGTGCTGCATGCCTCTTTCGGCGGCTTGCAATGCACTCTGCGGGCATTGAGGAAGTCGGTAGGGATTATCAGTACGACTTCTTGGATAATCAGACCGTGATTCCTTTCAAAAAACGGCGATACCTTGCTGCTTTCTTGAACCAAGTTGACAGTCTGCGTGAAACCGAGCTTGGAAAGCTGCCTCCAAACATTGAAAGGCATCTTCGTCACACGCATGTCTTCGACCATGGTTGCTCTGTCGAAATGATCGTGGACCTCTATCGCAGATACAGATATGAGTGGCTCGATTTGATTCGGCTAGCAGCATCAAATGGTTGTAAATGGACGAAATTGATTGATCTGCCCGCTCAGGCAGCTTGAATATAGGGAGATTCAATATGCCGCTGTTGGAACAAATCGATCCAAAAATCGTTGGCCTTCGTCTTGCAGAAGCCCGAAAGGCAAGAGGGATCACTCAAGAAGATGCTGCCACTCACCTTGGATGTAGCCGTCCGACGTTCATTGCCATCGAAAAGGGGACTCGGCAACCCAAGGCTGAAGAGGTTGTTGCCTTAGCAAAACTATATGGGCAAAAGGTGAGCGATATTGTCCGTCCGGGAGAACCGCTTGCCGATCTTCAGCCACATCTTAGGGCTGTTGCACAACAAATGAAGGTCGATGATTCGGAAGTTGTTGAAGGAATCGAAGCCCTTCAACGTTTTGCCGAGGATTATCGACGTCTGGAGCGTATTCTCAGCGTGTCACTTCCTACGAACTACCCAGAAGTGGTCACCATTGGAAGAGGCAGTCCCGTCTCACTTGCTGAGGATGTGGCCGATCAAGAGCGACGACGATTGGGTGTCGGCGACCAACCCGTGATCCATCTTCGGAGTCTGCTGGAAGCCGAAGTGGGCTTGAGAATTGCCTATGAAGACTTGCCTTCACGAGTTGCGGGAATGTTCGCCTACTCAAGTGAAATGGGGGGCGTCATTCTTGTGAATCGGAAGCACCCGCCAGAACGTCGGCGTGCGACGTTGCTCCACGAGTATGGACATCTCATCACGGATCGATTTAAGCCAGGCATTGACTATCTAGCCTATCCAGGACGGAAGCCTGCAAACGAACGTTTTGCAGAGGCTTTCTCAATGGCCTTTTTGATGCCTCCAACCTCAGTGAGACGGCGATTTAATCAGATCGTCAATGAGAGTGGAGACTTTCAGATTGCTGATCTTTGTCGACTCAGCCACTTGTATTACGTTTCGGTCGAAGCGATGACCTTGCGGCTTGAAGGATTGGGATTGATTCCCAAGGGAGTGCGTGATCATCTCAAAGAATCACGTTTTGAGGTTCGTCGAGCAGGTCAAATGCTCAATCTGCAACAACATCCGGTCACCGATGGCCGTTTCCCTGATCGCTATGTGTTCCTTGCAGTTCAAGCGTTTGATCAAGGTGACCTAAGTGAAGGCGAACTGGCGTCAGTTCTTCGATGTGACCGAGTGTCAGCACGAGAGATTGTTGAACAATATCTGACGACGACCGAAGTCTCTGAGAATGGCGAAATTCGTAGTGTTCAATTGGAAACGCAATACTCGCTGCTTGGTGAGAAACAAGCGTCAACTGCGGAATAGTGTCGATGGAAATCGTTTCACTCGATGAGGTAGCAATCAGAGAACGACATGGACGAACGGATCATCGACACTTGTTGCTTGCTCAATCTCTTTGCATCAGGACAATCCAAGATGATTTTGGATCATTATGGGAGTGTCTACGTTTCTGAACACGTGCAAGGTGAATCGCTTTGGATTCGAGAGTATGACAACGAATCTCCTCCACAATTGGTGCCCAAAATGATCGACTTGCAGGAGTTCCTTCATGAAGGAACAGTTGTGGTTTGTCGTTTAGAGCAGGAGCAGGAATTTGAATTATTCGTGCAAATGGCTCAGCAGCTTGACGATGGAGAAGCAAGTGTCTTGGCGATTGCAAAAAATCGTGGTTGGATTGCGGCAACAGACGACAAGAAAGCTCGGAGAATCGCAGCAGAGCAAGGGATTCCAACAATTACGACAAGTGGGATAATCCACGCTTGGGCTTTATCCGGGAAAGTGGACAGTCAGAAGGTGGCGTTGATTCTTAAGAACATTCAACAATTCGGTCGCTTCATTCCTCATCGGTCCGATCCATTTCATGACTGGTGGATGCAATTAGCCGAAACAAAGGTGAAATGATTCCGATTTCTGCCGAAAGCAGATGCACTTCTCTCACTCCGACATTCCCCATGACCACTTTTGACGAGCTCAAAGACACCTTCTGGCTGTACAGCACGGACGAGACACACAACTGGACATTCAATTGGGCCTTTGCGGAACTTCGAGGATACGGAGATGAGGTCATTGATGGTCTGATCTGGGGACTTCAGCAACCGGATCGAAATCTCAACATGCTTGTGCTGGGTCTGTTTGAGTTTTTTCCTGATGCCAGCCGAGCGTTTCCTGCGACTCGAGCCTGTATTTCGAACGACACGGATCGTTTGGTTCGGCTGACAGCGATGAGCACGCTTCACAATCTGAGAGATACCAGCGAGAACCTGATCCGATTACTGACTTCCAGGCTCGATTCTGAAGACTTTGTGGAACGAGTGACGGCAGCCGGGAATCTGTGGAGAATCAATCGTTTTCCAAAGGCATTGGCCATCCTCCAAGAAGGTGATCCATACAACATGGCTCAAGACTATTTGGACGAAGTTGAATTTCCGATCCGGGACGAATTGCCAGAGGATCGAGCAGCAGTCCGAAGACTCAACCAGGATGCCTTCGGAGGTGATGCTGAAGCGGACTTGGTGGATGCCTTGCGTGATGATGGGTATACGGAAGTCCCGATGGTCGTCACGAGCGATCAGCAGATCATCGGGTAAATTCTGTTCAGCCGAGTCTCGATTGTGACGGAAAAAGGAACAGTGAATGCCCTGTCATTGGCTCCCATGACCATTCATCCCGATTTCCAGCGAAGAGGGATTGGGACACGGTTGCTCTATGCGGGTCTCGACCGCTGCGAAAAGCTGGGACATGGAATCGTCCTGGTCCTCGGACACCCTGAGTTCTACGGACAGTTTGCCTTCTCTGCGAAACTGGCTCGCCAGATCGAATCCCCCTTCGGCGGGGGCGATGCCTGGATGGCAATGGAACTCGTGGAGAATGCCATGAGGAATGTGGTGGGGCGAGTGGAGTTCTCACCGCCGTTTGCTGCACTGAGATGAGAGGCGGTATAAAGGCACTTCCCAAACAATCGTTCCCAGATTTTGAGAGTGCTCCTCATGAAATATCTCCTCGTCGCCCTCTCGCTTTTGACCTGTTGCCCATTCCTGGCAGCGGAGGAACCGATCCGAGAGCGAATTGAGTGGATCGACATCTGGGTAACGGATGCGGATAAGGAGGAACTTCCACGAGTCCTGTTTGTCGGAGATTCGATCACCAGAGGCTATTTCGGAGCGGTCGAAAAGCAGCTGGCTGGGACAGCCTCCTGTGCCCGGCTGACCACTTCGAAGTGTGTGTCTGATCCGACGTTCAACGATGATCTCCTGTTACTGCTCAAGCAGTACAAGTTCTCCGTGATCCATTTCAACAATGGACTTCATGGCTGGGGTTATACCGATGAGCAATACCGGGACGGACTTCTCAAAACCGTTGCGGTTCTCAAGGAAAACTCAAACGGTACCAAGATGATCTGGACCACGACCACGCCCGTACGTGAGAAGGCTGACTTGAACACGTTTTCGAAACAGACGGATCGAGTGATCGAGCGGAACCGGCTGGCAGCTGAGATCATGAAAGAGCAGGGAATCGCCACGGACGACCTGTTCGAATTGGTCAAAGTCCAGAATGGCAATCGAATGACGGCGTCCATTTCAATGGCGGCGGAAATGAAGCCATGTCCAAACAGGTGGCAGAAAGTGTGCTGAAGGTGCTGCCGTAGGGGCAATTCACGGCCCCACAGGGACCATCAGCAGACTCCCCCTGCCGAATTTATTTCCGCTTTTCGAGATATTCATTTAACGCAACCGCACTGTTCCGTTCTTCATCGCTGGCAGCATAGATGAAGGTGACTGTTCCCTCGGTGATACGATGTTTCAGCAACGTGAGTAGGTCATCTTTCTCGCTCAATTCCGCCTCATAACGTTTGCGGAACTCGTCCCAACGTTCCGGGTCATGATGGAACCATGTTCGAAGTTCCGTGCTGGGAGCCAGGTCTTTCAGCCAAAGATCGATTGAGGCCTTCTCCTTGCTCACGCCTCGTGGCCAGAGACGTTCCACTAGGATACGCAGACCATCCTGCTTCGAAGGTTCTTCGTAGACACGCTTGAGTTGGATCACGCTGGTTTCCTTTAAGAAGCGATCCCCTCCAACACGCATTTCAGAGTCAGCAGATCGGCTTCCACCATGCTGGCATCTTTGGTGAACTGCTCGCCAGACATGCCGGGAAGCTGAAACAGCGTGAACATCACCTCGCTCCCCTCACCATTGGTAACGACTCGCATCGGATTCAGGATCGACTGACCATCAGGCAATGTCACAGTGTGATCCAGGACTCCAAACTCATTGTCCGGAACAAAGCGAATCCCGATCCAGCCTGAAGGAGTTTCCATCTCCCAGTTGTCTTCGCACCTTCTCACCGACAGGCAAAAAGACTTGATCCATTGCGGCAGATTCTCAGGGTTCGAGGCAAAGTAATAGACCTCGGGAGCAGGGCGATTGATGGAACAGGAAATGGTGCGAGAGTTCATCAAGGCCGTTTCTCACTTCAGTAATGTCAGGAGCATGATCAGCGGCGATTCGGCATGGATGCTGTGCGGTGTCTTGGGAGCCATTTGAATCCAAGTCCCAGGTTTGCCGTTCACTGACTCGTTTCCCACCGCCAAAGTGGCCTCACCCTGAATGATTTGGATGATCGCTGGCAACGGGGCGACATGTTCAGCCAGACCACTTCCAGCAGCAAAGGCAAATAGAATGACCTTTGCATTCTCATCATCTCCCAGAACAACGCTCTGCTTTCCCGATTCAGGCGGCGAAAGTTCGTCAGAAAGTTGACGGATTTGGTAATTGGTGGTTGTCATGTCGATCCATTTCTCAATGTCCAGGAACCCTGATCTCAATCCCATACCGAGGAGCCACCTCAAGCAGCTTCTGGATTTCCTCGGAAGTCGGCGGTGATGCCAATTCGACATCATCGGCAAGCGGATGCCCCACTTCGAGGAACATTTGTTCTAATCCAGCTGGAGCAACAGAGATTAGCATCCTGGCAATTTTGTCGCTCTCATTCTTGAAGCAGTGCAGGCTTCCGACCGGCATATTCAGGAATGTTCCCGCACCGGCCACGATCCGTTCCTCTCCCAGTTGAAACGTGATTTCCCCTTCGAGTACCAGGAATGATTCCTCCTCACGAGTGTGAATATGAGGTGGAGGACCGCCTCCGGGAGGAACCAGGGCATCAAACGTGGCGTATTTGCCATCGGTTTCTTGACCAGTGGCCAGGAATCGGTACGTGTCGCCGACAATCCCAATTCTGGGGCCTTCTCCTGGTTTACGGATGGTGGCTGGGTGAGTCATGGTTACTTTTGCTTTCTCTTCGCCGCTTTTTCTTTGTCCGGCTTCACTCGCCGTTTCACAATTCGCTGAATCAGATCGAGGGGCATCGGCTCATCCAGCGGGAATTGAAGATTGCCTTTCGGCCCGGCATAACGAGCAACCGACTTCTCCAGTGTCTTGTCACCAGAGATCGGCGGGTATAGGCCGATGTGGTTCTTCCAGGCGGCAAAGTACACCAGAATGCCGTGTTGCCTGAACGCAGGCATTTTGTAGCTGATGACTTCCTCTGCATCCGGGGCAGCGTTGCGGATTGTCTCTCGAACCTGCTCAAGAACGACCTGTATGTCGGCAGGAAATTTTGCGATGTAGCTGTCGATCTCAGTACACTTCTCTATCTTTTCCGTGCTCCGACTCGTTTGCTTCTTCGGTAACGTCTTCACGAATTTCATCGAACGTTCGATCCAGTTGCTCAACTGGTCATGGTCTTCGATCCCTGTCGGCTCGACCAGCACCCAATTCCGCATCGGCCTGCCGGTGATGTCAAACGCTCTGACAAATGGTTCCTGCAGTGCTGCTTTCCCTTTGTTAGGACCGAGTCGGGCGATAAGAGCATCCTTCCAGACTCCGACGAGAAGGTTGCCATTGAGCAGGAAACAGAGGCCGCCGAACATCTTCTTTTCTTCGATATTCTTCTTGCGAGCCAAGATGGAACGGATACGAGTAGCGACGGATTCATCAAAAGGCATGGGCGACTCTGTTCATTCAGGGGATTCCGTCGCTCAGTATGCCTTCACGACTGGCAAGGGAGAGGATATTGGGCTGGGAGTTCCGTGATGTCATGATAACCGATCATTTCCATCTCATCGCTGTGATCATGGAATAGACGACGGAGTTCGCCCAGGCTGGAAGGTCGCCATTCATCATTGTCTGCTCGCTGAGCGGCGAGTGCTGAGACTGGATGATCGTTCTGAGTCAATTCCGCCCGCAAGTAATAGGCGTCTCCAACATGCAGAAACCATCGGTCGTCTTATTGGATTGCCACGCCGCAATGCCCGAGTGTGTGGCCGAAGAGAGGAATCAGCAGAACTTCGGACGAAATTTCCAGTGGAACCGATCGGGCGTCCAGTCCAAACCATTTGCGGTTTGTTGGTTCGTGGGGATGCCATTGCGGTTGGTGGTCAAACTGGCGGGGAACATATCGCCAGTGACCGGAGCGAAGATGAGTTAGTTCTTCCTGGGAAATGTGAACCTGGGCGTTCGGGAAATCCGCCAATCCGCCCGCATGATCCGGATCGCAGTGTGTGAGAACTATATGCCTCACGTCTTCCGGTGAAAACCCAAGGCTCTCAATCCGCCTGATCGCTGTGTCTTCTTCATGGAACTGAAAGCCTGCGAGATCAATCAATTCCTGTCCCAATCGCTCAACGGGATTTTGGACGTCGAGCAAGCCGATGCCCGTATCAACCAGAGCCAGTCCATTTTGATCTTCCAGCAACAGACAATGGCAGACAACCGTGGGATATCCCGTCACCAGCAATGTTCCGCAATTGATGTGGTGAATGGTCGTCATCTCGAAATTCTTTCGCATTCCTTTGCAGATGAGAGTGGCAGGCAGCCTATTACCTTCTCTTTGAGGCTGAATGTTGTGAGGTGGAGAAAGATGAAAAGATGATCTTCAATTTGAATCACCAAGGATACCTGATAGCACAATCGCTCAGCTTTTGTTCACATCATCATGCTGTGACGATATGCAAGCATTGACAAAACTTTGTCCCCAGTCGCTCAAGCACAATTTTCGATTAACCGGTGCATGAGGAATATTGCCGTGTCTCCACTCGTACGGAAAGTGATCGGCATTAACCTGAATAAGCCCCATCGTCTGCAGTCGATCAAGCACCAGGAAGGGGTTGTCAAATTCAAGAATGCAGTAACCGAACTCTTCCAAAATCGCCTCCTCAGTGGACGAGGAGGCTTGTTCTAGTCTGTCTTCAACGGCGGCATATTCATCGGATGGAAGGTTCACCGATCCTCCCGAGTTTGCGATGTGAGCCAGCGATCTTGCTTCGTCTGAAGACATCTGCTTGAGCAGCTGTACATAGGCTGGATGTCGATGTGATGCAGCGGAGATACCTGAAGCAAGAAGATGTGACCACATCTCCGAGAGAGTTTCATCATCGACATTTCCGGCTGCATCCAAAAGTGGAAGCAGAAACGACGGTGGGGTGATCTTTGCAGCGAGCTTATTTTTCTCCAGTATTTGATTTGCTCTGGCCGCTATTCTGAGGCGGTTCTGCCATTGCCAGAAATAAATTTGATCCCCCAGCAGTTCACCGACAACCTCACATGGTTTGCCAAGTAACTTCTCGATCAGGTTCGCCCCTGATCGTGCCAACTCTGGATTTATGGGGAGCAATTTGACGATCTCTACCAACATGGACACGAAGGAAATCCTCCCACGAAGTGGACAACTGGTTTTCTTGGAGAACTTCTCATCTGAAGCATTGGATCAAAAAGTTTTGCAAGTTCTCAATGCCACCTTCAGATAGTTATTCAGCTTGAAATGGAACAGGAAATCATCAGAGGACTTCCCCAGTCCTCAATGATCGAAACGGCAATTCCAAGTCTGGACAAATGCTTTCTGCTTCCGCCCCAAAACACGCATGAACCGAATCTCCGTTTCTGAACCAGAACAGTGGTTCGGCCAAGAGTGTTCCCTGTTCGTCGGTCAGCGGTTCCTGACGAATCTCAAACCGCTTCCAGAGATCAACCAGCCATTTGCGGTGTTCATGTCCGATTTGATCCAGAATGTCATTCAGGTCATCCTGGATACTGGTTGTCGTCTCAACTGTCGGTGCGGAATTCAATGTTGTCAGGCAATTTGAAACCGTCTCCATCAGTTGGCGAGAGGCAGGCTGTCCCTGGGATGTTCCGTAGATCGCCAATAGCGATCGGGCACGGGTTATGGCTACATACAGATTGTTGGCCAGAATCTGTCCCTCTCCGGTGATGTACTGATCCACTCCCGGAATCATGATGACTTCCGCTTCATATCCCTTGAATGAATGAGAAGTCGTTACCACCAGCGTGTTGTCCTGCTGTTCAAACGAGCGGTTGGTCTGAACGGACAACTCAACCCCGATTTCTTTCAACTTCGGTCCGAGTTGCGATTCTAGTTGCTGAACAATGGACTTCCCGTTGTAGATCAGGCAGATGTCCGTCGGCGAAATCCCTTCTTTCTGGATCAGATGCTTCAAATGACCCGCAATGGCCTCGATTTCATCGGAACGTTTGCCGAACGCATGAAAGATCGGTTTGGGACCATCGGTCTGATTGAATCGGACCCGCAGCCATTCTTCGCCGTTCCGTTTACTTTTTTCGATTAACCCCATCCCCAGGAGTTCGTTCTGGTCCTGGCGTTGGTCGGCGGGGGTCAGGCGGTGCAACACATTGACGGCGAGTTCGGTAATCGGGGTTGTCGAACGAAAGCTCTCTTTCATGATGGTGGAACGACCACGCATATCGAGGCCGAACTCCGACCATTTGGGAGTCCTTCTACCGTAGATGTTCTGAGCGTTGTCATAGAAAATATGAGCCGACCGGCTATTGGGATCATCGGCGTCGGTCTGTTCGACGATGGACAATAGCAGCTTGAGCGTAGACGGCCCCATATCCTGAGCTTCATCGATGAACAAAGCCGAGCAGCTCGGAAGAAGTTTGGCCGCATCCTGTCGATTCAAGAATTCTTCTGCAGCCCGATCGTAGTCAAACTCGAAGTCTTTCATGGAAAGCGATGCACTGGGCAGTATCCCCGCCAGGACATCTTTCACATGCAGGAGGGCCACTTTGCCCCAGGGAAACTCGGGCTTATCAAACAGTTCTTCCTCGAAAAGACCGTCCCAGGCGGAGACCACCGATTCCTGCAATAATTTGTGCAGAGATCGATTGGCATAGACCGCCCAGATACGAACATTTTTGACTCCCTCCATTCGCTTGACCGTTTTGGCCAGCCAGTTGCACAGGACAATCGATTTGCCGCTTCCCGCAACTCCACGCACCAGGCGAGGTTTGCCGTCCAGATACAGATTGGTGAGACGCTGTTGTTCCTGCGAGAGGACCGGCTTCATGTCCTTCCGTTGAGCAATCTGTTCTCCCATGCCTCCCTTGGGGGCCTCTGTTTCCTGCGTCGTCGATCGCCGCCGAAATCCTTTGGATCGCTCGATTTTCTCCCACCGAAGCTCACCGTCCACTTCCGCCAGAATGCTGGGCGTCAAATGGCGAAGCAGGGGCTTGAGATAGGGTTCATCCATCTCCTTCCGGCTGGCGAGAACAATGACCGCCTCCCGTGCCCGGCTTAAGGCTACGTTGACGAGCCGTTGCCATTCTTCGATGGGCCAATTGGAACTTCCCGCATTCACGGTATCAAAGATGACAATATCCGCTTCTGATCCCTGCTGGCTGTGAACCGTGGACGACTCCCAGCTGGTTAATCCCCAACCAGCAAGCAACTTGGCAATCTTCTGAGCCTGTGCCTTGTAGGGCGAGATGAACAATCCTTTCGATTGCTGGATATCGGAATCCGAAAAGATTTTCTCCAGAACGGCGGGAGTCATTAATCTCACCCAACTCTTGTTTCCTGGTCCTCGATCAGCACGAATCGAAGCAAGATCATTCGCTTCCTCATCCAACACGTACCAGATGGTTCGGGAATAGTCTCCCAGCCAGGAGGGCAGACCTGATGGTCGTTGCTGAGTTTCCTCCGCAGTTTTGAGAAATCCGCCATACTGATAGTCGGAGACCACCTTGCAGACATCCGGATGCATCCGACGTTGTTCGGAAAGAACATGGACCGCCTTCGGCGTATCGTCGAGCTCATCGAGGTGGCTTAAGCCGCTGCTGGCCAGCCAGGTCTCGTGACGTGTCGGTAGAATTCGAGAAATACGGCTGATCGGAGCCAACTGCTTCGAATCTCCCACCAGCACGACCCGACGTGCTGCCAAATAGGACAAGGCCGCAATGGCAGTTCGTGAAATCAATCCCGCTTCGTCGATGAAGATCGTGGTGAAAGGTGCATCCCCTTCCTCCACCATCTTGGTAACCAGCCCCTCCTTCAGGAAATTCATAGCCTTGAACGCTGTCGTGGTGACCACTCGCACTTCCGGATCAACGAACAGGCGTTTGCTTTGATCACTGCCGCCAGCACGAATCTCCTTGATCTGTTTCCGTGCCAGAGCTTTTTCTTCCCAGGTTTCGAACAGGCGAAGCTGCCCAGCGAGGCCGTCGATTTGGTGCAGCATCTCCGATTCTGTTCCTCGCAGCATCATTTCCAGACCGCTGCTGGAAAATGATTGAAGAGATGCTCCTTTTCCAATCCGGAGTAACTTTCCTTCGTCCAAGTCAGATGATGATCGGCTGCGTGCGGCGTTCCCAATCGAAAGGGCTGCCGCATCTGTAGCCCGATTCGTTGTCGAGACGACCAGAATCCGTTCGCTGGGATCATCGAGAACGGCGGCGATCTGCTGGCCGGTCGTCCACGTTTTTCCAGTACCGGGTGGTCCCCATAGAATGTTCCAGGCGTTCTGCCACCAGTCCTGCATGTGGGACAAGCCAACTCGACGTGGATTCGTTATGAGAGGATGAACTCCGCCTTCGGTCGCCGCCAATCGATTCGGGAGGTCATGTCGGATTGCCTCAAACGCCGAGTCATTGAAGACAGCATCGAGCACCGCCAGGAATTCAAAGGGACGCACAAAGAACGAACCGATCGTCGGCATTGCCTCAGGGTTATCGAGACTGATGAACAGGCAGCCATTCCGTTCATCAACTTCGAGAACTTCCCCTTCCCAGACAATTTCCTCTTCGTAGGCAGCGTTCTCATAGGAGAAATCGGAGAAGCGGGCGTCGTCGTCAAGCGACCTCGGACGAAACGCAACAGCACCTTCCCAGGTCCAATCAAACTCAACCGAACTGCCGACATGTACCACGTAAACGGTGCCACGATCCCGCTCCGCAAAAATGCTCACCTTACGGCAACGCAGCCGTTTCCACTGGGAACAGTCTCGATACTCCTGTCGGACAGCAGTGGCGGCATCCTTGAGCTTCTGGTCTTCTGAAAGAGGTAAACCGAGATCGGAAGAGAAACGGGCGGGCTTGAACTCAGTTACGAATGAGGAATCGCTATCGTTCACATCATCGCTGAACTCCTCTCCCATGTCACCGCTCACTTTTTTCGGCCATACTGCTCAAGTAACCGGTTCATTTCCATGTCATCCATTCCTGCAACAATCCGAAAGACATCAGGCCGCTCGCACACTCGTTTCCGGATGAGTTCTGGCACTTTCTCTGCCAGCAGGAGCAGTTCCTCCTCGTCTGCATCGAGTTCCACAGCCAGCTTGTGAATGAGGACTTCCGAAGGGCTGTGTCCGACTTCAAGTTTGTGATTTTCAATCTTGGAGAGATACGTGAATCCAACCCCCACTTTGGCTGCGAGGTCTCTCAACGTAAGCTGCTTTGCCTGACGAAGTTGCCGAATCCGTTTGCCGAAGGCCATGTCGTTTCACCTGCTTGCGGGCGACCCGGCCAGATCATATAGTGTTGCACTGATGAGTCAACAGGGTGTGGGTAGGAGAACTAAAGTTCGCTGTCTGCCAAAATAGCAGCAACAGGACGAATCGATTGCAACCAAGCGGTAGGGCATCTTAGGGCTTACACTCCGAGGGAAATTCAACGGCAAACGTCTCAGGAGAACAACGATTGATTTCTAGAGTCAGTCAGGTAATGAAGACCGCCGCCAAACGAGCCAAACCGAACTATTCCGACCGGAAGAAACGGAACAGGAAGGCGACCGTCAAAGAACGGTTGCTCTTCGACCTGGGAGATGAGTGATGGAACAGATTGCGGGCCTGCTGTTCATTTCTTTGGGAATAGTTGCTGTTTGGCAACCTTATTATTTTGTCACGACAGCCAAGCCAACCTGGGGCAGATTCCTCGTTGCCTTAATTCTGATGGCGGTTGGCGTTGAAATGACCCGATCCGCCCCCTATGGAGTCGGCCTGGGAATAGTGGCATTGGTGATTTCGACTCAACGTTTTGTGAGTGAACAGTGGAGCCGATTTTGCTCCTCATTGGGAACTGGACTTGTCATTGCTTCGCTATTGGCGCTGATCATCGGCCAGTTTCAAAGCCCTTGGGATGGAAGAAGAGACCATGAAGACCGGTCGGATCGAGTTGTTCCTGCACCTCCTGTCCTAACAGATGCTGAACGACTCGCCCTCCGCTGGTCCACAAACGACTCATATGCCGACTGGCCAGTGGCTGAATTGATGCTGGACCTGTGCCAAATCTCCTACCGCCCTCCAGTCGAAGCACGGGAAGAACTTGAGAATCGAGGCTTTCAGGCGGAGACAATTGAATCGGGGTCAATGAACGGCTACGTCGTGAAATCGAATGACGATGCAATCATTGTTTTTCGGGGGACAGAAAGCGGCTGGCATGATGTCGTGCAAGACCTGATCTTCATCAATTCAAACAATGGATCAGGCGGAATGCATCGAGGTTTCCGAAGCGGCTACAGCAACTCAAGGTCTCCGAACTCGATGCATCAGCAAGTTCGACGATTGCTCCAGAAATACGAGGCGAAACGAGTCTGGATCACTGGTCATAGTCTCGGCGGAGCATTGGCTGTGGTTTGTGCTCATGATTTGCTTGTTGATGGCGATTATGAGATCGCCGGAGTCATGACATTTGGGCAGCCAAAAGTGATCCGTGAGAACATGCGAAGTTTTTTGGAATCCAAACTTGCAGATCGATACGTGTTTTTTGTCAACGGGATGGACCCGGTCGTCAAAGCTGTCGACCCCTATCTGCATTTTGGTCATATGGTTCACTACAACAACGATCGAATCGAACGCTCAAGACGTGCTGTATTGACGACCTCATACCCCAAAGGGCCCGATCCCCAGCCACCCCAGGAAGTTATTATTCACCCTGAATTGGATTCCTTCTCAGAGCAGGAATTGAAGGAGTACATCCGTCAGCTTCAACGTGAGGATCAACCTGTCACGACATCCGACGGGAAGCAGACATACACTTCGCAACAAACCTATTCCAGCTACTTGCCAAATCCTTCAGATCACTATCTGGACAGTTATCGAATAATGATTCAGGTTCTGACAAGCACTGGAACCAATGATTCAAAGAGAACTCATTCACAGGGGCATCCTTAGGTGAAGAACGAGGGTAAGACGCCCGGCTCGTGAGCTGGGTGGAGGTCATTTAATGCCTGCAGACGTGAGATAGCAGCTATATGTCAGACATAATCACCGATGATCTGAAATCTCGACTTCTGGAGTCGATCGCCAGTGACAGTCCGATGATGCTTTGTGTAGCAGGATTGTCAATGGCTCCTCCAAGCTCCATTTCTTCAGCTTGGAAAGTGGCGTAACACTGCGCAGCTGAGTATCGGGCGAGAACAGGATTTGATCTTCCCAATGGTCTCGCTGACCATATCGAATTAAGGGCAGAACACTTTTTTGAAGAAATGAGTTGGAGCACGTTCTACTGAAACAACTCGTCAAATGGCGCGAATTCGTACGAAGTCCACCAAATCAAGTTCACATTGCAGTTGCAGACTTTCTAGCATCCCGAGTCTGTCCACTCGTCCTCAGTACGAATCTAGACACGATGATCGACGCCGCCGCCACCTCGCTTGGCGAGCCAGATTTCTACCAGACTGTCGTTGAGAACGACCTGAATCTGCATCAGCTTCATGCGCCGCTTTTGAAGATTCATGGATGTGCTCATCGCACTAGGCATGAGTCGCTGTGGTGCAAGCAGCAATTACAGGGGGCCCTTCGGTTACGTAGTGGTAACTTGCTAGCGCCACGCTTGGATCTCGCTTCAAAAACGCTGCTTTTTTGAGCCCTTTCGCTTCGATCTGGCTTGTCTCATGCTTGCGCCACACTTGGATCTGGCGGGTTAGTGGGTCGCGGTCGTTCTGAAAGTGAACGAAATCTCAGCGGTGCGGTTATGACGCCGCCAGTTGGTGGGTTCCCAATACCGGCTTCTTCACCCTCGAAAAACGGTGCCATTGGGGAGTCCAAGCGCGGTATTGTTGGAATGTGCAATCTGTTTCCAGATTACACATTCCGACAATACTGCTATGAGCTTCCTTTTTCACCCCTTACTGGCCCTGATTGCCTCCGCGACTGATCGGCAACGAAGACAACCTCGCGTAGAACGACCACAACAGAGAGATCCCGTGGCGTTCAGTCAAACACGGCCGGGGAGTTCTTTATCACCCCCATCCCGTTCGGGGCGAAGTGCAGCCTGAAAGCAAGCCGCGAAAAGTTTTATCTCTTGGGCCCCGGGTTCACGATGTCCGAGCAATGCGCGCTTCCGGATTTCAAATTGCAGTTCCCGCCACCCGTATCAGCTGGAGTGCGGGTGCTTGATCCTGACCGAAATCCACTCCGGGGGGGTCCAGTCTCCATTCATTGCGCCCATCCTCGAAGTCTCGCAGCGTGGACACAGCCACTTAGCCCGCTGATGTTGACGTGTATTGGAATTCCGTTAATCGCATTGCAAGTCAGTACCGGGCCTGGCTCACAGCAATCTTCCAGATGTGGATTACTGGCTGTCATTGATCTCAACTTGATTTGTAGAACAGGGTTGGCAGAAAACAGTGGGTATTCCGGTTCGAAATACTACTCTGTAAGAATGAAATTGATGCCGTCATTGCATTCAGGATCGCAGGCACTCATGACTGCGAAGGGAAAATCAATTTCCATATAGAGTGGATGACACGTTCCAAACATCAGGGTGCCAGCTCCATTCGAGAAGAAGATGTGCCAATCTGCAGTACCGTCCTGCCAGTCGTATGCGCACAGAACTTCAACCTGCAGGCATGCGTATTGCCCTCGCCAGGTTGGTAATGTCCTGTCCCCTAAAATTCGCATGGAAATCGTGGCACTTGGTGCGCACGATCCCACCGGGGGAATTGCTTGAAGCTTCAACGTATCCGGATAACTTTCAGGGCAACATGTTGGTGACTGAACTTTGCAGCAGCCTGAAGGATTTGGTTTCATGCGCTATCCCTTCCGAATTGAAACATTATGCGTACGGGCTTATCTACAGCAGGTTTCTACTGAGGTACTCGACACGAAACCTTATGACTCCACAATGTAATCTCGTTGATCCTCTTTGAGCATTCGCCCCTTTCGATGACAAAGGCTAATTGGACCACGTCTAAATTTGGTTGTATAACGGGCTAGACTTCTTCAGTGCTGCGGAATACAGATTCGTATTATGCAAGTCATGTCAGGCGGTGTGAGATCAACGTATTTGGTAAACCACTGCAATCGAGTGGAACCGGGGCGCAGGCGTTGATGCGAGGGGTTGGGTTTGAACTTACGCTCATCCTCTCTCCAATCATAGATTGATTGCTTTGCTGAAAGCCAGATCCCAGAGCTAGGCAGCAGCGAAGCGTGATATTCTAAAATATACGATTACACTCGTGGCATGTTGTGCCCTTGCATCCTTGAATTGCCTGTAATGTCCAAAGATGACTCCGGATCAAGATTTTGACACTTCCGTGACACTACCAACCTGCAGGATTTCAGATCAACCTCGAAACGAGGACTTCTGAAAGCCTTTCATTTTCTCGGTCGTAAACTGCCTCGTTCCATCTGGCGCTTGGTCACCTCTATAGTCTAGAACTGTCGAGGAGAGTGATTCTGTTAGCCATCGAGAATTGGGTTTCTGTTTGAATGCACCACTACACTGGTCACAGACCAGCGGCACGCAGGATGTTACTTCCCCAAAGACACCTCGTGTGTCCCAAAAGGGTGCTTCCAACTCGGGCACCCGGCACGCAGGATGTTACTTCTCCAAAGACTCCTCGTGTGCCCCAAAAGGGCGTTTCCAACCCGGGCACCCGGCGCTTCCGACCAGAGCTACCGGAAACGCCTAGACTGGTCTCTTCGCTCCATCTTATAAAAACTATTGTCACCTTTTTGATTCATGACAATAGCAATTGCGCCGCCGATGCTGCCTGCCAGTTGAGAACTTGCAACAACAAGAAAAAATGCATATTCAATCCGTGTCCATTGATGAATTCCCATCCAGCCAATGGCAATACATGTCAATGAAGCTATGGTAATCACAGGAAGGGCGAGCACGAATGACACTAACGCGTTGTATGCAATTGCAGTGCGGCAAAACTCAAGTCGAGTCGCAAGGAATGCTGTAATTCCAGAGAGTATGCTGCATGCAACTGCAGTGCCAGGCAGTAGTATTGTATTGCTGAAGACTACAATCTCAAGCTGGTTTATGGGTTGAGACTGGCGACACATAGGTGCCGCTTTGCCGAGCAAGTAGCCGTAAGGCCATGCAACAATCAGGAGAATTACACAAACAGTGCAAGTAAACATGTATAACCTAAATGTATTCAACCATATTGAATTTCGCATTTAACCTGCCTCACCAGTCCAGCATGTCTTCAGTTCCAGTCATTGCAACGCATCCTGAAAAAAAGCTTGCTTCTGCGCCAAATGTCCCAAGTAGGCCAGTTGTAACGCTAGCCGCCATCGACGCACTAGCACAAAATCCAATTGCTAATCCAGGTTTGGGGCAGCCACCAAAGTTATAGCAAGCTCTGACGCTACCGGATACGGAACCAGAAACTTCCAAGCCTACAATAAATCCTATATTAGCTGAAGAAATTGGAAACTGAGGTAATGGGGTGTTAAATCCAATGTCTACACAAGTTCGACAACAAGGAGCTGCCCCTATGGGGTTGCCACATTCTGTTTCACATCTTGTGCCGAAATCAAGATTTACTTTCGCGACAATGATTTGTGCGGAAAGTTTTGCCGTAAGTATTTTTACGTCAATCCCTAGTCCAATTCCAACCTCGCCGTGAATGCGTCCGTCATATATTGCCTTGGTTCCAATAACTCCATTTTCACAGCATGGTTCGGTTTTTACAGTAGCATCAACCGTAACGCCACCTCCGGCGCCATTGTAAAAAGTACCGCCAAACGAGATTCCCCACCACGTTGAATTAAGTCCGAAAGGATCTAAGGAATTTGGTATAAAGTACGCCAGATACATGTTTAGTCCATCAATGAACCTAAAGAGATCCATTGTGGTCCATCGGCCGGTGACCGGGTCGTACGTTCGCATGATGACGTAGATCTCACCGGTGTCGGGAATGAAATAGTAGCCGTATCGACCGCGATACTGGAATGGGTTGAGCGTGTTGCCGGTCTTTGAAAACAGTTCTCCCCAGGCGGTGTACTCGTAGGTGTCTGTCACATTCTCGTCAGCGTCGGTCAGTTCGGCCGTGTTTCCGAGGCTGTCGTAATGGTGATAGCTCGGGAGCCAGAGTGAGCCGTTGTAGCTGTATTGGCTGGTGAGGTTGCTGTAGGAGCCAGGTTCCTGAGTATAGGCAGCCGTGATGGCATTGCTGCCGTCGGTTTGAAGCAGGTATTGTTGGTTGTCGTAGACGAACTTCGTCGTTCCATGGGAATCCTGCAGCAGCACCCGCAGCCCATCTGGGTCATAAGCCATGGTGTTGACAACACTGGCTGGCAGTTCAACACGGATGTCACGGTTCTCGAAGTCGTAGCTGGTCGTTGTGCGGCTGCTGTCCGGATTCTGAACACCAGTCCGATTCCCGCTCGGATCAAAGGTGTACGTCGTGCGCCCAGTGGGATTCAGTGAGTAGACATTTTGATTGGCGGGATCGAACGTACTGGTGGTTCTTTCACCATCTTTGATGGTTAAGGTGCGGTTTCCGGTCGGATCGTAACTATATGTATTCCGATAGCCCGGGCCTGCGTCGAGAGTGCTCCATTGGGTTGCAGTGAGACTGTCCCAATCGTTGGCAGATAATCCGGCCCAGTTGAGTTCACTTGACGTCCGGTATTCTTCGGTCAGGCGATAGGTGGCGTCGTAGGAGTAAGTGGTCAGCCCACCACTGGCTGTGGTAATAGTTCTCTGGTTACCGACAGAATCATACGTGTAGTCGAACATCGAAATCGTCGAGTTGTCCGATTTCAGATTTGCCACCCGTGTCACCTGGCTGGCAGCATCATAGAGGTAGGTCGCCCGGGTGCCATTGGCGAGTTCCTTGAGTGTTCTTCTCCCGGCCGCATCATAGCTGAAGCTGGTGCGATCGTCCTGGGGATTGCGAATCGCCTTCAGCTGATTGTTGGCGTCATAGCTGTATGTGAACATTCCCGCACTGGCGACATTCATCTGAGATTTGCGGCCCAGGTCATCGTAGCTGTAAGTGATCAACTTACCGACCGGAGTGACGACAGACAGCTTTCGCTGCAGCGTGTCATAGGTCGTCGTGTATCGGCCAGTGTGGTTTTCCATGGTTGTGCGGGCTCCCACTGCATTGTACGTGAATGTCGCCCGGGAACCATCGGGGTATTGCCGACTGGTTAAAAAATGTCGGGAGTCGTACACGTAGGTCGTCCGGTATCCCCGGGCATCGGTTCGGGTCTTTTGGTTGCCATCGGCATCATATGTGGAGGTCACCCGACGGTTGAGTGGATCAATAAACTGGGTTTCTTGGCCTGCAGCGTCGTAAGTGCTGGTGTATCGGTAGTTTCGCTCATTGATCTGGGCAGTGGCTCGTCCTGCGGCATCGTACACCTGCGTCGTGCGGTGTCCCAGAGCGTTGACTGTGGCCAATGGGCGCCCAGCCAAGTCGTAGATATTCGTGGTCCGGTTTCCATTGGCATCCACACTTGCAGCCACACGGGTTTTGTCGTAGACCGTCGTTGTGCGGAAGCCCAAAGGGTTGACCTGAGCTAATGGTCTTCCTGAAGCGTCATAAACGGTGGTGATTCGGCTCAACAGAGGATCGACGGTCGCGATGCGTTGCCCGGCGGAGTTGTAAACCTGGGTCGCTCGTTGTCCGAGTGGCATTACACTCGCGAGGACATCGCTCGCTGCGTTATAGATCGTCGTGGTCCGGTGGTTCAGAGCATTCACCTGAGCAATAGTTCGTCCAGCTGCATCGTAGATGGATGTTGTTCGCTGATTCTGGGCATCAACGCGAGCTTTCGTCCGTCCCGCAGCGTCGTAGATCGTCGTTGTGTGGTTGCCGAGTGCGTTGACGGTGGCAACCGGTTGCTGATTCGCATCATAGACCGTGGTTGTCCGTTGATTCAGCCCATCAATGGACGCGATGATGTTTCCGTTTGCATTATAAATGACTGTCGCGCGATGATTGAGCGGATCAATTGCGGCTGTCCGTTGGTTGGCGACGTCGTAGACGTTCGTGCTGCGATATCCTAGCGGATTCACGCCAGCCACTGCTCTGTTCAGTGTGTCGTAGACGGTTGTGCTGCGGTTCCCGAGCGGATTGATGCTGGCAATCGGTCTGGCTGCCGAATCATAGAGGGTCGTGGTGCTGTGATTTAGGGGATTCGTCGTGCGAACGACTTCCCCAAGAACATTGTAAGCGAGAGTGGACCGTTGTCCGAACGGGTCAATCGTGGCGATGAGACGGGAGTCAGCGTTGTAGATGGTCGTTGTGATGTTTCCAGCAGCGTCGATCGTGCGGATGCGGCGGTTGGCCAGATCATAGCCGAAAGTTGTTCTGGCTCCTGTGGGCTCAACCGTGGACAGTACGCGATTCGCTGCATCGTACACAGTCGTAGACCGACGATTGAGTGGATCGATTGCGACAATACGTCGGCCAAGGAGGTCATAGACATTCGTGGTGCGATTTCCCAATGGGTTGATCGTCGCTAAAACCCGACCGGAACTGTCGTAAACGGTGGTGGTCCGTTCTCCGAGTTGATTGATGGTGGCGATCGGTTCACCGCCCGCGTCGTAGATGGTGCTGGTCCGATTGCCAAGCGGATCGATCGTGGCATAGGTCCGGTTCATGTTGTCCCGGAGATACGTCGTCCGCGCCCCCAGCGGATCAACGATGACGGTGGGCATGCCGTTGGCGTTATGGAGGGTGGTGGTCCGGGCACCCAGTGGATCGATCTGGGCGACCCGCAATCCGGTGCCGTCGTAGACGTTTGTTCCGCGAATCCCCAACGGGTTGATCGAAGCCAGAATCTGTCCATCCGAGTGATAGAGTGTGGTCCAGCGGCCTCCAAGCATATCAATGGCCGCGACGCGTTGCCCCGATCCGTTCCAGACGAACGTGTGTCTTGCTCCTGAAGGAAAGACCTGTGTCTTGAGCTGACTGTTTCCATCGTACAGCAACGTGGTTCGCTGCCCGAGCGGATTGGTGATCGATTTCGGCCGGGTCGCTCCATTCATCAGGGTGACATAGCTGAGCGTCGTCCGGTGCCCCAGCGGGTTCACTTGCGCGGTGATTCGATTGTCGGTCCAGAGATAGGTCGTTCGAGCCGCCAGAGGATCGACGACGGCCGCAATATTTCCCGCATTATTGAAGAGGACCGTCGTCCGCTGGCCATCCGGAGTCTGGACCACATTGCTTGCGCCATAGGAATAGGTCATCCGCCCCCCGTTGGGAGCCAGGACCGATTTGATTCGCCGAATGGTGTCGTATGAGAATGTGGTACGATGGGACTCGGAATCGATATAGGCTTTCACCGTGTGGTCAGGTTCGTATAGCAGCGTTGTCCGGCTCCCGTCCGGCGACTGATAACCGACCAGATTGTTGTTGCCGTCAATTGTGAAGGTGGTCCTTCGCCCTGCAGGATCAACAATGGTGCGCAGGTTGTTGGACCCGTCGTAGAGATAAGTCAGACGATTGAGCAGCGGATCGACCACGGCATCCAGCTGGTCACCTGTATGAAGGAGTGTCCATCGTCCACCAGCAGGGGAGATGATTCGCTTCAGCAATCCGTCTGAATCGTAATAACGCTGAAAGTTGTCAGGCCGGGTTTCTGTCCAGCCTCCACCGGACTCTGCTTTGAGGGAATTGCCACTATTGGGGGGCGAGAGGTAGTTGCCGGAACCATCTTTGTCCGTGAATGTCACCGAATTGCCGCCTCCATCCACAACTCGAGCTGAGGTTGCGGAGAGGGATGTCACAGTCGGGTTATAGAGGTTGGCAACACCGTGTCCAAAGCCAATCTCAGCTGCGGCAGCCCGACTGTGGTAGGTGAAGACGGGAGGAAGTGTCGAAAAGATCGGAGTCGGAATCGTAAAGGAGATCGAAAGATTTCCATTTCCAGGATTAACCCGAAAAGGGGACTCACCCCCCTGAAATCGCGGATAGTGTGGGCGAGTCAGTTCGCCAAGGGAGGCCTTCAACTCATCGTATTCCTGAACAGGAGGAATACTGACGGGACCTGGTGGAACAGGAGCAGCAGAACGCAGTGGCTGTGGCACTGGAAATACAGGCTGAGACATGAGAATCACTCTCCCTGAAAATCAGAGTTGCAGAATTCAGAATGGACGGCACATGGGTTGATGAATCAGGCGCTCAACCGCAACCGCACCCACAACCACTGGGGGCTTCGCACTCAGGTGGTAGTTGCAACGGAGGTTGTGGCGGTGGACATTCCTTTGCGGAGCAGCTTGGGGCGGTGTCACCGTTGACACCGCCATCGCCCATAAGACATGGAGGATCGGCAGGAATACAGGGGCAATCAGAGGCCATCGTTCTTTCCTTGTTTTACGACTTGTGATTCTGAGATTTTGAGCTGATCAGGAAAGGCTTCGCTTGCCTCCCTGACGTTTTCCAACTCCAACGGCGATGTGAAAGTGAAGGCCACTTCCCCATAGGACAAGACTCGGATCGCCAGGCGAGCTTGTTGAGAAAACGAGCTTCAAGATTGACCCGACAACCGCATTGAGCACAGGCAGTGCCTGTAAAGTGTTCACATTGTTTGCAGACCTCCAGGCGAGACTGAATTTCTTTGCGACTGCACTTACGAAACCAGTCGCCAGCATGCTTGACCAGGGCTGTGGTAAATCGCTTCAGCGTGCTCCACGACCATTTCCCGGAAGCGACTGGCTTGATCTTGATTGGAGCCCCCAGTGTGGGGATTGCCACTCCCTGTCCCGGCCCCTTTCCTTGCTCCCATCCTAGTCTCGCTGATGGATTCGTGGCACAAAGCTTCTGCAGATGTACAGACTTACGACACTGGTGCGAATCGCACCAGAACCATTCAGTCCCTTCCGGAGGAATAGGACATTGACAGTCGGCAGAAGTCGTTTCGACGGAATTCATGTCTAATTGTTCTGGAACTGAGTGGAGTACTTAGTTAACGCTCTTTGGGCTGGTTCGTAATCAGCGGCCTTCATTGCGATGTCATTCCAGACCTGGTGGGCGATTTCATGGCGGCCCATGTCTTCGTAGACAATCGCCAGATTATGACGGGCCTTGTAATCCCTGATTCCCAGATCGACACTGGCGAAGTGTCGGTCCGTCTGCTCCTGCAGAATCCGGAGATAGGTCTGCTCTGCATCACGCAGGTGTCCCTGTTTGTGATACAGCATGGCCTGGCGGAACAGGAGTTCTTTATCTCCCGGAAAGAGCCGCAGGCTCTGCGTGCAGCATGCGAAGGCTTCCTCAACCTTGTTCAACTGCATCAGGGAACCGATGAGTAACGCATAAGCTTTACGGAGGTGCGATTCCTCGGGGCCAGAAACATGAATGCAACGGTTCAGAAACTGGATGGCCTGATCATGCTGGCCTGCATCAGCATAGGTCATGCCCAGATTGAACAACACAAAGGGATGATCGGGCCGCTCCGCAAGGTCGCGGTGCAGAAGCTTGAAATCCCGTTCGAGTTTGCGGACGTGTCCCGCTTCGCTATGGTCCGACCCGGAATGGACGACGTAAATGTCAGTCCAGGCCACGTCACCCCCGGCGCGACGAATTGCCGGGAGGATCTGTTCATGGATATGAAATTCCCAATCCAGATCCGGACGATTGCGAATGAGCTTCACGTGGTCCACCGCTGTCACGTCGTGGGGATTGATGCCTGGGCAATGCACCTGCATGACATAGCCCAGGACCTGTTCCGGATGCTCCCCGTCGACGAGTTGCTTGAGTTTCTGGCCACAGTGTTCGGGAATTGTGTCGTCGGAGTCCATCCAGAAGATCCACTCTCCGCGCGCGTGCCGGAATGATTCATTTCTGGCCAAACTGAAACTGTCCTGCCAGGCCCAGTGATGGACTGTGGCGCCCAGCTCTTCACAGATTTGTGGTGTCCGGTCTTGCGAGCCCGTATCGACGACGATCAACTCATCCACCCACGGACCTAAACTTTCCAGGCAGGGGCGGATCGTCTGTTCGTTGTCCCGGACAATCAGACAGGCAGAGAGCTTGATCGGATTCGGTTGTAGGAGCAGTTCTCCGGCATCATTCGCCTCCAGCAGAAAATGGGGACAGCCCACTCGTTGCGGTCGTCGCCCTGGCTGTGGTTGTTGTGCCCGATCCCATTTCTCGCGATACCGTTGCTGATTAGTTTCCAGCAGTCCTCGCAGGTCAGTGCCACTTCCTCGAAACGTGGCGCTCCCTACATGGTGAATGAAGGTGTCGGTGGCAATGAGACTCTGGTATCCCGCCGCCTGAGCGCGACGGCAGTAGTCATCATCTTCAAAGTTGCCGATCCCGAATCGCTCATCCAATCGACCAATTCGGTCGACAACCTCTTTCTTGATCAAGAGGCAGAACCCGACAAGCCGATCGGTGGGCTGATAGTGTTGGTGATGCTGCTTCCCCCAGTCCCAGGCGAAGCCGTCAAGTTGAGCCAACTCGTCGTAGGTGACCGGAACCTGTTGCTCCCCGCTGATACAGTTGGTCACCGGACCGACGAGGCCAACCTCAGGTGCGGAATTGAGTGCAGCAGTGAGTCGCTGCAGCCACCCCGTGGTGACGATCGTGTCATTGTTGAGGAGAAGAATTTGTTCTCCCTGTGCGGCCTGAATGCCTTGATTGGCGGCAGCCGGGAAACCTCGATTGCACCCATTCTCAATCAGCCGCAGATGAAGATCGGCACGCAGGAAATCCACAGTTCCGTCGGTGGAGCCATTGTCGACCACAATGATCTCATAGGGCTCATCTGTCACCAGCCGAATGCTGTTCAGGCAGGCTTGAGTATGGGGCAATTGATTGTAGGTTACGAGGATGATTGAAGTGAGTAGGGGGCGGCGTTCGGGAGTGGGGATGGCCGTCGTCAGGAACTGGTACGCAAAGAATTCGGCCGCCTCGGCCTCAGTACTGACTTGGAGTGAAAATGGCCCGAGAGTGATCTGCCGGGGCTTGCCTTGCTGTTGCCATTCGGCGAAACCGGGACCTCCGACAAACTGCAGCGATCGGATTTCGAAGCCACAACGAAAGAGAAGTTTTTCGACCTCCCGACGAGTAAAAAAGCGAACGTGGTCCTCATCCAGCAACCCGGCCGATTCGTATGTCCAGTTTCCAGCCAGCAACGAGCGGATGACGGTGTGATTACGAACATTTGGAATGCTGGTCACCAGTGTTCCGTCTGGAGTGAGCCAGCGGCGAATCTTCTTCAACACGGCGGCAGGGTCTCGTAGATGCTCCAGCACATCCGCACAAATGACGCAATCAAAGGAGCCTTCAGGAAAATCCAGCCCCTCCGCCTGGACATTGCCGATATACACCTCGTCCAGGCGAGTCGTCGCCAGCGACGCGGCATCTGAGTTCAGCTCAATGCCGGTCACATGCGCCTGTTGTCGCTGCTTAATGGCAACCCCCAGCTTGCCTCCACCGCAACCGATATCCAGCAGACGCTGAGCATGAATGGGGATGCGTTCCAGCACATCTGGGCGATCAAACTCAAAATAAGCCGGAGCTTTGACAACGGGCTGAGGACCTGCTGGCATTCCCACCTGGCGAATGGACGTCCGGGCGGTGAGGCTCGTCAACTGCGTGAGGATCGTCTCTACCCGGTGGCGGTATGTATGGTGAGAGCGAGCCAGTTCTTGTCCTGCTGCGGCAATCCGCTCCCGCTCCTGATCGTGCCTCAAATAGTAGTGAATCTTGTCGATAAGGTCCCCTGTATCCTGGTAGGTCTCGGCGTGGAGGCCCATCTGGAACAACTCGTCTTGCCCATTCTCAACGAGGGCATTTGTCATGAGTAAGGAACCGCTGCAGAGTCCTTCGAACACGCGCATGTTAATGTCGTCGCGCAAGCTGCGATTGAAGACGATCTTTGACGCGGAATAGATTTCCGCCATCTGCCGGTAGTCGCATTGCCCAATGAATGAGCGGGAGAATTCTTGTTCAATCCGCTGCAGCAGATCCTCACGGACTCCGGGAAAGAAGTGGCCGATGAATGCCACATCAAATCGATTCTCCACCATCCGGCGTCCATGAATCTCCGGCTCGCAGGCCAGCGGAAGCCAGAGTGGATTCCGAATACCCGCCTGTTGCATCTGTGCTGCACCGTTCTTCTGGGCGGCAAAGACCAGGTCCGCTTGTGTTGCCACTTGCAGGCAGCGATCGAACGACAGATGGGTATCAATGGCCCACCAGGCTAACGGTCGCAGACGATCAGGGATGACATAATCCAGTCCGTCATCCACGCGTACGAAGAAATCAAACGCTCCGGGATCGACTGTGTCCAGTTCTTCTGGCCGGATGTGAACTGCTTGGACCAGAGACTGCATTGCCCGCAGAACATAGCCGCCAGTTGTCTCTGGCCTTAACGATTCGTCAAAAATGACTCCCACACAAAGCATTGTTCCCTCCCGAACTTGCAAATGTTTAGTTGGCGTCTTTAATAATCAAAAGTGCGCTTCGCGTCAGGGAGACAGAAGTCGATGAATTCAACGTGGTGTATGTTGATGATTTAATGTTTTGGATCAGTAGTGAAACGGTCAGTATGTTGTTTTTTCACTCAGCCTGTTTGCGCCACAGTAACTAGCGAAATCCCATGAGAGGTGAAAGTTTACTGAACTCATGTCGAAAGGTGCTGTTAGGGCGGTCTAATCACTAAGCCTTACTGAAATTGGCAAATTAGAACACTGCCCGCAAATTTCCGGGTCTTCGGAGCTTAGTGTTAGATTTATTTTCATGTTTAACTGACAGCCTTCAATCGGAGCCGAACCAGAGTAAAGCGTCTCTGCAGAAAATTGTAATGTCAATGAGATGAGCTCATTGGTGCAGCCGAACCAGATGTCGGCGTATCCGAACCAACACGGTGGATAAGGAGGCGATGGAGGTGGTGGGAAATAAGATCCGTGCCATAAGTCACCTTCTCGTGTGCATTCGACCACCCATGCACCTATTAGGCAGTCTCCGCCTCCCGTAACTGCTACGAATATCTTCTCTGGAAGTGTATTGCAATTCAAAGGTTGCATTGACCCTGGGGGGCATGGGCTTGGATTGGGGCGAGCTTGACCGTTCATCAAGTAGTGATCCGATCGTGATAGTTAAGTTGTGTGCATGATATGGTTATTTTTCTCACGTAACGAACAGGTTGACTCGAACAGGCATATTGCGACGTGTATACAACGAAGATGGCGTCCTTGGCCTAAAGGTCTCTAGCTCAATGTTCTTTTTGTGAACCTTGTTTGAGTTTGCTGATCCGTCAAAAATGACTCCCACGTGCCGCATGAGCCCTCCGCGCGATGCTGGTTAATCAATCTCGTTCCACTTCCGCGTCGACTACCGTGTCACCTTGAGTGGGCGACTCCAGAGGTCAGAAGCGGCATGTACAGGTCTTCGATCACCCGTTCCCAGGTAAATCGGTCTTCAAACTGTCGGCGGCCCTGCAGCCCCATCGCACGCCGCTCTGCCGGGTGGTCCAGAAACCAGGTCAACTGGCGAACCCAATCCTCGACAACTCCGGGCTCCGCCAAACGTCCCGTGATTCCTTCTTCGAGAATCTCCGGAAGCCCTCCGAGGTTGCTCCCCAGCACTGGTCGTGCGGACGCCATCCCTTCGACCGCAGTGCGGCTTAATGCTTCCTGGGCAATGGCGGGCACCACCACAAGATCACATTCCCGGTACCAGTTCGGCAGTGTCTCTTGCGACTGCCAACCAATCGCAGAAATAAAGGGATCTGTCGTCGGTAGCTGGTCTGGTGATGCCGTCACGAGTAACTCGAAATCCTGACGCGTCATCCAGAGCCGACGGCAGGCTTCCCGCAGAACGGAAAATCCCTTGATCGGCTCTTGAGGAAGCCCGGCAAACAGCAGCCGCATCTTCGCACGCAACGGCGGAGCAACCGGATCTGGAAACCGGCTTGCATCCATGCCCCATGTCACCACTCGTACATCGCGACAGTAAGGCTCCCATAATCTCCGAGTTGACTGATTCAGCACGAGAACAGACGTGGCCTCCGCCATCGCCTTGAGGAGCAGGGGATAATAGTCGTCTGATTCGACCTGACTGAGTTGCCGCTCCGCCTGATGTAGGCTTCCGGAAGAGTGTCCATGGTCGAAGAGACAGGAACGACAGTGTTGAGGAGTGGCAGGTTGACTAAAATGACATTGCCGATAATGAGCAGGACTATCAGGCAGCAGCCGCAGATTATTTAACGGGCACAGGCACTCGCTGGCCTGCATCCGCATGAGATAGGAGTACCCTTGAAATGCCTGTGCTAAATAAGGCTTAAAATTCCAGCAATCAGTGATAATAATCTGATCCGGGGAGAAACACTCAATAGCTTCGCGAAACCGATGCTGGATCTCAGGGATTGACCAATCGCTCAGGGAGAACGCTAACGGTATTGTCGGAACAGGGCAGGTATGATCGACCTGTCCGATCCCCCACTCTGGCAGGACCGGATGAACCAGCTGAACTTCGTACCCGGCCTGCGAAAGAAACTTTGCCAGTTCAACGGTGTGAACAATTCCCCCTCCCGTCGACGGCCAGTTAAACAGGAAGCTGACCAGGGAAACACGGCCGCGGGCGCAAGCGGAACTACCTAGAGTAGAATCAGCGTGTTCTGAGTGTTTTTTAAGGGTTTTCGTATTGTGTGTAACGACTGGCGATCGATCGTGAGGAGGAATTTGAGAGAGCAGCTGTCGGGCGGAGCGGCTGTTTCCTAAAGCAGCTTCAATGGCCGCTAAGTTGGTGAGGATGATCGATCGTGCTGGTGCAGCATCAGATTCGGAATCCTCTTCGAGAAGGGTTCGTAAAGAGGAGCGGGCCTCGTGCAGTTCTCCTGCAGCAGCCTGCAAGGCACATGCACGCAATCGACTCGTGATCATCAGGCCTCCGCTTTCCATGGGAGATACTGGCCGTCGCACAGAATGGATAACACAGATACGATTTAATGCTCATGTAATCAACAGCTGATTGATAGAAAAATTGAAATAGTTAAAATTGAATGTGTAATCAGTCGCGCAGACTGCCCTCTTACGGCGTCCATTCCATGAGACTTCAATATGAGCACAGCACACTGAAGCCCGCACGTTGCTGAAGCCTGTGATCGAGACACGAAGCCCTCGGTTCAATGCTCTCATCGAAATAGGTCGAGACTGTTTCGAATCCTCCAGTGTGTGAAGTGCCAGAAGAAGCCCAGAAGTTCCGCTTGGACGAGATCGAAGTGAAGTCGTTCATCGGTGGGCTGGTGAAAGGCTTTGAGCGCAAGCCCATGGCAGAGAAATTGTCGTCTAAAGCTAAGGGTGCACCTCAGTGTGGCTTGCTGCTCTCCGAATGCCTTGACCGGATAGAAACCAATTGTTCTGCTAGTGGGGGCTATGTAATTGGATCTCCGACTCAGCATTGAGACGCCCCTATGACCACTGCTTCCCATTCTCTGGAGTTCTCTGACGGTAGTTCTCACAAATTCTGGAAGATCGAACTCAGCGGTCACGAATTTACAGTGACGTTTGGCAAGATCGGGACATCAGGACAGACGCAAACGAAGAGCTTCAGCAACAACGACGAGGCCAGGAAGTCGTACGATAAGCTCGTCGCTGAGAAGACAAAAAAGGGCTATGTCAACAAAGACGATTCGTTGTCAACGACGTCGGCCTCATCCGCCTCAGTAAAGGCTCCGGTCCAAAAGGCGTCGAAGAAATCGAGTCCCGCCGAATCCAAAGCGAAACAGGTCAAAATTGTCAGTTCCGCCGAAATGGTCCTAAGTACCCCAGTGGTCGTCCCGGTCACTCAACTCTCCACGAGCGATGTCGATCTGAGCACCAGTCGAGAGTTCGATTTGACCGACGACGATTGGGCGAAAGCACATTTCCGACGTCCACCGGCTCCGCCACTTCCCGCTCCCATGTCCTTTGATCTCGATCGATGTCTGGCAACGCTGGCGAAGGCCAAGACTCATACATACGGGTGGGAAATCTCCTGGGAATCGCTGCCGCTTCCGTTTCCGATATCACGGGAGGAGGCTCATTTCTGGCTGGATGCCATGTCAACGTGGCGAGGACGTAGCACCACTCCTGTGGAGTTTTCGCAACAGCTCTCGAAATCAAGGACGCCGTTTGATGGAAAGCTGACTGCCGAGAACATTTCGGAAAAACTGAATGGTCATCAGCGAGGTCTGGATTCGTTGACAGGTTTGATTCTGTTGACGCTGCTCAGCCCTCTCGGTGCCGTGGAATTCATAATCAAGTATCAAATCGGTGAAGGTTCCTGCTACGGAATCTCACCGATTGATAGCGCGATGTTGGACGGCTTTCGGAAATACATCCTTCCAAATCTTGATGACAACGCGATCTCGGTCATCAAGAAAGAGATCACAGCGAAGTGGGATCCAACGCAAATTCCGAAATCGATCTACGGTCACTTCCCGATGCAATATTACATTGCCGCCGGATTAGGGATGTCGGATCTCGTTTATCAGGTGACGAGTCAGCTTGACGCAAAACGGTATCGCAATGGAGAAAGTGGAGATATTTACCAACGCCCGCAGGACCTTGTCTTTGGACTGGCAACGTCGGACCTGATCGCTGCCGAATGGCGGCGACTCGAATTAGTCATGCGAACGGGGGATGATGTTCGCAAGTGGATCGCCTGCACGGAAGATACCGCGCTCGACTGTCTCGTTCGTTCGATCATGGAGACGACGAATAAGGAGAAATGTGAAGAGTTAATCAAAGCTTTCGTCCTCGTACGTTCTCCAGCGGCAGCGGTCGGGATGACCTGAAGCCGATGGTTCGCGACGAGGCTGGCAAGTTACGTCCAAACCTTCCGGACCCGAACTCCAAGGATGATGCGGATGCTGCCAGTCAGTCGATTGCCGAATGGAAGTTGCTGAAGAAGCAAATCAAGGAGGTCGCGACAATTCAGGCAGCGCGACTCGAGCAGTCCATGGTCACCGGTCGACGCTGGAACTTGGAAAACTTTGAACAGCTCATCGTCCGGCATCCCCTCATCACTCATCTGGCTCAGAAGTTGATCTGGGCCGGTTACGATGCCAAAGGCCAGCGGACAACCACGTTTCGGATCACTGAAGAGCAGGACTACGCAGACTCCGCGGATCACTCGGTCTCGCTTGAGAAGGTCGAAATGGTGGGACTTGTCCATTCACTGGAGATGGCAGCGGCGGAACGGGAGCAATGGGGGCAGGTTCTCGGAGACTACGAGATTCTTTCACCATTTCCTCAGCTCGGACGGCCGACTTACGGCCTCGAAGCGGACGAAGAGAAGCGATGCGATATTCAACGCTTCAACACGATGTCTCTCCCTGCACCAACGCTCGTGTTTGGTCTGGAGAAAATGGGCTGGACTCGCGGCCTCGCGATGGATGGCGGAGGATTCGATGAACACTCCAAACAGTTTCCTGGTGCAAACGTGACAGCTGTCTGCAGCTACTCTGGTACCGTGGGAATGGGATATATCGATCCGAACGAAAACCTGGAGATTGAAGGAGTCTACTTCTGTTCCGGGATGCGAGCTCCCTCGGGATCTCACAGAAATTCGTCGGCCGACGGAGTTTTCTGGAACGCTGTGTCATCTCGCTCGCAACCAATCGGGGTCTGATGCTGATTGGTGACCTGAAGAAGGTGCAACACTATTTCGAGCATGTCGTCAAAAACCGCAAGGGGGCTCATTGGGAGGCCTTCTATGAGTCTCGTGGAAAACTGGTCTGACGTTCCCGGCGACAGCAAACCAACTCACCTGCCAATCGTTCAATGGAATCTTCGGACTCGCCACCCGAAACTCCTCAGCAGTCTCTTTACTGTGCGTGCCCATGCTGTCAGACGTCGAACTTTCCGAAATGCTTGAACGGCTCTGCGACACGTACGCCGATGTCGTGTATTTCCCGGTGCGGCATCACAGCCCGGTCGCCGCCGCACTGGTGGAAACGCTGATTCATGATCTGCGTCCGGCAGCGGTCCTCATTGAAGGTCCCAGTGATTTCAATGAACACTTCAGCGAGCTGTTTCTTGCTCATGAACTTCCGATCGCGATCTACAGCTATTACCGCGAAGGAACTGATCACGGGGGAGCGTACTATCCATTTTGTGAATATTCGCCCGAGTGGACGGCATTGCAGGCGGCCCACCAGACGGGCACTCGCGTCGCGTTCATCGACATCCCCTGGCCGGCGGTGGCTCGAAGGGATCAGGTTCCGCAACGATTTGCAGATGGAGAACTGCGACGGGGACGCTACGTCGAATCGCTTTGCCAGAAGATGCACGTTGAGAATTTTGATGATCTCTGGGATCAGCTGATCGAAGCTCAACCACCGATGACGGATGCAGAAGCAGCGGCTGAACTCCTCGTCGTTGCAGCACGTGCGGGGATCGAGACACTTTCCGCCACTCTGTTTGATCGGGTCTCTCAACACATCGATGAAGAGTCGTCGTTCAATTCACTGACCGGAGCGTTTGGGCATCTCTTCTATCTGTTCTGCCACGATGAAGCACTCGGCACGACCCAGTTCCCAAAGATCGGTGAGCTACTGAACGTGGCCTTTGGGCGGACACTCTGGGTGCTGGAATCGCTTGGGCAGTCGACTGGAGACGCGCAGAAGCAACTCCGTGGAATGTGTGCAGTACTCGACGCCTGGCAGCGTGCGAACACCATCATCAGTTTGTCGCGGGAGGACTTCTCGGCCATTCTTCATCGAGTAGAAAACGATTCTCGGAAACCGCCGCTGATTCGCGGAGCGGCTGCAGGAATCCTCTGGTCGATTGGAATGGCCAATGATGAACAGATTCTTGCAGACCTCATGCAGTTCGCGATTCCGGCAGAACTCGGCGACTTTCTGACGGGATTGTTCGGTGTGGCACGCGAAGTCGCTCAACGCCAACCGCAACTCGTGCTGGCAATCGACACACTGCTGAATGGGTTCGGTTCCCAGGAGTTTCAGGAAGCACTCCCTTCATTGCGGCTTGCCTTCACATATTTCACTCCCCGCGAGCAGCACTTCATGCTTCAGACTCTCTTCGAAACGCTCGGTCTGAAAAGCGTGGCTCCTCTGGGAGCGCTCGCAGTGGATACCGCCACAGCGGCCGAAGCACTTACACTCGAAGAGCGACTCTTCGATATGATGGCCCAATACGGACTGGAGGCCCCGAATGAGTAATCCACAACGGTTAGGACGCTGGCGGCTCGTGATGGGAGAAGGTGCGGAAGAGCTCTGTGGTGGCCTGTCCGGCGATGATGAATGCCGTGATCAGGCACTCAGTTTTCTCTATGATCGGGAATATGGTCAGGGGCGCAATGTCCGCGGTCAGTCCGATCGAAAGGCCGGCCTCGGCCAGTCAAATGTGACGGTTCTCGACTGGATCAATCAGGTCCATGAACTCTTCCCCAAGAAGACGATTGAACGTCTCGAAAAAGATGCTCTGGAACGCTATCAGCTCGAAGAGCTGGTGACGAATCCCGAGGTTTTGTCTCGTGCGAAGCCGAATCAGACGTTGCTCAAGGCGGTGCTGAGAACCAAACATCTTATGAATCAGCAGGTTCTCGAGATGGCCCGCCAGATGGTTCGAAAGGTCGTCGAAGAGCTGATGAAGTCACTAGCGGTCGATGTTCGAAACGCGTTTCAGGGGACGCTTGATCGGCGAAACCGCTCACAACTCAAGATCGCCAAGAATTTTGATATTGGCACCACGCTGCGAAGAAACCTCAAGCACTATGACGCGGAGTCGAAGCGACTTTTCATTGAAGCGCCTTACTTCTACTCACGGGTGAGGCGACAGGTGGACCAATGGCAATTGATCATTCTTGTCGACGAGTCCGGCAGCATGATGGACAGTGTGATTCATTCCGCTGTAATGGCTTCCATCTTTTACAGCATGAAGGTCTTCAAGTCACACTTGTGCATCTTTGACACCGCGGTCGTCGATCTCAGCGCTGAGTGCATTGATCCCGTCGAAACACTAATGAAAGTGCAACTCGGCGGAGGAACCGACATCGGGCAGGCGGTCACATATGCTGCTCAACTCGTCGAGAATCCGAAACGGACAATCGTGCTGTTGATCACTGACTTCTTTGAAGGGGCTCCAGTCAATCAATTGATTGCGGCCGGGCGGAGACTCGTGGAGTCGGGTGTGACTTGTCTGGGGCTGGCGGCTCTCGATGAACGAGCAGATCCTACCTACGATCGTGACACAGCAGAACGCCTCGTGCGGGTCTGCTGAACGGTGTCGATCGCGGAGACGTACGCCTCTGGGAAGAGCTGGCGAGAAATGCCGTGCAGCTCGGATTTGTGCGATTCACGGCCCCCATTGACGCACTGCGTGACACGTTCGCAAGTCGACCGAATACGCTGCAGTGGGATCGTCACCCCGCTTGTCAGTTGACTGAAGAACTCTGTCTGCGTTGCCGCCTGGCGTCCGAGTTGATTACTGGACACGGCTAGGTAGTACGGACAGGGGTTGGCGAAATCTTCGTTGGTGCGATTCCTTTGACTTCGCTTGCTGAATCATAACAATGTCACTCGGAGGCAAACCGGTAGCCGACTCCTTGTTCAGTGAGAATGTATCTTGGGCGAGCAGAATCGTGTTCCAGCTTTTTTCGGAGGCTGTTGAAGAAGACTCGCAGGTAGTGGTTCTCATGTGAGTCTTGTGGCCCCCAGACTTCTCGCAGCAGGAACCGGTGTGTCAGGACTTTTCCCTGATGCTTAAGCATCGTCACAAGAAGTTTGTATTCCAGCGGAGTCAGATGGACCTCGTTGTCGTTTCGAAACACCAGCCGAGAGGTCAGATCGACCCGTAGATCGCCGACCGTGATGATGGTGGACTCCTTGCTATTGCGATGGACGTGTCTCAGGGCTGTTCGAATCCGGGCCAGTAGTTCCCCGACCCCAAACGGCTTGGTGAGATAGTCATCCGCTCCATGATCCAGTGCCAGAATCTTCTGTGACTCCTGATCCCGTGCAGAAAGAATGATGATCGGAGCAGTGCACCATTCCCGCAGTCGTTCGAGGACTTCCTGTCCATCCAGATCAGGTAAGCCGAGATCGAGAATCACCAGGTCAGGAGGCTGGCTGATGGCTTTTTTTAGGCCATCCTGCCCCGAATCCGCTTCGGTCACCAGGTAGCCTTCGCTGGACAGAGAGGCCCGCAGGAACCGCCTGATTGGCTGTTCATCTTCAATGATTAAAATGTGATGATCGCCTGCCATAGAACAATTCTACTCAACTTGAATCTGAGGAGCATCCTTTCTGAGCGGAAGTCGAATCACGAACTCCGCTCCCCCTCCTGGGACATTCGTAGCGATGATCGTTCCTCCGTGAGCTTTGACAATTGCACGACAGATTGCCAGTCCCAGCCCACTTCCACGACCGCTATCTGCCATTGGAAAAGCTCGATAGAACCGGTTGAAGATTTTCTCTTCTGCACCAGCGGGAATTCCGGGACCGTTGTCGGACACATTGATTCGAATAACATCTTTCTCCAGAACCGCAGCGATGTGGATGCCTGTTCCAGGAGGTGTGTACCGGGCTGAATTTTCCAGGAGATTGACGAAGACCTGTTCCAACAGCAGGCCATCTATAAAAATCAGAGGGAGATGGTCCGGAAGATTCAATTGAACGGGATGTTGTTTGAGTTCCTGTTGTGTTCGACGAAGGGCACTTCCGACAATCTCTTCCAGCAGGTGCCATTGCCTATTGGGAGTTGTTGCTCCAGCGTCCAGCTTGGACATTTGCAAAATGTTTTCGAGAAGCCTATTGAGCCGATTCGCTTCTTCGCTGATTGTCTCCAACAACTGGCGACGAACTGCTTCATCGTAAGTTGAACTTTGCAGCAGACTACTGCTGGCTCCTGCAATCGCTGCCAGAGGTGTTTTCAGATCGTGCGAAACACTACTGAGCAGGCTGCTGCGAACCTGTTCTGTTTCCGCCTGAATGTGGGCCTCCGTGGCATCGATCGCAAGTTGATCCCGTTCCAGCGAGAGAGCGAGCTGATTTGCACAGGCTTCGATAAAGCGACGCTGATCGGGCTCAAGCAATGTCTGCATCTCATTGATTCGAATGCCGACCGCACCTAACGATCTCTGTGAACCGATCAGCGGAAAAAAGACTGCCAAAGCGTTCGGCAAGGTGTTTGTCCCCGCTCCGGCAATCTGTTCGTGGTCGATCACCCATTGAGCAGTCGGCAGGCTGACCGGATGGTTTGCAATGGAAGAATTGCCTCCAAATACCAGTTCTGCGGGAGCGGATGGACAAGAAAGGTAGATACAGATTTCTCCGCTGGTGATCTCACTCAGCTTGCTCCCGGCTGCATTGACCAGAAAGATTTTCCCAGAGAGTGAGCTGAGCTGTTTACCCAGTTCAAACAGTGCCGACGTTCGTCGTTCTCGTTTGCGGGCACTCTCGATCTGTGCCCGCAAACGAGAGGTCAATGTGCTGATGGCCAACCCGATCGTCAACATGACGGCGAAGGTAACGGCATATTGAGAATCAGCTGTGGCAAAAGTATACAGCGGCGGAACGAAGAAAAAATCAAAGATCAGAACCGCTAAGATGCTGCTCAAAACGGCTGGGCCTCGGCCATAGCGAAAGGCTGCCCAGGCAACGCCTGCCAGAAAGAGCATCACCGTATTCGCTTCCGCATCCGCAATCTGAAGTAATCGCAGTCCAGCAGCCAGGCAAGCCGCTACCATGATTGCGAAAGACGATTTCAGAAACGAGCTTAAATTAAGATGAGAATCGGGAGATTTGACGGGAGAGAATGGCTGAATGTCTTCCTTCCCGTGGATGACATAGACATCAATCTCGCCACTCTGTTCCAGCAGATCATCGACGACCGTTCCCAAGAGGAATCGTCGCCAGCGCGGCTGCTTTGTCTTCCCAATGAGAATTTTGGTGACATTTCGTGAACGGGCGAAGTCGAGAATTGTTTCCGTCACATCCTGACCCGCCAGTGTCAGCGTCTCTGCTCCCAGACGTTCCGCCAGTTGAAAATGCTGAGCAATCTGCTGTTTGACAGCACGACTCGATTCCTCTCCAGCGAGATCGACGGAGACCGCTATCCAGGAAGCGTGGAGTGCCGTTGCCATCCGTTTGGCAGTTCGGATCACCCGGGCTGTCGTCGGACTGGGACCGATGCAAACCAGCAATCGATCGACCGTCGCCCAAGGTTGGATTGCCGCCTTCGCATGCCGACCGGCTTCCACGTCATCGTGAACCCGGTCGGCAGCCCGGCGAAGTGACAACTCCCGCAGAGCCGTGAGGTTCGGCTTCTGAAAGAAGCTCTGAATGGCCCGCTCGGCCTGATGCGAGACATAGACCTTTCCCGCCTTGAGACGAGCGAGCAACTCTTCCGGGGTGATGTCGATTAATTCTAGATCATCGGCCCTCTCGAAGACACCATCTGGAATCGTCTCCCGGACAATGACTCCCGTAATCTGGCCGATCACATCATTCAGGCTCTCGATGTGCTGAACATTCAATGTCGTCCAGACATTGATCCCTGCCTCCAGAATTTCCTCGACATCCTGCCAGCGCTTTTCATGGCGGCATCCCGCGGCGTTGGTATGGGCCAATTCATCCACGAGGATCAAGTCCGGATGACGAGCGAGAGCGGCATCGACATCAAACTCTTTCAGAAGCACTCCCCGATACGGAATTTCTAGCAGCGGGAGTGTTTCGAATCCTTCCAGCAGGGCCTCTGTGTCGGCTCTTTCATGGGGTTCGACATAGCCAACAATGACATCCCGGCCTTCCCGTCTTGCCTGTCGGGCAGCCTGCAACATGGAATAGGTCTTGCCAACACCGGCGGCGTACCCAAAAAAAATTCGGAGAGTACCTCGCGTTTCCCTGGACTTGGCATCCTGGAGTTGTGCGAGAAGTTGATCAGGGTTTGGGCGAGAAGCAGGTATCATATCGGTACGGAGAAATGTTCGTCATCACGGCTGTTCTGAGAACCCCGCTGCGGATGCCAGCGCTCATCTGAAACAATTCTACACGAATCGTCTCAGTGGCACCCGCAGCAGGGGAAGCGTCCTATGCGTTCCTCTCGTATGAGCGGTTCGACTCAGTTTCACTTTTGATTCTCGTGTAAATGGGTTGGATTTATCCGGGACAATACCTGTTCATCAAGCGGCCCGCCGGACGAACCGTCGTTCTGAGAGTCCTGTGAGCGATCCAGAGCGATGTTCAGTTGTAGAACATGGACTCTCGGTTCCCCCAGAATACCGAATTGTCGGCCTGCAGTGTGTTGATGGACGAGTTCCTGCACTTTCACTTCTGTCATGTTTCGCAACTGGGCGATGCGTGGAACCTGAAACTCGGCGGCAGCGATCGAAATGTGAGGATCCAGTCCGCTTCCAGATGCAGTCACGAGATCAACTGGAACTTTCGAGTCAGGGGTACTCCATTTCCGAAGCTCTGTCACTCGGGCTTCCGCTGCCTCCTTCAGGCTGGGATGTAAAGGACCGTAGTTTGATCCACTGGAGGCCGCAGCATTGAAAGGGACGGGGGATGTCGCAGAGAGTCGTCCCCAGAAGTAGTCCGGACGAGTAAACTGTTGTCCGATCAAGTCAGAACCGATGACTTTTCCCCCTTGTTTCTCAAGGCTGCCGTTTGCCTGATGAGGGAACACGGTTTGAGCAACAACCGTCACCACGAGCGGATAAGTGACCCCAGTGAGAATGGTGAAGCCGAACAGCAGCGAGGTCGCAATTCGAAGTTGTTGAAGCATGATGAGTTTTCCTTGTCAACAGGATGGAGCCGCGTCGTGGATCAGGCCAGACCTACCGCGAAGAGCAGCAAATCGATCACTTTGATTCCGATAAAGGGGACAATCAGTCCGCCGACTCCATAAACCAACAGGTTGTTCCGTAATAATTGAGCCGCACCGACGGGACGATAGGCAACCCCATTCAATGCCAGTGGCACCAGGGCGATGATGATCAGGGCGTTGAAGATCACTGCCGAAAGAATGGCGCTGTTCGGGGAGGTGAGTCGCATCAGGTCCAGCGACTTGAGTGCGGGGTACGTCGCGGCGAACGCTGCCGGAAGGATTGCAAAATACTTGGCGACATCGTTGGCAATGCTAAAGGTGGTGAGCGATCCGCGAGTCATCAGGAGCTGCTTGCCAATGTTGACGATCTCGATCAGTTTCGTGGGATTCGAATCAAGATCGACCATGTTTCCTGCTTCTTTGGCTGCCTGCGTTCCGCTGTTCATCGCCACCGCCACATCTGCCTGAGCCAGTGCCGGGGCATCGTTGGTGCCGTCCCCGGTCATGGCAACCAGTCGGCCTCCTTTCTGATAATCACGGATCAGTGAGAGCTTGGCTTCAGGAGTGGCCTCCGCCAGATAGTCATCTACTCCCGCTTCGGCAGCGATCGCAGCGGCCGTCAGAGGATTGTCCCCCGTGATCATGACGGTCTTGATCCCCATCTGTCGCAGTTCGGCAAATCGTTCCTTGATGCCTCCTTTGACAATATCCTTGAGTTCAATCACCCCGAGCACTTGAGCATCCCGGCTGACCACCAGCGGTGTTCCACCTGCATTCGCAATTTGTTGAACATGGTGTTTCACGTCGTCAGGAAAAAATCCGCCATGGGACTTAACGTGAACCTCGACTGCTTCGGCAGCACCTTTACGAATTTCCATCCCATCGATGGTCACACCGCTCATCCGGGTGCGAGCGGAAAACGGGACGAAGTGTGGTTTGATTTGCTCCAAATCTCGTCCCCGCAGCCCAAAGTGCCTCTTTGCCAGGACGGCGATGCTTCGGCCCTCCGCCGTCTCATCTGCCAAGGAGGCCAGATGAGACACCTCGGCCAACTCTTTTTCTGGAACTCCATCAGCCGGAACAAAACGTGTCGCCTGACGATTTCCAAGAGTAATCGTGCCGGTCTTGTCCAGCAGCAAAACATCTACATCGCCGGCCGCTTCGACCGCTCGACCGGACATGGCAATCACATTCGCCTGGCTGAGGCGATTCATCCCGGCAATCCCAATCGCTGAAAGGAGGGCTCCAATTGTAGTCGGAGCGAGACAGACAAACAGGACGATGAGAACCGTCAGACTGATTGCTTGTCCTTGCCCGGAGGCTTCGACGCTGTAGATCGAATAGGGAAGCAGTGTGGCCACGACCAGCAGGAAGATCAGAGTGAGAGCAGACAGGAGAATCGCCAGAGCAATTTCGTTCGGAGTTTTCTGACGTTTGGCACCTTCCACCATGGCAATCATGCGATCCAGAAAACTCTGTCCCGGCAGTGTCTTGACCTGAATGATCAGCCAGTCGGAGATGACCCGGGTTCCTCCCGTGACGGAACTGCGATCCCCTCCGCTCTCTCGCACGACGGGAGCACTCTCTCCGGTGATGGCACTTTCATCGACGGATGCGACCCCTTCGATAACTTCTCCATCCGCCGGGATTGTTTCGGCCGCTTTCACGATGACGAAATCCCCCCTCTTCAATTCCGTGGCGGAAATTTCTGTTCCCTGACGATCGGAGGGAGTAGCTAACCGATGGGCAGTCGCTGTGGATCGGCTCTTCTTTAATGAGGCCGCCTGAGCCTTTCCATGCCCTTCAGCAATTGCTTCCGCAAAGTTGGCAAACAGCACTGTGAACCAGAGCCAGATCGAAACTCCCAGAATGAAACCGGACGATTCGCCCGTTGATGTCATCAGCGAGTTGATCCAGAACAGTGTCGTCAGCATGCTTCCCAGATAAACAGCGAACATCACTGGATTGCGAAGCTGAACACGAGGGTCGAGCTTTTGAAATGAAGAAACAATCGCATCGCCGATGACATGTTGATTGAAGTGTGGTGTGGAGGTTTTTGTCATGTGTGCACTCCTAATTCATCACCGAGAGCTGAAGATGTTCGACAATGAGCCCCAAAGCCAGGGCAGGGAAGTAGCTCAATGCTCCCACCACGATCACGACCGCAACCAGCATGATGACAAACAGCGGAGTGTCGGTGGGCAGCGTTCCAGGACTAGCGGGAACGGACTTCTTGGCAGCCAGTGAACCTGCAATCGCCAGAACCGGGAGCATCACCCAGAATCGACCAATCAGCATCGCCAGTCCCAGTAGGCCGTTATAGAAAGGGGTATTGGCTCCCAGACCGGCAAACGCACTGCCATTGTTGTTGGACGCTGATGAGAACGCATAGAGGACTTCGCTGAACCCATGGGAGCCAGGATTGAAAATCGTTTCTCGCCCAGCTGTCAGGACGACAGCGAGAGCAGTTCCTACCAGGACCGTCGCACAGGGAAGCAAGATCGCCAACGAGGCCATCTTCATTTCAAACGCCCCGATCTTCTTCCCCAGGTACTCTGGAGTTCGTCCCACCATCTGACCGGCGATAAACACCGCCACGATTGCAAATAGCAGCATTCCATAAAGTCCGGAACCGACACCTCCGAAAACGACTTCCCCCAATTGCATCAGCCACAGCGGAATCAATCCCCCCAAGGGGCTAAACGAATCGTGCATTGCATTCACAGAACCATTGGATGCGGCCGTCGTCACAACAGACCACATTGCGGAGTTGGCAATTCCAAACCGAGCCTCTTTGCCTTCCATATTCCCACCGGATTGGAAATCGGAAGCCACCTGATCAATTCCTAGCTTATTGAGAACGGGATTTCCCTGTTGTTCTGAGAAGGTCACGAGCAAGAGAAGCGGAACGAAGATGACAGCCATCGCTGAGAAAATTGCCCAGCCCTGGCGTCGTTTTCCGATCATGCCTCCGAACGTAAAGCAGAGTGCGACCGGAATGAGAAGAATCGCAAGCAGTTCCAGAAAGTTCGATAACGGTGTCGGATTCTCCAATGGATGAGCCGAGTTAACATTAAAGAATCCGCCTCCATTCGTCCCGAGTTGCTTGATGGCAATCTGAGATGCTGCGGGCCCAATGGCAATGGTTTGTTTGGTGAGCGTCTTCCCATCCGTATTAACTGGTTCTAAGAGTGTCGTCTCTGGAGAAGAGCCTAACGATTGCACCACTCCTTGAGAGACAAGAACAACAGCCAGTACGAGCGACAACGGCAAAAGGAGATAGATCGTTCCCTGCACTAAATCGACCCAAAAATTGCCGATGGTGCTACTTGACTGACGGGTGAATCCTCGGATCAGCGCGATCAGTACCGCCAAACCGACTCCAGCAGATACAAAGTTTTGAGTCGTCAACACCAGCATCTGCGTCAGATAACTCATCGTGAGTTCACCGCTATATCCTTGCCAGTTTGTATTCGTCGCAAAACTGACAGCAGTGTTGAAAGCGGAATCCGTCGAGACAGCTCTCAAGTCCGCCGGGTTGAAAGGTAGAACCGCCTGCAATCTCTGAACGCAGTAAACGCTCAGAAAGCTGACGAAGCTGAAGGCGAGTACCGCTATGGAATACTGCTGCCAGGTCATCTCGGCAGTGCGATCGATTCCGCTGAGTCGATACATCAGCCGTTCAAGAAATCCAAGTGGCTTTCCAAGGAGCGGTGCTGTCCCGGTATAGACTCTCCCGATGTACCACCCTAATGGTTTGGCACAGGCCAGCAGAACTCCCAGAAAGAGAGCTATTTGGGTGAATGTGTTTCCAGTCATGAAAACTTCTCCGGAGCCAGAAGAGCAACAGCGAGGTAAATCGCCAGACCGCCAGTAACGACGAGCGAAACAATCGTGGTCCAGTCCATGTTCAATCCTCCGCTTCTAAAAGTGCGAAGAAGCTTACTAGTCCGTAGGAAACAGCAAAGAACACTGTCCCCGCCCCCAACCAGATGATGTCCATGTCAAATCCTTCAGACGAGCACTAAGAGAAGGAATTAGATCAGAGGGGACATCAAAAAGGGGTTAAGAAAGACGTTGCCGATATCAAATTTTTATTAAGATGAACGTGTCGGAACACGACCGCAGGACCTCGAGGGAGACAGACCGAAAACACGCGATGTAGAGTTGAGAGGTGGCGCGGTAGTTGCAGTGGGCCTATCCGTTTCCGGCCCTTTCGGTTGCCGGTGCCTCAATAGCCTTGCCATGCTCCGTTTCCACCTCCCGCTCGTCAAACCGGACGTGCGGATCTCCCGCATCCGGCTTTCGCAAGAACCATCGCGATTTCTCAGCCCACGGAATCTGGGTCTTACGAGCCCGGAGACGAACCAGCGCCAGCTCGCCGTGCAGACGCCCCGAAGGAAGTTCCCTACGGACACCGCTACGAGCCTGATGCATTCTCCCATACCAAAACCGCACGCGTCGAATCGTATGTCGATCGATTGCTTGATAGCCTGCGGGGAAGCGAAGGGGAAGCGCACTTTGAGATCGCAGTGAGTAGTCGAGAACACCAGAGACCCTCAAACCGTCCAGGGCAGATCCGCTGGCGAGGAGACAGGCCCTCTTCGGATGAAGTGTTCGAGCAGGCTCGCGGCCAGTTCAGTGATCAGGAACTGGGAGATTTGATCTGGGTTATCGCAACCATCAACTCGTGGAATCGGGTGAGCATCGGATTCGGAAGCGTTCCCGGTAGCTATCAGTCTCCCAACAGAGTTCACTGACCAAGTTCGCGCCAGAGTGGACGAGTGATGAAGCTGTTTTCTTCAACAAGCGCCCACTCTGGCGAGAGTCTCCGGGAAGAAGAGCGATGTACGCCGCGAAGCGGGGGCGTGGAACTCGTTCGGCAAAGTGCTTTAGAAATAAGTTCCGTTAATCAAAGGGGAATCCCATGAAAATCGTCGTCATTGGTGGTACTGGTCTGATCGGTTCGCAGGTTGTCAATCACTTGCGGGAACGGAGAAATCGAGTGATCGCAGCATCCCCTTCAACGGGCATTAACGCCGTTACCGGGGAAGGTCTGGAGCGGGCATTGACTGGTGCCCAGGTGGTGATCGACGTTTCCAATCCCCCCTCTCTTGAAGATGAGGCCGCGATGCATTTCTTCGAAGCATCTGGCCGGAACCTGAAATCTGTGGAAACGAGGTCCGGGGTGCAGCATCACATTACACTTTCGGTGGTGGGTACTGAGCGGATGCTGGAGATGGGATATTCGATTCCTTGTCTTCATCATCGACAATTGCCCAATCTCCGGAGATGTGCTTAGTGACGAACTCCCAGGCAGATTGCTCGGCAGTCTCAAGAGATTCGAGGACGGCTGGAGTGGCGACAATGCGTCCCGGATGAAACATCATTGTTGTTCCCTACTAGCGAGGAGGTGGTCCTCGCTAGTAGGGAACAACAATGACGCTAATGCTGGTCCTTGACTGTGCTTCGATATGTGGTGGAGCAACGATTTCTTCGCCAATATTCTCCTTCAACCATTCTCTGGCATCTTTGATAGCTTCTTCCTGGTCGAGGATTTCTGCTGGGCATTTCCAGCCAAATCACTCCGCTGCTGTCAAATGACCTTCCGTTCACAAGCTGGTGGCTATTAGAGAGCTTCTGGGAGTCGAATTGATGTTCACGGGACATGTATCGCACGCACTTTTGTCACAACTGCCAAGAGTCCCTCGGCCACATCTTGGTCTCGCAGGAGTTCTACGACAACTCACGGAAGCGAGTCTGGGCGTTCTTGGGTTCCGAGGTCATGAACGATCATCTGAACCGGGAAGTCCACAAGAAGAGCGGCACGACCGATCACGGCATCGTGAAGGCGACGTTCGAGTTTCGACCGGCGAAGACGTAGCTGAGACCGGTCTTCTCGAACTCCACGGTCAATCAGGAGCATGGAGGAAGCGGCAAGATTCTTGGGCTAAGACTGCGAACGATCATCTGATACGGGACGCCCGATTCCAGCCGATGTTGCGTCTCGACAAATTGCCAAGGTCCGATTCGCTCGAAATGCCCTTTCACCGCTTCCCGCCATGCCGCACCATCAGGAAATGGGTCGATTGTCCAGTCCGATGAACCTTCCCAGCCAAGGTACATCAGAACGACCGGTACGCCGTCGCAGGCAAGCTTGTGGAGATAGGCGAGCCGGTTCGATAGTTGGTAGTCGTGGTCGGCGGACAGGTGAAAGAAACCGGCCCCCAACGAACTTAATGCGAGGCTTGTCTCTGCGAGCCGCAGACGAATACTGAGGTCGTTGGCAATGGAGCGTTCGTTCTTTTTGTCCACCGGAGACTTGCAGTTCTTTTCACTCATCTCATCCAGATGAGCCTTCGCTTCGACAAGAAGCAAGCCCGGCTTCCCCTCAACTTCAAGATGGCAAATCAAATCCCACGTCGGTCGATTTCCTTTGAATGGAATCCACCATTTCCGGTGCAATCCCTCGGATTCGGGTAGTGGATGTCGCTTCATGTAATCTTCGAGAATAGTCTCCGTCCATTCCGTCTTTTTTAAGCGACCAATAGGGTGGCGACAATCTGCCTCTGCCAAATGAGAATCCGTCCCATCGAGAAGACTATTCACTACATCACGGAACGTTGACGCCGACACGAGGTCGAGCATGTGCCGATAGCTGCCTTTGTCTCGGTTCGGTGCATCCGCTGACTTCGTTTTTGTCATTTCCTTATCCAATGGAGTTAAAACGAACCTGACATTCCAGCACGATCCACGCTTCTACGTTGGCAGGCAGGAGAAATGATCACGTACAATGATGCACGAAATCTGAATGCCTCAACTCTCGTGACGGTTAATATATTCGGGAGTTGCCCGAATCTGTTCAACTACTGACTCCTTATTTTCATCTCGAAGTCCGTAAACGAACAGCGATGCCGCCCACGTTCCGACCGCCGTTGGATCAAGTGGCGTGTCGGTCAGTCGGCCAAGTTCCTCGGTGTAGACCTTTGCCAGAAAGTCAAAAATAGCCTTTGACTGGGAGAGTGCAGTGAGTTGCTCCCTCGTTCGAACCTCGTTTCTCATCAGCCATGTGTGAACTGTCTCTGATTCGCCTTCGATCTTGGACAAATCGATGTGTGGGATCACTCTCAGTGCTGCCTTTACGTCCTCGACCGTGATTAGGTCGCTTTCCGAAATTTCCTGAAATTCTCTTGCTGCTTGCAGAATGAGTTCTTCACCTGCAATCCCCGGTCGGGCTTTCGGGAAGACGACAGCATAGGGCGTTATCTCGTCGAATCGCATGTCACTTGGCACTCGCCATTCCCGTTCGTGAAGGAAGTCGATCTTCTTTTGTGAACGAGCAGTTGGAAGCGAGAGCTTAGTGAGATAGGGCCATAGCGTCTTTGGAATCGTTTCGTTCTTCATCTTCATGGTGTCGATGACCGATTGAGGCAAGCTGATTACCGGTGCTCCGTTCAATCCAATCACTTCACTCTTGCGAAAGACGAAACCGTATTCTCCATGAACATCTTTAATCTCCTGCCAGTTCTGTACCGTGGTTTCTGTGAGGCAGACCGCTTTTGACTCGGTTGGATTCCGTTTGTTGTACAAGCCGGTCGAACTCGACCGAATACACCGCTCCTTGTAGATCGAAACGAACTCTTCTGCCGAACAGAAGTGAACCAGCCCTTCCCAATAGTCAGTTCGTCCTTTTCGTTTGAGGTCGTCGGCTTGCTTGGGAGTCATTGACCAGTCGTACATATCGAACTCAGCGAACCATGATCCTGCTATGCATATCGAATAAAAATCGGCATTCCACTCTTCACGTCCCGCACAACTAGCACAACGCTCTTGGAGCAAGAGAGGTATTTGCGAAAGTGAGTAGCCCTCAACTTCCATATCGCAGATGTAGCAGTAAATGCGATAGCCAGTAGCCGACATCTCATCACCGCACGAGGAGCAATGGAAGTCGTCGCCATTGAGAAAACTCTCAAACTCGGACGGCGTAAACCGGAAAGAATCCGGTTGCTGGCAGTCGATATTCTCGCAACAGACCTCAATTGGTCGTTCGGTGTCAGAAGAGTGCATCAGGCGTTCCTACTCCTTCGGTTCCGTAGACGGATTGCACTTTTCAGTCCGAGGGGTCTCAAGGCTCGGGACAGCTTGATTTTACGCGATAGAGTACGTTTCGCATAGCGTTGCAAAACTACACATTCTGACGCGAGTATGCTCCGTAATTGGCTCGTTTCTCCGTAATTTTCCGTAGAGAAATTTAAGCGATCTTAGTACGGTTTATCGCCTGAAAAACAGTGTCTCCTGGCGACTCAATACAGTGATTTGGAGACATCGGATCGTGCCTGTTTTTCGGACTCTTACGGCGCTCCAATGTGGCCTCAAACCACTGTCCTTTCGAGGCCACGTTTTGACTCGCGTATTCAGGTCATGGTGCGGTAAAAGCAATGTGCAACTCCGTTCCTATTTACCGCTTGCGACCATAACCGAATGTCCCTGATTTTTCATCCGCTGCTCGCTCTGATTGCCTCGGCCACCGACCGGGAACTGGCCAAGTACATCCAGTTCCTGAAAGAAGTGAACAAGATCCTGCGGACACGGATTCCGGGTGTCATTCATACACGGCCTGAGGAGCGGCATCGGTTGATCAAGTTCGTGAGGATCATCGGCAGAGCGATTGAGCAACTGATCACGATTGTCAGCCCCAGCACGTTCTATCGCTGGCTGCGAGAAGAGCAGGGGACTGCGAAGCGGAAGCAGAACCCCAAGGGAGGACAGCGGAAGTCCAGAGAGAGAGCCGAGAATTAGTCCTGCAAATCGCAGCCGTCCCTGGGTTCGGGTACACTCGTATCCTAGGAGAGTTGAGAAAGCTCGGGATCAAAAAGATCAGTAGGCAGACGGTCAGGAACATCCTCAAGGAAGAGGGGATCCAGCCCGGTCCCAATCGGACCTCGGACTCCTGGACTAATTTCCTGGAGCGCCACAAGGAGACGCTCTGGGCTTGCGACTTCTTCAGCGTGAAGACGGTCACCAAACGTGGGCTGCGGGAGATGTATGTGCTCGTGTGGCTGTGTATCTCCACGCGGGAAGTGATTGCGTCCGCTTCAACGGAGCACCCGACATCCGCCTGGGTTTGTGAACAGGCCAGGAAGTTCATCGACGAAACGGACGGGCGAGAGCATAAGCCAGACATCGTGATCCGCGACCGGGACACGAAGTTCAGCAGAGAGTTTACTGAAACGCTGAAGTCTCACGGGCTGAGAACCAACAAGCTCCCCAAGCGCAGTCCGAATTTGAATGGACGCTGTGAAAAATTCATCGGGACCATCAAAAACGAGTGCCTGGCGAAGTTCATCCTCTTTGGTCGCAGGCACCTGGATCATCTCGTTGCAGAGTTCACGGAATACTACAACCAACACCGAAGTCACATGTGCCGTGGACACCTGCCGCCGGTGAGTAAAGAACCGGAGGAAATCGAGACGCTCTGCCTCGACGAGATCGAAGTGAAATCCTTCGTCGGTGGGCTGGTGAAGGGCTTTGAACGAAAGGCCGCTTAAAGCCGGTGCGCACAGAGACTCAATAGGCTGCAATATCTTTCCGGCCACACTACCGCGGACAGCTCTCGCAATGAGTCGTCGGACCGCAGCGTCTTTGTGTTCAGCAGTTCGTCATTCTGATCATCCAGTGCACTTTTCCGGGGCTGACTTCTGTCCCAACTGCAGCACGAAAAAGAATTTATCTCAGTTCACATCATTTGGGCCGAAGGGGTTCCGGCACAGCTTCAACCGTTCTGTCATCTACACCGAAGGAATCCAGTATCTGGCAGGGCACGGTGGGGCCTATTGGCTGGTTGATGCCATCGCTTTGCATCTCACCAGCGACGAATTCCAGAAAGCCGCCCGAAAGGATAAACGAATCAGCCTGATGCACTTCTGGAAGCTGGCCATAAAACCAGACCATTCAGCATTTCTTGCGGCCATCCCGGACACGGGCGAACCGGAGTTCATCCAGCAGGAGATCCCATTCACTGATTTTCCGCTCGATGAAATTGACGTCTGGGCACAGAACGATGGCAGGCATTGGACGTTGCTTTCGCCTAGCGAATATTGACGTCACAATCCTGTAAACGAATCATCGTCGTTGAAATCGTCAGGAATCACTTTCGCGAGCTTTCGTTCGTGCCACTCCTGATAGGTCTCTCCGGCTTCGGTCTTCCAGGCAATTCGGCCATTGATGTTCCCGGCATTGACGACCGCGCCACCTGCACTCGGGCTGGAAAAAGCGATATCGTCCGTTAGTACGAAGAATCCCGGTTGCGAACTGTCGACCAGTTTTCCTTCTTCGACGAGCTGATCTCGAAGTGCTTTGTACGAGGTCCACGACTTCAGGCCCTCTTTCCTGGCGGTCGAACCTTTAAGGACGATGAATTCCCCATTGATTTCGCGGGCTTTTGCCTGGGCTCCTACCACATTCAGCGTGAACAGTGGTGATTCATCAGTCTCCCCATCGTCGCCACTCAGGGTGGCTGTCGGCTTGGGTTGCAAAAAATTGAAACCAAGCACCGGAAGCATCATCTGAAGTTGGCCAAGGAAATACTCCATGTCTGCGAGGTCAGACTCGGGTAAGGGAGGAAGCGGCGGAGCAGTGCCATTATGGATTATGGAGCGGTCGGCCTGGCTGGCGATCGAGATCAGCCGACTTTCCAGATAACGCCCGTGAGACTTGGTGATGTTTTGGTCTTTGCTAATTACCAAGGCACAGCGCGTCCAGAAATCCTTGGTTTCATCTCTGTCGTGGGCTGTCAACCGAGACAAAACATTGTCGCCCTCACCGAAGTAGACTGTGTCTCTGAAGGCGTTTTCTGGGTCCGGACCGACAAGACAATACACACCGGTCCGACGGGCTTCCTCTCTTTTCGCCAGCTCAGCCAACTGTGATCGAGGAGTTACAATGACCTTACCTGTCCAATTGATGATCTCCGCCGTCAGAATGTCTGTCGGCAAGCCGTTTACCAGATAAATTCGAATGGTTTTTCCACTCATGACGTGACGCTTCTCTGCTCAGCAGATCAGTAGAATTGTTGACAGTCGTTCCAGACAACTGTGAAGCCTTGATTCATGGCCGTAGCGAGGTGGTTCATTCACTCATTAAATCAATAACGGATTGTGCTCGGACAAACTCGAGTCCGACTTGGAAAAATCTCCTCTCCAGTCTCTGGCTGAATTATTGGATAATATAGGTTCGGACGCTCAACTGAAGTTTTTGCACAGGTATAATCACCTGCCTTCCATGGACCGCGTGGATCGTCGTCCGGGTTCTTATATGCAGCATCTGCCTTTTGAGTACGCGCAAGTTTCTGAGGTCTCCAGATGCCTTTGTTTTTCGCAAATACAAGGATGTGATCGTGGCTATCACTGAGCCAAATTGAATCGTTCGCAGGTGAGTATTTCTTTTGCCAAATCACGTTACCGACAAAATTAAAACGCCCAAAAACTTCGTCCCCTAAGACTTTGAGGTAATGCCCTTCATTGTCATCTATGCTGATCCAGATGCTCCCGTCATCCCGCAAGAGTTTGCGCAAAAGCTCCAGACGATCCCGCATAAGTGACAGCCACAGGGAATGCTCCACTCCGTCGTCGTAGTGGGTGAATGCTGAGCCGGTGTTGTATGGGGGATCGATGTAGACGCACTTCACCTTGCCGGTGAACTCGGCTTCCAGAGCCTTCAAAGCCAGCAGGTTGTCGCCGAAGATCAGGCGGTTGTCGAACTGGTCGTTCTCACTCACGCGCTGCTCAGCGTGATACGACTTCTCCGAATCTTCCAGCAGAATCCGTGGCTCCAACTTCGGCCGGTTCTCTTTCCCGATCCAGGTCAGTTCTAATTTCGTTTTCCGACTCATTTCGCTTTTCGTTCTTCCTTGTCTTTTCGCCAGCCCTGCCAATCACATGTGGAACAGGCCCAAACCGGATCGTCCTCCGGATCCACACAACACCCGCCCAGAATCACCGTTCCGGATTCAAGTTTTGCCTTCAAATCGTAGGTGAAATCATAAGACCCGTACCAAATCTCCGCGACCGGCCAATGCCCACACTTCGGACACTTCGCAGGCTTGAGTGCGAAGTATTTTTTCAATCGACCTGACGAAGGATCTGTCATTTCGTGCCCTCCTGTTCTTCTGGAGACTTCGCCTCTGGAGCATCAGGAAATTTAAAAATCGTTTGTACTGGCGGTAATGGCCGTGGAATGTGTTCATGAACTTTCGTAATGGCATACCTCTTCGTTCGCTCGTACTCGGCGATGGCTGGCACGAATTTCTCACCAATCTCCAAGTCAACACTCAGGCGATCTCCATTCCGGAACGCCTCAACCCCACCTGCGACTTGAGCCAAGAAAATTTGATCTTTGATCGAGACCGAAATTTGAAGTCCTTCGTAGATAAACGTCCATTTCTTTGGGCCTTGCAGCACTGGAGTATGGATTGTCAGAGTCGTAGTGACTTTTCGCGTGCGTTCGAGAGGAGGATTTTCGGATAAGGTTGCAGCAGGAGTGCGAAAGTATGCGAACTCTTCACGGTCAACACTGACAAGCTCTTCGCCAGTTGTCTCATCGACAACGCGGACGCCCGTGATCTCCTTGTCATTGTCCAAATCGACAAATGCCTGATGAAGCGCAGAATTAACTCGAGGATTCTGATTGATATTGGCGACAGTGCTTCTAGTGAAAGCGGGACTTGCAGCATCATGCCGCAGAGATTCGGTCGATGCTGCAGCCGATGGAGTTCCTTTCAGCGACTTTCGAAGATCAACAACCTGCTGAATCGTCTTCAATATTTGAGAAACCATCGCATTGAAACCTAGCAGTGCGCCAGCTCCGTAGACGATGAGATCAAACGGGATTTCGAGGCTGCCTTCGGTGAAAGGGCGAACACGGATCGCAATTTCAGTTTCAGCGCCTAACTCCCTTTTGGTCTCATCGACAAGCACGACAATTGCACGCAGCATCGACGCAACCGCGGCGGCATCCGCTGCGGACTCCGGCGTCTTCAGCGTCAGCGACAGAGATTCGATGTTATCGTTGGTGGTTGTCGGCATGCTCACTTCCAGACCGGATGCTGCTCCCAGTTCGGCGGAATTCCCATGCAGTTGAGGGCATCAGCGGAGTTGGGGGGATTTCGGAGCAGTTGATGCAACCGGTCTCGCCATTCTGCTCCAAAACTTCCAATCAGCGGGCAACGCTTGAGCAAGTGCTGCGTCAAACAGAGGGTCGAAAATAACCGCTCATTTTGTGGAAGCAGCGGTGGTTGCCACATCGGACCACGCGGAAGCGTTGCCTTGACTGACCAGATGCGATCCCACAGCCGCGAATGATGGGCACAAAGATTTCGGACGTAGACGAGATGCAGCAGGATCGGGCCGAAAAAGGTCGCCTGCATTCCGTATCGCGTTGCAACAGCCTGTTGATCGTGACGCTGCATTCCACGGAACATCCGGACGAGTGTTCCGAAGGAGACAACTTCAGTCAGCATCCAGATCGGCAGATCCGGGTACTCTAGGTAACAGCGTCGGAAATGCTTGATGAAGAGCTCGCTGGATCGGTCTGCTTCCTCATGCAGGCGCCTGATTAGGTCGGCATGATCGAACTTTTGAAAGAAGTTGACAGGCTTGGTGTGACCAAACGCACCATGTTGTTGCCCGAAATGGTACGCAAAGGTCGTGCGGACATCGACTTCAATGATCTCCAGTGCCTCTGTCAGAAGATCGCGCAGTGCGACGTCGAAAGCGTAGGCTGCTGAAATGTCTTCAAAGGTAACGCCTGGCCGAAATTCGTGGTGGGGTTGTTCAAATGCCAGGCAATACCCGCTGAAGCGATAGTAGTTGACGTGGGAGAGAAACTGAGCTGCGGCGGCAGGATCAGCGACAGTCAGCCCTCGGGAAACTAGCAGCGCAACCTGATGGGCATAGGATAACCAGGGTTTTGGATATGGTGGCCGAGGAGCGGAGGTCATCCCAGAACCTCCAGCCATAGCTCAAATGCAACTGGAGAACCAGGCAGAGCGCAAAAAAAAGACCCGTCCTTGATGCACGTCACTTTCCGAGGAAAGGAGCGGTGCGACGGGTGTGATGCAATTATCTTAGGGCGAGTTGCGCCCTGTGACAAGACTATCATCGACTTTTTGATGATCTGATTTGAGCGATTCTGCTGAATGTGCCGATTATTTGGCTGCAAAAATCCTAGAAAGCCCGCGAGTTGCACACAACCCGCAGGAACTGCGTAACCTGCCATTCGGAGAGGTGTTCGGAATCGCTGTGGCTCGATCATGAGAGCCTCCAGCGAACGGTAAAGACCTCTTCACGGGAGGTCTGCTGCTGCAGCCGTGCTTCGATATCGGAGATCAGCGTGTCTTTCCGCTGTTCGATTTGGTCTTGCGCTTCAAACAGTGTCCGCTTTTTGTGGTTCCGCTGCTGTTCCAGTTCATTGACCCGTTTCTGGGCTGCCACTTTACTCTGCAGATCGCCAGTAAGCCGCTTGGCCTTTTTGGCTTCACGAATCTCGAATTCGAGATCCTTCAGCTCGCGTTCCAGATTGTCTTTTAGATCATCTGCCCAACGGTCGAGCTTGTCGGACTCGGCGTCGAAGAAGGCCTCGTTACGATTTTGAGCTTCCATCAGCACCCGATTTGCCTGCGACTGGACAGCCCGGTCCAACAGATTCTGTGCAGTTTCATCAGTCGAAACCTGCCGGCCATCAGACGCGGGGATGGTCAGCAGTTTTTCACAGGTTTCCCGATCCAGAATGTCTCCATCGTCGGTGACACCGGCGAAGAGCAGGGTTTCTTCCGTGTCAAGTGATACGACGGTCTGTTGTTCGACTCTCAGCCATCCGGATTTTCCAAGCAACTTTTCGACAAGAGTCACTTTTGCGCCACGCTGAGCATAATTGAGTTCCAACTCACATAGTGGGAGCGCTCTGGATTTGGCACGTGCAATAATTCCCTCAGCAAGAGGATGACCAGGGCGATAGTGAAAATCGGTATCTGGAACCTCCTCGGATTTTCGTTCCAGCAAAGGCCTGAGGCGGTAGCGGCCAAGCGGGATCTGCTCTGATGAGCAATCTTGCGGTTGCTCGCGAAGAGTGAAGGTGTGACTGTTGAGATCGAAGTCGGCGTGTTCCGCGAGCTCTGTCGCGGTCAGCGCCCATAACCAGTCCTCATAGCGATTGAGACGCTGTTCCGTCTCCGATTCCATTATCCGTAACTTGTGGTGAACATCTTCGTCGAAGTTCTCCAGCAGCTTCGTGCGCGTCTCCTGCAATGTCGCGATAATTTGTTCATAAAGATCCAACTGCAGCTGATCAAACGCCTGCTGAATTTCGTCGACTGTCCGGCAGCGTTTGTAGATGTCGTTAATCCGCTTCTCGATATCGATCCCGGATTCCAGGGCCCCAAGCACTTCATCCGAAGCCCCAAAAACACCATCAAATAGCTTGAATTTCTGGTTGAGCAGTTCGAAGACACGCTGATCTGCTTCGTTGGCTCGGTTCACGAAGTTAATTACCACTACGTCATGCTTCTGGCCGTAGCGATGGCAGCGTCCGATTCGCTGTTCAATCCGCTGCGGGTTCCAGGGCAGGTCATAATTTACAACGAGAGAGCAAAACTGCAGGTTCACCCCTTCAGCAGCTGACTCAGTGGCGATCATGATCGATGCATTGTTCGCAAATTCATCGACCAACGCTGAACGCATGTCGGCTGTGGGTGACCCGCTGACACATTCCTGCCCGGCGTGGCGTTTGAGCCATTCCTGATAAATGCGTTTGGAATCTAGATCCGAATTGGTGCCGTTAAAGAGAACAATCTTTCCGGCATACCCCTTCTTTGTAAGAAGATCATGCAGATACGTCTGAGTTCTTCGGGATTCGGTGAAGATCAGGGCCTTTGGCTTCGAACCGAGTTCTTCAGCTTTGGCAAAGCCTAATCGCAGTGCCGTGATCAGTGAATTCCCTTTGGCGTTCTCTTGGATCGATTCCGCGAGGGTTTTATAGCGGAGAAGCTCAGCAGCTTCCGCCTGTATAGACTTGACCAGTATTTGGGGATCAGTTGCCGAGGCTTTTGCATCAGCGGAAGTGGGAGGGGAGGAGTTACCATCAGCGGACGGATCCTTCCACTCTTCTTCGATGGATTCGGCAGGTTCGAAATCGTCGCCCACAACTTCGGCAACATGTTCCTCTACAGCTTCGCCCGCAACGCGTCCAAGTTTTCGTAGTCGATCGATCATCGTGCCGAGGGTGGCAGCGATGGCGAAGGAGGATGAAGCAAGAATCTTTCGAAGCACCAGTTCGATCAGTTGTCGTTGGCTGTTCGGAAGCGAGTGCAGGTTATCTTTTTGCAGGAAATCCGAGACGTATTTGTAAAGCTTCTTTTCGTCGTCGGAAGGAGTGAAATCCTCAGTGATCGGGATGCGTTTAGTGTACTTCACATACTCGACGACCTGTTTTCTGAGTGTTCGTTGAACAATGGGCAGAAGTCGCGCCCGCAGGTTTGCGAGTGTCCCTGCCGGAAGACTATCTGACTTCTTGGCGTAAAGTTCCCGAAACGCCTCTTCGCTCCCGAAAACGTGTTCATCGACAAAAGTCACTAGCCCGAACAATTCCATCAGCGAGTTCTGGAGGGGAGTGGCGGTCAGAAGGATTTTAGGGCGACCGCGAACGGCATCCCGCAAAGCGCGAGCGACCTTGTTGTCTTTCTTGTAAACATTCCGCAGCCGGTGGGCTTCGTCAATGATAACCAGGTCCCAGGGGACTGAGGTCACATCCGCTGCCTTCGCCCGGGCAAACTGGTAGGAACAGATCACTACCTGCTGTGACTGTTCAAACGGCTGACGCATCTTTTTCAAAAGTTCGCGAAAGCTCTTGGACTCCAGAATGAGGGACGGGATGAAAAATTTGTCGGAAAGTTCTCCGCTCCATTGTTTGCGCAGCGTCGCGGGGACAATGACCAGAATGCGGCGTTTTTTCTCCGCCCACAGCTGACTGACTATGATGCCCGCTTCGATAGTTTTTCCGAGACCGACTTCGTCCGCGAGAATTGCCCCCCGCGAAAGCGGCGACCGAAATGCGAAAAGGGCGGCATCTACCTGATGTGGGTTGAGATAGACCGTGGCATTACTGATTGACTGCGCCAGTTTGTCCGCATGACCGGCTCCAGCTCGCTTCGTGAGTTCATAAGCGAAATACTTGGAGTGATACGGGGTGAAAGGAGCCGTCGCCGCAGAGATCACTGGAGTAAACCGAACTGCAGATGATGCAGTCATCGAATCGTCGCAATTCACGACCGCAGTCTCATCGATCTCCGCATGTTCCTCTTCCGGTCGACCAAATGGGAAAAACCACACCGGTTGGGGTTGTTCCTTGGGAGCGATTGGTTCCGCCAGTCGCTGTGGGTTCGACAGAATCCATTCAAAATCTCCATTGCCGTTCTCGCAGCTGGTGATTTCGACGGTGCCTACGATCAGGCCGCGAGGTAAGTCTCCTTCAATCTGTTCGTAGCCCGGATCAAGCTTCGCGAGCGACGCGTAGATGTAAACTTTGCCGCGAACTGTTGTTGCCTGGGAACGGTATTCAACCGTTTTCTCTCCGCGCAGGATCAACTCCGCCCAAGGTTGGCGGATACTGAGCGCTCGGAGTTGCTCTGGTTCAACAGGCATAGAGAATTAACGGTCATCGCCGATTTTCACGAGCTTTGCTCAAAATCATTGGATATGAAGTGTCGCGGCCCGCGCTGACGTGGCACGGAAGTGCCCGTACCTGGAGGAAGTGGATGTTCTGTTGAACGATATATAAACCTGAATTTGAAAGCCAGCTTCATTAACACTCTCAGCGATGCTTTCAATGCACCAGGAGGCCTGTATCAACGACCGACGACTGTCCAATGTTGCTAAATGTGGAAAATTGAACCTCAACTTGTGGATCTTGTGCGAACGACTTACTGGATCACTGATCTAATCTATCTGGAACAACCACTGTTCGCATGACTCTATCTTCGTAGCTGTTAACATTGTGGTTCCTCGCCACATGGACAATGACGTTCGGGGCAACGGGCGGTTACCGGAAAAATCAGGCAGGGCAGTCAACGTGCAGTCAGAATCACCAATGGTCTTCGAGATCAATGCCAAAGGTTGTCATGCTCAGGGGCAATTGAGCGCGGATGGATTTCTTGTTCTCTCGGGGGCCGTCATCCGCAAAGACATTGTTCCTTCAGCTCCTTCCAACCTGATCCCACAACGGCAGAATCTCCTGAGTCAAGGGATTCTTGCTGAGCAGGACGGGCAACTCCGGCTGATGAAGGATCATCTTTTTTCTTCTCCGTGTGCAGCTGCATCGATGGTGACGGGAACTGGTGGGAATGCTCGAAGTGTCTGGGTCACTCCTGACGGGCGAAATTTGCTTCAGTTGCTCAATGAATCCGGCAGAAACACCACATCCTCCGAATTGAAGATTCGAACCCAAATTCTGCAGAAACACAATGAGCTACTTGCGGATGGGAAGCTGCTCACCAAGGCTCAATTGGAGCAGTATTTCTTAGTCTTCCGTGAACGATTCAGCCCCGAGAAGCTGCAGGCGGTGCAAGGGGAACAGCTTCTCGAACTCATGCACGATCATGGCAATCGAGACAGCCTTGTTTACTGGCTGGAGTTCAAAAATGATGATGAGTTTCCATCCCAGAAATTTGGAGGCATTGGTGGCGGTAGCGCCATGAAGTTCGGGGTGTTTCGACGTAAGGAATCCGGAATCTGGCAGGGACCGAACGACAAGAGCAAGCCAGAGGACATCTCAACTCAAGCAGCAATCGAAATTGCAGAACGGCATCGGGATCAATTAGTTCTCGGGGCGAAATTACTGAGCGAACTACCAGATGGAAAGACGGACGAGGATTACCTCCAGCTCCAAAAACAGATGGATGAGTTGCTCCCAGACATCGTCGGAACCGGATGGGCTCACAAGTATTTCAGTTTATTGTTTCCAGAAAAGATCGACGATTATCACAGTAACCAATGGCAAAAGTATGCGATCTTAAAACTCCAACAGATGCCGCCGGAGGGGGAAGGGCGATACCTCGCTGCCGGCCGTTTTGTGAGAGCCGCTCAACAGGCTGGGTTGCCGATGAATCATTTCACGGCCGCATTGAACGCCTTGTATGGTCCTCGCCACCATTATTGGCGTATCGCGATTGAGGATGCGGAACAGAATGGTGACAGCTGGTCGATCATGCGCAGCGAGGGTTGCGTCGGCCTCACTTGGAAAGACGTGGGCGATCTGTCATGGGTGGCAGCAAACAAGGCCTCTCGTGATCAACTTAGAGAAATGCTGGGTGGACCTGAGTCGGTCGCCGCCTGGAAAAAGGCTTCGCAGTTGATTCAGTTTGTGGGGAAGATCAGTCGCAACGACATCATTGTCGTGACTGAAACAGACTTCGTTATGGGAATCGGACGAGTCACCGGTGACTATGAGTTTGTTCCCGACTCGAACGTTCCACACCGGCGTTCGGTAGAATGGCTTGATTTTTCACAATGGCAGTTGCCAACTGAAGAAGATTTTCAATCTGCTGTCAGCCTGATTCAGAAAAACACCGAGAATGTTCTGGAAATCGAACGCCATTGCCAGAACGGTGTTGTTCTCCCAATCCCAACTCCTTTACCACCGAAGACTCCGGTTCCACAATTGACCGGCATTCCAGCCAGAATCCAGTCGGTCCTGGAACGGAAGGGGCAAGTCATCCTGTACGGCCCCCCTGGAACAGGAAAAACGTATTGGGCAGAGAGTACCGCGCTAACGCTCGCAGGAATGGCTGCATTTGGCCGTGCGTTCGCAGACTTGAATGAGGACGAGAAAGCTGCCGTCACTGGCAACAATGGTGTCGGCGGACTGGTTCGCTGGTGTTGTTTCCATCCGGCCTATGGGTATGAAGATTTCCTTGAAGGGCACCGACCAGGAGTATTGCAAGGACAGCTGACATTCGAATTGCGAAATGGCATCTTCAAGCAACTTTGTCACGATGCCCTGGCTTCGCCGGATCGCTCGTTTTTTCTGATTATTGATGAAATCAATCGGGGAGACATACCACGCATCTTTGGTGAGCTGCTGACTGTTCTGGAAAAGGACAAACGCGGCAAGAAGATTCTCCTCCCCATCAGTCAGGAAGAGTTCCATGTCCCCAAGAATGTCTTCGTTATCGGGACGATGAACACGGCCGATCGGTCGATCTCACTGCTGGATGCCGCACTCCGACGCCGATTCGGTTTCATTGAGTTGATGCCGGATGCGTCCGTCCTTCGCGATGTGGTGATCAGCGGAGTGCCATTGCGAGCCTGGCTGGAGGAACTCAACGCGCGAATTCGTCAGCATGTCGGCAGGGATGCACGAAATCTTCAGATCGGTCATTCTTATCTGATGGTCGCCGGCAAGCCGATCAAGGATGTTCATGCTCTTAAGAGAACCGTCCGCGACGATATCCTGCCTCTGCTGGAGGAATACTGTTACGAAGATGTTGAGGCTCTCTTCAACATTCTCGGCAATGGATTTTTCGATAAGAAGCATCAGCAACTGCAACAGGATATCTTTGAAGACGGACAGGAAGAGCAGTTCCTTCAGGCTCTACTGGAGTACAGTCCGGACATTTCCACCTCAGCTGAAGTAACCCTGTCCGAGACAGAGGATGACGGAGATGAGACGATCGAGGATGCGGAATGAACCCAGCATCCATTCAAGTAATACTACGGGAGTGGGAGTATTTGCTTCCGGAGCAGAGTCCCTTGCTGAGAAATCTGTTCCTGGAGAACAAATTTCACGGTCTTGCCAGAGATTTGTCTGGACGAGGACTCTTGGAAGTTGTTGAACTGCGTCACGGGATGTCTCTGCGAGCATTTTCGCATGTTGGAAGAGTCCGACTGGGCCTTCGGTTCCGTAGGCCATCACTCTTACAGCGGATGTTGCACCGTTTCTCTTGGCGATAAGCCTCTTCCAGATTGCCACTTTCGTCGATCAAGAATGCAAGCCTGGCGACTCACTCGATTTCCAGGAATTCGAATAGTTTCTAACCGTTTCGAATGGATTCTGTATCAAGTTCTGTATCACGCTGAAAGCGTAACTCACACCAATTTTCCCACTACACCTCTCGCTCTCTCCATTCGCTCCTGATGACAGACCGATTTGAGAGTAAATACTCTCATCGGGTTCTGCCGAATTTCGGACCTATACAAGCATCCCGACGAGGCCTCAAAAAAAACAGTTTTCGCAGCCCCGTTTTGGGAGCTGAAATCACGACATAGTGAGGTACAACGAAAGTGCTAAACCGTTCCAAATTACAGATTACGACAATACCGATATGGCCGCGATTTTCCATCCACTGCTGGCGTTGATTGCTTCCGCCACGGATCGAGAACTGGCGAAGTACATCCAGTTTCTGAAAGAAGAGAATAAGATCCTGAGGGCTCGGATTCCCGGCGTCATCCACACAAGGCCGGAGGAGCGGGAACGCCTGATCAAGTTTGGGAAAGTCATCGGCCGGGCCATTGAAGAGTTGCTGACGATCGTCAGCGTGAGCACATTCTACCGCTGGCTCCGAGACGAAGGTCAGCCCAAGCGAAAACAAAATCCAAAGGGAGGGCAGAGGAAACCTCGCGAGATCCGGGAGCTCGTCCTTCAGATCGCGACAGTGACTGGCTTTGGATACACCCGGATCCTCGGCGAATTGAGGAAGCTCGGCATCAAGAAGATCAGCCGGCAGACCGTCAGAAACATTCTGAAAGACGAGGGGATCCAACCGGGACCGAATCGCACCTCGGACTCCTGGACCAACTTCCTGGAACGTCACAAGGAGACACTCTGGGCGTGTGATTTCTTCAGCGTGAAGACAGTGACGTCTCGTGGGATCAGGGATATGTATGTCTTGATTTGGCTTTGTGTTTCGACGAGAGAAGTCATTGCGTCTACATCAACTGACCACCCAACATCGGCCTGGGTGTGTGAACAGGCCAATAAGTTCATCGACGAAACGGCCGGGCGGGAACACAAACCGGAGATTGTAATCCACGACCGAGATACCAAGTTCAGCAGAGAGTTTACGGAAACCCTGAAGTCACACGGTCTCCGCACCAACAAACTTCCCAAGCGAAGTCCCAACCTCAACGGTCGCTGTGAAAAGTTCATCGGCACCATCAAAAATGAGTGCCTAGCCAAGTTCATTCTCTTTGGTCGCAGGCATCTGGATCATCTGGTCACAGAGTTCACCGAGTATTACAACCAGCACCGAAGTCACATGTGCCGTGGACATCTGCCGCCTGTGAGAGAAGAGCCTGAGGAAGTCGAGAAGCTCAGCTTGGACGAGATCGAAGTGAAGTCGTTCGTCGGTGGGCTGGTGAAAGGCTTTGAACGAAAGGCCGCCTGACGCAGACGTTGCTCATTAATCTGCTATCGGCAACATTGTTTTTGCCGCTCTACCATGACCAACTCCGACAGTGATTCATAGGGTGGTGGTTTCGTCATGTAGTGTAGTTCGTTACCACGACCATTCTGCGCACTTTGATGAAGCCATCTTTCGTCCCAAATCCCTAATTGTGAAGGACTTCTCCGAGTTCACATCATTTGGACCGAAGGCTTTCAGGTACTCCAGCAAGAATGCTCGTAGTTGCTCAGTTTGCAGCATTATGTCATCCCCAACGCCTTCATCGCCGCTGTCAGCGGATCGGAGAAGAATACGGGGTCTACCCGCTCTACTATCTCGCCCGAGACTTCGAGAAAGTTCCGTTTGTTTTCGAGTGGGACCAATGCCCGGCGTGCCCCATTATCCATGCTGACCTGCAACGGCTCTGCCAACGTGCGGACGGCCTTGATGTTTCCCTGAATGCTCAGGTCGCCGAGGATGACCAGACCGGCGAGGACCGATTGGCGCTTGATGGCCGAATAGACAGCTACCACCAAGGCGATACCGGCCTCGCAGGGAACGTGATTACTCAACAAGTCGATGGCCTCGACGTGAAAGTCCGTCGTGTCGAACTGCTGCCCAATGCCCATCTTCACTTTCTGGCCTTGCAGGTAGGCGAAGGCTCGTTGCAGCGATTCCTTCATCGCTCCTTCTACACCGCCTGCAATCTTCAGCTTGCCTGTGCCCGGTGATGTTCCCACTTCGAGGCGGTAGAGGCCGACTTTGCCTTGGTCATCGACCGAAGCGGTGTAGAGCGAGCCGGGGGCAAGCGGATCGGCGGCGATCATGTCTCGGCCACCTTGCTCGGGCACGCCGACGAACCGCTCTTCCCGAGTCTCGCCGTCGATGAACGAGAACGAGGTCTGGTGATACTCGAACGACCCCATCTTTTTGAGTTGTTCTTTCACTCGGCGACGGCCTTCCAGAGCCAGTTCCACAAGCTCGGCCAATTCGTCCTTCGTCACTTCGCCGTGTGGATAGATCAGCTTGACCAGTCCCGACACCGATTTGCGAACGGCCTTCACATCACGGGCGTTGAGATGGTGGCCCAGCGAGAAGTGGCGGTCGATGATCTCGGTGAAGTTGTGCCGGCGAAGTTCACGCAGCGCCTCGGCCAAGTAATCCACCACGAAGCCGTAATGGTCGGTGAAAAACTCGACCCGCATCTTCGGGATTTCCCAGCCGGGGATGTAGAAGTGGATGCGGTCGAGAAACGCCATGTCTTCCCGAATCACTTCGGGCATCGGCATGAATAGGTGCGACGACCGAACCATGACCTCGACCGGCTGGTTGGTGTTGCCGAACATGGCAATGGACGCCATCCCTGAAAGTGAATCCTTACCACGAGCGAATGTGCCGGATTCACAGTAGGTCTTCAGGGTCGTCACGACCTCCTTTGGCATCTTCTGGAGGTCGGCCACTTCATCGAACGCCACGGCGTCCCAGATGCCGACCAGTCCCATCTTGCCGCTGGCCATGTTGTAGAAGAGATTCGCTACTGTCGTCGGGCCGGTCAGCAGAATCGTGTATGGCGAAAGCTCCTGATAGCCGTAGCTCTTGCCGGTTCCACGAGGGCCAAGTTCCACGAGGTTGTAATTCTGTTCGCAGAGGGCCAGCAGGCGAACGAGGAATAGCAACTTCACCCGCCGCTCAAAATGTGACGGCTCCATTCCTATAGTGCGGAGCAGCAGGTCAATCCATTCGTCCGTCGTGAACTCGCCACGGCAACCCCGGTACTCTTCGATGTCGAAGGTTGCAAGCTGGATGGGCTTGATGCTGTCGATCCAGAAGGGGCTGCGCTTTCCCTTCTGCTCTTCGTCGTATTGATGCCGCAAATCAATCTGTGCCCAAATGCCGCCCATCAACAGGCGGTCGTACTCCCGCATGAAGTGTTCGGGGATGTGGACGTACTTGTGCCCGAAGTTCTTGAGTTCCGCCCAGTATTTGTCATCATCGGAGACATACCGCACCTGAATCTTGTCGATGAACGTATGCTTCCCCTTGTCCTTGACTAGCGACTGCGCCTTGTTCGATTCATCAGGACGGACAAAGTTCGACGTCAGAGTGTTATTCACGACCTTCAGCCCGGCTTCGATGGCGATCGGATCATCGGTCGCGCAATACTTTCCGAGTAGGTACTCGAGTACGAAGACCGGGACGTTCGCCCCGACTTTTACCTTGCGCACCAAATCCTTGCGCACGACCTTGCCTGCGAACACGGATGCCGCTTTTCGATCAAGTTCAGGCATGACGTTTTCCTCACATCGAAATGGCGACATCGACCGTCAGGGGAGCCGCCAGTTCTGCCCCCGTGATGGCATCGAGCAGGTAAACTCCGACCGTCTTCTGAGAAATCTCTTCGGACAGCATCACGGTGACGGTATTCGGTTCGATTCGCTTGTTGTCAGTTTCAGAAATCTTCAGCTTCACTTCGCCGGTCGCATCCTCGAACCCGTAGGAGGCGCTCACCGGCATCGACACGCATTTCTTGTTCGCCCGCAGTTCGATTCGCACTTTCGGCGGTTCAAACCCGAACAGGCTCGATTCGCTCTGGCTCCCGGCAATCTGCACTGAGAAGAACCTTGTGGTCAGTTTGGCCGTGCCGGGCGTCAACGTCCATTGGATGCCGGTCGTCGTCCCCGTGGGCTTCGCCGTCGAGTGCATGACGACCACGGGCACGATCAGTTCTTGGGGAGACAGTCCACCGTGGAAATAGGCTCGCCCACCGCCTTTCGACTTGAAGACGGCAAACGTCCACGGGGTTGCAATGTCGTATTCGCTCTCCACACCCAGCGAGGCCAGTGAGGTCCGCAGGTAGGACGGCTCGGACGTGCCCCCTACACCGACCCACACCCGGCGATGCAGGTCTTCCGCTTTGCCACCGGGGGCTTCGATCTTCATGTCCTCCCCGATCTCGTCGGCAAACAGATGCCCGTGATCGGCGACCAGCACGATGGTCTTGATGCCGTGATCGGCCAGCACCCGCACCCCCCGCCGCAAATGGCTCAGCACGCCGTCGATTTGCAGCCGGGCCTGTGACATATTGTCGGCCTCGCCCAGTTCGTCAATCTCCTGCGAGGTAATCAGGATCAACTGGGCGTCTTGAATGCCGTCCCGAACTTTCTTGCCGGGCTTCGGCAGAAGATCGTCCAGCTTGGCATCGAAGACCGGCACTCCCGCATGTTCCTTCAGGAAGGCCACTCGGTCCTTGCGGTCCTTGATGACCTTGCCGCCAATCTCCAACGCCAGCTTACCACCACCCACGCTGACCACCTTCGCCGCTTCATGGGCCTTCGGGAGCAATGCCGCCATGCCGATCTCGGTGATCGTGGGCATGGTGCCGATGGCGGGCTGGCATTCGAGCTTGAAGTCGTCGGCCAGCAACCGGCACAACTCACGGGCCATCTCGAACCGCAGGGCGTCCACCCAGACGTAGGCGACCTTGCCTTCACCCAGATGCGGCTTCACCTGCTTCTCGAAGAAGTCCCGCTGCCGCAACAGCCCCTTGATCGGATGCTTGGCTTTGGCGAACTGCGTAATGAAGTGCTTCGCCAGTTCGCTGCCGACCTCGGTGTACCGCTGCTCGGCTTTGGTGATGAGCTTTTCCAGCCCGTGATGGTCGCTACCGGCGTCGAACTCGAAGTTGTACTTGCGGCTCTCCATGTGCCGGTGGTGCGTGTCGAGCAGGCACCACGGCTCGTCATCGTCGGCATACGCTTTGACGAGAGCGGGAACGGTGGTCGGTGCCTTCTTAATCTCTTTCCCCACTCGGTCGGCCTCCAGCAAGACCTCGGCGGCGGACGAAATGAGCGCCCAGCGGGCCTGAATCTTTGGCTCGACATCGGCCCAGAAGCGGGAGAGGCGATAGTTGGCCAGTTGCAGCAACTCCGGGGTGGCCTTCTTCAGAAGCTCGCCTTCCACATGCACCAGCAAGGCGAGTTCGACGCACCGGAAGGTTTCGTTTTCCCTCAGCGGCTCCACGGGCAGGTCAAGCTGGCCGAGGGCCAGTTCGTGTTCGACCTTGTTGGCGACGGCAACGTAGCTGTCCCGATGCTCCCGGCTGTTCCGCCATGTTCGGGTCAGTCGCACACAGGCATCCACGCCGCCCGTGCTTTGTGCGGCGGAAACAGAAGAGAGGGACGACGGCGTATCTTTCTTGAGAGCGGCGAACAGATCGGTGAGCAGAACGTGCCGCCCCAGCTTCACTCGCCTGTTCGACAACGCTTCGGCTGCGGGAAGTTCGATGTCATAACTCACTTGCAGCAAGTGCCGCAGTTCCTTCCCGGCCTCCTTCTTTTCGATCTCGTTGTCATGCTCGTCGTCGTGCAGGAAGGCCAAGGCCACTTCCTGCGGGTTGGCGGTGCCGCAGATCAGCTTCACGACGCCGGTGGAAATGTCGATGCCTTGTTCGGCCAGCGAGTTGAGGTCGGCCAGCGACAGCTTGCCTGCTTCTACTTGCCGTTCGATCTCGCCCACCTGATCCTCGCCCAGAATCGGCTTGAGGGCGTTGCGGGCCACGACGGAGAGGCGGGTGTTGCAGGCCGGGGGTTGTTGCCGGGGCTGCATGACGACCCCCGCAGCGTCGAGTTCGATCAGGGCGGCGTGAGTCTTCTCTCGCTCGATGGGGACGTAGACGACCAGCCGGGGCGGTTGTCCGTCGCCCATCAAGTGGTCGATTTCTTTTCGGAGCTTGAGGAAGCTGCCGTCGAAGCGGGCCACGGTGGTGTTGGGGAGTGTGAGTTCCACCGCCGCCGAGCCGTAGGCTTGCTCCGGGTCGTACCAGACGACCAGCCCTTTGTCATCGACCTGCTTGGCGATGAGTTGCATCAGATGTTCGGTCACGACGGCCATTACTGTTGCTGCTCCTCATTGTTCCTTAGATCGTCGCCACCTACTGCGACCCCCGCTTCCCATGCAAGAAACTGAATCAGGTCGCCGGGGAAGAACATTCGTGCGGCAGTTTTCTCTGGCCGATACCGAGTCATGCGGTTGCGAATGAATGCAACTGCCTCAGCAAGTTCGAGATGTAGGTGAGCGGCTGTGTTCTCGAATGTGCCGAACGCCAGCATGGAATTGGAAATCAGCACTTTGGCAAAGCAGTAGTTCTGATGATGTACGACGCCTCGATTGCCGAGCGCCTCGCACACGGCTTCACATTGATCCGCAGGCACAACGCCCAATCGGCGCACCGCATACAGCACACGCTGCGGGCGGAAGGCTCGGTTTATGGAAGCCTCGCCGTATTTTCCGGTCTTGATCTCAGCGATCACGCACACGGTTCGATGGAAATGGTCGAGTCCCCAACCTGCAAAGCGGTCGTTGTCCCAGTCGTCCTGCTGGCCCCCGATTTCCTCAAAGACATGCGGGAATCTCACCGCCAAGAGGTCCGAGTCGGCATTGTGTCGCCTTGGAGCGTCTGGACGATGGAGAACGAAGTTCGCCAAGGGAAGAAACCCATTGAGGCGAAAGTACCAGTAGGCCAGCGATTCACCGAAGTTCATCACTTCACCAACCCTTTCTCACGCAATTGCTTGCCGATGGATGACCATTCGTACTGGCCTTCCATCAGTTCATTCCAGTATTTCTTGGCTTCCTTCCACGGGACGAGTTCGTGGAGCGGGGCGATGTTCAGGACGACGCCATCGTTGAGGTCGGGTTCGAGATGCAGATTCGCCGCCCGCCGCAGCTTGTCCTCGAAGTCCCGCAATTCGGAAAGGAAGTCTTCTTGCCGCTCCACGTCCTTGGCGACCCGCTTGGCCTCTTTGCCGCTTTCGCCCGCAGCGGCCTTCTGGGAGTGGAGCGATTCGAGGCGGCTAGTTTCCAAGCGAATCTTCGGCTCGACGTAGTTCACCAGCGCCTTGAAGAGCATGTCTTTATCGAGCCGGTGGTAGTAGAGCCAAATGGCGTAGTTTTTCTTCGAGGATTGCAGCAGCCAGTAGATCGGAGCCTTGCGGCGGCTCTTCGAGTAGCGTGAAATGTGGTCATCCCAGAAGCCACCTTTGCCGGGTTTGCGGATGTAATCCCGCAACTTATTTACCCCAAGTATTTCGCAGGCTTCGCTCTCGATGGCTTCGGCATCATCCTTCCAGATGACTTCCAAAACATCTCGCATCCGGCGCTCAATGTCGTCGCCATGCTCAGGGTCATCCGTCAGAATGCCATCCCAATTGATTCGCACGGGGTATCCGTCAGGCGTTTTCTTTGCTTCGACTCCATCTGACTCCTGAAGCGCTCCGGGTGGGCAATGAAGCAATGGCTCAATCGGATTTTCATATCTCGGCCATGTCGTGTTTCCAGCGACAAAGCGCACATCCCACCGACCAAATACAACTCCCGTACCGTATGACATCTCCTGATGCGCACGCAGCCTAATTAGCTCAGGGTCCAGATGAGAAAGCATCTTTACGGTGAGTAATTCCGGAGGCACCTGCGCCTTCGCACAAAGGCTGCCAACTCGTCCAAACTGGTCGGGGCCGAACTCTGGCATTGATCCTACGTCTTCGTCATCATCGCTCGAATCGTCATCGCCTTCGTCGGCGTCCTCTGACAATGTTCCCGCCTCTGAAGTTGTAGACGTGTGCAAGAACGGATTACCAGAAAATGCCCACGAGACACGTTGCCAGTCTTGCTCTGCAAGCCTAGCTGACTGTGCGAGTTCGTCTTCCAGTGCTAGGCGCTCCTTCAAAAGCTCTGCCTCCCGCTCAACGTATTCTTTTACGGAAATTTCCGCCGCTGCTGTTAGAGTGCGAGGATGGTCACCTTTAGCATAGGCTGGGCCGACAAACCAATTGCCGACCTCATTGAACCGCCCATATTCACACCTAAACCGCCATTCCTTCTCTGCGTAGACACCAAGTGCAACCTGCAACTCAACAGGAACGTCAAAACTTGGCAAAGAGTCGATGTACCCGCCGTGCTTGTGCTGTCCGCAGTATGTGTTCACAACATAACGGTACAGGCGAGTATTCATGAGGCCACACACAACTGCTGCTTTCTTGGCATCGACCGGAAATACTGCGTGTCCCTCATTTGTGAATACCATACCCGGAGGCATGAACTGCACGCTAAGACAGTGACATCGTTTTCCAAAGTGCAATCCGACTCGAAAGTAGTGATCCTCGTTCTTGACTACCCATGCGGGATTACCATTTAAGTACGGATAACGTTCGCACACATAATCCTTGAGGTCTTTCCCGTTGTTCCTCCACAAAATCACAAATGAGTAATCACGGAACATTGGAGAAAACGTGCCGCCATGCGCCAGTCTTGCAAACGATCCGTCCGCAAGCTGTGGAACGGGCACTTCCCACCACAGTCGCACAAACCTCGGAGTATCCGCAGGAGCCGTGCCTTGCTTGGTCGCCGCCCACTCTTTCTCAAACGATCTGTTAGCAGCGAATAGCAGGAAGACTGAGCGTGGAACCCAATATGCAAAGGCTGTGTTGGGGAATGCCAGAAACTCATCGTTAAAATGGAGGTACGTCGCAAACGGCAATAGTGTCTGCGATAGAGACCGGATCGAGTCTCTGAGCCGTTCTGACTTATCTACATCTTTGCGACAATCAAAAAAGCATGATGACTCGATGTATCCCTGACGCATCACTAACGCCGCTGCCTCTACATTTGCTTCGTCAAGCACTTCCCAGCCAAGATCGGCGTAGAACAACGTGCCGACTGCCAACATCTCATGCCGAATCTCCTTATAGTTCTTACGGATGAAAACGGAGCGATCTGAAACCGTTCCCGCCATTCCATTCGATGAAAGCACTCGCAAAGCTCGCTGGACGAAAGCACATGCGAGGTTCTTGGCAATTGCGGGATATTCCTTTGTGATGTACTTTGCCACGATGGCTTGATTCGGGGCCAGTCCGAATGGCGGATTCATCAGCACCACGTCGTATCGCTTCTGGCAGAGGTCTACGAAGGCGAATCCCCGAACGGCATCGTCAGTGAAAAGCCGACGTTGTAGCCGTTGACCGTTCTGAGCGCTCTCCGCATAGGAACGAAGAGCCGCAATCACCTGCGCTTCGGCACCTTCGAAGAACTGCGCATCGGTGATGTCTTTTACCGAAAAGACCTTAACTACTGGCTCGGTCGGCTTGTCGAACAGCGTGCGCTGGATGGAAAATCCGCCCATTGCGTATTGGCGCTTGGCTTCACGAATGGCGTCCCGAATTTCTTCCTCGATCTTGAGCAGTGAACCGGCTTCCCCCGCCAGCTTCATCTTGTCGAAGACGACTTCCACGACTTGACCGAGGACTTTCGGCTCAAGCTGGCCGACGAACTCCTTGAGCATCTGCTCTTCACCGGGCATCGGCTCGGCACAGACGAAGTTGGACCGGGTGATCTGGGGACGATCCTTCTTCAGCCCCATGTCCTGATACGCCCGCTGGCAACGTAGCCACAGAGCAAGGGCCGCAATCTGACTGGCCCGCAAGTCGATGTCGATGCCGTGCAGGTTGTGAGCGAGGATCAGCCGGGGGACATCCCGCTTGAGGGCATCGAGCGTCGGATAGTCCTTCTTCAATTCCGGACCGAGGTCAGTATCGGCGTAGGCTTCCTCGTAGATCGTGAGCAGCAGGTCAAAGCAGTACAGCAGGAAGTGGCCGCTGCCGCAGGCGGGGTCAAGAATCTTGAGTTCCCGTGGGTCTTTCTTCGGGCGGTGCGGAATGTGGACCGGGAGCTTGAGCAGTTCTTCCTGAGAAAGATCGTCTTTCCCCTCGGCGGCATCCTTGGGCGGCTGTTCGCCCTCCTGCAAGAAAATCTCGGTGGGGCGGCGGACCATGTAGCGGCACTGGTCCTTGAGCTTGGTGTCTCCCTTCCGCATTTCGTACCAGATGCGGCCCAGCGTGTTGTCGGTGAGGAACTCAACCACATAGCGGGGCGTGAAGAACTGGTTGCGGAAGGCCAGTTCGTAGGAGTTGCGGGGAGCTTGACTTCCACCTTTCTTCGGGTCTCTTGCAGCATCCCGCAGCTCCTTGGGCGTGAAATACTGGTAGACCCAGCCGATGGTTTCGTCCTGCGACCAAATCTGCGGCCACCCGTCCCGCAGTTCGGTTTCCTCGGCCTTGATTCCGCCGCCGTTGAGCAGTTCGAGAACTTCATCGAGCGTCTTCTGCCGAGGGTAGAGGCGATTGGCCGGGTCGTTGGGGTTGAACAGCACGCCGATCTCTTCGGAGAGCGCCCCGCCGAGCCAGTCCAAGAAATGCCGATAGGCGGCATCCTGATGGCCGGTGTTGAAGAGCCGTTCTTCCTCCGGGTGTTCCGCCAGATAAAACTTCACGCCGTTGGAGTTGACGCCCCGGCTGACCGCTTCACGGAACTTTTGACCACCGACGTAAACTTCACGGGCCTCCATCATCTTGTACGCACAGAGCCGGTTGAGATGCGTGAAGGCGATTTCCCGAATCAACTGATCGAGGGCATCCTTCGGCTTGAACCCACGGGCCTTGATGTGGGCGTAGTGATCGAGGATGTCTTTGCGAGCCGCCTGTTCCTCTTCGCTTAAGTGGGTCATCTTGGCGCTTGGATCAGCCATCACCTGATCCTTCTTGGCGAAGATGCCGTACTTGCCTTCAAGCTCCTGCGCAATGGCCTCTTCGAGCAGCTTGCGGCACTGCGTGACGACGTTGCGGAGCTTGTTGCGAATCTCTTGGTCCATGTCAGGCCGCTCCCTGCGGTTGTGCCGCCGCTGCTTGTGCTTTTAATTCCCTGAGCCGAGCCGTCACCAGATCATCGAGAGCAAGGCACACCACCCGAATTGTTTCCACCGCTTGTTTGGCCCACGGATAGCCGATCTCTTGGGCCGCACCACTGGGATCATCTTGCGACCGGTCGGCCCGATGCACGATGTCGTTGCGGCGCTTTACCGTGGCGTCGAGCGTCTTCTTGATTTCGTCCTCGGCCCGACCGAGTTGCTTGGCAATCAACCCCCAAGGGTTGTCGAGGGCCAGCAGCACGCCGGTGACGTGAATGCCCCGCTTGCCGCTGAGGTAGCTGAAGTTCAGGCTGCTAATCATCTTGTTGGCGACGAACAGCGGGTCGGGATCAGCCAGAATGCGAACCACTTCATCGAGGGCGAAGGTGAGGTTCTTGAACTGGTTCTTGATCTCTTCGTCCTTCTTGGGCACGAAGTCTCGGCCTCGCAGCCCGATGACTTCCGGCAGATTGTCCCTGAGCAGGATCGGCAGGTAGGTTTCCAAGGCGGTGCTGGCCGTGACCACCGATTGCCTAAGCAAATTGCACAAGGCACTGCGTTTGATGGATGCAGGCGGGACTTCGGCGCTCTCCCGAATCAGCCCCAGAAAGACCTCGTTGTAAATGACCATCAACCCCTCGTCGTCATCGGCCTTCACCAAATCTCGCAGCGTCCGCAATACGCCTTCCTCGGTGTTGGGCGCATCGTGTTCCAGCAGCCGGTAGACCTTGAGCAGCAGGTCGGCTGGTCGGATGTTGTCTTCAAAGATTCGGCGAGGGCTGAGCATGGTTCACTCCAAAATGATGATGGCACCTTCGTCGATGCACTTCTGAAGTGAATCTCGAATGAGGTCGAGGGCTTTGTCGAGTTCCTCCTGCGTTTGAATGGGCCGGTTGAAGAACTCCGACACCCGCACCTTCCGCACGGGGGCTTTCTTCTCGCTGCCGATGGAGAGTTCCTGCAACTTCACCATGACCGACGATTTCAAGCCATCGACGGCGGCGAGGTCGGACTCCATTTCGGTCAGGCTGGCTTTGCCGAGCGATTTGCCTTCCGCCACGGCCTCTTTGTCTTCATCAGTCCCGACTCTCCCTTGGAGCGGCGACAACAGGGTTGAGGCCATGCCGGGGTTTGTGGATTCCAGTGGTGCCCATTCGGTGCGGTTCTGAATCTCATCAATGGCCGACTCGTAGGACTTCTTGCGGCGGTCGAACAGATCGCAGTAGGCCGTTTGGTATGCTCCCAGCACTTTCTTCGTGTGGGCGGCGATGTCGTCCCATGAGTCGATGAACTGCTCGGAGGTCAGCAGCGTTTTCAGTTCTTCGACCGTGGTTTCGAGTTCGGGCGACGGGTTGTGAGCGGCGAGCCGGTTCCACACCTGATCGGTCGCTTGCCGGGCCTGCCGCAACACGCTGATGGCTTCGCCGTCCAGCGATTCACGCAGCTTGCGAACCTTGTCCCGTGTCTCCCCGAATTCCTTGCCGTTCTCGGTAAGGATGCGAACACAATCATCCGATGCGGAGGACTGGATGCCGGTCAAAGTCTGTTGGAACTCGGACAGCATCGTGAGGACCGGGAGCCGATGGGCTTCGGCGGTCGCCTTGAGCGGGTAGAGCTTTTCCAGTTCCTCGGCGGCGACCTTCTTGAACGCCGTGGCGATGGCTCCTTCTTCGACATCGACCTCTTCCCCGGTGAGGTCTTCGAGTTGCTGCACGGCCTGCGTGAGCGTCTTGAGGCCGACCGATTGCCGGGGCGAATAGAGCGATGAGCGGAAGGCCGGGTTGTTGGTGAACGGCGTGCGGGATGCCGGGTCTTGGTAATTGTGGAAGCGGTTGCCTTGGTAGGTGACTTCGATCTCGCCCGCCCGGAACTGCGTGGCGAGGATCAGCCGCAGCATGTCACGTTCCCAGCCGTAGGGCGTACCGCCGAAGCGTTTTTCCAACGCCTTGCCCATGCGGGTGTCTTTGTTGCCGTAACTGTGTTCGCTCTTGAGGTAGTCCAGCACTTCCTTGCAGACTTCGGAATTGATGTTGATGACGAGTTTGGCTCCGTCCTTCACCACCATCGCCAGCCCTTGGTCGCCTTCGTAGAAGACCTTGGGCAACACCTTCAGATCGACGGCCTTGAGAATCTGCTCGGCTTCATCGCCCTTGAGCGGGCGAGAACCCATTTGCAGCTTCGGGTAGAGGTCGGGCACAACTTGCCCGAAGAGCTTCTTGAGGATTTCACTCAAGCCCTTGCCCAAGGCCGAGGCATCTTTCTGGACGCCACGGAACATTCCCGTGCCACGCTCCATTGCCTCAGTGAGCTTGTCCCGCAGGCGGTTCTCGTGGCCGTTCTTGGCGTTCTTTTCGTCCTGAAGGCAGGTTGCTTCGTCGGGGCTGATCTTCTGCTGGGCACTCATCTGGTTGTACTTGTCCACCATCTTCCGTGAAGCGTGAAGCTGGGCGACAAGTTCATCAATTTCCGGCGTCAGGCAGAAGAGCCAATACAGGTCGTTCTCGTGAGACTTCTGTTGGCTTTCGGTGCGAATATCCTCGATGCGTTTGGTGAGTTCGTCGGCATCGTCGGAAACGCACAAGGTCAGCGGGAGTTCGCCTTCGTCGCCAATGCTGGCCCCATCGACGCTGATGCCGATGCGGAACGAGCGGTTCTGGTAGCGGTAGGTCTTGAACTCCGGTTCATCGAAGATTTGCTGAAGGGCGGTGCGAGTCAGTTCGTTCCGCTCACGGGGCTTGGGATCAAGATGCCCGCTCCGCTCATTGGTCCAGTTTTTCTCTTGGGCGGTTTGGAGTTTCCAGCCTTCCTCGGTATTGCGAATGAACTTGGCGGCATCCAACCGCTTCACGGCGGCTTGCACTTCACTGAGTGGTGTGGCCTTGCCGACTTCATCGACCAGTACGGCAGCGAGGTTGGCCTCGGTGCGGGGCAGGTCACGAATGAATTCCAACAAACAAATCACTTTGGCAACCCGCAGCGCCCAGCCATTGTCTTCGGGGTCGCTCTTGAACCGCTCGGCGATCTGGTGAATGTCGGTACGTTTCTCGTTTGAGAGATTGCCTTCCACCAACTCGAATACCTTGTCGAGCGTCACCAACGCTCCAATTGGCTTCTTGGCGAATGCCGTGCGATCCGAGACAAGCATCTCGTAAGCCTGCTTGATGATCGTTCGGTTGCTGCCGCCGTAATGCCGTGGCGCGCCAGGCTGAAGCCGAATACCCGACATGATCCCAATGCACAGGTCGATGTAATGCGGTGGGTACGGGTAGAAGTGGATGAAGTCGCTTTCGCTAATATCGGTGCGGCGAGTTGTCCGCTCCAATCGTAGAGCGGCGTTCAACTGCCCCTCGTTCTTCTTGAACAAGTCCTTGAGCGGCTTTTCGGCGTCGGTCTTCTTGGCCAAGACACGCTTCGTAGCGACTTCCCGAATGTCAGACGGAGCGAGGTCCACACGGTAACGAAAGCGATCTTGGAGCTTGGCCAGCTCAATTCGCTTAGAATCGATGGCAGCGACCACTTCATCGAGCTTCTCTTGCGAAGTGACCACAATCCAGCAAGGGGCCGTGATCTTGCGGGCCTTGAGCAGATTCTTCCCGACTTTCCCGAATTCTTCGATGGTTGCCCGCAGGTCTTCGATCTTATCGCCACTACGAGCAACGTGCTGGCCGACTTCGTCGATGATGAAGACTAGTGCCTTGCCTGGACGCCTTCGCCCCCACAGCTCAAATGTGCGTTCAACAACCTTGCTGACTGAGATGGATGCGTCCCGATTACGCAGTGTATGTGCCCAAGAATCGGCGGTAGTGTGGGTTTTGTCGTCAAGTTTGTGAAGAATTGCGCTGGCACGAGAGACTTTCTGCGCCCCCGCCCGAACGGTTTCCCAGTCCTTTTTCAACTCAGACTTGCAAATGGCGATGAATTCAGGCAGTTTGCCCTCGGCTTCAAGCTCGATCTCCAACTCTGCGATATCAAAGTCCTCGGCGTAGCCCAGTTCTCGCAGCAAGACCGTGTACATCAACTCGGCGATTCGCTGTGTCACCTTGCGAGTGTCGGCCTCTTTCGCCACTTCGAACAGAATGACCTCGGTTGGGGTCTTGGCGTTAATGAGGTCCAGCAAGTCGCTGATGCGTTCATCACCTAGTTGCTGTTTGAAAAGTTCGGCGAAGTTGGTGCCCAGAACCGTTCTGTTTTGCAGCGCGTAGCCGAGGTTCTTGGCGAAAGAGCTTTTACCGGACCCGAAGAACCCCGACACCCAGACGCCGACGCTCTCGTGAGGATCAGCAGGAGCTTCAGCAACAGCTTTGAGCAGATGATGGTACTGGTCGCGGATACTGTCGGTACCGACATACTCCGAAATCTCGGCATGGACCGATTGCTCGTCCGCCTGATCGACCTGAATAATCTCTTCGATCTTGCGGTCGAGGGGGCGGGAAATTAGGTCGCCAATAGTCTTCATGTGGGTGTCCCTTGCCTCAGCCGTAGATTTTGACCCGGTAATTGCCCAGTGCGTCCCGATCTTTCAATTCCATAAATCTCAGCCCCGTCGTTCCTTCAATGGAGCCGGGATAGAACAGGATCGTGGTCGCTTTCGTTCTGCCGTGCATTTTGTCAAGCAGCATCGACATGTGAAAAATGCCCGGCGACATAGCGGCAACACGAGTCAGAAAGACCACAGAGTTTTCCGGGTTGATCGCGGCAAGGCGGTCGGCCAGCAAATCCCACAGCGGTACCCAGACCTTGCTCGACAGATAAGTGGTGAGTTGCTGCTGGGCTTCAACGTAGCCCCGCTGTTTTTCCAAGGCGACGACGGCCTCGAATCCCTCGTCGTCATCCTTCTCATAAACCTTGTCGAGCGCCGACCACAGCAGTTCGGACATCGGGATGATGTGAACGTCCTTGCCGACTGCTTCAAGTCGGGTAGCCAGCAGCTTGATCTCCCGCCGAAGTTCCCATTCGTCAGACGGGTCGTACCGCATGATGGCGAACGGAAGGTCGTGGTACACGCTGATGCGTGGAGGCACTGCCTTCAAGTCGCTTTCGAGAGGAGCGATACTATCTTTGAGCGAGGACATTCGCATACTCCTCAAGGGTGTTCGCTGGAAATGTCAGTCGGGTCACACTTCCGGCAACGTGGTATTCCAGCAATTCACGTTGATGCGATTCAAACAGGAATCGCTCGACTCCCTCCCTCGTCAAGAAGAACAGTTTCCAGTCCGGTAACTCGAGCAGTTTCGCTCCCGAAGGCTGGTGTTGTTTGAGGTAGAAGACGATGTAGGCGAATGCTTCAATGGGAAGAAACAATGCAGCGATCTTCTTGTTGACCGCCCCCTGAAGAACACCGAAATCTCGTAAAGTCGCTAATATACTTTGCACCGCACGCAACAGAGTGATGTCCGACCATGCTCTGGGAAGCTTGCCTTCCAATAGTTCTGCCAAGGATCGCTGGAACTCTTGCACATTGATGTCTACCAAGCCCTGCTGTTGCATGGGGACCAGAATCTCCGTGACGGCATCATGGAGCAATTGGTCCGCACGGGCGGAGTGGAAATAGAGGATGCGCTCTAGTGCAGTAGCAGCGAACTTGCCTCGGGCGAGCGTGACAAGGGCGTTTGTAACCGATTCTTCGCAAAGGTAACGCTGTCGAAAGATAACCAAGATGTCTTCAACACGGGAACGAGACGCTTTGCCGAATACGTTGTCCCGTTGAATCCGGTCGATGTTCTCGGCAACCGGGGCAATTGCGTCCCAGTGGGAGAGAAGCATCTTGGTATCCCCGATCAACGCCCCAGCCTTGATGATCTTGGATGAGTACGGAGCGGAAGACCGAAGCCGCTTTTCCTTGCTCGGATTCTTCCGTTTCGCCATGTTCGGTCCTCGTAACCTCGTCACCATTAGCAGTCTCTGCCGTTCCTATTCTTCTCAGTTCCGCTCGTCCGACGTCTTCCAGACCACTTCACTTCTTGGATCGTTTCTTGCTCGCCGTCTCAACCTGCTTCAACAAGTCATCTAAGTCTTCTCGCTTGAAAAGCCGGTAGTCATTCACCGGATGGCGAATGGTGGCAATCTTCCCTGCGTTGCCCCAGTTGCGAAGCGTGTTTGGCGACACACCCAAATACTCAGCAGCCTCGGAGATTCGGAGGTAATCCGACAGTTTTTCCACTTCGGCGCTCCCCGATTCGTGGGACCTCGGTTCCGAACGAGAACCGACCCCCCCAACCTTACCAAAATCTGTTATAGTTGCCTACGGGATGAGCAACGATTCTTGAGAGAAGGGCAATCGGAAGAACCCGAGCGCGATGGGGCCACCATGAAGCCGGTAAGGCCGCGCCGCTCAGCGATAATTCCTTTACGGCTGGTTGGTTCAGCGTACCGGGCGGCGTCAAAACGCCCCACCGCAAGGTCTGAGGTCACATCGTCGGGAATCCGGCTTTCGATGACGATGTTTTTGAGTCCGTAGCATGAGCCACCTATAACACACTCGCTCAGCACCAGGCAAAAAAATTATGGTCAGCAGTTCGAGGAGCCACGTTGCCACTAAGAATCCTTAGGAACAACCGGATTTTAGGCCATGAGTATGATTTAGCACATTGTTCCAGATCGGCGTCTTTCCGATGAACCACAATGACATGCATTACCGTTTCGCCGGCTGCCTCATCCCCAGGAGTGAACGCGAAGCTGACCAGGAAGGGGGGAGAATCGCAATTCGCGGGGGGGGGGGGGGGGGGGAAGAGTATCCAATTGATTGCTCCTTTAATCTGGCCCAGTTCTTCATTTCGAGACACTGAACACGCGAACTTTACCGGGATCTTCATTCCATCTTTGGGCGCGCGATGTAAAGTTGCCACCGGAGGCCACCGTGGAGTGGGATCGTTTATCCACGGCTCCGGGTAACGAGTCGATCCGTAGTTTCTCAACATGAATTCGTTCCTTGAACGTCGACTCTGCCACCTTCTTCCAAGGAACGCCAGCAAACGTACAATGGATTAGCGTCGCCTTGCTGAGTTAATCTTCGAATTCCTCGACGAAAAATGTTACAGTTATCGCCATCTGTCATCGAAATAATTAACTAATTGCTGACGAATGCCCCGCCACGCCTGAACATTCGCCTATTACATGGCGTTTCGAGTCAACGATGGATAAGGGATAACAGGTTATAAAGCTGAGCCCGATTCGAGCAGCCAAAGCCTCTGGAAATGGACGAATGGGATGCTCACATAAACAACCGATAAGGATACACTTTCCGAGGCAGGTCGGGCACATTTGCTATCGTGCGGGCCAATTTCTGCGAGTAACGAATGCTGACCGGTACAGGATCATAGAGCGCGTCGTTGTTCCAATCCATCTTGGTCAACGCGAGTGCTTCGTGAGCGATTATTTCGAGCGGTCCACTGCCTGCATGACGAATTAAGTGCAGTGGGCGCGGTATACTCTTCTTGCCTTGATAGTAGTTACCTTTGGTCGACACTTCGGGCGCGTTTCCCGCAACCCACACCAGCGCGGAATTGCCAGAGCGTATCACCATCGTTCCACGTGGCACGGGATAGCCAGATGGTTTTGTAGGGGGCAATCGTTCGTCGGACTGGATCAGCCAGACGCCGCGCCAGCAGGATGCCGAACTGACCTCGACGCACTCGATCTCCTTGACGCCTGCCAGCGCATCAAACGCCCCTTCGATCTCGCTCTCTTTGAACGCTGTAGTCTTGTGAATGACCATTCGTTTGGGGAGATTACCACCATTGCGGCCTTGGTAGAGCGACAGGCTGCGAGCAAGAACCGCTCGCATATCGTCACGGCTCAGAAAAGGATTTCTACGCGCCTCGGCAATGTCGGCAACGGGGTCCTGAGCCTCGAAAGCCACGAACTGCATACCGCCGCCATCCATGTCGAATACCTGCGAGCAACACGTCACATAATGTGCGTCCTGCTGATCGCCTCGCAGCGCATAAGCGAGTCCGATATATGCTGTGTCAGCCGGAACACCCTTCAGCGGTGCCAGCTTCCACGGCGTACCAGCGGCTTTCACATAAAGTGCGGTTGCCAATCTCCATGCTAGCGACGCTTTATGCGTAAAAGTGAAGGCACGGTCGTTCAGTACTTGGGTCGGGATGTTATATCGAGCGCCAAGTGCCTTGATTATGTCACGGGCGTCAAAGAATTTACTGCGTGTGGCAGGCCCCCAACTATCCGGAAAGTGTACCAGCACAACATCGAACTCGTTGCGAACCGTGTCGAGCCGCTGGATAGCCGCCTCCATCGCGTGGTAAAGGCGGGCTTGCGGGTCGCCTTCTCCGGGCAACTCGCGAATGTGTTCGGGCCATTTGATATGGGCCTCTCGCGGTGCTGAAACGAGAGCCACACCGAAAAGATTCTCGAAGCCTGGATATTGTGGGACATATTCTGACCTATCAGAGGCTTGATGCGATTTCCGCAATAACAGCATCAACTCGCCGCGTCGTTTAAAGGCGTTCTCTGGCCCTACAGTCGCAATCCTTATTTGGGAAGTGTATCCGCCGAATGACCCCTTCGAATAAGGCCCAAAGTTCGCGAGGCCGCGAAGCGGATGGACGTCGACATGTGTTGTATCCGAGGGGGAGAAAGAAAGGCTCGGCTCGATGAGTAACGTGAACGGAGGAAGCTTTGTCAATTCGAACGAACTGCTCATTACGTGGTCCTGTCGAAATAGACGTGGTGATGTCCGGGGCGGCTCCAACCCGTTACTGGCGAAAGTTCGAACGCGGCATCCACTCCCTCACCGTCCCGCAGTCCGAAAGCTCGCTTCGCCCTGCCATAAGTACCGGTTGAGTTTCCCACGGTGAGGAGTTCAGCCCACGCGGCAATGATGCTTGCCCAGTGTCCGTTATATCGCTGCGCCCAGCGTTCTCTGCGCCAATCGCCCGCTGGATCACCGCCACGCTCAGGATTCCTGCCTATCGGGGCGGCACCGAGGTTTTCCGTTTGCTCCGGACATCCAATTTCAGTCGCGTTGGCTCGCGGAGTGTCTATGAACGTATATGGTTCGAATCCGAGCCACCATCGCCCATTAATATGATCCAGCTTCAGGGACAATCCCTCATGAAATGGAAATCCGAGACTGGGGACCTTTCCTGTCAGATTACCACTATAGGCCCTACTAAGGTTGTACAGTATCTGCGAGTTCCGACGTGTTTGTTCAGGATCGTCTCCGTTGCGCGGCGCGGCAATGACGAGAGAGTGCCCCCCACGCTTGAAGCACGGAATAAGTGGTAGACGACGCGCCAAGCTCCTGACCAGTGCATCATAGATGAGGCCCATAGCCCAACTGTCTGCGGCCGGATCGAGTGTGATCTCGCCGTCGAGCGTTGCTCCAAGTGGTGCAAGTGCATCGCGGATTTCTTGATCCCTGCCGAAAACAGCCAATTTCCTCCCATTCGCCGCGACTGTCGCTTTAACGCCGTTCTCCTTGAGTATCTTACGGACCATGGGGGAAGTAACGTTCAACGCGAGTTTTATGCGACGGGCCGTGCGTGGCATACTCTCGATCAGTAGCGAGGAATATCGCAGGACGGGAAATTTTCGGGCTTCGGTGGTCGGCAGCTGCACCGGAACCAAACGTGGTGTTTGACGCCCTTCCATCACCCGATCGAAAAGTGGCTTGGGCAGGTCAATCGTCTTGATGATCTCAGCAGTGAGTTCGTCGAAGGTCGCACACTCGACGACAGCCACGTCCACTCCAGCCGCTAGGGCCCTATCTAGAAACTCTTTTACCGCGTGAAGCAAGCGTGAAGCTGACGAAGTGAGCCAGTACAGTCCACTGGGAAATGGCGACGGCGCATCAAGAACCGAGTTCAACGCCTCCATGATCGAAGCGTCGCGACCGCTATAGCCTACGAAGATCATTCCGAAGCGCTTGCCGGATTCCACCAGAACATGCCGCATCCGGGCATCCTGCTTTTCGAGTTCCGATCCGGTATTCTTAATCGCGATCGACTGGTAGTCGCCGTGGAGCTTAGCAACCAACGGCCAGTCTGATTCATCGAGGCACCGCATGGCACGATCGGCGGAATCGATCGCCGCGACTGTCGGACGGTTTTGGTCGTTCACAGGCAGGATCACATTTGCCGAATGCGCCGACTCCTCAATGAGCGGATCGAAATTAGTCGTAAAAACGCTGTCAACCTTGCCGGCGGCTATAAGACCGCCAAATACCTTGTGTCCAAAACAGGGAGTCCCCTTGGAGATCGCATCGTCGATATATTGTCGGCGATGCCGAGCCTCTGGATACACCGCTTCGAAGGCCTTGGCGTATTCTGTAGGATCACGGTCAGGCGGCAACAGTGACGTCTGACGGAAAAAGGCATCAATCCTGTCGGCCCAGATAGGATCAGCCGTATCGATCTCTCGCATTGACAGGTTCGTCTCGCGGCAAAAAATTTGCGCCTTAAAATCGCGGATCATGGCATAGCCAGTCGGAATACCGGAGGCCGCAGATGCGCCGGCTCCAAGGAACCATGCCACGAGATTTGGCCTAAGGGTAAAGGCAGTCGCGAATTGGGCAGCGGATATACTTCTTATAGGCATAGCCCCCCCTCAGGCTGTAGTCGGAGCGGGGCGGTTTCCTCGCTCACAATAGTGAGATATCGCCGGTACATGAACATGCGACTGCGATTCCATAATTGCATTGCACATGGGTGTGTGATCAGTCACAAAGCTCGGAACGGCCTGATATTAAGTGATCAATATAATTTCGCCTAGATTTGAGTAACCATTCTGACGCAAGTATGCATCCATAATCCGCTCGATACGCGGACTTCTTATGCGAACTTCATTATCAGTCCAATCCTTTCCGGCCTGCGGCTCGTGCTCCACCTCGCCGTTCTTGGTAACCGAAAATTTGAGATTACGGAGAACAAAATTGGCTTGACCGGGGGCCTCACCACCGCTGAATTCTTCAGGTTGCAGGATGCGATCGAGAGAATAGCGGCAGGCCAGTCCGACGACGGCTTTGGGAGCGTATCGCTTCCCCTAATGAATCAGTTCGTAAGAAGTCGGTGTTCAGAACGGGTGATCGATTCCAGCGTCGAGGTCGGACAGCGTTCGAAGAGCGTGTTCACTCGTCAGTCCGGCTGGAATCGATTGGGGTATCGCAGTGACGATTGGGGAGTTTGCCGAATACGATTCTAAGACACACGGTCAGGACGCAGGCCATGTTAACGGAAAGTGGCGAGTGCCCACCTGTCGCTCAGCAACCATGTTCGATTACTCCCAAGAACTCACTTGCCAGACACCTACAGAGATCAAGTACAGAGGATCAATCCAAATCTCGCTGCCGCATCTCGGCATGAATCTTTGGTGACGCTTTCCCAATTCGTCAGTCGGAAACGATCAAACGGCATTTGGGGTAGTTTGGACATCCCCAGAAGGACTGACCGGCATGTTGCCCTTTGGATGAAACACGGCGAACCATCGGCATGCCGCACTTCGAACAAAGGGGAACATGGGCTGTTTCTGAAATCCGTTGTTGCGGTGGGGAGTGAGCATGGTCTGAGAAATGGGGAGCAATCAGTCCGAGAAGCTCGTTGGGAGAGTAGGTCGAACGGGCAGGGACTCTAAGAAGTGGTAATCCGGCGACTTCGAATACGTCGTCCACAAACGGGTCCCGTTCCTGCCGAGTGGACCGCGCATGACTGGAATCGTCGAGCTCGACGCCCAAAAGCGGTTTCAAGGTCAGCGGATCGCAAAGCAGGAAGTCGACGTGTTTCCGGTCAATCTTGTTGCGATAAGATTGATTTTGGTGAGGTTGGGCGACAAAGAACACGTCTGCCAACCGCACCTTCGGACAGATCACCGCTTTGTTCTGGACGACACTCGCCAACACACGAAAGAACGACAGTTCTGCCGCCGACAGAAAATCATCCCGGAGACGGTAGGGGAGTTCTTGAGCACCTGCTGGAGTTCGACTGCTCAGATCGATTCCCAGCAGACGAAGGATCCCTCCCAGACATCCAATTGGTTCGTGTATGCCCATCAGAACCTCAACGCCTCAATTAACAAGTTATTGTGAAACGACATAACCGTGAGTCACAATAATTCATTCTCCTTTCTCTTTCACGTTCCTTTGTAACTCAACACTGGCCGTAGCCTGCGGGTGATTTAAATGAGATCGCGCTGGGCACGGAGAACGTCGTCGATGTCCTTGTAAGCCGCGGGGGCTTCCTCACGCAGTTGATGACTACGTCGATGGTCAAACCAGATTCCTTGCAGCTGACGTTCAAACTGTCGGACGCTAATCCTGTGTCGAGCTGCTTCCCGGCTCAATGTGCGGCCAGCCCTTTGATATCGATGAAAGAGTATTTGCGAAGTGGGGCGGGATTTCCCAGTGTGGGAGTGTCCTAACCCTTTTCTCACAGGAGAACCGCAGCATGCTCTTTCTTGGTATCGATCAACATGCACGACAGTTGACCATTTCCCTCCGTGACCAGAGCGGTGACGTGCTGCTCGCCCGACAGGTCTCCACGCAGCCGGAGAAGGTCCTCGAGTTCTTCGATCAGCTCACCCGGCGTTGTGCTCAGAGCGAAGAACAGTTCATCGCAGTCGTCGAAGTTTGCGGCTTCAACGACTGGCTGATCCGCATGCTCCAGGACTACCGCTGTCACAAGGTCATTCTGATTCAGCCGGAAGAACGCAAACGCTGCAAGACCGACCGGCGTGATGCCGCAGCGCTCAGTGAACTCCTGTGGGTCAACCGGGATCGATTTCTTGAAGGCAAACCCGTCCGTGGACTGCGGCAGGTGACCATCTGCAGCTCCACCCAGCAGGAGAACCGCAAGCTGAGCACACTGCGCAAAGAAGCCGGTCAGACTCAGACGCAGCTGGTCAACAAGATCAAGCACATCCTGCGGCGACACAACCTGCAATGGGAACTGCCGACGAAGACCTTCCCCACCGCGAAGGCGATTGCCTGGCTCAGAGAGATTGGAGTTCCCCAGGAATGGTGGGCGCTGGGTGGTGGTTATGCGGCCTCGGCGAACTTGGTTGGTGATTGATAATTCAGTGCGGAGTGTCTGCGGATCCGGTTGTAGAACACTTCGATGTATTCAAACAGGCTCGCTCGGGCTTCTGAGCGGGTCTGGTACTGCTCGTGATGCACCAGTTCTTTCTTTAAGGTCGCGAAGAACGATTCCATTGGTGCATTATCATAACAGTTCCCTTTACGGCTCATTGAACAGGTGATGTCATGCTCTTTGAGAAGTCGTTGATAGTGCTCACTGGCGTATTGGACGCCTCGGTCGGAATGAGCCAGCAGTTCTTCTCCCGGACAATGATGAGCGATCGCCATCTGCAGGGCATCCACGACTAGACGACTGTCGATATTCTCCGACATCGACCAACCGACGATCTCTCGAGTGAACAAATCCTCCACGGCAGCCAGGTACAACCAGCCCTCATCCGTAGGGACATAAGTGATATCGGTCACCCAGGTCTGATTCTTGCCGGAAGCCTGGAATTCTCGGTTCACAAGGTTGGGAGCAATCGGGTGATCATGGTTGGAATCGGTTGTCGTGACTCGAAACTTGCGATGCGATTTGGCCACAATTCCCGCTTCCTGCATGCATTTCTCCACGGTCTTGCGATTGCAGTGAACTCCCTGAGCTTCCAACTCCAGGTGAACTCTCGGAGAACCGTACGTCTGACGACTGGCCTGATGAATCTCTTCGATTCGCTCGGTCAACTCCACTCGACGTTGAGCAGTGGCACTCACGTCCCGCTGGCACCAGGCGTAGAATCCACTGCGGGACACATGCAGCACAGAACACTGCACCGATACCGGCCATTGCTCCCGATGATCATCAATAAAGCAGTACTTCACTTCGACTCCTTCGCGAAGAACGCGGTGGGCCAGGTGGCCCGAGGCGATTGCTCGCCTCGGGCTCTCACAGATCCGTACGTGCTCGCATTAGAGCATACGGCTCCTCACATTAGACATTCGCCTCGCGACGTCGAAGGACTGAGTGAACAACGCGCAGTGGAGGGAGCGGAAACGATGTGAGCAGTCGGTTGAATTGGTCCCAGTCCAGCTTCCGCTTGCGGTGTCGGCGGCTCAGCCATCGACGCCAGATGCGATGAACCAGAAAGCGAAACTTCTTCAGCGATTCTCCGTTACCCGTTATTCCGTAGTACGCATCGTGTCCTCGAATCTTCCGACACAGAGCAGCGTGCTGGTCGATCAGCCGATCATGTCGATGGGCATTACACCAGCGGTCAACGGCTTGAACAGCACGAGTCAGGCGGGAAGACATCGTCTTGCGTTTGACGACTCGCTGGCCGCTACGAGAGCGGCTCCAGAAATGCGTGAACCCCAGCAGGTCGAATGTCTCCGATCTGCCGGGAGCATTGCCAGATTGCCCCGGAGAGAACAGCGGACGCCGAAAATCGACCAGCCGCGTTTTCTCCGGATGAATCGTCAGACCATACTTCGAGCAGCGTTTGCCCAGCACAGCCAACACACGACGAGCGTCCGATTCCACTTCGAAGATCATGACCGCGTCATCCGCGTATCGAACCAGACAGGCTCGAGCACGCATACGCGGCAAAATGTCGTTGTGGAACCACTCGTCCAGAACAGCATGAAGATAAATGTTCGCCAGCAATGGCGAAATCACTCCTCCCTGCGGGCTACCACAGTCCGGGTAACTGATGTTCCCCGATTCCATGACGCCCGCGTTCAGCCATTTGCCGATCAGGCGTTGAATCACGCCATCGCGAACTCGTCGTTGGAGAAACGTTCGTAGGTGACCGTGGTCCAGAGTGTCAAAGAACTTTCGCAAATCCACTTCCAGAACAAAACCACCTCGTAGATCCATTGTCTGTTTCCATGTCGCCGCGATTGCCTGATGAGTGGAGCGACCGGGCCGAAAACCGTACGAGCTGTCACTAAAGTCCTGTTCGAAGATCGGCTCCAGCACCATGAGCACTGCTCGTTGCAGCAGCTTGTCTTCAAACGTTGGAATTCCAATCGGACGCGTCTCACGACTGTTCCCTTTCGGAATCTGGACACGACGCACTTGCGGTGCGCAGTAGGTCCCCGAATGGACTCGGTCCAGCAACGATTGCAGGTTTGTTGTGAGATCAGCTTCGTAGTCAGCAGCCGTCTGGCCGTCGACTCCCACCGCACCATCTTTGCGGGTGCGGCGATACGCTTCCAGCAGCCACTCCAAATCAATCAGATGAGCAAGGCTTGTGAAAACCAACTCCGGCGAACGTTTCGCCAACTCGGCGATCCGATACTGTTTCGTTGATACGTCTTTCAGGTTTCTGAGCACCTGTCGTAGTTCCCAGCATCGGTTGTTTGATGTGACGTTCCGCTTCCCTCCGTTGGGTCCTCGCTGAGTGCGAGTTCCCCGACTTCGACGGTACTATCAGAACGCTCCGACTCCCTGTTATTCATCCCGCCTGGCTTCGGTTCACGTCGCTCGGCGGTACCACGTGTTGCTGCGGTTCGTTTCGTGTCTTCCGTCGTCACCGCAACCGAACGACGGACCGAGAGTTGTTATTCCGGTCTCTCAACCGGACTCTGCACGAGGAAACAACAGGGCCTCCCAGGTTTCCAGAGAACCCCAATATCCATCTGCACATGATCTTCGACCCCGGTCGGACAATCGCCGCTCACCCAATCGCGACGACAGCACGGCTCCCGCTAAAAAGAAAACGAAAGCTCCAACGTGAATTCCTCTTTCGAGGCTCAATAACATGGCTTCTGGACTCGCTGTGTACGCTTCGCAGGGCCGGTTACCCGAACACCACGCAACACTCGCTTCCGGCCGCTGGTTAGGCTCTGCCGGGTGAGATGAACTCACTGGGTTCCAACGAGAAGTTTCATGTCATGAACTCATCACAATCCCCCTCTCCTGAACTTTGCCTGACGCAACCTTTTTTAAGATGTCCCTCTCCATTTTGAGTCGAGCATTCTCCTCCCGCAGACGTCGATTCTCTTCCTCCAGAGGAGCCAGTTGCCCCTTGCCAGGAAATGCCTGTTCTCCTTGAGACTCCAGTCGCCGCTGCCATTTGCGAATCGTGCTCGGATCAATGTCCAGACGCCGAGCCAATTCGGCTTGTGAAAGACCTTCACGCTGCATCAGTTGCAACGCGTCACGCTTGAACTCCGCTGTGAAAATACGACGACTCTGCGACATGCAATGCTCTCCTCACTGGGAATCATAAGGTCTTAACCCAGCGCCCACCATTCCTGGGGAACTCCAGATTGCACTGCCCCAGATCGATCGACTGGAGATGAACTTTCTGCTGGCCGATCTCAAGCAGATTCAGGAGAGACTATTGGAGCTGGAGAAGCTCATCGCCCAGCGGGGGAGAGACAACCCCGATGCCCAGTTGCTCAAGACCATGCCCGGGATCGGGGCCTTCACAGCCATCTCGCTGGCTGCTGGGATCGGGGATGTGCAGCGATTTCCCCGGGCCGGAAGTCTGGCCAACTACTGGGGCCTGACTCCTGGCTGTCGCAACAGCGGGGAGAACAATCAGCGGCTGGGGAGAATCACCAAGGCTGGCAACAACACCGCCCGTTGGCTGCTTGCCCAGGTGACGTATCAGGTGCTCCGCAAGGATGGTCGGCTGCGGGAATGGTACAAGAAGATCAAGAGACGACGGGGGAGTGGGGTGGTGGCCCGGGTGGCCGTCATGCGGAAGCTGACGACGGTGATCTGGCATATCCTCAGTAAACAGCAAAGTTGTTTTGAGTGCCGGGCCATCGCAGCAGCCTGAAGTCTTCAGAAGGGAATCAACATCAGCCACCATTTTGGCCAAGGAGATCTATTACAGAGACCTTCACCCGGTTGTTCGATCCAGGTGAGTTAGCTCGCCTGAGATCCCTCCCGATCCGTCCAGCTCGCACGGAACCGTGGATGTCGCTGCTGAGTCTCTCAGCAGACCGACACGTCCCTTTGAATGGAGCAGACTTTTCGGAGAGGAATTCGCATCTCGATAATTCCGCGTCTGCTCAAGGCAGCAGAGCGACCACTGCCAGCAGTGGTCGTGCCTCGCGAAGGAATGTGTGGGGAGCAATCGCGTCCGACAAGAACGATTGCAACATCCCGTAAGCAACGACAACCGGTGACATGATCACTCAGAACAACGACAAGCAACTCAGCCCATAGACCATGAACTTCGAATCAAAGACAGGCTCTTTGCCGCTCGCATTACAGACCTACACCAGGAAAACCCACTCCACATTGACAAACTCTTTCAGGAACGGTTCCGTAGACGGATAGCACTTTTCAGTCCGAGCGGTCTCAAGGCTCGGGACGGCTTGATTTTACGCTATAGAGCAGGTTTCGCATAGCGTTGCAAAACCACACATTCTGACGCGAGTATGCTCCGTAATTTGCTCGTTTCTCCGTATTTTTCCGTAGAGAAATTCGAGCTGCTTTCAGAGGGCTTTCGCACCTCTACAGAGGATCGCTTCGGCTCCCTGCTGACTACTTCTGGACGTTAGATCGTGTCAGTTTTCAGGTCTGTAACTGCGCCAAAACAATGCTTCAAAAAACAGGAATTTGGAGACGGTTTTCGAGGACCGTTTTCAGCACAAGGTGCTGTACAACCAATGTGCAAAAGCGTTCCAAACTACAGATTACGACAATACCAATATGGCTGCGATTTTCCATCCACTGCTGGCTTTGATTGCCTCGGCCACGGACCGTGAACTGGCGAAGTACATCCAGTTTCTGAAAGAAGAGAACAAGATCCTGAGGGCCCGGATGAGCAGGAACGACTGATCAAGTTCGGCAAGGCCATCGGTGGGGCTATTGAAGAGTTGCTGACGATCGTCAGTGTGAGCACGCTTTACCGCTGGCTCCGTATCGAAGGCGGGCAGCAGAAGCGAAAGCAGAATCCCAAAGGCGGTCAGCGGAAACCACGGGAGATCCGCGAACTCGTCATTCAGATCGCCAAAGTGACGGGCTTTGGCTACACCCGGATCATTGGGGAGTTACGAAAGCTCGGAATCAAGAAGATCAGCCGGCAAACCGTCAGAAACATTCTGAAAGAGGAGGGGATTCAGCCCGGCCCCAATCGAACCTCCGACTCCTGGGCCAACTTCCTCGAACGGCACAAAGAGACGCTCTGGGCCTGCGATTTCTTCAGCGTGAAGACGGTCACAACCAGGGGACTCCGGGACATGTATGTTCTGGTGTGGCTCTGTGTTTCCACGAGAGAGGTCATTGCCTCCACTTCAACCACACACCCGACATCCGCCTGGGTGTGTGAGCAGGCCAAGAAGTTCATTGACGAGACGGCCGACAGAGACGACAAAACGGAGATTGTCATCCACGACCGGGATACCAAGTTCAGCAGAGAATTCACAGAGACGTTGAAGTCTCATGGTCTGCAAACTAACAAACTCCCCAAACGCAGTCCGAACCTGAATGGACGCTGCGAAAAGTTCATCGGGACCATCAAGAACGAGTGCTTGGCGAAGTTCATCCTCTTTGGGCGAGGGCACCTGGACTATCTCGTAGCCGAATTCACCGAGTATTACAATCAGCACCGTAGCCACATGTGTTGCGGACATCTGCCGCCGGTGAATGACGAGCCAGAGGAGATTGAAACACTCAGTCTCGCAGAGATTGAAGTGAAATCCTTTGTGGGCGGACTGGTGAAGGGCTTCGAGCGGAAGGCCGCTTGACACAGCCTCCAGCCCCCCAAGTTGCAATATCTTTCAGGCCACTTCAGCGTGACCAACGCCAATCATGATTCCCCCGGGGGCGGCATCTTCGTGTGACATGGATAGTCATCTCGATCGGTCTGCGCACTTTATTGGTCGCCGATTTCTGTCCAAACCTCCAAACTGCAAAGTACTTCTCCCTGTTCACATCATTTGCACCGAAGGGGTCGGAGCAAACGTCTTTTACCTGCCGCCTTATTCACCGGATTTCAATCCGATTGAGAAAGCCTTCTCGAAGCTGAAAGCACTGCTCCGCAAATCCGCAGAACGAACCATTCAGAACCTCTGGTAACGAATCGGAGCCCTCATCGAAACCTTCACTCCAAATGAATGCCGCAACTATTTCCGGAGTTTCAGTGATGAAGAGACGGGTGTTGTCGGCCGTACTCGGAGTCGCAGAGTCGCCCTGATGATGCCATGGGACACTGAATTCTAAAAAAGAGAGAGGGTGCGGCCGCCCTGGGGCGATCGCTCTCTCTCTCACATTCTTCCGTCAGGATGAAGTGACAGCGTTGACGTCAGGGTTGCTCGCTGTGTAATCGCTTCGTCTCAAGTGACGTCCAAAGTTCGCGGGGTTCCCCGCACTTTAGTCTCCCTCGTTGTCCTTGCTGGCAAATCCCGCTTATCGGATTGGTTCCGTTTCCACGGTCAGTTCACTGGCGAGGAGGTTGAGGGTGAGGTCCTGGTCGTTGGGGAGGTGTCTGAGCCATCTTGTGAACTGGTGAACCATCAGAGCGGCGGCGAGGCTGGCGCAGTAAATCGTACTGCGGGAGGTGCAGCTGCCGGACTGGGCCTGAGCCTGGGGGAACAGGGTGGTGGCATAGTGCTGTCGGGAGGACACATCCGTGGCGGTGAGAATTCGCAGGACTTCTCCGAGCATGCGGCCATCGCCCCAGAACTCGACCTGATGCTGGCGGCTCCGCCAGATGGCTGCCCGGGCGCTGATGGAATCGACGCAGCAGAAGACGACGGTGCTGGTCTCCTGACGGGAGCGGAAACGATCGGCCACCGTCTCGACATGGAGCTGGGGATCGATCCGCCAGAGGAGGGCGGCGGTGGCATCGACTTTGAGAGATCCCAGATCCTCCTGGAAGTAGCCCTGAGTGGTGATGTTGGTCGGTTCCACGTGATCGGGATCGATCAACTGAATACGGCGGGCCCCGCTGGCGGCCAGCTGCAGGGCGACCTGTCGGCCGATGGCACCGACCCCGATGACGGTGAGACGGAGGCTCTGGAGTCGGGTGAGGGGGACCAGATCCTGCTGCCGCAGGAAACGATCTGTCATGAGAGGCCTTTCCAAATGCAAACCGCCTCATCCAGGAGAGAATTCTCCCGGATGAGGCGGTGATGAGTGAGTGATGTGAAGGAATCAAATCGCAGCAGTTTCGAACAGGTCGTTCGTGAAGAACTCCTCGAACGGCGGTTCTGGTCTGTCGAGGAACAGCTCCTCTTCCTGCACGGCGTCGCAGTACTCCTGTTCCCACTGGGGGAAGTCCGCTGCCGGGAAGGGACGCGCGAAATCCACTGCAACCTGCAGCGGGAGTCGGGCGGGACCTCCCCGTTGCCAGTGCAGCTCGGCGAAGGTGGCCCCTCCCCGGGCGAGGATGAACATCACCGCCCAGTCACAGCGCCCGAAGCAGCGTTGGAACGTCCGCCGGTCAACGGCGCTGGGCCGCGGACAGTCACCGGGATGGGTGTGAATCCAGATCCGGCCGAACTGGTCGGGACGGCGTCCCTGGTCGACCTGCGCCTCAAAGAACTCGGCGACAGCGGTGTCGTCGAACTTGACGGTGACGCTGGTGCACCGCTGCTGCACCAGCTGGATGTCTTGGACACAGAGACTCTGGTCAGGGTCCGTGATCCCGAAGCCTCCGACTTCTGTCGGTCCGAGATCACGCAGGCAGTGGAGTTTGGCCCAGGCGGTGGGGGTGAAGGTCAGGGTCGGGCGTGGGGACCGTCTCCCCCGGGGCCGACGGAGGTGGCGGCGGAGCAGGCGTTTGGTACGGAAGGTCTGTTTCGTCATCTTCAGGATCCTGTTGCAGGTCATGGCAAGGGCCGCAGAGAGCGTCCGTCCGACAGGAAGGACAGACTTCTTGGCCACAGTCGGCACACGATTCCAGGCACCCCGCACAGTGCGGTTCCTGACAGTCGGTGCAGCGTTGTTCGCAGGCAGAGCAGAGAGAGTCACCACACTCCCGACAGGAGGAGCAGCAGTCCGGACAGGAACTCTGCTCACACCCCACGCAGGGCGTGAGGTCTTCGGCCGGGCAGGGACCGCCGCAGTCGGCACAGGGGACGCCTTCCCAGTCGGCGAGCTTGGTGTAGGCACTGCCGGGGTTGTAGGTGTGCAGCACCTGATTGATCAGGAGACCGACATCCCCCAGTCGTCCCTGATCGAGCGCGAGCCGGATCGCTTCGCGGGCCTCCCCTTCACAGAGGATGCGGTCATGGACATGCGGGTGGGTGGTTCCGGGGGAATCTCCGGCAGGATGCGGCTCCAGTGCCAGAACTTCGTAGGGAGGAGTGAGCGGCAGTTGGGTCCAGTCGAGCCGGATCTCGAAGGGGCCCAGTTCGATGCCTTCAAGGATCACCGGTTCGGTGATGATGCTCACCGTCTTCTCAGCCAGGTCATAACGGACTTCGGGGAACTCCTGCTCCAGAGCCAGCAGTTCTTCGTACAGGGACCGGAGTGGGGGAGGTGGGGAGCGGCGTGAAGTCTGACTGAGAGCAACCAGCGCCCGACAGCGGGAGCCGAGGAACTCGAGCGTCTGCAGGTAATGTTCCTGAAGCCGTTCCTGAGTGGCCGGCAGGGACCGTCGCTCACAGAGCTGCAGCTGACGCCAGAGCGTCGCGAGTCGCTGCCAGTGCTCGGTGGGAGGATCAGGAGCGGTTGGTTCGCGGGAACCGTATTCATAGTGCTGGTGCAAGGCACACGCCACCCGCAGGCGGGTGCGGTTGATGTGTTGCATGAGGACTCTCCTGGCTGTTCAAAGAATAGGCAGCCGGTCCGGGACCGACTGCCTGTCCGGTACCGTAGTTAGCAGGCGTTCCGAACGAGGCCCGACAGGGCCCCTTCGATGCGTGTGGGAGTGAGGGAGACGCGGTCGCCGGGCTGCAGGACATAGTCCGCGGGGGCCGGCTGGCGGTTGACACGAATCAGGTAGTCGGAGGGAGAGGCATGGGGGAGACGATCAGAGAACAGCTGGGCGAGCGTGGTCTGTGGAGCAATGTCGATGTGGTCAGCGAAACCGCCGCCATCGTTGTTGAGAAACAGAATCTTCATGAAAGGGCTTTCTTCAAAAGAACAGGGAAAAGGGGATCGGGAAGACACGCTTCCGCCACGCGGCGAGTTGCATGTCATCAATCGAAACAGCCGCTATTCGGACATCCGGTCGAGCAAGCTGCTCTAGTGACGGCGGAAGCGGATGCCGCCGGTACCGATGGCACTCAGCAGCAGGAGGAGCAGCAGGCCTGCGAACAGCGTCCAGGACTGGGCGAGGTAGGCCACTGTTCCGGCTACCAGCAGGCAGCCATTCACCGTGGCGACATTCAATTTCTGTCGAGCGGACATAGGTCCTTTCTGGTCAGGAGCGGCGGTACCGGAACGGGCGATGAGCAAGAGCCCCTCCATTCCGGAGCAGTTCCAGCTGATCCCAGTCGAGGAACCGGGGTTCCCGCTGGCTCGGTTCCGGCAGCAGCGGGACAAAGCCCATCCGGGAGATGGTGGTGACGCTCTCTCCGGTGGAACGGGCGATCGAGCGGTTGAGATCACGTTGACGCATGAGACAAGTTCCTTGTGAAAGTGAGGTGAGCGCAACAAAAAACTCCCCGGGTGGGGAGTCGTGACAGGCAGCAGGGAGAGCGAGCACTGTCAGTACTCCTCAGGGAGGAGCAGGGTGGTGACCGAACGATCCGCTTCAGTGATGATCCAGAAGCGGACGCCGGCAGCGGAGTGGTAGACCGACAGCAGCCGCTCATTGTGCAGAAGCGACTGGTCATTGGCGGCAGCATCAGCCGGGTCGCAGTCTCCCCAGTCACCAGACTGATGCCGGGCGAGGGCGTGCTGGACCTCGGCGGGGGTGAGCATCTCCAGAACACCGGGAGTGCCGACGACCTGACCTAACGGGAATCGGGGAGCACGGACAGCAGCGGAATGAGGGGGCATGGAAGGGCCTTTCACAGCAGCAGGCAGAGGGAACAGACGATCCGGTGCATCCCATAAAAAGACCCCGGCAAACAGGACTCTGGTGGGTCCTCTCTGCCGGGGTGAACGGGATGCTCCGGGGCACTCTCGATGCAATGATATTCGCATCATGTATTATGACACGTTTCAGGTCTGAATTTAGCGCGACGCAGACGGCGCAGCGGAGGCCTACCGGATGCCGCTCCATGTGCCGGCGATCGGCACTTTAATTCCAATTTCTCTTTTTTCTTCTCATTCCTACATCATGTATTATGACACCCATGAGCCCGATATTTAGCGCTCGTTCCCCACTGAAATGACCTGAGGTAGTTTCACAACCCCTTAATGATGGTGTACAGGCAGGCTAAGTGTACGAATCCTTCGAACAGTTCGGCGTAGTACTCCCAGCGAGTGATCACGCGGCGGCAGTTCTGCAGCCAGCTGAATGTCCGCTCGATTCGATACCGTCGTCCATAGCGCCGGAGCCTGCGGCCATCCTGAAGACGGGGCCGGATCCGGTTCTCCCGGTGCTGGCAGATGAGTTCGATTCCACGAGCCTGAAGGTGCTCACGCAGCCAGTCCGCATCGGCAGCCTTGTCATAGAGCAGGCGTCGGGGCTTGCCATGCGGAGGGCACTGGTCGATCAACGTTTCGATCGTGGTCACTTCGCTGTGGTTGGCAGCGGTGGTATATGCCGAGAGTGGAATGCCCTGACCATCAGTCAGCAGGAGGATGCGGGTTCCATTTCCACGATGGCAACGCCCCACGTCGTCGCCCCTTTTTTTGCCCGTGCAAACGAGCCATCGCCGATCGTTTCTTCCCAGCAGATGCCTCTTCGCTGGAGCAGCTTGCTCAGCAGGCGATCCCAGGCGGCGCGAAAGACTCTATTGCGGGCCCAGTCACGATGTCGCCGCCAGCAAGTGACCGACGAGGGGTATCGTTCTGGTAAATCTTTCCAACGTGCGCCTGTAATAAGTACCCAGAGAATGCCTTCCAGACACTCACGAGAGGAACGCCAGGGGCGTCCGCCACGCGGGCCCATGGGGGGATCAGGAAACAGGTCCGCAATCAGAAGCCATTGCGTGTCAGAGAGAAAGGGTTTCGGGGCCGTCCTGGACCCTGTCTTGTTCGGCCGACGGCGTGTCGGCAACTTGGACAGGGTAATGAGCATGTGGGTCTCCTTTCCCTTTGCTCATTGGCACATTCCTTGCCAATCCTGTTCAGTATTTCAAAGGTTGTGAAACTAGCTCCTGACAATCACAGCCGCACCGGAAGGAAACGCAGACCGGTTGCCGAACGCAGGCATTAATCCCGGGAATAAAATTCACAGTTCGGGAATAAGTAAGTGTGTACGAGTTGAACCGTCACGGTTTGTCCCTGTCGAATGTTGTCCGATTCTGACTCGTCAAGTCCCTGTAGGAACGTCGTTGGTTGTGTGGGTTGAGGCCATGTCGATGATCGCAGTGAGAGAACTTCTCTAACTTCGTGCTTGCTTGAGACTCGTTCTACTGGTACTGTAGTATCTACTGGAGTAATAGTAGGAGAGTCAATTGAAAGCTGCGAAGCCGTCCGAACTGGAGTTGCAGGTGCTGGGAGTGCTGTGGGAGCAGGGGCCGCTCAGCGTGCGGGATCTGTTGCCGCTGCTACCGGACGGAAAGGAACGTGCCTACACGACCGTGCTGACAATATTGCAGGGCATGGAACGGAAGAAACTGGTGACGCATCGCCGGGAAGGGCTGACTCATATCTACCGCCCTCTGGTCACTCATGAGGAAGTCGTTCAACCGGTGTTGAAGACAATGCTTAACCACCTTTTCTCCGGAAACCCGGCCAAGGTTGTGCAGGCTCTGATGAATGCCACTGAGATTTCAGCGGAGGATTTGAAACAAATCCGTAAAGTGATCAGTCAGGCCGCGAGAGAGGCTGGCAAGAATGGAGACGAGCAATGACTTCGTTAATGTTCTGGTTCTCCAGCCCCGCCGCAGGCTCTCTCTACTGGTCACTGCTCCATTCGCTTTGGCAAGGGGTGCTCTGGAGCCTGTTGCTCGCGATCGTACTGACTTTGATTCCACGTTCAAAACCGAACCTCCGTTATTCAGCCAGCTTGGGGTGCCTGATCGGCTTGGCGCTCGGAGTTCTGGTTACATGGTCCATCCTCCGTCTTCCAGCGGCAACGTTGACCGCTGCAACAATAGGAGAGAGGGCGGTAGACATTCAGGAGAGCGATCCAACAATCTTGACAGCTCCTCCCGTCGGCATTCCGCCAGTCTATGACAACGTTGCTGACACGCGATCGGGACAGAGGGGCGTCACAAAACAGCCTCGCTGGCAGGAATGGATTTTCAATCACTTGGATCGGTTCAGCCCTTACCTCGTTGGGTTTTGGGCACTCGGGGTTGTTTTCTGCCTGCTCCGCTGCGTGCGTCATCGATCCGCAGCGGCCACATGGAGGCGTGGAGAACCGATCCGCGATCCGGCTGTCGTCGAATTGTTTGCTTCGCTCAAAAGCCGGATGAGAATTCGTCGACGAGTGGGGTTGATCGCGTCGCTTCAGGCAATGGGGCCTTGCGTGCTGGGAACACTGTCCCCAGCCATTCTGATTCCCACTTCCCTTGTCATGGGGATGACACCGGAACAGTGGCGCGCGGTGTTGACGCACGAACTTGCTCACATCCGCCGCTGGGATGATTTAGTGAATTTCTGCCAGCAAGTCCTGGAATCGTTGTTGTTCTTCAATCCGACCGTGTGGTGGATCAGTCGTCAGGTTCGCATTGAACGAGAAGCCTGTTGTGATGCGTGGGGAGCCCGACTGTCTGCCAGCCCGGTGACTTATGCCCAGACTCTTGTGGAGATCGCAGAAAAGCTCACTGTAAGACAGCAAATTCCAGCGATCACCTTTGCCGACGAACGCTCCGGTTCCCTCTTGGATCGTGTGCGGCGACTGGTCACTCCAAATGCTGCAAGGGAAGGCCGTTTCGCCTGGCCAGCAGCACTTGCTCTGCTGGTGGTCATGATTGTGGCTGTCTTTCTGTTGCAGAAAGGAAGCGATCTGGCGGTAATCACAGCAGCCCAGTTCCTCACCGATCAGGAACGCGTGACCGCGCTGGCGAAGGTCTCTGACGAAGTCAGTCCGCAGCCCGCCAACGACACGGAACGTCTGGTCATCAGTGGCACGCTCCGCACCGAGGATGGCGGTCCGCTGCCTAAGTTGACATGGATTAGCTCTGGCACTCAACACGGCAATAATGGAATCTCGTCTACTGCAGGAAGTGTCGAAGGTAAGAAAACCGACCAATTTCGCGTTGAAGTCTCTCGGGGAGTTTCCTGGCTTCAGTTCAAAGGTGACGGGTATGCAACCTCTGTCGCAGGTCCGTTTGTTTCCGGAAAAACTGCGGAGATTAAGGATGTTGCTGTCGTCTTGAAACGCGGCGTTCCGTTGACCGTGAAGATTTCCGATCATACGGGTCGCCCAGTCCCAAAGGCGAAGGTGATGGCTTCCGTGAAAGTCTCGCGATTAGGGTTCGGGATTCCACAAAATGCGGAAACCGATTCGAACGGTTCCACAGTCCTGAACAATCTTGATCTCGAACACAGCTACAGTTTCTCAATCACAGCCCCCGGTTTTCAAAAACTGGAGGTTCCCGGACGGGTTCTGAAAGGGGGTGGCCCGCTGGAACTACAAATGACTCGGGCTAAGCTCGCCAGTGGCAAGATCCTTAGCCCGGATGGTGCACCGCTCTCAGGAGCGACGTTAAAAGTTCGCCGGAGGCGTCGGCCTCAGCACACGGATTTGAGCAGGACAAGTGAGCCAGCCTGGGCGACCTCAAATGAGATGGGCGAGTTTGTACTGGACCAACTGCTGGATGGTACGGTTTATGATTTTCTCGTGGAACATCCCGATTATGCCTATTCATTCCTAAAGTACGTTCAGCCAGGCGATCAAGGACTTGTCGTCCAACTGCAAGAGGGAGTGACGGTTTCCGGCATAATCCGAGGAACATCGGAGCAGTTTGAGTCCTTGAAGAGAAAATACACAACCTACCGACTGATCCCGCGAGACGCAGAATTTCGCGATGAGCAGGATCTCTTTTTCGACACACAACTCATGCTGAATCCCGTCAATGGAGAATCTCCTTTCCGCATCGATCATCTTCCATTAGGAAAATTGGAATTCAGTTTCGATAAACAGCGAGTCCAACGGGAGATCACTAGGTCTGTTTCTGATCTCGTCATTGATCTGAAGGCATCCCCGCAACCCCAGAAGCGGGACGTGGAACTCGTGTTTAAGAAGGGGAACGAAGTTGTATTGCCTCGCGGAACTTTAGAGCTATCGGAGAATCGTCATTCTCCCGGAGAAGAGTCAACATATCAGCAAGAGAGTGTCGCCTTGGAAGGTGGTCGAGCGCTGACAACCCTACGAGTTCCGTGCGAAATGGGAGGGGTTAAAGACTACTTGATCGGCTTCACGCTGGTGGATCGCAACTTCGAAGCGCATATCCCGGAAGGGGAGGGAAAGTATCGAGTCGAGATACCTGTCGATCCGGCTGGAGCGGCACGCGGCATCGTATTCAATTCCGATGGGACTCCGGCCTCCTTAGTCAATGTGACCGTGTCGACGGTCCTCACGAAGCCAGCGTCACGTGGAACGACTACAACAGAATGGTCCATTAGCGTCCAGTCAAACACAGCCGGAGAATTTTTTATTACTCCTATCCCATTCGGGGCAGAATGTCGCCTGAAAGCAAGCCGCGAGAAGTTCTATCTGTTGGGCCCGAAGTTCACGATGACCGAGCAACACGCGCTGCCTGAATTCAAATTGCAGCTCCCGAAACCGGTCTCCGCAGGAGTTCGAGTGCTCGACCCGCAAGGTAATCCGATCAGGGGAGTTCCCTTCGCCATTTTTCTTAGACATCCTCTATGTAACGCAGGTTGGTCAGGTGAAACCACGAATGATTCAGGAGAGCTTTTGATCCCTGAGATCAATCCTGAAATGATCTCTGACTACCAAGCCATCGTGACGCCAACGAAGGACTACCGGAACCAAGTCGTATCGCTCCAAGCAGGTCGGACGGTGGACGTGAAGCTCTCACCGGGTCTGTTTCTGGAAGGGATACTCGTCGATAAAGGTGGTCAACCGGTGACCGGGCAACGGTTGTTCGCCATTGCAGGAGAATCTGCCATTCAATATCAGAATCATTACTTCGCCGAAGCGGTGACAAATTCACAAGGCCAATTCCGCTTCAGCAACCTCCCTGATGAAGAGGTCAAGATCGAGGTTGGCTACGGTATCCAGAAGGGACAGGCAGCCACCCGAAAATATAGGCCGACTCCTGAACACGAAATCTCCCCAATCACAATCGAGTTCGAATTCTGAACTGCGCGACATTTTCGGCAGAGATTTGGCGTCGGGACTCAGGTACTGAAGCGAATCGAGCCCGTCAACGAGCCATGGATCATTCGCTCGAAGGAGCAAGCACAATAGGTTCTAGTTGATCGGCCCCGATGCGCAAAAGAATCGGTTTTTCACCCTAAAGTGATCGATCCGTTCGTCCAATTGGTTCTCACATCGGGACGAGTAAATCACGTATTAGTCGCAAAGAACACTCGGTTCTCTCCCACTCTTCAAGGCGAACTCAGAACTTGATCACCCACAGGTGGGAGTCAAAAGCTCTTTGTTCTGAGAATGTTTCTTCACAGCCACCAGAACTATTCAAGAAAAAAGCCGAGGCAGGTGTACTGCCCCGGCCTCGGCGTGTCGTCGCCGGAAAACTAAGTGCTGCGGAGCTCACTAAACAAGCCTTTAGGCATGTTACCGTTGAAGAAGGCGGATCGTCTTTCGAAAAAGAGTGTCCCACCTCTTCCTAGATCCATCAATCTTTCCCCGTACCGTATCTCGAGAGATCTCTCGAAACCCGTACGACGCGAGATAATTGAGGATCTTGGTTGCAACTCGCTCTCGCTGCTGCATGGCTGGCCCATATGCATCGATCCACCCCGTGATCAATCCGAGTGCCGCTTGATCAGGAGCATCGGCACCATGAGCCTCGTGCAATTTCTCCTCTAGAGTTTTCCAGGCATGCAATCCAAAGCGAATAACTGGTTCCCCAGCAGATGATCGCCGAATCCCAAATCCCAGGATCTGAATTTCAGTCCCGCGTTCATTAAGATCGGTCACATCTTGATTCGCTTTCAACTGCAGTCCATAAGAACGGAGACGTTCATCAACTCTGACAAGACATTGCCGGCCATCCGTCACACTCTGTACAAGATACACCAAATTGTCAGCATATCTGTACCAGAGTCGCAAGCCCTCTGCCTGGAGCAGAAGATCATGCGCGTAATGCATGATAAGATTTAATGCGACTGGGGAATAGTTCCCACCTTGATCTATCCCACATTCTCGCCAAGATTCTGCCCCCTGTATGAGGATCATTGCCAGCTTTAGCACACCTCCGTCAATCGTGATCAATTCTGATGAGGAATTGGAAGACAGCTGTGCTGCTGCGTCCTCTTGCAACTTCTTCAGGTCATCCTGATGTACGTTGTCAAACGCTTGTTGGACGTCTGCAACTGCTACGATCCACCGTCCTTCGGTCTGCATCTCATGCAGGAATCTGGCCAGCAGGTTGAACGTATTTTTTCCCTGCCGAAAACCATAGGAATTCTCAAGAAAGATTTGATCCCAGACATGTCCCAAAACTTCGTACAAAGCTCTTCCGACAATTCGGTCGAGAATGACCCCCAGTTTTAACACACGCTGCCCTCCGTCGCGTTTCTGAAGGATGACCTTTCGGGTTGGTTGGGGACGATAAGTCAAATCTTTAAGAACAGAGGCTAATTTTCCACAGATGAATCCCATCTCCGAAGGGGCAAGATCTCCGTAGCAGATCCCATCCAGCCCCGGCGCGTGGCCACAATTCTCATCAAGATATTTGTACGCACGATAGAGTAAATCACGGTTAGCGATGTCCTCGAGCGTAATCTGTTGGCTTTCAAGTAGTTTTTCTCTTAAGCGTCGCTGACGTCTCAACAGCCAGTAACGCTGACCTTCAGGTCTCAATGCGAAGCGGTTCGGACGCTCAAAGTATCCTTCAGAATTCATCATCCTGCCATTCCTCTCGCGTCCTTAAGAAGGTCAACAATGCTGCTTTTGCGCACGCGGTATCCACGGGCATTCGCTTATAGAGTTCCATCCGGGATTGGCTGTGTTTCGTCAACAGACCGCCATCTGTGTCTTGAATGTCTAACAACAATAATTCGTCTTCGGGATTTGCGCTGCAGAGCTGCTCGTCGGGTAGACGAGGCGGAGCCGGAGCTGTGGTCGCATTAATCAGGATATTCACACGTCCTATTGCTGACATCCCAGCGTGCGTTGTGATAACGGTGTCCCTGAGCGGAGCAGTCGATTTCGCATAATCTTCCGCCCATGCTTTCAAAGGAGCTGCCCATGCAGCTGTGTTGATCGGCGTTCCAACAGAAACACTGGCCTCTGGTAATTTCTTTGCCAAGTGAAAAGCGTGATCCACCGAATCGACCAGAATTCCAATCCGAGGACGGTCAATTTTCATCTGGATGGAGGAACAATCTCGACCTACTGCTTGCAAAGTCCAATGCGGATCGCGGGTGAGTTCATAAACGAGTTGTGCAAGCGCACCATTTCGCTTCTGCGATCTCCAGACGTAGCGTTTGACATCCACGACGCGCACATCTTGGGATCTCCTTCCACGATGTTCGAAGGGAATGTAAACTGGATGAACACGTCGTTGAACACTCCCGTGCTGAGGAATTGTGAAAACCTCATGTCCAAACTGCGAAAGTAGAGTGTCCCGCTGTAAGACGTTGAGGCGAAGACTCGCAGGTAACAATCCAAAGACCTTCACGTTTAGAGGAAGCCTTTCAAACCACCTATTTCGGATCGGCTGTACATCCTGGTATTCGTCTTTCCAGTTTTTGATGCGAGCTGGCAGATAAGAAAAACTTTCGTGTGCATTCAATGCAATACAAATCTTCACTGACCTGAGATCCGCCCCATTGCTGCCGGAGTATCGATAGGATGAAATGACAAATTGTGGAAGGGGGGGCTCAAAGGATACGTTGGAAATGATCGCGCTCGATCCAGGAAGCCGCCTGGCGAGAAATGCAACATCTGTATGCCGACTGCAGATGACGAGCTTTCGATGTTGAGGCCACGCACGATCGATTTGCCTCAGGAGCCAAACGATGTCGACGGAATCCGCACGCATACTTTTATCAAAATAGCGAATAATTCCCCGCTCATGAGTTTGGATGAAATTCAAAAGTTCCACATCGATCGGATTTCGCGATCTTCCGCGGATTCTTTGAGGAGTCGGGAGTCCCCGCTGATGCCCATGCGGAGGAAAAACTTGGTATCCTTGACTTTCCAGGTGAGCCCTGATAACCGATTCCAGACCCGCACACGCAACACCATTGCCGTGCTTATCCATTTCGATTAGCTCCCAATCCACTCTCCCGAGCTTGATTCCATACTCGCTGTCCTTGCCCGCACGGTAAATCGAGGTCGTGAAATCATCCAGTGGTGGGACATACGGATGAATTCTGATGAGTTGACGGTCCCGTCTGATGGTCACTTGATTCATCACTGGTGATACCCTCTATTGAATGATCCAAATATAACGCCCCAGAGTGACGACTGAATTTCGCTCCCATTGGCCCCCTATTCTGGTATCACGTACTAATACCGACGGCAAGTCTGTCCCGACTTAGAGATTTTATTACTTTGTTAAACTTGACGGTCTGGGATAGGTCCCCCTCATGAGAGTGCGGACGGAGATCTTTACGATAGACTGAGGATGTTAAGAATGTTCGTCGGATATCGAAGATCTCGAGAAGATCGCTGGTAATCAATTGCACAGTATCTTCGCACACGACTTGAGTTGCGAGAAATCTCGTAGCTTCAGGACGCCAGTTGATTGCGACCAACACAGCGAATCATGTTATCGATAACACCAGCGGAACCAATGGGTGTTGAGAATGTTGGCCGTGAGAAGCCTATTAGCAGTAGAAGCGAATGCCAGGAACTCTCAAGAGATGTCACAATCTCCTTGACGATAAAGCCTGTTATGGACTTCAGTATTGAAATTTGAGTAGTGTCCGTGGATGAGCAATCCACGGATGCTTTACCCCAGTGACGTCACGAATGACGGGTGGCCTTTCTAGTGTATTGTCTCAGCCAGATGGGATCTTATTCAGGGCCTTTCGAGCCCGGGCGACTTTTTTCAGAATGTCTTCGGCTTTCTTGGTCCAGACGAAGGTTTTCGGGTTCGCATTGTGGTGGTCGATGTACTGCTTGATGGCTGCTTGCAGTTGCTCAACACTCTTGAACACCCCGTTGCGAATCCGATTCTGGGTGATGTCCCGGAACCAGCGTTCGATCACATTCAGCCAGGAACTGCTCGTCGGGATGAAGTGGATGTGAAAGCGTTTGTGTCGCTTCAGCCAGTTGAGCACCTTCGGGTGTTTGTGTGTGGCGTAGTTGTCCACGATCAGATGGAGATCGAGTTCCGAAGATGTTTCGGCGTCAATCTGTTTGAGGAACCTGATCCATTCCTGGTGGCGATGGCGAGGCATGCAGTCCGCAATGATTTTGCCTTCGGCCAATTCAATCGCTGCAAAGAGCGTGGTGGTTCCATTGCGTTTGTAATCGTGTGTGAGTGTCTTCAGACGACCGGGATAAAACGGCAGGCTTTTCTGCGTCCGGTCCAGAGCCTGAATCTGGCTCTTCTCGTCACAGGACAGCACCAGCGCATGTTCTGGTGGATCGAGATACAGTCCGACCACATCCACGAGTTTCTCGGCAAACTTCGGATCGTTGGAGACCTTGAAGGTCTTCACCCGATGCGGTTGCAGGCCATGATCATGCCAGATTCGCTGGACGGTGGAATGACTCACCCCCATCGCTTGGGCCATAGAGCGGACGCTCCACTGGGTGGCATTCACCGGCGTTTCCTGCGTCGTCTTGCGAATGATCTCTGCTTCCACTTCACGACGGACAACCGGAGTTCGGCCTCCCCGGGGAGCATCCTGCTGAATACCTGGGAGCCCCAATTGAGCATAGCGATTCCGCCATGTGCTGACCGTGCGGCGAGTGCATCCCAACGCCTGGGCAATCTCCTGGTTCTCCAATCCCTGGGCAGCCGCCAGCACAATCCTGGCCCGTTGCACCAACCGCACAGGCGTGCTGCGTCCCCGTGCCCACTTCGTCAGCGTGGCGCGGTCTTCGTCCGTCAACTCAATCGCCTTGGCTATTCGCATTGTCTGATCCTCCTTGTTCTGAGGATCAGACGCCAGCCAATCGAAATAAGTTCCCCCAATTAGGAGACATTACACTAGCCCCCTATTTGACGCTGGTGAAAGAGGATTCTTCGCAGCGGGTGCACTCACTTCGAGCAGTGTTCAACGCTATGCGCTGGCTGGTGCGAACAGGCGCTCAGTGGTGTTTCATGCCCCATGTGTTTCCTCCGTGGCCGGTGGTTTATCAACAGGCCCGTCGTTGGCTGGATCCCTGCGTTTTCGAACACATTGCGCATGATCTGCGTGAGGTGGCTCGTGCGGCCCAGAGACGAGAGCCCCCCCTCAGCAACGATCATGGATGCACGAGTCATGCAGTCCACGCCGAAGAGTGGTGCTCGGACTGGGTACGATGGCGGAAAATGAAAAAAGAGTTCGAAGGTTCATGTGGCAATTGACACGCTGGGGCACCTATGGGCCTTGAAGGTCAAGCGCGGACTTACAGGATCGCGCCCAAGTTTCGGAACTCTGCGCTGCCGTGCAAGAAGCCACAGGCCAGTCAGTTGAAGTGGCCTATGTCGATCAGGGATATACCGGTGAATAAGCGGAAGAGGCTGCCGCGGCCCAAGGAGTGGAACTCCGGGTCGTCAAACTCCCTTAGGCCAAGAAAGGGTTCGTCCTCTTCCCTCGTCGCTGGGTGGTCGAACGGACGTTTGCCTGGCTGTGACGATCTCGCAGACTGGCACGTGACGATGAACGACTGGCCGAAGTCCAGGCAGTCTGGCACTGATGTTGCCAGGGGAGCCCTTCTTCTCGAGTACGCCCCACTTGGGGCACAGAGTTCATAACAGGCTCTCGCGAGAATTGAACTGGTGACAACCAGCATGCACCCAGGACTGCGTGGGGGAGAAAAAAGAAAGTTGTTCGACCGGAACTTGCAGGGAATAATCAATTTTATCCGTAAATGGTTTCGTTTTTCTCCTCATACAGGACCCTGTCAGCCTTGGGAAGCGAAGCATGTTTCCTTTCCCTAACGTTAAGGGAAATTTGGCTTTCAAACGTGGGACAAATTATCTGTGATCTAAAAAAAAGAGTTGACCGAGGCTCTGCCCGGCCAACTCTTGGAAATGACGTCAGAAGCGTCAGATGGCGTTCTCCGGCTGCTTTCGAGGCTTCGGAAGATGAACTCCCGCATTCTGTAATGCTTTTCGGATTGTCGTGTCGCTCTTTTCAAAATGTGTGACCATTTCGGCCATGCTCATGCCGGCGGCTTTCGCCGCTGCCACTTGATCAGCATGCTCTTCATGCCAGCGGCGCTTGTTCTGAACTCGCCACGGCATCGCTGCCAATTCAGGATCGCTTTGCTTAGCGATTCGCAAAGCCTTCCGAATAGTGGGATTGGAGACGTTAAACATTGCCGCCAATTGTGCTTCCGTGAGCCCCTTCTTACGCTCCGCAGCGACCGCCATGGCAAGCTCCTTTGCCGGAAACGTGATCTCTGGAACATGAAACTCAAATTCATCGAACCAATGTGGCGCAAGATCTGAGTACCGCTCCGGATCGGCTGCAAAATCTGCCAACGCTGCGGAGGATCCAGAATCATCTGGATCGACGCCGAAATAGCGACGTCGTCGACGCCGCCGAGGCGTAACCTGGTAATTTTCGGAGTGAGGCTCTGCGTCCCGCTCTGGAGTGGCCGGAGTCTCTGAGAAAAAATCGACCGCCCTGCTCAAGGAACCAAGCCGGCAGGTCCGTAGCACGACGCGTCCCTTCGGATGACAGGCAATCTTGTCAATGTGAAGCGAAAGCTCGACATTCGTCAGTGTAGGATTATCGGCTGTTAACACTTCGTTGAGCCGACTCAGAGAAGTGAGAATCGCTGCTGGATCGACAAGAGACGCAATTGTCGCCTCCTGTACCTCCAGTTCTCCGATCTGCAGACGAAGACTTTGTTGCTTCTCCAGAGCCGCATCCAGTCGCTCCTGGATTGCAGCGCGTACAGAACTGGACAGATTGGGATCGCTTAACGAAACAAGCCATCCGTTCGCGTGTTTCGTGTGTGCCTGCAATTCCTGCTCTAACTCGTGCTTGCGATTGGGTGCGTATTGTTGTCTTCTTTCGAGTTCTATTTGCACAAGCGAGACCAGTTCCTGAAACTGCAGCGTTTTCATCAGTTCGTCCGATGTCATTGTCAAATACCTTATCTAGAGAGGTCAAGGTGATGCCGTGGCAGCCTCTTTTTTTGGGCGGCCACGGCATCAATTCAAAGCACCAAAGATTTAGAAGCCGAACAATTTCGTGCGCAAATGAGTGATGATCGACTTCTCAAGCCATTCGACCGGAATCGAAGTTCTGTTCGAACACATTCCAGAGCGACTCAGAGGGCAGGTGTAGTACGAGTAGGATTTTCCGGACTTCGATTTTGTTCCCGAGATGGTGGCATGCATCGCTGCTTTGCATTCAGCGCAAACAACTAGCCCTGATAGAAAATTTTTCAGAACCTGCCCCCGCACAACCGGTGGGAGGAGTTTTCCATCAGAAAAACTGCGCTGAGTCCCACGCTTCTGTTGGGCCGCCCGCGTCAGTCGAGCAAGCTGCGCTTCCTGAAATTCCTGAGGAGATACAATAGCGGTACAAAAGTCGGACTTAATGATCCATTGGTCAGAGGGATTCCGTTCCACCACATGAATGTCTTCAACAATTTTCTTAGTTACCGAGTTAAAGATCATCTTCCCCATATAGAGGGGATTTTTCAGGCGGCGTCCGATCGTAGCCGTATGGAAATTTCTAAGATGCTGAGGTATTTCCGGATCATTTCTGAGAAAACGCGTCACCCGGTCCTGGCCCCAACAGCGTTCGCGAGCAATTTGAAACATACGCTGCGCTATCCATGCCGTTTGGGGATCAGGGACAGGGCGCGTTCCGATAACTTTTCCGCTGCCTAATGGATCAAAGATTGTTTCCAATCGGAATCCAAAAGGAGGAGGTCCTCCCGGCCAGAGACCGCGTTCAACGGCATCAATCTTTCCGCGTCGCACCTGATGCGCCTTAATCTCATTTTCTTGAGTAGCACGAAAAGTGTCGACTTTCGTGAATAGGCGACCTGAGGATGTTGTCGGGTCAGCAAAGCCATTTTTGGCTTCGAGAATCAGGACACCATGATTGACTTCCAGATCTCGACGCAATTCATCGACTTGATCGTTGCGACCAATCCGCTCTGATGTGTCAACGAGGATCAAGTCAAATTTTTTTCCTCCAGCCTTAATGTCCTTCAGCATCCGCTGAAATTCAGGTCGCCGACGGACATACCTTCCGGAGATCGCGTCATCACGATAGACCCCCTGGATTTTCCAGGGACGCTTCTGTTGATTCAGGATGCGTTTAATTTCAGATAATTGCTGATCAGGACTGCGCGGATTCTGCCTGTCAGAACTCATTCTCAAGTAAACGACAACAGAAAAAGGCATATTCCAGTCAATGTTTCGCATGCTAAACTCCAAGTTAATGTCTAGTGAGTCTCTGACGTTCCAAGTCGAAGACGATGGCTCGCGCAACGACCTGTAATAATCGGTGTCGGCGAAGTTTTCTCACACGTTCAGCAAGTTCCTGTTGCTGGCTTTCCGCCAGCCCCTCAGGGAAGAGGATTTCTCCCGTTGCGACGAGGCTCGCAAGTTGTTCGAAATCGGGTGTTGAGACGATAGGTTTCACGGGCCCCTCCTTCTAAAAAGAAAGGCCAGTGGAGTCCCACTGGCCGCGACAATAAAGGTTCTCGATCACGTGCTGATCACGCCAACGCGAAAATCGCGTGATCGTTAAAAATTAGTTCCGCTGTCCCCTTGAGAGGGACTGTTACTGGATCAAATGAATTTCTTCTTGATCTTTATTCAAACGGTAGTGCCCTAAACTTCCATTCACACACTCGATGGCGTTTCGCAAATCCTGAGGAAGTTTTGTCCGAAGGCGATTCATTAAAGACGAGTATGTCGACGTCGTATGAGCCTGTAGCTCACCATACAGCTCCTGGAGATTCGCACTGCGATGTTTTAGAGCCTCGGTTGCCAACAACCAGAGACACTTAAACTGCAACTCCGTCAGACTAAGAGGTGCTTCCTGCCAGAACGCCTCTGACGTTGATCGATTCAATGCTAGTCCACCGCAAGCAATGGCACTCCCCCAGAAGTCAGGTTCATTCTCCCCCCCGACATTGAGAGTTCTCAATGTCGTGAGATGCGCCGCAAGCCGGTCCAGCGCTGCCAATGAATGCAAACCGCTAAGACGCGATCGAAGACTCCCAATCCCGATTGCCGCTAAATTTTCATCAATGTCGATCCACTGGAGATCGGGCTCGTGATGGATTGCCGCATACATCTGGGTACAGGCGATACAGCTGTCAACCAAGAGAAGCTTTCCTGTAGAGCGGAAAAGGGGTTCCATTTGCCTGTTCGCTCTTCTCAGATTCTCCCAAGCCTCCTGCAACTCGCTTACCGCCGGAGCATCTCTCTGAATCATTGAATTGAGTACTGCAAGTAATCGCCGACGCACTCCCTGAAGCAGGTTCTCCACCTCTTCGATACGTGCCAGCATCCGTCGCACGATAAAGTTCCCAACCGGCAGCAGATCTGGATTCAACGCGACCACGGTCGATGCATGCTGAACGGGTTTGTGGGTCGGACTGAAAGTCCATTGAGATTCAGGCTCAAAATAATCATTCGGATTCACGAACTCCCGCACTGAACGGTCGCATTCACACGCGAGCTGGTGCAAGTCGAATTTGAGTGGATCGTGTGTTCCCATTTCGCGCTCTAATAAACGCGTCCCGTCTCCACAGCATTCGATCGTTTCAGAAATCACGCGAGGCTGAGGTGGGAATCGTTTTTTAAGTTCCCTGAGAACCAGTTTCTGATTGCAGTACTTTGAAAGCACTTGGGCACAGAGGTTTAAAGACCGCGCGACCTCCTCGATGGCCATTCTTTCAGGCGTCCCTGCGCCCGGTTTCAAAGTTTTCAGCGGCCATAAAGCAAGATCGCGGAATCGCCGAGTGTGCGTGATCTGTTCCAATGCAGGTGTCACGTCTTCTCGGAACCAAACGTCGAGCGCTGTCGGATTGAAAGACAAATTCGCTTCTGTTCTCTGCAACCGGTCATAGTTGCGGATTGCCAACTCAAGTCGAGTCATGTGTCACACTCGTCAGCAAAAGGATGGAATCACGCTGGATTTTGGATCGCGTGATCGCCACGTGATCGCGACTGATTACTTTCGGAGGAAGGACAGTGGCGGAAGGAGCCGACGGGAGGGGATTTGAACCACACTCCGGCCTCCTCCGATAGCATGACGTAATCACTCCCTGATTGTGCAGCTTAAAAGTATGGAATCAAGGATGAATCCGCTCGACAGAATGCTTAATGTCGCTACCACGGCGGAGAGGCTGGGGGTCAGCACTGCAACCATCTACGCGTTGGTGAATGCGGGGAAACTCCCGTGCTATCGCATCGGCGTGGGGCGCGGGGCAATCCGCATTTCCGAGCGAGAAATCGAGCAGTACCTGGAAAGTTGCCGGCAACTGCCGACAGCTCCAACCACTGCTCGCTCGCCTCGTCCCCGCCGACTCAAACACATCAAGATCTAGCCGCGGCTTTTCTGGCCTGTTTCAACAGGTGTTCCGGATTATGAGACAGGTGCTGATAAACGCGGGCCAACGTGCTGGGATCAGAATGTCCCATCAGGACCGCCACGGTCAAACCATCCAGTCCCGACTGCAGGGCATGTGTCGCCCAGGAATGTCGCAAAGCATACAGGGAATACCGGGGGACCAGTTGGACCGCCTGCCGGTTTCGCAGTTTCAAGCGCGCTTCCGCCCGCAATTCGGCCGGGGTTTTCTGTGTCGTTTTCCCCTTCACCCGTTTTGTGGGGGACAAGGTTTGTGCAAATGCAGCGACAGCCTCTGGAGAAATGACGATTTCCTGATGAGCCATCTCCCTAATCCCCATGCGTCGCTGAACTCGATCGAATCCGCAGTTAACGGCGTCTGTTGTCCAGGACATTCCGTGCGAATTCCGAAACAGCGTCCCAGTCGAGAACTGTCCCATCCTGCAGCGCGTAATCTCCAAGGCAGTTTCTGTGAGATAGACGATGCGGGGAGCCTTCTTTCCTTTGGACTCGCTGGGAGGAAAGATCCATCGGCTGTTCTCCAGATCGACATGGCGGGCCTCCACCCGCAACAACTCCTGAGGTCGGCACCCAGTCTCCCAAGTGATGACAACCAAATCCCGAAAGGCTTCTTCTGGACAGCAGGAAAGGATGCGGGCATATTCCTCCTCAGAAATAAAGACTTCTTTTCGCTCCCCTCCGGGAACTTCCATGTTCGCGATCGGATCAAGCGCGATGTACCCCTGCTGCAACGCCCACTTCACACAGCGTTTGACGCTCCGCGTATAGTTTCGTCGCGACGTTTTCGACAACCCGTCGTATCTGTCGACCCACCTCTGCACGTGAAATGGTTTCAATTCATCCGTGCGCAGATCGGGATGGGCCTCTGCAAAGCGCTGCAGGCGATAGCGATACCACTCATAGGTGTCAGCAGAGCGATGCTTTTGCACCCAGTCCAGAAATGTGTCGATGATCTCGACCACGGTGCCTGTCATCGACCGACAGGCACGTGGACGCCCCATCAGCTCATAGAAGCGATCCGAGGCTTGCTTCTTGTCGGGACCAAGCGAATGTCTTTGTCCGTCAATCGTAACGAACCAGCTGCGACGTGACTTCCAATACCAAGGTTTGGGAACACGGGCCATGAAAAACCTCCAGCTCAAAGTGAAGAAAACACCAGAGCGAGCCGAAAGGTTTGCTTAGAGCCCAGCCAGCGGCAACTGGCTGGGCTCCTTATTCATGATCTGCAAAAGCGACGATTCTGTATCAATTCTGTACCGTCGCGAGAAACCAGAGAAACAACTTTTGACATAAGTCCTTGTCTCTCTAAGTGCACCCCAGTGGGCTCGAACCACTAACCTTCGGTTCCGTAGACCGATGCTCTATCCAATTGAGCTAGGGGTGCAGACGTGATTGGTGGTCACGTGCGGAGCATCTTATCGAAAACTTTCTCGCTGACAATCCAATTGGCGACAGAAAGAAAAGAAAGTTTGCAAACTTTTAAATCGTCGCAGAATCTCAACTCTGTCCCATCGACCGACGTCGCAAACTGTGATCGGTGCACGACTAATCTCTCCAGCCGTCATGAATGTCGCAGGCAAACCGGCATCGATGAAACACCAGCAGTCTGCGCCAAGTTAACTACTGATTCGCGGGCCAGCAGGCGACTTTCCACTCTCGCTCTCGCTTGATGCGTGCCCATTGCGGGGCACTTCTTCTGCTCCATCCTTGCGGCGGCGTCCGTAGCCTCTGTTTCCGTATCCGTACCCATAACCGTAGTACGAAGAACCGTAGCCTGATTCTGCCAGAAACTCTTTCGTGCTTCCGTATGTGTTCAGAATACAGCCTCGTAGGTTGGATCTGGATGATCGCAAACGGCTGACGGCCTCGGCCACCTTGCGTTTGGTGTCGACCGATGGACGAATCACAAGCAAAGAGATATCACACTTCTGTGACACAATTGCCGGGTCAGACACCAGCAGCACTGGGCCACTATCAACCAGCACCATGTCATAATTCTGCTTGCACTGGGAGAGCAATTCGTCAAATCGCTCTGACTGCAGCAATTCGGCTGGATTTCGAACAGCCCCTCCAGCAGACATGAGATAAAAACCTTCAATCCCGGTCTCACGAACGATGTCTGCCAGTTCAGCCTTTTCCTGCAGGAACTCTGACAGCCCGACATCGATTGGAAAGTTCATGAACCGATGGACGGTTGGGGCTCGCATGTCGCCGTCAATGATCAGAACCTTTAAACCCAGCTCTGCAAAAGACGCTCCCAAGTTTACCAGGATCGTCGATTTTCCGTCTTTGGGCTGGCTGCTGGTCACCATTGCTGTGCGCAGATTCCCAGACTTCACTTCCTTGAGCAGATAAGTTCGCATCAGGCGGAATGCCTCCGCCTCAGGCGCTTGTGCATCCACAATAAAGCGACTCGATCGCTTTCGGTCTCGGGAGTGGTTGATCTTGCCAACTTGTGCGATCACCGGAACACCAAGCACCTGAGCAATTTCAGATGGAGAGCGGAAGCGGTTGTCGAGGTGGTCGTTTGCGAACGCAAGAACTGTTCCGAGGCAAAGCCCTAGCAATAGTCCACTCGCCCCACAAAGAATAAGACTTGGCCAAACCTTTTGGCCGAGTTGCGGATCTTCCAGGACTTCATGAACGTAACCGCTCAGCCCGGTTGCTGTGTCCAACTCACGCAACTGCGAAACGACCCCATCATACAGGGCCTGTTTCCTGGTAATTTCACTCTGGATCATCCGGTCTTTCAACTCAAATTCGACCAGAGATTTCGATTTCTCTTCAGCATCCATCGCCAAGGCATCAAGTTGTGTTTTGCGCTGGTTCAGCGTTTCAAGGTCATTGCGAAGAAAACCTGTATACGCTCTCAAAAGAAGTTCAGGTGTCAACTTGTCAAACAACGGAGCATAGACTTCTGCTGCGGCACTTTCCTGCAGAAGATTTTCAACCAGCTTAATTTCCTTACGCAGGTTCTCCACATTGGGATGACTTGGGCCGAAATTCGACTCAAGACGAGACAACTCCGCCTTCAATGACGTCAGTCTCCCGTAGCGGGTCTCTGCATCTTTAATACGACTGACTTGCGACTGCTGAAACTCGGAGGTCTGAGCCGACGAGAAGCCAGCAAATGTCCCCAATCGCTGAAGACTGTCTGAGTCGATCAAAGCAATCAGTTCAAGTTTGTCTCCGTTGTTCTCCTTGATCTTCTGAATGCTCTCAAGAACATTTTTATGCCGGGTCTCAACCGCTGATCGTTCGATCTCGACAGTGACCAGTTCGTCTTGAAGTCGGCGGAACTTGTCCATGTAAACATTGCTTGCACCTTGCTCACCGGAATAGAGGATTGGAGCTTTCTGGCGCGCTTCAACGTAAGATGCTTCAAGCTGCTTTAAGTCACTCTCGATTTTCTCCTGAGCATGCTGAATCAATTGATTCGCTTCCGACATCACGCGTGTCACCTGCTCGTCGAGAAACTTCTCATACTCGACCACCAGGCTGTGCAAGATGAGGAGACATTCCTCTGGGTTTGTGTGCCGCAGGCTCAGGTTCAAGCTTCTCGCGTTTTTTGCAGATCCACGCCCCCCCTTAGTCAGCGAGACGCGATCAACGACATAATCAATGGCATGATCGACAGAATCTTGATCCTCTTTGAGGTGGGACTGGAGACCTTCCATCTCACTCCAGTTCACTCGCTCCAGAGCGTTGCCGATGATGCGGCGACTGGAGACGATTTCCATGTGGTTCGCCAGAATTTCGTCTTGAATTCGGTCATTTCCCCAAGAGGTATCGCCTCCTTGCGAACCGCCACGCATATCCTTCAGGGTCACCAGCATCTTTGCCTTGGACTCATACCAGACTTCTGCGTTGGCCCAATAAATCACCGCCATCAAGATGCCGAGCACCCCGCAAAAGATGATCATCGGGGCTTGCTTACGGAAGATTGCCCCGAAATCCACTGTGGCAGTCGACATGGAAGGGAATGCCGGCTTGTGAGAAGTTTGCACTGGCACAGGAGATGCATGCTCTATCATCGAGTCAGGCCTCAATTCGCTCTGATTAATTAAACGCTGTCGGCATTCTGAAGGGGCGCGAAACCCTCCTATTCGATGCATTCAGGAGCATACGCGCCGTAAGTCCAGTATGCAATATCCATTCCAGCACTCAAGGGAAATCATTCCAATGATTTGGAATGGTAAAACTTCCCGCAAAGTTCCCCCAAAATGCGTATTCCTGACACATCCCCTTCTTTGATCCATACAGGAGCAACAGAAACAAGAAGACTCGACAGAAACTCGCTCATTTCCTTGGCATCCAGGCAACGCCTCTCATACTTCCTAAGTGGCATACCGAAGCCAAGAATTCGATCTGGAAATACGATCAAGAACACCGTTCGACAGGTCGATTTCCCGGCGAAGCAATGGTGATTCATAAATCGTTTCTGCAGCAGACGAAGTGTCTTGCAAAATCCAGAAAACCCGATATCGTTCGCGTGTCGGTACCCGGTAGTGTAACGGTAGCACAACAGTTTTTGGTACTGTTCGTCAAGGTTCGAATCCTTGCCGGGTAATTTCTTAAATCTCTGCTGTGACGTCTCTTACGTCAACCTGATTCAGCGGCACACAAAGCCGCAACTGCATCTCTTGTTCATCGATGCAGTCAGTTGTGCCTGATAAACGCATCGGCTAAATGCACTCCCACCAAAGCTTGAGAGCAAGTTCCGCTTGCATTTTGCAAGTTGGTAATGACCTTGAATTTCGAGGTATGAGAGCGGCTGCGACAAGTATGTCGTCCAGCTTCTCAGAGGGAGTGACTCTTCGACCACCTGGGGATTGGCTGGCGGTGATACATCGCCACTTCCTCTGGGATTCCGCGTCGCGAATTCCAGACTTCTCCAGGGCGTGAGATTCGATCAATCTCACCAGAGACGTTCACTTACCGTCTGTTGACAGGTGACTGCCGGGGGCAGCATAAACGCGGCAGAAAGCCAGAGTTCAAGCACGATTGTTTGTAACTGATTTGAGGCTTCAGGTAGCTCTATAATCGGCTTCGACGTCTCAGCGCCAGCCAGGCACAAGCTGCGAAGAAAGCCTGTGTCCCAAAGAGACAGAACAGCAACAGATACACAATTTCTCGAGTCCGATCATCTGAATAGACACTCGGATAAAAGGGAGGCATCCATTGCGCAAGAACCGCCAGCACAATCAAGCAAAGTGCGCTTCCTGCAAGCATGACAACTGCTGCTGCCCATTGTTTCCCCTTGCCAATCTGGATGCCTAAACCGACTCCCAAAACTGCATTGAACAGCAGAGGGATCGTATAGCCGAGCATTTCCATTCGAGGAATCTTCGCGCTCGTCGAGAGCCCCAGCATGCCTCCGAGTGGCCATAGAACCATCCAGGATCCCATCGCGATAAAACTCAGGATGATGAATCCCGAAGCATCGCCGACGCGACGTGGGGAAGTCAGCGTACGCATGCCCTCAGAGAGACGGCCTACTGAACGGCCTGTAATTTTTTCTCCATTTCGAAATCGGGTCAGGTCGTTTCGAAACTCAGCCGCAGAGATGTAACGATCTTCCGGAACAACAGAGAGAGCTTTCTCGCAGATCGTCGCGAGATCTTTGGGAATCTCGGAATTCACCTGACGAAGCTTCTCTACCGCGCCGTTCCGAATCGTTTCCAATACTTGAATAACAGTTTCCCCAGAGAAGGGTGCTCGCCCTGTCAGGACTTCGTACAGGATCGCTCCCAATCCATAAACATCTGTGGCGGCGTTTGGACCTGATCGTGTCGATTCAATCTGCTCCGGGGCCATGTAAATCGGCGTTCCGAGAATCACGCTTGAGCGAGTATCGGAGTTCACCGACTCTATTAACTTGGCCAGTCCGAAATCTGAGAGACGCGGAATGAAGGGGAAGCCTGAGTGGGAATGCTGGGCAACAGGAAAGAGCAAGACGTTGGCAGGTTTGAGATCACGATGCAGGATGCCGTGCTGATGGCTGTACTCAATGGCATCAGCCAGACAAATCAATAATCCTGCGGCAACACCAGGATCCATCGGACCATGCTCTCGAAGCCACTCGGCGAGAGTTGGACCAGCACAATAGGCATAAGCAATGAAGGGGACCGGTCCATCTTCTCCCGCTTCATATGCTGGTACAATATGCGGATGATCCAGCTGGGCAGTCAGGCGTGCTTCCTGAACAAATCGCTTGCGAGTATCCTCATTCATCAGCCCAGGAGGAAGCGGGATTTTTAACGCAACATCTCGATGCAGCTGGGGATCATAAGCGAGATACACGACCGCGAAGCCACCGGCCCCCAACATTTTCCGGACTTCATAACGACCGACCTGCTCTGGAAGACCGGGCTGCCGGCGATTCACTGGTGGCGGTTGGGGCGAAGCATGCATCATCTGCAAGTTCAATAGCAATTGCTGGGCGCCAGCATCATCTGAACCGGCATCCGCGCTGACATCAGTCGCTCCAGCCCACAATGTCTCATCAATTTCAATTAACCGATCAATCCAGTCGGCCGACGGATCGGTCTGTTCCCGGTCATTCGACATGGCCCCAATATTCCTAAACGCTGATTCACCCCTCGTTCCTGAACATCACTGATGTGCCAGGGGACGGAATTCTCTCAGGCCCGCTCGCTTCACTTACATGCCTCGCTGAATTACCTACTGAGAAACACGTGCTTCAGTATCGTATCATGTCAGAAGCGACCACTTTAACGTGATCTTTCAGGGACATTCCTCGGAGACCACTCTCCAACTCCGCTTCTACTATGGTCCTTAAACTTCCACCATTCATCACAATGAGTCGACAATAGCCGGCCAACTTATACAGCAGGCAGCTCAGTGGGCTTCTACGAGTGGACGGTCTTTTGCCCATCTGCCGATCGCAAAAAAGAAGACTGCGCAGAGGACATAGCCAACAACAATATCATCAGCTCGGTACACATACGCTCCTTCGACCGGAGCAACGAAACGGAAGCAATGGTCTAATACAAACGCACTGTGAACCTGATATGCGTGCATTGCTCCCAACCCTGTCAAAGCTGCTGCAACAAGCATCCAGACAGCAGCGGCTCCGAACTTTCGATCGATTAAACAGACCGATGCGGCTGCCAGAATCATGCACGTGAAAATGTACCCGCGTTCCATGACCAGCATTCCGTGAACAAGGAACCCGTTAACATTGGCTTCCGTTCGGCTTGCGGCACGTGGGACTTCCGCAGCAGCCGATTCTGTAGAAGGTGGCTCGGTTGCCGGTTGCTCGGTGAAAAGTGGCTCGACTGGTGCTTCATCAACCGAAACAACGTTTACCGGAGGAGCCACTGGAGTAACAATCGCTTGCAGCGTCTGTCCCCCGGAAAGGATCAGGGTTCCCATAAAAACCGTCGCTCCCCAGGCTGCGATCGAAGGGAACAAACCAACAGCGACCGCAGGAGAATGCTGTGGGGGCGTTGCCTGAAATGCCTGAGCAGTAATGATGATTCCGATCCACAAGACGATGGCAGCGCCCGCTTCGACAGGGATAATGGCAGAGACCAGTCCCATCAATCCACCAAAAATGATAATGGTGGTCACAAGCCCGTTTAATGTGGAATAACCAGCTCTGGCTCCCAATGCTTTCCATCCGGGATGCCCAATATAGATTGTCGTCGGATAACAGCTTCCAAACAGGGCCGCGACAATTGTGCCAACTCCATTCATCAACATTGACGGCATGGTGGCATACTTGTCTCCAGCCGCTTCGGCTGACTCAATATTTTGGAGACTGCCGACAATATTGAAGACGCCCATCGGAATCACAACGGAAAGAAATGGGACCCATTTATCGACGCCTTTCAGCGCTTCAAGAATGGCGTCGCCGCACCAGACCGGAGGACACCATCCGACCTGCTTCAATGCCTCGGTAACAGCCGTGACGTTCCCGGCTCCCAAGGTCACCCATTCAGGAAGCGATGAGAACTTCATCAATGGAACCATCAGCCAGGCGGTTGCAGTTCCAACAGCGACAGCCACCAGTCCAGCTGGCAATCCCAATGGCAATGGTGCCCTGGAGAACAATCCGAACAAGACGATTGCCATTGGCAGCATGCTGATCAATGGCTTCTGGAAGATCTCCAGAGCAAATGTCATCGAGATGAACCCGATGGCAATTCCGGCGAGCGTCGAAAGCAAAGCCGCCCGGGGAGTCACACGTCGAATCGGCTCGGCAATAAAGCCCCCGACGATCTCGATAATTCCGCTGCCCAGACAGGCCAGTAGCCCCATGCGCCATGCGGCCATGGCATCACCGGTTCTGTCGAATTCAGGCTTGATAATGAAGAAGACGAAGACGATCAACGACAGCGTGTTGATGCCATACGGCAAGGCTGTCACATCATTTCGTCCAGTCCGCTTTGCGAGGCGATGTGCCTGAATCGCATAGAAGACGTTCCCTACCAGAACACTCAGAGCGGTTCCTGGAAGAATTACTTTTGCGAGCAACTCTGTGGACATTCCGCAGAGCCCGATCCCCATCCCCACGATCAACAGGATCTGAACCAAATTATCGACAAACAGTCCACAGAATCCATCGAGGTCACGTTTGACGAATAGCTTCATAGTCACATTCCCCGGGGGTCATCGCAACTCTGCTGATCCGCCTGTGTGCGCTATCAAGCAAGATCATTTTCGACTGAGCATCTCATTCGTGAACTGCATATTCGGAGCGTTGAGAAGCAGGCATTTCTCACCTGTGCATCTCGAATCGCAGCTTGGATCGGATCGATTCTACCTCAAATGTCCGACACGGTGGCAACAACCTCAACGTCTCGTAAGTGCTGCCACCGTGCTTCGGATTTATTGCAAGTCAGGATGATCGGTCCTGAAAGAAGTTAGTGTTGCGGATGAACTCCGGCTTCAGATGCTTCTGTTTCGATCACCGGATCTTTAGAGTCGTCACGGAATGTGAACGCAAACAACAACATGATCACACCGGCCATGATGCATGGAACCATCCAGAATTGTTGCCACTGCGGCAATGTCAGAGCTTCTGTCGCGATTCCTGAACCCGATTTGGCGTACATATACTGAGAAATTTGAGCGCCAATCAGCATTCCCAAACCTTGAGTCACGAGCACAAGGAAGCCTTGAGCCTGTCCGCGAATCGCTTTGTGAGCTCGCTTGTCGACGTAGATGTACCCGGTAACAAAGAAGAAGTCATAGCAGATCCCGTGCAGAAGAATTCCACCAAGAACCATCCACGTTGCGCCGCTTTCAGCAGCCGTTGAAAACAATCCGTAGCGGACCACCCAGGCGAGCATTCCGACCAACAACATCCACTTCACACCGAGGCGAGCAAAGAAGAGTGGCATCGCAAGCATGAAGAAGACTTCAGACCATTGCCCGAACGACATAGTGTAAGCCGGGCTTTCAAAGCCAGCGGCCTTCACGAACACAGGTGCATAGGCGTAATAGGTCGAAAGTGGAATACAGATCAGGAACGAAGCCAAGATAAAGATTGCAAAGCTTGGGCGTTTCATCAGCTTGATGGTTTCGAGACCAAGCAGATTCGCGACCGTGGCTCTCTGGCCTTTCGCTGGTGGTGCCGTGTGAGGCAATGTCAGACTGTAGAGCCCGAGCAAGAGTGATGCTCCTGCAGCAACCTGAAACTGTATCGCCAGTTCATCTGCCTTCAGGTACTTGCTGACAACGACCCCTGCAACAATCCAGCCGATCGTTCCCGCGACACGCACGATCGGGAATTCAACTTCCTGATTCCTGATGTTGTGGAAGGTCAGAGTATTGGTCAGCCCCAATGTTGGCATGTAGCACAACATGTGAAACAGCAGGATGCCGATAAACGCCGAACCGGCGAGGTGGGGAGCAACAAACTCGGAGATGCGGGGGGCAGCAAACAACGCCGCCGCACCAAGAATATGCAATGCGGCCAAGACTCGTTCTGTCGCAAAGTATCGGTCTGCAATCAGTCCCAGAAAGAGTGGGGCGATGATTGCCGCAATTGGACCGACGGAATAGGCGTTTCCAATGAGATCGCCCATGCCATGCTTGGTCATGTAATTACCAACCGTGACGTACCAGCTTCCCCATACGAAGAACTGGAGAAACATCATGATCGACAAGCGGATGATTACGCCGACATTCATACGGTGTCCCGACTAGGCAATTTCCTTCCGCCACCGACAGTCGATCAACCTGCCTCCACTGGCAGTTGACACATCGAATCCGCCCTTTGTCCCAGAAAACATCAGCGCAATCATGCGACTGGAACAAACACTGTCAGGTAGCAATCCGGAGAGACCGTGCCACCGTACAGAGGGAAAGTTTCGGACGCAAGCATTCTGCAGCTCTGTTTTGTTCCAGAACGGCACTTTGCTTGGGAATTTGCCTGTCTCCGCCGCTGATTTGCACCTGTCACCACGATCTTTTCAGCGAATCTGGGATGAGAAACTCTGAATTCTGACAAGATCGAGAACCTGTGATGCAAAATCGCCCACTCCAGAATTCTCCGGAATGGGCGATTGTTGGCCTTGTTTCACTTCACACCAAAGTGTGAGCCCTACTTCTTTTCCGACTCGAGACCGCAGAGCTCGATTTCAAAGACGAGTGTGGCATTTGGTGGAATCAGGTTGTCGACACCAGCATGACCGTAACCGAGTGATGGAGGGACGATTAGGCGGCGACGACCGCCAACTTTCATTCCCTGAATCCCCTCTTTCCAACCGGGAATCACGCTCGCCACAGGCACGTTCACAGGTTCACCAATATCTCGAGTATCGGTAAACCGCTTTCCGTCGAGGAGTTGTCCAACGTAGTGAACAGAGACGTTCGTGGCGTTCGAGGCCGATTCCCCTTCGCCGTTCTTCAGCTCCACGTACCGCAGTCCGGATTCGGTCTGTACTGAAAGATCCTTCAGTTCAATTTTGCGGAAGTCGACACGAGTCGAGTGACTTTGCAGGGCGATATGACCAATTGGAGGCCGCTGGGAAAGCAGATAGCGTGACTTAGGCTGCTCGCTGCCAATGCTTGGAGCCCCCTGTCGATTCAGCTGCACCTGATTCACCAGTTCTCCATTGATTTTGACGATCAACTGGTCGCCCCGACAGACGACTTCACATTGATTCCATTCGCCGACCGGCTTCAACACAGCCTTCTGAGTCGCAGGGACCTGATAATAAACGCTCCCGGTATATTGATCAGGCCGCAGAGACGCGTATTTCGGGGAAGAGTCATCCAGCAACTGAACTTCGATCCCGGTAAATGTTGGGTTACCTGCTGGAGGACATCGCAGGCCAATTCCGGTGTTGCCACCGACCTGCAGTCGATACTCCAGACGAAGTTCAAAATCGCCATATTCAGTGACAGTGCGAAGCCATCCTCCGGCCGCGGAATGACAGGAGATCATCTCACCATCGCGGACCCAAGCCGACTGCTTGCCTTCCTGAACTTCCCATCCTGCCAAGCCATCGCCTGCAAGGAGGGACTTGAACTGAGATTCATTCTGGGACACGCTTGGAGGTGCAGCCACAGTGGCCGTGACTGGCATTACAAAGTTTCCGGAATTGTCCGCGGAGCTGGACTGACCAGTTGCCTGAACAATCCGATCTGCGGCTGAGGCAGTCGCTGCACTTACGAACAACACGCAGGCAGTGCCGAAAAATGATCTCAAACGTATCACGGCTGGTGGTTTCCTGATTCTACAGGGCAACGGCCAAACAGACTGAACTCAATTTTCAGTCTGCATCACTGATGCACTTCAATCGTGAACCTGCTCCAGGGAGATCATTCTCGCAGAAGAACATCGCTCACGACAAAACTGCACATGCGAGCGAGATTACATCACCGGTCAAAGTGGTGATATTGCGACCAACTGAAATCGTAATCGGCCCCTTTAGGACGGCAGACATTGCCGAAATTCCCTGTCATGACGCTCACCAGAATTGCGTCTGACAGGGAATCCAGGTTCAGCGAATCAGGGAAATCAACCTTGAAAACACAGCCCCTCCTGACAGAAAGAGGAGACTTTGCGCGTTGCCAATTGAAAGTAAGCGGAGCACCAGAAAAGTATTAGACGAGCTGATCTAAGTCACAGAAGATGGATGCGACGACGCAAACTGGTTGACGGTTTCAATCGCTTTTCGCATCTGAGTTCGATCAATTTCGTGAACGTCGATCTTTTGGCCGATGGCACTCAACATCGTGACCGTCAGACGGCCTCCAAGATGCTGCCGGAACTCTTCCAGACCGTCAAAGAGATGTCGGGAATCATTCAGGGCAGGGTGAGACAGTTTCAAACCAAGGCGATGCAGGGTATTCAGGACCCGCTCTGCATCTTCAACGGGAAGTCCATGAACGAGCGACGAGTAGACCGTATCAATTGCGACTCCGATCCCAACTGCTTCCCCATGTCGCAATTCAAACTTCGTCATTGGTTCCAGCTTGTGGGCCGACCAGTGACCAAAGTCGAGTGGACGTGCTTCGAGAGCCTCGAACGGATCTCCCCCCTTCGTGATGTGGTCCAGATGCAACAGAGCAGACCGGCGAATCACATCATGGGCGATTGTCATTTCACGCAGGCGAATCCGTTCTGCACCGGCTTCGATTCTGCAGAACTCTTCCGGATCCTTCAGCAGAGAGACTTTTACCGCTTCAGAGAACCCGCAACGGAATTCCCGATCCGGTAACGTCGAAAGCAATTGGGCATCGTTAATCACCGCCCACGGGACAGCGAATGTTCCGATCCAGTTCTTCTTCTCAAACAGATTCACACTGTTTTTCACTCCGACCCCTGAGTCCGCCTGAGCCAGCGTTGTGGTGGGGAATCGAATGAGACGTATTCCTCGATGCGCAATCGCAGCAGCAAACCCGACCGCATCCAGAACAGCACCGCCTCCGATCACAACGATGTAGCTGCGGCGATCCAAATCAGCGGCATTGATGCATTTCAACATGCGTTCAATGAGGTGAATATCATTCTTGATCGCTTCGCCGCCGGGACAGATTTGAACGTTCCCCGCGAGATGAAACTGCTCGCGATGTCGGTGAGCAAAGGCGCGAATTCGGGCAGTTAAATCAGGCTGAGCCTCGCTCACATGTTCATCAACCCAGAACTGAACTCGCGGCAACACATCGCCAGACGCTTCGAGCAGGTCTGAAAAAACATTCTGATCTTTCCCAAACGCATCCTGCGTAAATCGCAAACGGTGCAGGAATGGAACAGAGAATGTGATGTCAGTTGTGTTGGAATCAAAGGAAGACATGCGGGTCGGCGGGCTGAAGGTCAGGCGGGCAAAATTGCATCTGAGCGAATTCGTGTTGCATGTGGCGAACCAGACACGCGGAATTCAGCCGTTCTTTGACTGCGGACGACGCTGCGCGGACATCAGTACAGAGCAACAAATTTGCCCTGACATTCGTCCGCCCACAATCCTTCCAGTTTGTGACAATACGACACCAATTGCAATGGAGTGCCTGGATGTGTCGAGCCAAACTGAAGCTCTCAAAGTCCGGTCAAAACGGTCAGGCTGATTTGACTGATGTCCTCACAGGATCTACGGTTACCGCAAGACAAACAAAAACGCCCTGCTTCCATCAGTTGAAAGCAGGGCGTTCCGTTTTTTAATTCACCACGCATCAGGCGCGGCAGCACCAACGTTTCCCTTTAAATCAGGAGAAACGATCGTCCTACTTGTAGTCCGAAACGGTCTTCCCCTTCTGGTTCCAGACGTCTCTGGTGAAGGATGAATACTGGCTTGGACGGAACTCGCCAACGAGATCAACGTTGGTCCCTGTTGCTGGAATTTCTTTCTCCAGCCCGGCCAGGAAGTACACGCCATTCACCAGCACTCGGCGAACACCTTCGTTCTCGAGATCGGCAGATGCTCCAATTGTTGATGTGAGCGCCTTACCGACAGCGCCTTCAGGCACTTGATACGACTTCACCCAGACGATCGGCATGAGTGGATCATTCTTTTTCAGATCAAGATCGTTATCGGTTGGACGCAGCCCGAAGTGAAGATCGGCTGCATCGAAATCACCGGCGCGATTGACAACCTGTCCAAGCACCAACGGGGTCGAGTCACCTGGCAATGGCAGACGAACACCATAGACGTCGGTTGAACCCCAGATGTCTCCGCTTTTGATGCCCTTGAGAACTGGATGCTCTCCGCGTTCCGGAGCGATAATCCCTTTCGTACCTTGATGCTTATGAGCCCCATGGTGCGTGTGCCAGCGTTCGCCAAGAACGAGACGGCCGAAGCCATCCTTCCATTCCGCCTTCTCCCCGTTGTACCCATTGGCGTAATGAGACCATGGAGAATCTGCTCCGTGATTAAAGGCATGTGTCGCAGTTCGAATTCCGAGAACCGGCTTACCTGACTTAAAGTACTGATCAAAGTGCTTCATCTGAGCGTCAGGGAGTTTGCGGAATCGAGTGAACAGGACCAGAACATCAGCTGAATCAAGAGCTTCAAGTCCTGGGATATTGTCGATAGCACTCGGATTCACAAAACCGGTCAGCGGATCGATGGCGAACAAGACGGTCGTATCAAAACCGTGACGCTCACTCAGGATCTTGGCCAGTTGCGGAAGTGCTTCTTCTGAACGGTATTCTTCGTCACCAGAAACCAGAACGACTTTCTTGCCTTTACCTGGTCCCGCCTTGCCTTCAAAGTGCAACCAAGGCTTCGCACCGGCTGTTGCTGGCAGTTCTGTGAGCTTGATGTTCTTCCAACGAATCTGCTTGCCGTTCTTGGTTTCATCCTTCCCGATTCCATGTACCTGCAGGGCGATAAAGCCTGAGCCGGTCATGTCGTCGGTGAGGTCAGAAATCTGAACGCCGTTGATCCAGGTTTGAATGTGAGAACCATTTGCTTCAATCTTGTAATGGTTCCATTCATTCACTTTGAATGCAGCCTGAGCTTTCGGATTGTTTGCTGGATTGATGAGCCAGCCACGACGGGATTCATCGTAGATCCCACCCGACCAGGCACGTTCAGATGGGTCGATTTCGGCTTGATAACCGTGGACCCGACCTGCTGGAACTTCGACCGATTTGGGATTTCCGTCTTTGTCTTTGAACTTGTAAGTGCGTGGCTCGCTATAGGAATTCGAGCGGAACTGAATCCCTGAGTTCAGCTGTGAATCAACTTTGACATCTGCTTCAAAGATAAAGTTCTGGTAGTGCTTTTTCGTGCAGAGAAATGAGTTCGGAGTGTCAGGCACTGAAGTCCCGACGATTTCGGAACCATCTATTGTGTAGACAGCAACGCCCCCTTTTTGCTCCCAGCCGTCGAGATTCATTCCATTGAAGAGATCGATGGCCTCGGCTCGAACAATCGGAGCGTTCACCATCAATCCCAACACAACCCCCGTCAGGGACAGTGTCCATCGGATTGACCGCCATGAACCTCTTGAGCGAAGCGCGTTCGTCGCGCTGCAAGCTTCACGCATCATCATTGAATTCCTTTGAAATGTGAGCACTGTTGTTCAAGCACCGCAAACCGATCGCAATATCCTTAGCACTCCTGTGACCCGTCGCAGCCGCTTCACCAGTCGGACTCTTGCTTGTGCGTCCCAGATGTGATGGCAATTCAGTCTATGCTTTTAATTGCTTCGCACCTGTTCCAGCAAAAATGTTCCCAACTTGTTTGAGGTCACAATATCAAGCTGGCCGTCACCATTCACGTCTGCAACCTCAAACTGTGTCCCGATTCCACTATTATCGTCGATCAAATGCTTCTTCCATCTTGGCACACCAGACTCTCTGGTCAGTTCAAACCAGCATAAAACGGCTGGTTGATCTTCCCCTGGATCATTTCCATTATGAGCCCAATGTCGACGCCCCGTCACGAAGTCCGGGAGTCCATCTCCGTTCACGTCGGCCAGAACTAACGCATGTGTTTGCGAAATAGAATCGTCTATAAGATGCGTCTTCCACTGAATTTCGCCATTCACAGCAGCAATCTGCTCGTGCCACCAGATTCCAAATCCATGAGCCGATGACGTCAACACATCGTTTCGACCGTCACCACTGAAGTCGTACACGATCATTTGAGCACAAGGTTGTCCAAATGCCGCAGGGTGGAATTTCCATGAGTTTGTCGACGACTTCATTGGTTGTTCCCACCACCCGTGAATGGTGAGAACGTCTAGTAGGCCATCTCCGTTGAGATCCCCAACTCCCAGACCATGAGAAAACCGATCCGCACCGGGCGTCTCTGCATTCGAGACCGGAACACTTTGCCAAGGTGAGCTGGAATCAGGTGAACTTCGTGAATAGGCGATGACCTTGTTCTCGATTCCGGAGAGCAGGGTGCGCTGACCTGTTCCAAGGAGATCAACAAACAATGGACTCTCGTTATTCACCACTTTGACCATCAGATGTTTTGCCCACGGAGCATCTTGAGCAACATCTTCAACACCGACTTTGCTTGATTTGGATGGAAGGCCTGGGTTCCTGTACCAGTTTGTTTCCGCACCGGGAAATCCAATGACGATCTGGTCAACACGGCCATCTCGATCGACGTCGGCTGCAAAATTCATGAAGGAATGGCTATAGCCCTTGCGAGGATACTCCGGCTGTTCCGCTTGAATCCCATGCGGCTTCCATCGCTTGTCCGCTTCAGCGTCGGTCTGTTCATACCAGATCGCACCCGCGGCGATATCCATGTCTCCATCGTTGTCAAAGTCGGCGACAGCACACCCTTCTGAACGGAACAAATGATCCAGAACCGATTTCTTCCAGCGAATCTTCTGGCCCGCGACAACAGGCGTCGATGAGGGCCAGCGATTCGCAGCCGCTTCTGGCTTTGCATGTTCTGGCAACGACGAAAGCAATTCGACCTTCAATCCTCGAATCTTCAGTTCCCCTTCTGAACCAGATGGAATTCGGAACGCAAAGACTCCATCCGGCATCCCGAGTGAACTGGAGTCATCGGCAATCGTTGTCCCGTTGAGTCGATACTGAGTTCGATTCCCAATTGAGGTCAGCTCCACCTGATTCCATGCGTCTGCAACCGGCAACACCTTCTCTGACTTTACTACATGCGTCAGCGATTGCTGGTCACGAGGATCAGCAGTGCGATTCGCCGAATAGATTGCAGGGCTCGTTGGATGCAGAAGCAACTCTGGTCCTTGCAGTCCTTCCTCCGAAGCCATGGAGTTGCAGTGACGAACTCCGAATCCATTCTTTAAACCGGAGATCTGGAAATCGAACTTCAGGCGAAAATCACGCAGTGCGAGATCACTGAACAGAACCACGTCGTGATCCTGCTGATTCAGTTTCGCAGTCAGCGTTCGGTCCGCGATGGACCAATATTCCTGGTCTGCAGTAACAGTCGTATGCCACCCTGTCAGATCATTCCCAGAAAAGAACTGCGACACGTTCGCCGGCACCGCACGCCGTGGGACTTGTCTGGGCGAAGAAAGATAGGCAACCAGCGAACGGATCTCAAAAGGCGAAAGTGGTGCAAGCAACCCATTCGGCATCATTGAATGATCGCTCTGACGCTGGACCTCGATTTCCTGCTTGAGCACCGTGACGAGATCATTCGCAGTTTGCAGAACGAGCGTGGTTGCGGTCTCACTTTTCAAGACGCCTGTCACCACACGTCCGTCCTCCATCGCCACGATCAGCGGGCGATACTCCTGAGCCATGACAGCGCTCGGGTCGACGATGTTGGAAAGGAGATATTCGAGATTCCCTCGATTCGCGCCGGTGATGTCCGGGCCCACATTTCCACCAACTCCAAAAAGGGTATGACACTGCTGGCATGTCTTGGCAAACAGAGTTCGTCCCAATTCAATATCAGGAGTCGTCTGGTGATCATTCTGAACGAGGTCTGTCAGACGCGAGATTTCGGCTCTGCTGTCAGCACTCGATTCACGAACGCGTCCCCAGACACGATCAAGGACTTCATTGAGTTCTTTCGAATTGAACTGACGCAGTTGGTGCACCTGATCAGCGGAAAGATCTGCCTTCGGAATGCGATTTGATTCGACTGCCTTCAAGAAATCTCTGGCATACGATTCACGTGAAGCGAGGGCACCTCTGGCTGTTGCCTGTTCGTTAGTGGACAACGACTTGTAGTTCTCAATTACTGATTGGGCGAGTCTGGCGGAGTCAATCCGTGACAGCGAGCGAATTGCGTCTGCACGCAATGTTCCCCCTGCAAGCAGTTGCTCGACCACCTCAGTGAGATGAGTATCTTGATCGTCGACCAGAAACGAGAACCCCACTCGTCGCTCGGCCAATGCACCAGCTTCATCTGTCACGATCTGCCGCAGCAGTTCACTGGCGTCGGCGCGGCCAAATCGTGCCCCCAGTCCGAGCGTGTAAAGATAAACGTCGAAGTTTCTGGACCCGACTCCTGACTTCGCCAGACTTTCATAGATTTCAGTCCAGCCTTCCGGAGCCTTGTCCAGACGAGTCCCGGCAAGCGCACCGCGAATTCCCATCAGGAACGTCAGTCTGGCGTCATCGGTTTTTGAATCTTTGAGCCCTTTGACCAAGAGCACCAGCGCCTCTTCCGGACGTCCCCCACCAATACGCCGAATCATAAACTCGCGTAATCTAGGGAACGTGTCTCCTGCCTGCATTCCCAATGCCAAAGCACGCTGAGGATCGACCTCCGCCAACGGCTCCATGGCATACCAGATCATCAACGGAAGATTGTGGTCATTCGCATCTTCTTGATGAGTCAAAAGCTGCTGAATGATCTGCCAGCGTGATTGAACAGGAATCCGCTGTGCCGCAGCAGCAATTGCCAGCCTCACAACTGGAGACGGGTCGTTTCGAGCCAGCTCAACGAACTGTTGTTCTCTTGATGCAGACAGATCAGCATCCGGAGGCACTTCGACCAGTCCGCGAATCGTCCAACTACGAACATACGGCGAAGTATTCAGTAACAGATTTGCAATCTCAGGATCACTCAGAGTCGAAAACTGCCCGCACGATTGCAACAGCCAAATTCTCCTTAACATGGCAGATTCGTCATCCACTCGAATCTGGTTCAGCAGCGGCAATGACTTAATATCCGTTGTCCCAGCGAACGTTCGTTCCTGAAGCAACCGTCTTGCGTGGCGTACTTCCCATTCATTCCGTGAATAAATCGCAAGCTGTAACAACTGCTCATCTGTGTGAGTCTGCAAATTGATTCGTACCGGCGTGGCATCGCCATAGCTGATGCGGTAGATACGACCGTTGCTGCGATCATGACGATCGACCTCATGGCGATGACACTGCTCCTGATCGTACCAGTCAATCACCCAGACCTGACCGTCAGGGCCAGTCGCGAATGACAACATCTGAGACCATTGGTCGCCGGTATGAAGAAAATCAGGATTTCTGTCACCTGCGTAACCTGAGCCTTCTGGAATCAGCACATCCACATTGATCCGATTCCCATGAATGTTGTGCATGAACAGCTTGCCATGATACTCCTCCGGCCATGCGCCGCCCTGATAGAGCAGAGCACCGGCATGGGCATGGCCGCCACCGACATCATCTGAAGAATTGCGATCGTTCTGGTTCCACTGATTTCCGACATAGTGTCGATGGCGCGCGATCGTTTTGAGATCGTCAAAAGTTGCATTCTGAAAATGCGCTCCCGCCTGTCGCTGATATCGTCCGCCTTGAATCACGTGATACAGATGGGGAATTACACAGGCCGTAATGAACGCATCGCCATACTGATTCCAGTCAATTCCCCAGGGGTTACTCGTGCCGTGAGCGAAGACTTCAAACGTCTTGCGGACAGGGTGGAATCGCCAGACTCCTGCGTTCAGAGGAACTCGTTTCTCAGCCGGTGTTCCCGGAGTTCCAACGTTCGAGTGAGTGAAGATCCCATGGCATCCATAGAGCCATCCATCTGGGCCCCAGGCGAATGAATTCAAGACTTCATGTGTGTCCTGATCTCCCCAGCCATCCAGAACGACTTGAGCCCCACGCGGGACATCTCCCGGCAACGCAATTGAACCTTTTGAATTAGCCTCCACTACTTCTGCCTGTTCCAGAAGGTCCGGCATATCATTTGCGTTCTGGTCTGGCACGAAGAGCAGGTAAGGGGCCGCTCCAATCCAGACTCCACCAAACCCGATCTCAAGACCGCTGACAAGGTTCAAACCTTCGAGAAAGACGGTCCGTTTATCCAGCTTCCCGTCCAGATCAGTATCTTCCAGAATCAGAATTCGATCGCGTCCCTGACCTTCAGGAGCCCGCTTCGGATAGGCATATGCTTCCGCAATCCAGACGCGGCCGCGATCATCAATCGCCATTGTAATCGGCTGCTGAACGTCAGGCTCATCCGCTGAACATTGAACCTTGAATCCCGGGGGAACACGCATCCGACTGGCAGCCACAGGGCCAGTTAGATTCTGATAAGGGTACAGTTCCTGAGTCTGCACTTGCTCAATCGATTTCGGCTCATTGTCGAAAACGGGGCGTTCACGATAGAGGCGAAAATCGTCGAAATTGACGTGCCCCCAACCTCCGCTTTCATGGTCGACAATCCGAACGAACATCTTCTTGCCGCGATACTTCCCAAGGTGAATCACCCGAGGAGTCATCTCTTCCTGATTCATCCCGGTTGCCGTAGCAATCACGGACTGATCGGCTTCAAGGACCAATTCGACCCGAGTTCCTTTGAGGTTTCCTCCCCCCAGCAGAAAGCTGCACCAGTCTCCGTCCACAAGAAATGGGGCAGAAGTGAGCGTCCCCTGTGGTTGATCAGCGTGTTTTTCGTAGCCACCGATCCAGAACTCGCCAGTGTGCTGACTTTTCTTGCCAGCGCCAAACAGACGCTTCTGATCAATTGGCCCCTGGATCGGCTGACCTTCGAACGCGGTCCCTGTCGCAGTCCAATCCTGCAGGGTGCCCGCTTCGAAGTTCAAATTCAACGCCCGTCCCGATTCATCCTTCGGTAGCCAGCCACTGGTGTCCTTGGCCGGTTGCTTTACCTTCTTACTGTCGTTCGCTTCCAGAATGCATGAGCAACTCGCCAAGAAAAGAAAGATGAACGCCGGGAGACGAAGACGATGCATATGGACGCTTTCGAAAAGACTCCGCGCAGAGTCAGGATGCTTTCGGTTCAGCCACCAGCGGTTCGAGGTAGTCGAGGTAACTTCTCGGGATCTCGATTGAGCTCAGCGTTCCATCCGCCCGGCAAATGCAGCACGCTGCTTTGACTCGGCCAAATGCCAGCCGGACGTCGCCTCGCCAGAACTCCATGTAATAGGTAAGTGACTTGAACCCGATGCGTTCCAGCGTCAACCGACCTTCGATCTGGTCATCGTATCTCGAAGGTGCCTGGAAGTGGCAACTGGCATTCACGCGCGGCCACCCGATGTAGTTCCCATCCGGCTGACGTTCCATGATGCTGAGACCATGAGCCCGAAAAAAGTCGTGTTCCAGTTCTTCCATCCACTTGTAGTAATTGGAAAAATGAACGATTCCAGCCATATCAGTCTGGGAAAATTCGACGCGACGGTGAGAGATAAATGGAGGCATCAGTGGCGATCAACAAAGGCAAAATTGAATAAAAACCGAGCGATTCGACTTGGCCTCGATTGAACGAAGTCACCTGTCACAGGACACATTCATCAATTCTCCGAAGCCTGTCGCCGCCGCTGTCACTTCACCTTACAATGTCTCGGCAGGAATGTCATCGAAAGACGTAGATACTTTGCCACCTGAAGGCAAACCGCGACGGGGCAAGGGCTTCGCAGCAACTCCTCCGCCACACGGCCCGAACAATGGGGATGAGGCTCGCAAATTGCGTTGAATGCGTCAGAATCTGCACTCGATCACCAGCATGAGACGGACCGGCAAACTCGGCTTTCCGTGATTGAATTACAGATTGACTTACATTGAATTGAAGGTTGCTTCCGATGGGAACTGGAGAAAGTTCGTCTGACCTGTTGAACTTGTTGCAAAGCATCGCCGCAGGCACACAGTCAGTCGAACATGCTTACGAAATCCTCTCTTCGGAACGCAGCGAATCCGTTGGACTCACCGCTTCTGGGGATGTTCGAATTGACTTCGACCGTGAAGAGCGTTGTGGGTTTCCTGAAGTCATCTACGGTCCGGGTAAATCGCTCGAATCCGTAGTCCAGGGCGTCGAGCGTCTGCTCTCCCGAAACCAGAATGTGCTGGTGACACGTTGCTCACCAGAGCAGATCACTGCACTCAAGGAAGCATATCCCCAGATTGTCATCAATGCCGTCGCACGCACTGCGAGAATTAATCATCCAGCACCGATGATCGGCAAAGTGATCGTGGTGTCGGCAGGGACATCCGACCGACCGGTTGCTGAAGAGGCACTCGAAACTCTCCGGTGGATGAACGTCAACACTGAGCTGCTACTGGACGTCGGCGTGGCAGGGCCACAGCGTTTTCTTCAAGAGAAACATCGACTGGATGCCGCGAATGCCGTTGTTGTCGTTGCCGGAATGGAAGGCGCACTTCCATCCATTGTCGGAGGTTGGGTGCGCTGCCCGGTGATCGGTGTCCCCACCAGCGTCGGTTACGGGGCCTCTCTGGGAGGATTTTCTGCGTTGCTGAGCATGTTGAACAGTTGCGCGTCCAACGTCGCAGTGGTCAACATCGACGCAGGTTTCAAAGCGGGATATGTCGCAGGAATGATCGCGAATTCCCCATCGCAGAAGTAAATTTCTGCCCGAGAACGAAACGCGGCCCGGTGGCTTTGCAACCACTGGACCGCGCTGAAGGAATACGATAATCGCCCCTCTCAATTCGAGAGATGACAGAGCCGGCTAGGCCTCTTTGCGACGAGACCGTGTCCAGAATGAGATCCCGCCGAGAACTCGACTGACGAATGAGTCGTCGATTCCGAGTCGGCTTTTCAATGTGCTGTAAGCCCAGACTAGACGTTTATCGAGCCAGAAAAGCGCAGATTTCAGCCCGTCGGTTGGTCGCGATTTGTAATTCGTCCAGACTCGCTTTGGCAGCTCTTTCTCTTCAGTGAAGTAATAGAGCGCAATTGACTTTCTGGTCATGGATTCGGGGCATCGAATCGGATCTGGCAGACCATGATATGAGTCTTCATCCGTGTTGAAGATCACAGCACGATTCAGCAGTGGTAGAACTCGCTTGGCACATCGGGACATATCCCGTTCCCATAACTCCAGCTCACCACCGTACTCCGGCTTCCAATCAGGGTTCAAGTACACCAGCAGGTTCACACGGCGGCGCCAGCTTGGCTTATGCGGGTGCACTGTAAAGTCAGCATGTACATTCAGAAAGCCGTTCCGCTTGCTCTGGTGCAGCCCGCCGCCCTCCATGGAATCATCAGGCAGCAGGTTCGGAATTCCCGTCAGATTACTGAGAAATTGACAGAACTCAGGACTGTTCAAATCATCGATGACATTCCGCAGGAACTCTGGCAACAGGTCCCGCTTGTTCAAGCCATGCTTCTTTTCGTTGAGATGGACGTAATGAATCCACCCTGCGTCATTGATCGATGGAAAGGCATCAGCAGCGAGGACAGACGTATCCGCCTCCAGAAAATCGTCTAACTGAATGTGCGGAAATGGCCCGTTCTTCTGGTAGACCTCGGAAAGATGATCCAGTTGGTCCGTCCAAAATCCCAGATCGACAGACGACGACGGAGCAACCATCTCTTCAGAGTGTTCAGCAACCTCTGACGATGTTTGCGAGAATCCATTCTTGAAGGAAGTGATCATTGCGGAGTCCTTTCCACAAATTTCTCAGTAATTTCCGTGCAGACACCTGCCGCCTTAATGGCGACGACCGTGAAGCTCAAATGCGTTTCCATACGCTTTGAGCCAGGCAATCTTGGGGAATCTGGCCCATTTCTTCAGGAAAAGCTGAAGAAGCCTAAGACAAGTTCAACAAGCAGAGCCAGATCGATCTTTGCAGGAAAGAACAGCAAATCATCAATTCTGAAAAATTTGCATTGAAAAGGAAGGGCGTGACTCCGCCTCAAAACACGAATTTCACACAGTTTGGGGAACTTGAAGATCGAACGACGGTTTCAGAAGAATGACGCCAGACGTTGAACGATGTCTGGGCATTCGGAGGACGATGCGCCGCCCTTCATCTGGTAAGTTGTGACGATGATTCCTGATTGACGGAGTCTGATTATCGATTCTTCCACCATCAATTTTAAAACCGCGATTCAAGCGGAGAAGCCTGACCTGCAGCGACGATAAGCCAGCTAGGGTTGTCGCCATTCAGATGTGTCCAGGGTGAGTCGGATGGACCGAAACGTCAATGTAATCGCTCTGGTCAAAGATGGGGAACGGTACGTCTTTCTTTACGACGACCGCAGCGTTGCCCAACTCTTGCAAACTCTCGGACGCTACGCTGCGGACCCTGAGTTGAACTTCACCTGGTACGATGCCGCGGTTCTGAGCCAGAAGGTTCGCCGGTTGCAGTCATCACCTTCAACAGACACTCCGGATTCTCACCCGTTTCGCCGTTCTGCATGAATCACGGATTCGATGCACCGATGATCGCGACACGATGAGTGACCATTCCTGAGCAGTGATGAAGTACTCACTCTGAAGCCTCTTACGATTCGTTGTACGAGAGTGACCATCTCTCGCATCGAACGTGCTGCATGCCGTCGATCATCACACTGTTTGTGATCAGGTCGGTTATATCACCGCAAGATTTCATGTCTAGCGATTTTCCGTTCAGCAATTGGATTCGGCCTTTTCTGGCAACGAAAATCCAGACATGATTCACTGATTGGCGAGATGACGCCATTGAATCCGGAAGAAGCGATCTGGCATCGCAGAAGGCGGTTTTGCAATGCAAAGTTCCGTTCAACAGTTTCTGAGGCACTTGAAGCTCGAACGCAACGCCTCTGACCTGACAGTCAAATCCTATGGAGACGACTTCGGCAGCTTCTTCGACTATCTCGAAGATCGCGTCGGGGGAGTTGGAACGCCGGATCAGATCACAATTCCGATCCTTCGCGGGTACCTGTCATATCTTCATGAATGCCAGTACGCCAGAACAACGATTGCGAGACGTCTTGCAGCGATCCGCAGCTTCTTTCGATACACCACTCGCGAAGGCCTGACCTCCTCCAATCCAGCTCAGGCTTTAAGAACGCCACGAACCGGTCGTAAGCTGCCACACTTTCTTTCAACGGAGCAGATTGCGACGTTGCTGGAAGCTCCTCCGGCCAATGATCCCATGGGCCTGCGAGACCGAGCAATTTTGGAGACATTGTATTCAGCAGGGCTTCGTGTTGCCGAATTGACTGGGCTGAACATCTCTGACTGGGACCGAGGGGCCAATATTCTTCGTGTCTTTGGGAAGGGAGCCAAAGAACGAATCGCTCCAATCGGGTCATACGCTTCGCGCGCCCTCGATTCATGGCTCAGTGTGCGAGCAGTCGATCTACAGGCGCCTGCCTCCGAACATGACGCTCTCTTTCTGAACCGATTCGGCCGTCGGCTGACAACTCGCAGCATCGGACGAATGCTCGACAAGTATCTGAAAGAAACAGGACTCTCGTCACTGACGAGCCCGCACACATTGCGTCATAGCTTTGCGACGCACTTACTGGATGGAGGCGCAGATCTGCGTAGCGTTCAGGAACTGCTGGGCCACAAGAGCTTGACGACGACTCAGATCTACACGCATGTCAGCACACGCCGCATGCGTGAAACTTACGAGTCATCTCACCCCCACGCGAAACGCACTGCCGAATAGCCGCTTTACCAAGAGACTTTCAAAGCAGGCGACGTAAGCTTCAACGACGGTCTATCAAAAAATTGAAGCGGACACCCAGAAGCCTTCAGGGTGCCCGCTTCTTCTTTGCATGACTTTTGAAATACCAAACGGAAATAGAGTCGCGATCAATTTCCGTTCAGCAAGTCTCCATCAAGCAAAGATCTCCGTTGCCACGTTTCCAGCGACATCAGTCAACCGGAATTCGCGTCCTGCATATGGATAGGTGAGTTGTTCGTGATCCAACCCCATCAGCGCGAGGAGAGTCGCATGTAGGTCGGTCGTGTGCATGCGGCCATCAACAGCATTCACACCGAACTCGTCGGTCGCCCCATATGAGAATCCTTTCTTCACCCCCGCTCCCGCCAGCCACATTGTGTAGCCGGTAATGTTGTGGTCCCGGCCATCCTGGCCTTGAGCCGTCGGCAATCGCCCGAACTCGCTGCCGAAAATGACCAGTGTTTCGTCAAGCAATCCACGTTGTTCCAAGTCGTCGAGCAGCGCGGCCGTTGGCTGGTCTGTCATGGCGGATTGATTGATCAAGCCTTTGTGAAGATTGTTGTGGTGGTCCCAGCCTTGCTGGCAAATTTCCACAAACCGAACCCCAGCTTCACTCAATCGTCGAGCCATCACACACTGACGTGCGAAGCTTCCGCCTGGTCCATCTTTGACCCCGTACGCCTTCAGCACGTGCTCTGGCTCCTGTGAAATGTCGAGAAGTTCCGGAACCTTCCCCTGCATGCGATAGGCAAGTTCATAGGACTCGATCACACCGTCGAGCTGGCTCGGAGCCTCAGGGCGTTTCGCCAGATCACGATTCATTGACTGAATCAGATCAATCTGTCGTCGTTGCAGCGAATCGTGTGTGCCGGCCTTCAAGTTCGGCATAAACCCTGTGTCGCTGACTCGTGTTCCCTGATAGTGAGCGGGCAGAAACGCTGAGCCATAGTTGACAGCCCCTCCGAAATTCGGCGGTGGATTGATGGTGATGTAACCAGGCAGATCCTGATTCTCCGTCCCGAGGCCATAGGTCAACCATGATCCCATAGACGGGCGAGTCAATGTCACCAGAGTTGCCCCTGTGTGCAGTTGAATCACAGCCTGAGGGTGAGCCGGAGTATCCGTATGAAGACCACGCAGGAAGCAGAGCTTGTCAACGTGCCGTGCAGAGTGAGGAAACAGCTCGGAAACCCAGGTTCCCGTTTCTCCGTGTTGAGAGAACTTGAACTTGGACGCGGTCAAGCGGCCTCCACCGGGACCAGTCTTCCCATCATTTGCCTGCAACTCTGGTTTGTATTCCCAGGTATCCATCTGAGAAATACAGCCCTGTTGAAACAGGAAGATGACTCGTTTGACCTTGGGAGTGAAGTGCGGCTTCTTCAGGGAAAGAGGACCAGCTGGCGTTTCTGCTGCCTGAGCCTTTTTCGTCGCGGCGAGCAGACCGGCCAGAGCAAGGTAGCCAAACCCTGCACCTGCAGATTTCAGAGCATCTCGTCGCGTTACGACCGAGAATGCTGGATTGATGAATGACATTTCAATGCCTTTCCATGACCATTTTGTGTGACACGATGTACGCGGTTTTAAGATTCAAATGTTCGCGGATTCGGACCGCCTGATTCCGGAGGTTACTTCAGATATCTGAACTCGGCTGATCCGTAGAGAGCCTGGATAAAGGAGGCGTAGGCAGTTGTCTCTACACTCACATCTTTCAGTTTCTTCTCTTCGATCGGGGCATCTCCCTGAACGATCTGATCTGGATCAATGACTTCTTGAGCAGCAGCCCCACCGGTCCCTTGTGCCACTTGTACAGGGGCAGCAGATGCAACCTGCTTCTCAGACTTCTTGCCTTGCTCTAAACGATCCGCCAGCTGTTGGAGTTCGTTCGCTGATGTGGTGATGTCAGCGATATACTGCTCGACGCGAGCCGCTTCGACTTCATCAGGGTTCCGACCAAGGACGGCACGATAGGCGGATTGAATCCGTTCCGGCGTCGTGGAATTCGCTTTCAGGATGTTGACCGCAAGGTTCTGTGAAACTTCCCGGACAAAGAAGTCATTCAGCATATACAAAGCCTGAGGCGGAACAGTTGTTTCGTCTCGATGCCCAACGACAAGACCTTGTTCGGCAAAGTCGAAGACATAGAGTGAAGTCGGCACCAACCCGCGAACCAGTGGCAGATAAACGCTTCTGGCGCGGCTGTCGCGTCCCTGTGCTTCCAGCTGTCTGGCTTCTGCTCCGTTGTTACGAAGCTCGACAACTTTCAACTTTGCGGCAGGAGATGCTTCAGGACGCTTATGGTCAATCAGCTTGCTACTGACGAGCATCGCATCGCGAATCTCTTCTGCTGTTAATCGACGCGGCGGGTGACGCCACAACCATCGATTCTGTGGGTCCACAGCCAGTGCCTTTTCATCGGCAGCGGCACTCATTTGATATGATTGAGTCGAAACCAGATCACGAATCAGACTCTTTGTCGACCAGCCTTGATTCACATAGCGAAGTGCCAGGTAGTCCAGCAATTCCGGATGGCTTGGGTGGTCTCCATTGACTCCAAAATTATCAGGTGTTGAAACCAGTCCCGCCCCAAACAAGTGCCCCCAAACCCGATTCACAATCACGCGTGTCGTCAGTGGATTCTGTGGATGAGTCAACCATTTTGCGAACTCCAGTCGACCGCTGCTGTTCTCCGGGATTGCCTGCACATCAGGCAGATTGAAAAGGCTCAAGAATCCGCGCGGGACAACCGGTCCATATTTCTCGGCTTCACCACGGACTCGAATTTCTGCGTCCGCAATTGTCTTTGAATCGCGAACACCAAGAACGACAGGGCCATTGGCGGCAGGATCAGTCAGTGCCGAAAGTTCCTGCTGCAGGCGATTCAATCTCTGGCGGGCAGCCTGACGTTTGTTTCGTCCGTTCGGCAGCTTTTCAAGACCTTCATCGCTCTGTTGCAACCGACGGAATTCCGTCTGAGCATTCTGAAGTCGCTTCTTCAGATCTTTGATTTCTTCAGTCTCGACAGGTTCACTGTCAGATGCTTTTTCCAGTGGAAGCAACATGGATGTGTCGTAGTAATCGAGCCCGCCGCCTCCCATTTTGTTGCGAACGCCAGCACACAAATCGGTGCTCTGGAAAATCCCGACAAGAGCGTAATAGTCCTTGGTTGGGATCGGATCGAACTTGTGATCGTGGCACCGGGCGCAACTGACGGTCAGTCCAAGGACCGCCTGTGAAACTGTGTCAATCTGCTCGTCGATGTTGTCCAGAATGAACCGGTTCTTGAACCGTTGATTCACATCTTTGACTCCCAACGCGAGGAAGCCAGTTGCGGTCAGTTGTTCAATTCGTTCTTCTTCAGACTGATAAGGAAGCAGGTCACCGGCGATCTGTTCCTGAATGAAGTCGTCATATGGCTTGTCTGCATTCACCGCATTGATGACGTAGTCGCGGTACTTCCAGGCATGAGGGTAGGGTAGGTTTCGAGCTGATCCTGTCGATTCCCCATATCGGGCAACATCCAGCCAGTGTCGTCCCCAATGTTCTCCAAAAGCCGGTGAATCCAACAGGCGATCGACGAGCTTGGCGTACGCATCTGCAGAATTGTCAGCGAGGAACTGATCAACTTCTTCTGGTGTCGGGGGAACGCCAGTCAGGTCGAAGGTCACCCGACGAATCAAGGTTTCTTTGCTAGCTGGTTGAGCAGGTTGAAGGTTCTTTGCTTCCAGCTTCGCGAGAATAAAGAGATCGATTTCACTCTTGGCCCAGTCCTGCTGACGAACCGCTGGAATCGTGGACTTCACAACTGGCTGCCATGCCCAGTGATCCTGCAACAGGTCTTTGTATTCGCTGTTCGTATCGTTGTAATCGTGAACAGCAACAGCTTCGACCGGCCAGACAGCTCCGTCTGCAATCCATCGCTCAAGATTGGCAATCTGTTCGTCGGACAATTTGGAATCTGGCGGCATCGCAGGAGCCCCCTGACCATGCTTAACAGCTTTGATCAGCAGACTTTTTCCAGGTTCGCTCGGAACAATCGCCTTGCCTCGGCCCCCCCCGGCCAGAATCCCTCGCTGTTCGTCAACTCGCAATCCACCCCGAGCATTGGTTGACGCGGAATGGCAGGTGTAGCAGTTTTCGACCAGTAGCGGCCGGATCTTCTTCTCGAAGAACTCAACCTTTGCAGCATCCTGCTTGATCTCAGCAGGAGTGGTGACAGGATTATCATCTGCAAGCAAACTCGCTTGAGAGATCAGTGAGCCAAGCCCAATTGCAAGTATAGACCGGTGAAACATAACGACCTCGGGCCGGAAGTTCAGAAGAAACAATTCCTGAAAACTCATTCAGGGCAGATGTGGAGCGGATTCAACAATGTCATTTCGAAGTGACTTCAAGTGAATCAGCGTCTACAACGAACCCTTCTTCGATGCCTTGGAGTGAACACGATCAGCAGGAGTGGTGACGAGCGCGAGTTCCACAACATTGCTTCCATTGACGACTTCCTGAGTCAGTTCAGACTCGACGTTGTAGCGACGAGGAATTTTGAACGACGGTCGCGGGCCGCCAGATCCGGCGTCGTGATCGAAATCGACCCGAATCACGTGAGTGCCTGGCAGGGCTCCCCAACGTTCTCGCGAATACCGCAGTTTGAATGTGCCTTCTTCATCGGTGTAACCAATTGAAGGACGCCCTTTATCAGTTGGCTGAAACTCCACCATGACTCCTTCGAGCGGACTTCCATCCAGCAGCACCTTTCCCACGACGGGAACAATTGCTGGCCCGGAAGAACCGCAGCCCGCGAACAGACCACTTCCAACGAGTAAGCCTGACGCGACGAGTTTCTTGATTGAGGCCGTCTTGAACGTTTGCATTTGACCCTCTCTATGTTGAACTGAACATAAACCCGACTGAGTTGTGATTGATTCTTTACCCAAAAAAAGGGACGTCACTCAGGAAACATTTCGCAGTTGATTTTCGAGCACTTTCATGATTGCTGTGCCCTAGAATTCACCAAGAACATTTCCATCACTCCTCATTCCAAGTTGCTGATAAGTTCCCTTTCGAGTTCGAGGATCGCCGCTTACGACTGGTGTATTGTCAAAGTGAATGTTTTCGCTCAGGAACCGCACACTTCCGTCAACGAACAGGAAGTGAGTTCCACCTGTATGCATACTGTGAAAAGCTCTTGACGCATTATCGCCGGGGAGATTGATAACCCAGTTTGTCAGCCCCTGATTCTGCCGCAATCCGATATCGCCATTGCCTGTATAGTTTCGGGTTCCGATCCAGATTGCGGAAAGGTGATCCCAGCTTCGCTCACCAACAAACACCGTATTGCTTGACCCGTCAGTGACATCTTTCAAGGCAACCTTGCTTGCTGGCCAGAACATCCCGTATGGATCTGTTCGATTCAGTATCCAGTCGTCCGCGTGGACCCATCGAATTCCATGCACTCCGACATAATTTGATGTTGCAACCGCAATGTTTCCGAAGGCCGCATTGGTGAATCCACGCTGATCGTTCAAGTCTGGAGCGATATCAGAAGGGCACCGATGAGCGGTCAGTCGTGCTTGAGTTTCCAGTCGTAAATTTGCATCTAACAGTCTTCGAGTCAGCTCTAACCCGGAGACATCCAGCTTCTGATAGAGGGCAGCCTGATCCATCTGCGGAAGAATGAAAGCAGCCCACCCATACCCAGTTGCACGATTCGCAGTTGTCAAATTGACCCCGACACCAGCATCCTGTGAAAGACTCGACAGGGCATTCCCAGGTGGGAAAGTACTAAATGCGTCGTGGTAGTTATGCAGTGCGATTCCGATCTGCTTCAAGTTGTTTCGACATTGCGTTCGTCGAGCCGCTTCTCGTGCTTGCTGAACAGCAGGCAACAGCAAGGACACCAGAACTGCGATAATCGCGATCACAACCAACAACTCAATTAACGTAAATGCGCGGAGACGCCCTCGTTCATACAGAATCATTACGCCACTCCTCAGGTTCGTAGTGAGCAACTAAAAAATTGTTGCGCCAACGGTCTGAGGCTTCCACGCAATGCAATTAAGCAAAGACGTGCAGATCGGGCATCGGGGAAAAAGCTGAGACACCGCCAGGCACATGGCCCTCAATCAAGAGGAGCCTGTGGCCTGTGCAATGCGAATCAAACCAGAAACGAAGAACTCAATTCAAAACCACCCCTGGCACCTTCGCGACTCCCCAAAAGCAGGAAAAGGTGCCAAGCGATCGTGAGCTAAACACAACAACAAGAAAATTTCAGTGGACCGAGGAGTTTCAGCTGTGTGTTTGGCATTTCAAATCGAATCTCAATGTTCATTTCTGTCCGTCACTCTGGCTGGCTATTGACTACCAAGCCGGTCGTGTAATGTTTATCGGCGAGACGGACGATTTTGTCAAGGTACTTCAGAGGTTTTTTTAGAAAAGGCATCGAACACGAATCTTGGAGGACGGGCGTGGCAAAATCGGCGCTAACGACACCAGACGCACCAAAGCAACGCTCATGACCGACATCGCCCTTATAATCCGTCGTGTTCTCAAGCGATGATGGGGAAGTCAATTGATGGAAAAGCAACCTCGTTTGCAGCATGAGGACTCCAACATCTGAGAGATCCAGACGTTGTAAGTACCCTGAAGGTTGGCAATACCAACTCATTCCTTTACCGTGTCATTGCGGTTTGATGCCCCTCTTTCTCAATGCGGGAGCCAATCAAGAGAGAACTAAGGGAATCACCCCGGTACCGCCTTTTTGTCTGGAGCGTGAGTTCATGTTGTCCATTGTTATTCCGGTGTTGAACGAAGAGGAGAGCCTCCTTGAACTTCATCGCCAGATTAAAACTGTCGCCGGGAAGACTTCGCTCGAATTCGAAGTGATCTTCGTTGACGATGGTTCAACAGATGGATCCTGGAATTGCATTCAGCAATTGGCGAAGGAAAACAACAACGTCTCAGGGATTCGCTTCCGAAGAAATTTCGGAAAAGCAGCCGCTCTGATGGCAGGATTTCGCGCCGTTCAAGGCGACATTGTCATGCAGATGGACGCCGATCTACAGGATGATCCAGCGGAAATTCCACGCTTTCTTGAGAAGCTGATGGACGGCAATGATGTCGTTAACGGCTGGAAAGAACGCCGTCTCGACCCTTGGCACAAGGTCTATCCCAGCAAAGTCTTTAACGCAATGGTCAGTTATTTGACTGGCCTGAAGCTGCATGACCATAACTGCGGGATCAAAATGATGCGGACGGAAGTCACGAAGGAAATCCGTCTTTATGGCGAACTCCATCGTTTCATTCCGGTGCTGGCCAATGCTCGCGGTTTTCGAGTCGCAGAGCAGGGGGTTCACCATCGCCCACGACAGTTTGGCTATTCAAAATACGGCGTTCGACGATTTCTCAGAGGATTTCTCGACCTTCTGACTGTCACTTTTCTCACAACATTCGGCCATCGCCCTCTGCACTTGCTCGGCGGACTTGGTCTGCTGTTTTTCGGCCTCGGTGTTGCAGGACTCAGCTATCTCGGGTTCAGCTGGATCATGATGAATGTCGCCGACGTCTGGACGCAGGCCCCGATCGGCAGTCGACCGATGTTGCAGTATTCGATTGCGTCGCTGCTGCTGGGGACTCAAGTGCTTTCACTGGGCATCCTTGCTGAACTGATCGTCGCCAATACCGGGCGAGATCAGGATAGTTACAGCGTGCGAGAACGAACTCGCGCCTGACGCGATGTGATGAAATTCCCCGTCGGTGGTGATTGTCGATGCAGCGGGATTCACACGGCCTGCAGTTGTTGATTACCATATCGGAATGTCTGCAAACGTCCGCGATCTTCAGGCAATCCGCGACTTTCGAGTGAAACTCATCCGTTTCATTGAGGAAGTTGAAGGAGCGTTGCAAACACTCCACGGGGACATGCGGCGCGGATTCGAATGGATCGGGCAAGAACAACCGCAGTACTGGACAATTCAGCAACGCAAAGCGTACGACCTTGTTGCCGCAACCAGAACAGCTCTGACCTCGTGCCAGTTGCGCACAGTGGCCGGAAACCGCTCCTCATGCATCGAAGAGAAAGCCGCGTTCGAGAAGGCCAAACGTCGCCTACAACACTGCCATGAGCAGTTAGAAGCCATCAAACGCTGGTCCGTGAAGATTCATCACGACGTCGATGAATTCCGTGGTCGCATCGCTGGACTACGGCGACTGCTGGACGTGGATATTCCGCAAGCAATTGCGTTTCTTGAACGCTCAACCACGATTCTCGAAGAGTACGCCGACGCGACACGTCCGAAACCGAACTCTGATTGAGGCAAGCAACGGATAGGCAAGTCGGATCGAGGGTGACAATCATTTCCCCAGCAGCAACACTGAAAACGAGTTTGCTGCTGGATCAAAGACCGGTTTCAGCTGAGCACTCACCTGAATTGTGGATGACGAAGATGCCCTTTACGTTCCTCGTTCTCAATGCAGGTTCATCTTCACTGAAGTATGCAATCTATCAGTACAACGAGACGGCGCCCCCTGAGCGGCTGTTCTCCGGAAATCTGGAGAAGTTGACCTCTTCTTCAGACCACAAAGCCCAGCTGTTTGACATGCTGCTGGATCAGCTTCAAAGCAAAATAGCGCTGGCCGACATTTTGATCGTTGGGCACCGTTTCGTTCATGGCGGTCCAGATTTTTTTGAATCGGTCTGGGTCGATGGCGACGTGATTCGAAAATTAGAGGCGAGCATCCCTCTTGCTCTCAATCATCTGCCAGCCCAGATTGAATTGCTGAAATCCTTCCAAAGCAGTTTCCCGCAGATTCGCCAGTACGCCACGTTTGATACTGCGTTTCATGCGAATCTTCCCGAAGTCGCACGACTACTCCCGATCCCTCGCGCGCTGCAGAGCAGAGAGGTTCGACGCTATGGGTTTCATGGAATTTCATATTCTTATCTGATGACCGAACTCGACCGCGTCGCAGGAAGAGAAGTTGCCGAGGAGCGAACAATCCTTGCTCACCTTGGAAACGGTGCGAGTATGGCTGCGGTTCATCATGGCGTCTGCATTGACACCTCGATGTCGTTTACACCGACGTCAGGGCTGGTGATGGGAACCAGAACAGGCGATATCGACCCAGGGCTCATCCTGTATTTGCAACGGGAACAACATCTGTCAGTCGACCAGTTGGAGACGATCTTAACTCAACAATCAGGAATGCTCGGAATCTCTGAATCAAGTTCCGACATGCGCGAGCTGCAACAACGCCGGGTCACTGATTCGCGTGCAGACGAAGCCATTTCGCTGTTCTGCTATCAGGCAAAGAAGCAGATTGGAGCATACATCGCCGCTTTAGGAGGCCTCAAAACGCTGGTTTTCTCTGGCGGAATTGGAGAACACGCCGCTGCAGTTCGACTGGAAATCTGCCGGGGACTGAATGCACTGGGGATCATCATCGACGAACAGCGAAACGCAGAGCATGCGTCCGTGATTTCAGCAGCTAATTCTCCAGTCGTCGTGAGAGTGATCCTGACAAATGAAGAGTTGATGATCGCTCGAGAACTCGAACATTTGCTGAACCGGTGATTTATTCAATCTCCGGTATTGAGCAGTGAACAGAGATGTTGCCCCAGAAACGAACGAATCCTCAGACAGAATTTCTGCCTGAGGATTCTTCACTTAATCAAGTCTGTTACTTCGCCCGTTTCTTCGCCTTCGCTTCAGCAGCATCGCGGTCCCGTTCTGCTTCGACAGCCTGCTCGTTGGAAGCATTCGCCGCAGCTTCTTCTTCAGCAGTCATCACATTCGATGGCTGACTGCAACCGGTCGTGAACAGGGAGAGAGCAAACACAATCGCAAGTTTCTTGCACAACATGAAATTCTCGTTGTTTTTCTGATCTGTTAAACACTTTTGCCAATCACGCTTCCACCATCCAGGCGGAGACAGGAAGCGTGTACTGCGCGGCCATTTGTTTTACCGAACCGGACTAGAATTGTCCGACAGGCAGACCATCGTTTCGAATCGCCAGACGTCGCATTGTCTGGTTGTCGATATTGAAGTTCAGCATTCGCACTGAGCCATCAGCAAAGCAGAAGAACGTTCCGCCTGAGTGAGACGATCCGAAGAACGGATGCCAGGTTGTGTAACTGACCCCAGCTGAATCTTTAACAGCTTTGATGTCCATTGGCGCCTGCATGTCTGGAATTGGTGGGATTCCATATTCGACAAGAGTTGCACCGCTGCCTGTGACACCAGCTCCCCAACGAATGTGGTCTTCATCCCAGCCAGCGTTACTCCATTTTTCGTTATCGCCCCCGTCAGATCCGTATCGGTCCTGGTTGAGGGCCTTTTCGCCGGTCATGATGGTATTTGATGTTCCGTCCTTGATGTCATCCAGTCGAACATCAAGATTCGATTCTGTCCGAACAACAACACCTTTCCCACCGATTTGGTCCGCTCCACCGCGTTCTCCTGCGTTTCCAACATAGTCTGCACGTGGCCAGTTGTTGTACTTCTGGGCAGAGCGACGGCTTGGGCAATAGAAGACATTCACAATGTTTCCGCCAATGGCATTGGCCATTTTATCGTAGGCAGGCTTATCAACGGACGCGTCGACGTTCTGGTCAGCAAGGTTGTAAATCGTGGATTGTTCCAGGTACGGAAGAATCTGAAACAACCAGCTGAACCCTTTGACGGTGTAAGGGTAAGTATCACTGTGAGTCGTCCCTTTTCCGTTACGACCGCCTGTTGGGAGCTTGCCATAAACGTCATGGAAGTTGTGAAACGCCAGACCAAACTGTTTCATGTTGTTTGCGCACTGTGATCGGCGTGCCGCTTCACGTGCCTGTTGAACTGCAGGGAGAAGCAAGGACACCAGAATTGCAATGATGGCAATGACGACGAGCAACTCAATCAGAGTGAACCCGCGTCGCTTTTGGGAATTTGCCTCACATTGAACATTCCGCTGTTTTCGCATCATTAAAGTTCTCCATCCTTCACGGTAAGTTGAGTGCAACGGCGATGATTTCGACAATCAAAGGCAAGAAAGAAGCCGTCATGCACCTGGAACAATCTCAGCCGCTCAATCGCTTCTGGATGAACACATGAGAACAGATGATTTTAAAAGTTACGTTACCTGAGTGTGAAAAACAGGTTAATCTTGGCTCTTGAAAGCAGAGCAGCCGCATTCAAGGCCATAAATCCCGACTGAGGATCGCGTTTCCAGCAAATTTCCAATCGAAACGAATAAAGCCCCGGTTGCGCTGGCAACCGGGGCTTCGCATTTCTCAGCTTCTTCTCAAGCCTTTTCCAAACTCTTGTCGACAGGATTCTGTTTGGGAGTCCGAAGCCGTTCCTGAGGCGCAAACGCTTGTTTTCGACTATTCAGGAAGCACTTATTCGACATCAAGAGCGTCCATCTATGGAGTTTTATCCAACTTGATGAATGCCATCGCATTGTGATTGTTCATTGGAATAATGAGTTGCTTCTGCTTCGGGTCGTAGGCCATTGATGCAGCACTTGGAATCCCTGAAGCGATGACCTTGGCAGGCTGACCAGGACGAATCTCAGAGACGCTGCCAAATCGAACGCTGCTCACGTATTTCGTCCCATCCTGCAGAATTACCAGACCATCGTTGCCCCCTTCGACTGCATGTTCGGTCTGAAGAAGCTTTCCGGTTTTCGAGTCAAACGTCATGACAGCTTTGTCACCAACGTTGACGACAACCACGTTCCCATTCTGATCGATCGCTACACCGTTCGGGTTGACCAATGGCTGACCATCGACAAAGACAGAAGACTTCCCTTCAGGTGTAATCTTGTAAACTCGACTTTCAGGGCGTGTGTTGGAAACAAAAATCGTCCCATCTTTGGCAACAGCAATTCCGTTCAAGAATGTCGCACCTTCGACAGGGTACTCTTTGCCAGGTTGTCCCGTTTTCAGATCGAACGTCCGCACGACATCAATATCCGCGGCATAAAGAATGCCATTCTGAATTGCACTTCCCAGTGGATGATTGAGAGTCAGCCCGTTTCTGGTCGCGCCGATCCACTTCGTGGTGTGAACACTTCCATCCGGGTTCAGCAGTGAAACGTACCCGTCGTTTGGTTCAAGGTTCTGAGCCACGCCTGCATTCATCACTACGATCAGATCGCGATCAGAATCGTAAACGCAGCTCTCTGCAAAGCGAAAGCTTCCGTAAACCTTCACGTTGTCAGAAATCTTGACGAATTCCCCGGCTTCATTGATTGATCCGAGTGGTTGACCAGCCTGAAATTCCTGCTTCGATTTCGGAGCAGCGTTCTGTGCAACGGCGACATTTCCAACCAGTGCCATCGTACAAAGGGAAGCTACGAGCGAGATCTTCATGAGTATCCTTCACAAACTAAGTTGATATCACAATGTTGTAGAGTGAAAGTGTTCGAGTCGTTCGAGATCGAAGGAATGTCTCGATCTGAAAAGAAACGGAACTAGGGACTCTGGCTTTGCCGAATGAGTTCGATTCCTCGCAAGTCCATCAGCGCCTCCCGAATTGCATTCCCATCAGGGCGGACAACAAGGCGAGCCTCCCCGGCCTCTAGATTCAGCTCACCAATCTTCTTTCGTTGGTATTGACTCCATTTTTCAGTCGAAGTCACTTTTGATTTCAATGTGTTCTTCCCGGCTTCAATGACGAAGTCATTTCCAGCGGAACTCGCCTGACAGGACCAGTCGAGCCAGACGTCATATCGTCCTGGCTTGTCGATCTGCATTGACCATGCAACATAGTCACCAACACGACTCCAGTGACCTACATTCCGGAATTCGTTCTCAAATACGATCCCATCCCCAAATATCTCTGCGTGTGCTGCCGGCAGAGAAAGCTTTCCGGCAACAACCTGAATGACGGCAGGGGAGTTGCCTTCGAATGACTTTGGACCTGATGTCGTCGAGGATGATTTCAGAAACGCGATCAGGTCAGCCATCTTCTGATGATCGATCAGCTTCTCAAAGCCTTCCGGCATCAATGACACACCGCTACTGACAAGTTCATCCAGTTCAGACCGCAACAAGGTCTCCTGCTTCCCCTGTTGACCGGCAAGCGTAATACTGGTCGCCGTTTCAGACTGCAGAAGCCCTGATACTACGCGACCGGATTCCGTCACCGCGTTGTAAGAGACAAAGCGACTGTCGACATTCTTGTTCGGATCGAGAATTTCCTGCATCAGAAACTCTGCCGACTTATCGGATTGAGGCACCAAATCAGGCCCGACTGCATACCCGACATTCCCGAGACGATGGCATGCAGAACAAGCTTCCACAAACACCTCTCGGCCACGGTTTACCTGTCCGGTGAGAATCACGACGGGACGATAGCTCTGAAGCAGAGACTGGCGCGTCCCCTGATGTTCTGTTGCGTAGATCTTCGTCGCTAACGCTCGAATGTCCTGATGAGTCGAAGTCATGAGCGGTTGTCTGCGAGGCAGATCGATGACCGCAGGCGAAACTGTTCCTCCTTCAATGGCATTCAGGAGAGCAAGCTGCCACTCAGGACGCCCTAGAAGAAGATCCAGAATGTGTGACTTCAAAGTCGGAGAGAATGACTTCCATCTCTCAAGCAAACGGGTGGGAACGGAATCAACATTCAGCCTCCCCAACGCCGTCACGGCAGCCATTTGAATAGCCGGTGTCTCTCCAGCATTCAACAAGCCGGACAGGAAATCTAACTCTTCCCGCAATCCGCTGATCTGATAGCCAAAGACCTGAATCACGGCGACACGCTGACCATCTGTCAGTTCCCGATTCTGAACGTCGGCCCGAGCCACATTCGTCATTTCAGAAATTGGCGTTCGAACCGCTGGCTCGAACGTGTCCAATGAAATCTTACGCCGCTGGAGAATCTCGAAGACTTTTGCCAGCGATCTCCATTGCCACGCTGCGTAGCCGTTCTTTCCCCGTTTCGTGACAACAGAAAGAGCAGGGCCGAGATGTTCTGGCGAATGACTGGAAACCGCGATTCCCAGTAACTGGTGAATCAAGTTATTACGCGTCGATGAATCCGCCTTCTGAACAACGGAATTCAGCAGGTCATCAACATTCAAACGACTGACGCTGCTCAATGCGGCTGCTGTCAGGAAGCTATCCGCCTCAGGGTGAAACATCAGCTGCAACAGGGCCTCATTCGACTCTGTCCGTTGGAGCATTCCCAAACTTGAAGCCAGCTGCAATCGAACCAATGGGTCAGTGTCATTGACCAGTTTGAGGACCGCTCCGGCCAGTTCTGTATTCTGCGACAAAAGCGGCTCAGAAACACGAATCGCATGGCGACGAACCCCGGGGTGTTTGTCTTCGAGCACGCTCAAGAGCAGTTCCGCTTTGATCAGCTTCATTCCATCGAGTGTGCAAAGTGCCTGGAGTCGGGTTTCAGGTTGCTTGCCGGATAGAACCAATTTCTCAAGCGCCGGTCCCACATCTGCATGATGATTCCACAGAAGCAACTGCATCGACATGTCTCGTACCCAACCATTGGGTGAGTTCAGACTGTCAACAAGTTCTGCAGTAGAAAGCTGGTCCAAACGTGGCCACGGCCGAGTAGGAGCGTTCTGGGACCGAACCCGATAGATCCGCCCCATGTCATGTCCCGCACGCGGATCAATCTCAGCAAGACTCTCTTCTGGAATCCATCGCGGGTGCTCAATGACAAATCTCGCCATGTCAACGATATACAAGCCGCCGTCTGGCCCGGTCTTCGCCTGCACTGGACGAAACCAGTTGCTTGTCGAAGCAAGAAATTCTCGTTGCTGTTCATCCACTGGACGGTTCCCGCGGAAGCTGGATCTCTCAGGAGTCAGCTTCAAACGGTGCACAACCAGACTGACTGGCTCACATGTAAACGTGTCTCCACGAAAATCAGCTCCTAACAAATCATCTCGATAGATTCCGAGGCCACACGCCGCTGTCGCTCGACCATCTTTTCCTGACAATTTGAACAACTGGAGATTGCTTGTCGCCGGGTAAACTCGACTCGCCTCTGCATCGGCGGGAACGGAGACAAAAGTGGCTGCTGTGGTCACATACGGATTACGCCGAAGAACGTGGTCAGCGAGCGGCAGGTGCCGAAGAAAATTGCTGTTATCGCAGCCAAACCAGTTGTCCCAGTCGTCTCGCACCCGGCCTTGTTGTGTTCGCCCGGTTGCAGGTTCGATGTCTCCTGTTTCCGGATTCATGCGAAAGTCACGGTTCCCCAACTCGACAGGTGGCTTGCCGTTGAAACTGGTAATCGTGCCGCCAAAAAGCCCACACGAGCCATACACCCATCCATCGAGACCATACTCCAGGCTGTTCACTCGTGCCTGAAAGTTCTCTGTTCCAAATCCACTAAACAGTTTACGGACAATGTCTGCCTTGCCATCCTGATTCGTGTCTTCGGCATAAAGGATGTCAGGCGCTGCGCAAATCAGAACCCCCTTCTTCCAGACCGTCACACCGGTAGGAAACGGGATTCCTTCAACGAATACCGTTGACCGATCAAAGACACCCGGTGTCTTTGTTGCTTCGAGAACGCGAACACGTCCACCTGGTTGAAATCGACCATCCAGACCTTGTGGGTAGTCATACATCTCACAGACCCACAATCGACCATCAGGTCCGAAGTCGATTGCGACTGGAGACGTCACCAACGATTCGGCCGCAACAAGATCGACGGTCAGCCCCGGCAACGTCTTTAGTGAAAGGACAGCTTCTTCAGGAGCAGGCGGGCGCGACCCCTGTGTCTTTGTCGAATCGACCTTCGCCTTGAACTTCTCATCTAGTTGCTTGCGAACAGCCTGAACGATTTTTTCTTCGATCCCAACCGCGAACGGAGCTGGTTGATCGTAGTAAATTAATGACCCTTTGCCCTCATATGCGCCCTTGGCAAGAACCGCCTCACTGGGGATATAACAAGGGGCATCGTTTGCATACGAGTTCAACCACAACCGTCGTGCATCAAGATCATGCTTCAGACGCAATGCATACTCAGCCACGACTTCACCGGGAAGGAAGACCATTGCCAGTGATTCCCCGAAGGACCATGTCTGCACCTGATAGCTGATCGACGTCCGTAAGGTCTCACCACGGTCCAGTTTCACCAGTTGAACACGAGCAAAGTACCCTGTTGGATCATTCTTCTTTGCGAGTTCAACAAGCTGCTCTCGCGTCGGGGCAGGGGTCAACGGAAGGTCGATCCGTTCTTCCTGAATCTCAATCGGGCCAGTGACAGGACGCATCTTGACTGACAGCAATTTGTCGACCGCTGTTGCGATTTCCAATCCTTGTTGAGAAGCGACTTCCCACTTGCTTCCAGTCACTCCGGAAGTCGGGTTTGAATCCGCTCCACATCCCACTGAGACAAGTGTGATTGCCTCAGGATGCAGTCTCGCCAAATGATCCGCCGCGTATCCCGCCCAGTCCCCGCTGATCAGTGTGTCGGAGAGTGTCACACAGTGGCAGGCATAGTTCACATACAACGCACGCAGTTTTCCTTCCAGATCATGAACGGCCAACACTGGCAAATCATGGTCAACCGGCCCGTTCTCGATACGTCGGTTCTTTGCGAACGATGCTCGACTGATTCCAAACGAGAGCGTTGCAGGGCGACGATCGTTTAATGCAGCGATAACAACGGCTTCCAGCTGCTCCTGAAAGAACGTGGTGTACCGGTCAATATTCGCCTGAGCCTCTGCTGGAATTGCTTCCCCGAAGATGTTCGGAGCGACTCCGTTTATGAATGGCGCGGAATGGGAATGCGTCGCCGTAATTGAGAGACGAAGTGGGTCCAGACCGACTTTTCGTTTCAGGTTCTCCGCGACCCGTCGAGTCATCTGCTCTGGAATTCCAAGCAGTTCAGTCGTGACGATGACCGCCGGCGATTCAGAGTCGCTTCCGAAAGCAATCGCTCCGACATAAATGGGAAGTCTTACACCGGTTGATTCACTCTTGCGAACAAGAAAACCATTCAAACGCACCGGATAGTCCGGAGTCACATCGATCTGCGCGACCCCGACCTGAAGAACTTTCGGTGCCTCGCCTGCAAGTGACGATCCGGCGAAGCTCGCACAGATGATCAGTCCCCAAACGATTCTCCATACGCTTCGCCGCAGTCCACCAGAAGCAGAGTAATACATAGGAAGCCGGTCCCATTGCGGAAATGATTCAACCGCTCATCAATCCGAGGTTCTGAGCGTCGCATCTTACTGGATTGTCACTCCTTTTGAGAGTACCAGTAAGAGGAAATTGAGACGTCATCGAAGCCTGTTCACGTGCTCTGAACCGAAGTGGACTAACTCAGGATGTCGTGAATGACATGACCATGAACGTCAGTCAGCCGCATTTCCCGCGAGCTGAAACGAAACGTGATTTTTGTGTGATCCAATCCAAGCAGATGCAGCATTGTTGCGTGCAGATCATGAATTTCGAGCTTGTTTTCAATGGCCTTATAGCCCCAGTCATCTGTCTGTCCGAAGCTCATTCCCTTGCGGATGCCCCCTCCAGCCATCCACATGGAAAACCCAAACGGGTTGTGGTCTCGTCCGTCTCCCCCCTGAGCAAATGGAGTCCTTCCGAACTCACCGGTCCAGACAACAAGCGTTTCATCAAAGAGACCACGCTGTTTAAGGTCAGTGAGCAAAGCGGCAATCGGTTGATCAACAGAAACCGCATTCTTCTTATGGCCGTCCTGCAGATTGCTATGCTGGTCCCAGCGGTCCCCATTCCCAGAAGGACAGGTCAACTCAATGAACCGGACTCCTTGTTCCACCAGCCGTCGCGCAAGCAGACACTGTCTTGCATAGACCTTGGTCCCATTCCACTCCGCATTCATTCCATACATTTCTTGGGTCGCGGCTGACTCACTGGATAAATCAACCAGTGCTGGCACCGTCGATTGCATTCGAAATGCCAGTTCCTGATTCGCAATTGCTGCTTCAATTGAATCGACTCGGCCAACCCGTTGCAGCGTGTGCTCATCGAGCTGCTGAAGAAATGCCAGCTTCTGCTTCTGGAGGAGTGGCTTTGCTTCCGTTGGAAGAATATTCGCAATCGGATTCGCTCCGGATTGCAGAACTGAACCTTGAAACGATGCCGGAAGGAACCCCGAATTGAAGTTATCGAGTCCGCCCGGCGGGATCAGTCCGCCATTCAAAACAATGAACCCCGGCAAATTCTGGGATTCGCTTCCGAGTCCATACCCAATCCACGCTCCCATACTCGGACGCCCTTGCAGACCTGACCCGGTGTGCAGAAAGTAATTCGCCGAAGTATGTTCCGGGAAAGCCGATGTCATGGATTTGATGACGCAAAGATCATCGGCGTGCTTCGCAATCTGTGGAAAAAGACTGCTGATCCAGTGTCCGGAATCGCCATGTCGCTGAAACTCCCAGGGGGATTTCAAGACTTTCCCGATGTTGTTGAACTGAGTCGGTTCGAGTTTCCCGATCGCCTTGCGAGGGTCTTCTCCATTGTGCTTCTCAAGCAACGGCTTGTAATCAAACGTGTCGATCTGCGAAGGACCACCATCCATATAAAGGAAGACGATGCTTTTCACGCGTGGAGGAAAATGGGTTTCCTTGGGAGCCAACGGATTCAATGACTTCGCAAACCCCGATTCAGCGAGGAGCGCTGTTGCAGCAACTGCTCCGAAGCCACCTGCACAGCGTGCAAGCAACTGACGCCGGTTCATGGCGGGGAACCCATCCGCGAATGGTGTGATGTTCATATTCCCTCTCTGATCTACTGGCGGTTTGCTTGCTGCTCAAGCCCGTGCGAACGGATCGGCTATTCGATGAAAAGAAACTCTTTTCGATTGAACATCATATGGCAAAGATCACTCCACACTTGAATGTCAGACTGATCCGTTCCGTATGCATCCGACTGAGCTTTCAGGAACTCCTTGGCCGCCTGACGCTCGATGTCGCCAGGCTCCCGTGAATAGGCCCTTAAGAAGATCATATTCAGTCGTTCGTCAACATCGTCGGTCGCCGCTGTTACGGTTTGGGCCCAGAGTTTTGCCTGTTCAACAACAAATGGGTCATTCATCATCGCCAAAGACTGTGCGGGAATATTGGATGTCGCACGTCTCCCCATACAACTGAAAGGGCTGGGCATATCGAACGTCAGTAAAAATGGATTGAGAAAGTTCCGACGTACTTCAAGATAGACCGTGCGTCGTCCTGCACCGTCTAATGGGCCATTGCCTTGTGGACGTCCGCGTCCCTGCATGAATTGCGTATAATGCTGTGGAACGCTCGGGCCATACATGGTCACATCGAGCCTTCCAGACGTCTGCAGAATTGCGTCACGCAGAGACTCCGCTGATAGCTTTCGAATCGACATCCGATGAAGAAGAATATTCTCAGGATCCCGTTCATCGGCCGTCGGATCACCGCCATAACTTGCCATTCGGTAAGTCCGTGACAGAACAATTTGACGGATCGATTTCTTGATTGAATAGCCATTTACTGCATGATCCCGAGCGAGCCAATCAAGCAATTCAGGATGAGATGGTGCCTGGCCCATCACCCCGAAGTCATCCACGCTCGCGACAAGTCCTCTTCCAAATAGATGATGCCAAAGCCGATTGGCAATGATTCTGGACAGGAACGGGTTATTCGCATTGGTTAGTTGTTCAGCCAATTGCCGACGGCCACTTCCATCGAGGATGACGGGTTGATCCTCTCCCGAAATTGCGGTGAGAAACCGTCGTGCGACATCATCTCCAAACTTTGAGTCGCTGCCTCGAATATGTACTGGTTCGTCAACAGGGCTTCCATCAACCATTGCCATAACAGCTTGGGGAGAAGGGATCGACGTCGCAGTCTGTCGCAATTGCTCGTGCTCTGATCGAAAAGAATCTATCCCTGCGATCAACTGATGCTTCAGTAACCAATTGAGAATCTGAATGGATTCCGATGACTGATTCTTACGACCGGCGTCTGCAAGCAAGCCTGTCCATTTCTCAGCACAGTCCGCCACGAGCGCCTGCTGTGAATTCAACTCAGAACTTTGAATCAATTCCTGACTGAACCGGGATGTCGGCAGAGTTGGCGGCCCTTCAGATGACAGCCAGACCGAATCGATTTCCACCCATCCGTCACCATGGTCGCTGATTTCAAGATAAGCTCGTCGACCACGATGATTCCCAATATCTCCAGCCTGAGAAATCCACTTCCATTCTCCTTGAGTGTCAACGTTAATCTTACGTGTGTCCCCAAAGAGCAACCCTGTGAACTGGTCCATGAAATAGTTTTCGATCACGAGACGGACCGACACATTCTTGCCTCGCATCCGTGTGTGGACTCGCGAGTGTGTTAACGTAAAGACCGGCGAGCGAATCGTCCCGTGAAGCTTAGGCGACAGTGCTCCGCTGCTCCGAACTCCCGACACTTCAAACTGCATCTCAGACGCCGCGAGATTCAGCGAAAGCCCGGCATCCTGCTTCAAAGCAAATGCTGGACCGCTGGTTTTCCAATCGCGATCACCTGCAGTTGTAAAGTCGCCAATCAGGAGCGACGTCTGTCGACTCGCGTCCACCTGCTTCTGTCTTTCAAGGTCTGCTTTCTGAAGTTGCTGACGTGCCATCTCATAATTAGACGACGCCAGTAAAAACTTCACTGCATACAGAGGATGAGAAGGGGATTTCAGTTCTTCGTCTTGAAATGCTGTAACCCATTGCTGCAATTTCTTTGCATCGAGTCGTTGCTTTTCAGCGGTCGAAAGCACGATCACTTGAACCGCGTCGCCAGAGAGATTCTGCGAAAGGATCTCTGCAGTTGCCGACAAATACTGCTTGAATACGGTCACTTCCGCTTCGGATTCTTGCTGAAGCGACTGCTGTAAACGTGACAGTAAGGCCGAACACTTCGCTTCCAGATCCACAGTCGCTTTCGCAATTTTTTCGTGTGGATCCTGCCAGAACTGATCTCGATGCGAGCTATTCAGGATTCCATACAGGGCGTAATAATCTTCTTTTGAAATCGCATCGAACTTGTGATCGTGACACCGGTCGCAAGCAACAGAGAGCCCCAGAAAGGCCCGACTGAAGACGTCGATCTGATTTTCAACCCGAGTCGACAGATCACTGCGGACATCAGTGGGCGAATGCACCGCCTCGCCGAGAAACCAAAAGCCAGTCGCGATGACTGATTCATTCGTCTGGTCATCGGGATTCAGCCGCGAATTTTCAAGCAGGTCGCCTGCAACGTGTTCTCGCAACATCTGATCATAAGGAACATCGGTGTTGAACGCCCGAATCAGATAGTCACGATAGTGCGACGCACCATGAATTGGATAATCAAACTCATTACCGTACGTCTCCGCGTAACGGACGAGATCCATCCAGTGTCTGGCCCATTTTTCCCCATATCGCGGGGAGGCCAATAGCGCATCCACCACTTTACTTTCAGCCTCTGCTGACGTGTCATCGAGGAACGCAGTCAAAGCCTCAGGCAACGGAGGTAAACCGATCAGATCGAAATAAACTCGACGAAGCCAGATTTCTTTCGCAGCAGGCGGGGCCGGCGTCAGTCCCTCAGTTTCGAGCCTTGCCAGGATAAATTGGTCGATCGGATTCGCAGGCCAACTGGTGTTCTTCACAGCAGGCGGCGTGACATTTTTGACTGGTTGCCATGACCAATGTTCAGCTTTACGACGCTTCCAGTCGAACTCCCCAGTCGGGAGAGAAGTCTTGTCTGTTTCTTTCGGCCAGAACGCTCCATCCTGGACCCAATCCTCAAGTATCTGAATCTCCGCCGCTGGCAACTTTCCGCGAGGAGGCATCTCGTAGGTCTCGTATCGAATCGCCTGAATCAATGGGCTGGCATCGGGATTGCCTGCGATAACACTCGCACCGGAGCCACCCCCTTTCATAAGTCCGGCACTGCTGTCGAGATAGAGATCTCCCTCCAGCCGCTTTGCTTTTTCACTGTGACAATCAAAGCAATACTTCACCAGCAGTGGACGAATCTGCTTCTCGAAGTGAACTGTTTTCTCAGCGTCATCGGCAACTGCGATCGATCTCCCCGATGCGGAGAAGATTGCTAAGGCAATTGCCAATAGTGTCTTCGCATTGAAACGCATTCGACGGTCCGTTCCACCCTGACAGCAAAGGGAAGAGGCCAATTACGAAGTGCATACGAGATTGGCACATGTCATCGTGCTTGCAATCGTGCTCATTATAGCCGGGATTGATACTGCATCGAAACTCACAATCATCTCTCTGATCTGCCAGTCATCATCAGAAACGTTATCAGATCGTCCCTTCCCCCGAATGCAGTCTGCATCCATCAGGGGAAGAAGACAATCATCTGCACGATCTAGTGCTTCACTGGTTCCGTTTGAAGATAAGCCAACAAGTCATGGACTTCTTCGACAGTGAACGTATTCAAGAGCCCCTGAGGCATTGGAGATGTCGGCGAGATCATCGATTCAAGAATCTGTGCCCGAGGGATCGTAACAGACCTTCCTGAAAGCGAGTCAATCTCGACACCGATCACATCACGGCTCACCGCAGTTGTTCGACCGGAGATAACCTGTCCATTCTCCATGACGTAGCTTGAATTATTGTACTTTGGGTCAATCTCTTTTGATGGTTCGATGATCGATTCCAACAAAGTACGACGATTCATTCGCTTGCCGACAGCGCTCAAGTCCGGACCAAACAAGCCCCCCCGATCGCCGTGATGATGGCAACGCAGACAAAGTGCCGCGGCGACGTTCTTTCGGCCTTCTTCGCGAACGGGAACACGGTCCTTGATGGCTTCAAGTTCCTGATCGAGTTCATCAACAGTCCAGTTTCTGACAAACGGACGCGCTGTCTGAACGAATGCTTCTTCGGTCTCCGGAGGAGCCTGCTGAAGCTGTTCAAGTTTCGCCTGAAAATGCTTTCGTTCCTCAAGATTCAACGTACTCTCGAAGTCTTCTCGCATCCCTTGCAGATTCGCTTTCGCAAGTTTTCCGCCCGGCAAGGTTTTGTTTTTCAGCAACCATTCCAAGACGATTTCCCGGGTCTCCGGTGTCCACCCGTCCTGTGCTCGCAGCAAAGTTTTCACAAGCTGAATTTGTTCTTCCTGAGTCTCTGCGACAGCGAGTGCCGCAGTCACTTCATTCACACAGGTTGGTGTTTTCATGGCGACCAGAAGTTCGGATCGCAACCATGTAATTGATGCACGATCATGGGCCGGGAGTTGGGTCAATCGACGCCCAAGAATATAGCGATCAGATTCCCCGATCGATCCATGTCGAATCATGGTGAGCTGCAAAGTTCGCAATGCCCATAACAGCTCTTCTGAATTCGCTTCTGCCAGATTCCACTCTTTCAACCCTTTGAGAACGATCTTCTGATCGACAGGTTCTCCCACTCGGGCAATCGCCATCAATGCGGTATGCCTTGCCGTTGAATCAGGTGAGGTCGCAACCAGCTTTCGCCAGTCCTCAAGAGGCTGGTTCTCCAGTGCGACTCTGGCGGCAAATCGAATCCAGACATCGTCACTTCCCAATTGCTCCCAGATGAACGGAATCAGGCTCGCGTCCTGTTTCACATGGAGAGCTTCAAGCTGGTGACGAATCTTTCGTGCAGCTGCGGCATCTGCTGTCTTCTTCGGAGCTTCTGGTTCGTTCTTGGCCTGATAACCGGGAACTGCTGTGATGCGATAGAGCCCTGACTGAGATCCACGTCCTCCAGTAATAAAATAAAGTGCCCCATCTGGACCAAACTGAAGGTCACAAATGTTTAAGGGACTTCCTTCCGCAAAAACTTCAGATTTCCCCTGATAGCTTGCCCCTTTTTCATCAAGGTCGATCAACAGTAAGCGACCATTCTGCCAATCTGCAGCATACAGGGCCTGTCGATAGCGTTCTGGCCATTTGCTGTCCGTCCCAAATGTAATCCCGGTCGGGGAACCGAGTCCCGTATCGATCGTGGTGGGCAGGCTGTCTGGATACCAGACTGGCCATTTTCCTGAGCCCTGTCGCCAGCCAAACTCTCCGCCTGAAACGACATGGTTAACTCGGGTCGGGCGATACCAAGGCATGCCAACGTCCCACTCCATATCGGCATCCCACGTAAACAGTTCGCCGTCCGGATTGAATGCGGCGTCCACCTGATTTCTCAAGCCCCCACAAATGATCGTGCGGGTTCCGCCATCTGCATCCAGTTTCAGGAGATAGCCCACCCGAGGGTCAAAGTCACCATCGCGAGGATTCGGCAACAACCAATCTGCCTGATAGTTTTTGTAAGGAGACTTCGGGTCGGCCTCAGCTGGAAATTGGACGTCGTTTCCGATTACGGCGTAAATCATGCCGTCTGGACCGACTGTCATCTGGTTGGCCCCGTGCCCGTATCGGCTGTTGTAGACCAATGGGCAAATCAGCTTGATATCTTCATAGACACCGTCACCATCGGCGTCTTTGAGGCGATAGATTCCCTGTCCATTTGTCTCGCAAACGTAAAGCGAATTATGGGCGTAGAGGACGCCTCGACAGTGTTTCAAGTTCTCTGTGCCAGACAGTTTTTCCAGCTTCGCCTCTTCAGATCCGCTTCCTAAAGTCAGCCGCAGTAAGCCAGCGCGATCTTCTGAGAGAATGATTCGCCCTTTGTCGTCGAACGTCATGCTGATCCACGAGCCCTCTTCAGGCTGTGCCGACCGCAAAAGTTCGATCTTGAAGCCCTCTTTCACTCGAATCGACGAAACCGGGGTTGCCTGCCGTTCGGCTGCATGGAGACTTCCTGAGATCAGTGAAAGCGCGAGCAGAGATAAATAGACGTTAACACGCATCAGCTTGAACCTGCGGCTTGGGGTGAGACGTCATTCGGTCGGTGAGAGTGCTCATCATGACGAGATCCTCCACTGAAGTCGAATCCATCAGCCATTACTATTTCAAAATTTTCAGATGTATTATCGTCCGCAGTGGCCATGAGTTGCGCAGTTTTCACAATAACCGCAAGCATCGCGCAAACAAGCGAGCGAGGAAAATGAACCTGCCGAATCGAATCAGTGTCGGACTCGATCAACCGACGCTACGATCTGCGAACCGTGAACGTGGCTTGCAGAGATCGGTCGGCCACACTTCGTTTCGCCAATACTTTTAGGATGCAGACTCACCAGAGAGTCGACACAGTGGCCATATGGCTGAGTCCAGTATCGAGCCGTCAGGCTCAGAATCGCAGAAGAGAAGAGCACTCATTTTTCTGCTGCTAGGCGGAGCATCAATCAGTTGCTCCCCTATTCTTGTCCGGGCATCAGAGCTTGGGCCGATCACATCCGCATTCTGGCGGGTTGCATTCGCGTTGATTCCGCTCCTCATCGCATGTCGGCAACGGAGTCGTTCCAATAAGAACGCAAGCGAACTTGGCACCCTCAGAAAATTTCTTTATGCCGGGCTCCCGGGATTCTTGCTGGCCGGAGACCTCGCCGCCTGGCATCTCTCTTTGCACATGACGTCCGTTGCCAATGCAACGCTGCTCGTCAACACCTCGCCCATCTTTGTCGCTCTCGCCAGCTGGCTCTTTCTTCGACAGCCCATCAGTCGAAATATTGTGACCGGACTGGTGCTGGCCATTCTGGGAGTGGTTGTTCTGAAAGGAGGCGTTCCTTCCTTCAGCAAAGGAGAAATGGCAGGCGATGCAGTTGCCCTGACCGCAGCACTCTTCCTCTCTGGCTACATGATCGTGATGACCAGAGTGAGAGCAGATTACTCCACACTTGCCGTCATGACTGCCAGTACAGTGACAACATCTCTGGTGCTACTTCCACTTGCGTTGATCTTTGAAGAGCAATTCCTCCCGACATCGGCCAGCGGATGGCTTATCGTCGCTGCGATGGGCTGGATCTGCCACGTCCTCGGGCAAGGGCTGATCGCTTATTCGCTCGCCTGGCTCCCGGCTGCATTTTCGACTTTAACACTTCTCATCCAACCTGTGCTTGCTGCCGGGCTCGCATGGGTCCTGTTGAACGAGCCTGTCGGTCCGCTGCAGATTGTCGGTGGTTTCCTCGTTTTGACAGGAATTCTCCTCGCTCGTCGATCTTGAAAGTGGATTGATCAAGTCGATTCTATAAACAAAAGCACCGCATACTCAGTTGAGCATGCGGTGCTTTCGTCGTATTGTCAGACGAGTCCCGGAAGACTCGATGTTCTATCGAATTTCGTCGCTAGCAGGTGCCATCCCGATTTGAGCAGCATCGGCGGGAAGACGCAGGACGCTTCCAAGTCGAAGAGTCTTTCCGTCCGGGATCTGATCTTTGTTCATTCCAAAAATCTGAACCCAGCGTGTCGAACGTCCCAGATGCTTCTCTGCGATGTTGCTTAAAGTGTCACCTTCTCCAATTCGGTAGCAAGGTTGTCCTTGCTCATTGATGAAGAAACCAGCAGGTTGATTCAATGATGGATCGCGAGGGCCGCCTCCGGTCAAAGATGGATATGTCTGATGGAGCGTTTCCATTGGCGGAACGAGGACGTACATCCCCGGCTTCAATTTCGCAGGGTCTGGAATCCGGTGCTTGTTGTATTCTGCAAGTGCTGAAAAGAAGCGAGCCGACCCATAGAACCGACGAGAAACCGTCCAGTAATTGTCGCCTGATTGAACCTGATAGACATCATCATCGGCTGCATCCCCAGCGACTTTAGACAGAGCGGTGACGCTAGGAGCGGCAACCGGCTTCTGGATCGGAGCTGCGGAACGAACAGGTTGATCAAACTGCATCTTCACAGGTTGAGCTGGTCGCAATGGAGCAGCCTTTGGAATCGGCTGTGTTTCCTCCAGAGTCATAAACGGCTGTTCCTGAGTTGATCGGGGAGCTGGAACGACTCCACCAGTCGCATTCGGCAACGCAGGAATTCCCGGTTGCTGCGGAGGAACTGCAGGAAGTTCTTGCGGAACGTTCATTGGAAGACCAGACGGTGGCAACAGACCAGCTGGTTCCAATGGTGGCAACCCTGAGCTCGCAGGAGCAGACTCCATCGCTGGGATTTCATTGCTCAATGAGGCATTGTCAACAGGAGGCAGCCCGCCCAGATCGAATCCTTCCACCTGTTGAACAGGCAATCGTGGACGACGCTCTGGAGCCTGTTGAGGAGATGTAGATGGCAACCCTGTATTCTCAAAAAGTCCTTGAGCCTCGCCACCAGCCTGCATCACAGTCTGTCGCTGTCTGGCCGGACGCTGTTCTGTCATGGCCCCAGAGGATTGGAACTCTCCGCCGAACGGATCTTGCGATTCCGATTGCTCAGGAACAGCTTGAGTTGCGTTTGCCTGAACGACTCCCGAAACATTCTGCTGCTGGCGAGCACGTGGTTGAAGACGTGACGATTCCGCTGCTGGAAGAAACCCTGGCTCTGAAGTTTCACCAAATGAACCTGAACGCTCTGCTGCAGGACTCCGTCGGGCTCCGGCATCTGCTAAACGTGACTCGCGCGATGAAGCAGGTTGTGTACTCGACCACAACGGAGGAACAGTGCTTGAACTTGCTTCCTCAGCAGGAGCGTTTGGGCTCTGCCCCAGAACAACATCGTCCTTCAGGGTGAACTGCTTCCAGTTTGCCCAAGGACTCGCTGTTTGAGTCTCTGCGTACTTGGTGTAAAGAACAATTCCCAGACCGCAGATCAGCCCGGAGAGCACCATGATGCCCACCTTGGTTGACCGGGAGGTTTCCGGATTGGATTCAAACATGACAGGGCTGCTCAATTGGGCGTCCCGAGCCGTTGTGCGACTCGGAGCTTTGCGGACCTTGAACGTGGATTCCAGCGTACCTCGGACGGGGTCGCGACCAGAGGTTTTCGAGTGAGGATTTCCCATTTGTCCGTCTCACGAAACGCCTGTTTCACCAGGCGATCTTCCAATGAGTGAAAGGTAATAATCAAAGCTCTTCCGCCAACACTGAGACGTTCTGGAAGAACCTGATTCAGAAACGTTTCCAACTGTTCCAATTCGCGATTCACGGCAATGCGAAACGCCTGAAAGATTCGAGTCGCAGGGTGAGATTTCCCTTTAGGAACTCCGAGAACCCGTTCAATGAGTGCCTTCAGTTCCGAAGCAAGTCGAATCCCGCCACGCTGACGCTGTGCGATGATCTCCGCAGCGAGTCGGCGAGACTCTGTCTCTTCTCCGTACTCACGCAGGATGAATTCCAATTCTTCGGCATCAGCAGTGGCAAGCAGCTCGGCGACAGGGACACCAGCAGAGGTGTCGAACCGCATATCCAGCGGAGCACTTGTATCAAAGCCGAAACCGCGATCTTCATCAGCGAGCTGATCCGATGAGAGCCCCAAGTCGAGGAGAATTCGATCAACCTTACTGATTCCGGCCTCATCCAGAACTTGCGCGAGATCTGCGTAACTTGCTTGTTTTAATTCGACGCGTGGATCCTGAAGAACCTGTCCTGCGCGAGCCAGCATCGCCGGGTCACGATCCAGACCAATCAATCGACTGGTCGGGTCCATTTTCTTCAGAATCTGCTGACTGTGCCCCCCAGCACCAACGGTACCATCAACGATCGTCAGCCCTTGCTCGAATTCCATGTGAGCAAGAACTTCGCGAAGCATCACAGGGACGTGCACCGTCCGTGGTGACGACATAGGACTTATCCGTACTGGAGGGATTCTTATTGATCAGAATCGATCAATAATTCAGTGACTGGTGGGAATTGCGTGAGTCTCAAAGCGAAGTCACCGGCAAACCAGAGCTTCCACTTGAGCGTTTTTTAGGAGATTTCCCCGTTTTCCAAAAGATCACTTTCCTGAGAACATGAATCCGGAAGGAATCCGTCCTAAATCACTACCGCTCCTCACTCTGCGACATGACCCATTTCCAAGAAATTGCCACATCACATCCCTCGTCACTTTTGATGAGGCGGGGGAATGCAGGCAACAAAAAAGCCCGAGCCTCTTTATGAAGCTCGGGCTTTTGATTTTCAGAGTATCGCCGCCACAGTTCAAATGAGCCATGACAACGCTCAATCACTGATGATCAACTGCGCTCAGTTTCTGTGTGCAATCAGCTTACAGTGACCAGCCAGCACGTGGTTCCCGCCGCAAATATTTGTCGGCTTCTGGGCAATTCACGGCTTTCATGTTGTCATAGTCCCAAGTCAGCTTCTTACCGACACGATAGGCCACGTTTCCAAGATGGTTCGCCTCGGTCAAACGTCCACCATACGAAAACGGACTGCCTGTCGGTGAACCGGTCCGGCAGGCTGCCAGCCACTCTTGATGATGCCCCGGTGAATCCTGAATGAATGGAGCAGGGCGTTTGAATTCCTTGAACTTGTCCTCTGGAAGCAGGAGGTGCCTTCCGTAATCCGAAAGAAGCATTCCATCATCCCCAATAAAGAGGACGCCGCTTCCCCATTGAGGAATCTTGCCTGACTTCAGAATCTCAGGTTGATGCGATCCCTGATACCAGGTCAAAGTACAGGCTGGCATATTTCCGCGCGGGCCGTATTCATACTTCGCAGACATTGAAGCTGGCGCCAACTCTGGATGTGGAGGTGGCCCGAACGCTTCGATTGTCTTTGGAGCATCGAGATTCAATGCCCAGAACGGTAAGTCGTTCCAGTGGCTTCCCAGATCCGACATCGTGCCACTTCCAAAATCCCACCAACGGTACCATTTTGGACCGGGGAAGTAGACGTCGTTATACGGACGTTCTGGAGCTGGGCCCAACCAGAGATCCCACTCCAATTCAGGAGGTGGTGTCATCGCCTGAGCAGGACGATCTGCGACATACACGATGTCGCCATTCTTCTTCGCGTCCGCTTCTGACTGCAATCCCCAAGCCCGATTCACCCAGACATGAGCTTCACGAACGGGTCCGATCGCTCCAGTCTGGATCAGTTCAACAACGCGCCGATAGTTCGGCATCCCATGAATCTGCGTCCCCATCTGAGTGGCGACCTTGGCCTTTGCTGCCGCATCAGAGATCGCCCGGGATTCAAAGACATTATGCGTCAGTGGCTTTTCGCAGTAGACGTGCTTGCCAGCTTTCAGAGCAGGCATCGTTGCGAACGCGTGAGTATGTTCGGCTGTGCTGACGACGACCGCATCAACGTCATCGATCTTTGTATAGAGTTCTCGGAAATCGACATACGTTCTGGCGTCTGAATACTTCTGAGCTGCATTCTGCAGATTGGTCCGATTCACATCGCACAAAGAAACAACGTGAACATTCGGGTCAGCTGCAATCGTTGCAAGATTGCCGCCTCCACGACCTCCCACACCAATAAATGCCACATTCAGTTTGCCGTTTGCCGAACTCGCCCTTGAGAGACGAGGAGTCGCCATCAGTGCGACACCGGCCCCTAATGATGCTTGCAGAAACCCACGACGAGATGTTTGACGTAACTTCATGTTCATCCTTTCTCAGTGATAATTCAGCAATGGAGACTGCTGCCCGGGATTTGCGTTCCCAAGGCATGACTTTGACTCGACCGGTTTGACCGTGGAAGTGGTCACGAACTCGCCACTTCGACAGGAAAAAGGCGAGATGACTGTCGATTGCCATCTCGCCTCGACTTACGAACGCTCATGATGCCTCAGCATCGACCGTTTACATATTGATCTCGTATCCCTTGCGGCTTTCGCGGCCCAGGAACGAGTTCGCCTGCTGGTCTCCGACGATTTCGCGTTTCACTGGATCCCAGTTCAAGTCACGACCAAGACGCATCGCAATATTGGAAAGATGGCAGATCTCCAGCATCCGGTTGTGCGACCAGACGTCGGAAATCGGCTGCTTGCGAGACTGCATCGATTCAATGAAGTTGGCAGTGTGATTCTTACTTACCTTGCCACCATAGATCTCTTCGATCGCACCATCTGGCAATGGCTTTTCTTTCAGATCTTCAAACGGCTTGCCTGCGATCTTGCCACGATTCACAAAGAAGCGTCCTTCGGTTCCCTCAAAAAGAAGCCCGTTGTCGCCACCACTGGTAATGATCATTTCCACGTCATTCGGCATGTCCACCCGAATCCGGAACTCGGTCGCAGCGTTGTACTGATCATGAACAAGTGGGTTGCCATCTTTGTATGCAACTGGCAACTTGTACTCGACCGGTGAGATCTTGCTTGGTCCAGTGTCCGTCGCCCCGAGCGCCCAACAGGCAATGTCGACATGATGAGCCCCCCAGTCAGTCAACTTTCCTCCGGAGTACTCATGCCAGTGTCGGAATGAATAATGGCAGTTGCTGTACAACGGAACGCCGCCGCCGTATCCGTGACGCAGTTCCGGGAGCGCACGATATGGCACCTTCGGAGCCGGTCCCAGCCACACATCCCAGTCGAGTCCTTCTGGGACAGGGGCTTCCGGAATCACAGGAGACGGTTCCATCCCGTTGATTCCACAAGTGACCTTGGTCACTTTGCCGATTCGCCCATGTCGAATCATTGCAATTGCCAGCAGGAATCGTTGATCAGATTCGGTCCGCTGCATGGTCCCGACCTGAAACACCTTTCCGGTTTCCTTGACCACTTTCTCGATGAGCTTTCCTTCATCGATTGTCAAAGTCAAAGGCTTCTCACAGTAGACATCTTTCCCGGCATACATCGCTTCGACAGCGATCTTGGTATGCCAGTGATCCGGAGTCGCGATCATGACCGCATCGATATCTTTTCGATCGAGAATCTTGCGGTAATCCGCGTATCCGTCCGGCTTCTTTCCCTGTGACTTTTCGACCTTCTCGACATAGGTGCCGAGGATATTGGCATCGATATCTCCAATGGCCGCGAAGTCAGCGAACTGGAAGGACTTACTGGTAATTGCCCACCCTTGATTTCGCATCCCGATCGTCGCAAAAACGGGACGATCGTTGGGTGACTGATAGCCGAAGGCTCTGCCGGACGATGGCAACAGAATACTTGCAGTCCCCAAAGCAGCAACACTTTGCAGGAACTGTCGTCGCGATGTCAAATGACGGCTATTCATGAAGTTGGACTTTCTACAGTAGTACTGAATTCACATCCGCTCACTGAGGGCGCCGGAACGTTGCCATCAAGTGAGTGACTCATCATCGCCAAATGTCTGCCAGCAATGCTTCCTTAAACACCGTTACAACAAGATAGCAAAACACATCAACATCTTAAAATACTTTTACCCTGAGGCTCTTCCTGTTTCTGCTTGTCGGCTCAAATTGTCTTTCTAACCAAGAGAATCACGAAGAAATTCTGCCATCAAAACTCTTCCATTCTCAAACAACGTTCAATGCAATCGACATTCCAACAGAATCTTTCATGAAGTGTCTCCGAGAGGTAAATTGACGGATTGACATTTTTTGACGATCCGTCAATTATGGTGAAATGAGCACTGTCACCAGAAAACAACGCGAGATTCAAAACCGAGGGCAAATGCTTCTCGGGATTGCTCGGTCAATGCTGGTAGAGCAGGGATTTTCGCATCTCAGCCTTGATCGCCTTGCAGACGCCACCGAGTATTCAAAGGGGACGATCTACCAGCATTTCTCTTCGAAAGAAGATCTGGTCGCCGCCCTGGCAATTCAAAGCTGTGAAAAACGTGTCGAACTCTTTTCCAGAGCCGCAGAGTACTCTGGATCAACGCGTGAGCGAGCCTTCGCTCTCGTTACGGCAGATGAACTTTTTGCCGAGCGACACTCGCACTTTTTCCGCTGCGAGCTGATCATCCGAATGGCCAATCTCGACGAGAAGGCCTCCCCGGAACGCAGAGAACGACTGCAGGAACTTGAACAGGAAATTCTGCGCATCGTCCTGAAGCCGATTACGGAAGCGGTGAAGACAAAAGAACTGGTGCTCTCCGGAAACTGGACCCCTGAGAAGGTCGTCTTTGGCCTGTTTTGCATCGCCATGGGCGGGCACTTCGGGCTTCAGAACTATTCCAGCATTCTGAAACAAATTGGAGTGACATCCCGTGCTCCCCACCTTTTTGACAATGTGAATATTTTTCTCGATGGCCTGAACTGGAAGCAGCTCTCCTCAGATTTTGATTATTCAAAGACAACCAAAGTTGTGATGCAAGAGGTTCTGGCTGATGACGACAACGTCGGCAACTCAAACTGAATCAAGCGACACGTTTTTCGGCCGATTATGGTCGAAGAGTCGAAAGTCAGCGATCGGGATCATGGTCGTTGGATTGTCAATTCCTGTCATTCTCATCGCGAGAACAGGCATGGCGCGGCTCGCAGAATCTCATGCAGTTGAGATTCCAGAGCGAACACCGCTTTCTGTCAAATCGATGAAACTGGTGGAAACCGAAGTCACCTCCGGGATTCAATTCAGTGGTGTCGTCGCAGCACTGCGTAAAGCGGAACTCTCATTCCGAGTCGGCGGAACGGTGCAGAGTCTGCATCAGGTCTACGGGGCAGCAGGCCAACTTCGCGATGCCCATGAAGGGGATCAGTTCGCGAGTGGAGAAGTCATCGCCCAACTCGATACCGCAGATTATCAACGGGAACGAGACGTTGCTGCAGAGCGTCTGAGTGTTTCCATGGCACGTTTGAAACAGGCCCATGCTGATTCAGAGGAAGCTCAGTCCGCATATAATCGGGCGTTAAAGCTCAAAGCAGATCAGGCCGTCTCCCAAGCATCGCTCGAAGCAGCAAAAGCACGCCAGATCTCAACGCTCGCAGCGATTGATGTCGCGGAACGTGAAATTTCCGCATCTCGAATTCAACTGAAACAGGCCGAAGAGAATCTCTCTTACTGCACACTGACTGCGCCGTTTCCAGAAACGACAATCGCGACGCGATCAGTCGATACACACCAACGTGTTCCCGCAGGGCAGGTGGTATTCACAGTACACGACATTTCTAGCGTCGTCGTGAACTTCGCAGTGCAGGACTCCATGCTATCGCAGATTCGATTTGGCGATGTCATTGAAGTCACAGCCAGTGGGTTGTCCGGCGAACGATTTGAAGGAGTCATCCACAAGATTGGCACGACCGCGAACGAGCAGACTCGCTCCTATCCAATCGAAGTGCGTATTGATGCCCCCGGCGATTTGCGGCCGGGAATGGTTGCCACAGTCAATTTCCGCAAGAACCAATCGGCGATTCTGGTTCCATTAACAGCAATCACTCCGATTGAATCCGAACGCCCCGGTGTCTTTAAGATCACTCGCGATGCAGGCCAGACCGTGATTCATCGAATCCCAGTCGAGATCCGTGGGGTCTTTGACAATCGAGCAGCAATTCAGTTGCCTGAAGGAGAAAATCCTGCACTCCGACTCGGGGATGAAATCGTCTTCACTGGTGTCCATCGTTTAAGGGACGGGGAAGTCGTTCATGTGATTCAATAGCAGATGAATTCATGAGTTGAGATCCGCGATCGCGACAACCAGAGTAAGCCGCTCGAACACTTCTTCAACTTCAATACGCTTCAAGGTCAAACTGACAATCACTGACACGCGTGACATCGATTTTCTCTTCAACGCGGCCTGCTGTTCACAGAACAACAGACTACGCAAAAGATTGAAGCCCCGCCGCGTGACAGACCTGTCTGGTCTCAGTCTGAGCCCCTATGACTATTTCTCAGTACTTCGTTTATAAACGTCCGATCGCTCTCATTCTGCTGGTGTTCACACTCGCTGCAGGGTATGCCTCTTACCTGGCCATGCCGCAACGTCAGGACCCTGTCATTCAAATTCGCAGCGGTCTGGTCATGACCAGTTATCCCGGTGCGGACCCCATTGAAGTCGAACAGGAAGTCAGTCGTCGCATCGAGAAAAAGCTTTCGGAAAATCCCGCGGTTGAGCATGTCCGGTCAACGAATCGGGAAGGTCTTTCCGCAGTCTTCGTCGATCTCTACGACACCACGAAGAATGCAGAAGCCATCTGGCAGGATTTGGACAACAAACTCGCATCGATGACTGACCTGCCCACGATCGGCGGAGTCATGGTCAAGCCGATTCTCGATAAGGACTTCGGCGATACCGTCGCGGTCATGTTGACTCTTACCAGCCCTCCGGTCACTGATATCGAAGTGAAACAACGGGGAAACGAGCTGACTCACCATATCGAGCAGCAGCGAGCAAGCCGCCCGAGCAGCTTTCAGTCAAACCGGTATAGCTCAATTGTTGTTTACCCGACAACAATCGATTCCATTCTCGTCGAACGCCTTGGGAAGAAATGTCTCCTCACGCTCGAAGAGAAGGGGCTCATTCAGGACGGGATCTCCATTGTCTTACCCGGGGCGATGGCGATTGACTTTCAGGTGGCTGAGAACGCGGACTTTGACGCAATCAAGAGCCTTCTGCTCCCGTGGCAGGACGCCCGAATGGCGCTGCGTCACCCTGATGTCTGGCCTGGAATTCTCGTACAGGATCCGAGTCAAATCGAATCCCAATTGAAGACTCAATGCCAGGCCTCTCCCGGTGGCATCGCACGGTACAGTCACGAGGAGATGCGCCGCTTTGCCGACACGATTCAGGATCGCCTGAGACAGTCAACGAAGATCGGGAAGATCGAGCAGCTTGGAGTCGTTGGTGAGCGCATCGACGTCTACTTCAGCAATCATCGTCTCACCCCTTATGGAATCGACCTGACAAAGCTAGCGCAACGCCTACAGGAGCGTAACAGCACATTGCCGGGCGGGGCGATTGAGTTACCTGATCAGAATCTTGCAATCAAACCCAGCGGCAAGTTTCTCAGCGAGCGAGAGATTGGCAACGTCGTCGTGGAAGTCCGCAACGGCACTCCGCTCTACATGAGTGACCTCGTCGATATCGCTCGTGGGTACGAAGATTCACCACGAACTCTGAACTTCCGCACTCACAAGTTCACTGAAGAAAATCGTCCGACATCGCTCGCATTTACTCTTCCGGTTCAAACCGACCCACACAAAGAAAGAACGCCTGTCTCAGACAACGATGCAAGTCAACTCTGGACGCAAAGAGCGATCACTCTCGCAGTGCGACAGAGAAAAGGAACGCAGATTGAGGACTTCAGCCAGGAGATCAACAAGGCTCTTGCATCACTCTCTGGCGTGATCCCTGACGACCTATGGATTGAACGAACCAGTGATGAACCGGAACGAGTCGGCTTCAAGATTCACGAGTTCATCGAATGTTTGATCGAAGCGGTCATCATCGTCGTGTTCGTCTCGCTGTTGTTTATGGAGTGGCGAAGTGCGTTAATCATTGCCCTGTCGATTCCGATTACACTCGCCATGACATTCATGATGTGCGTCATGCTGGGCGTCGACCTTCAGCAGATTTCGATTGCCGCCTTGATTATTGCTCTGGGGCTGCTTGTTGACGATCCCGTTGTCGCAGGTGACGCGATCAACCGGGAAATGGCACATGGCGTTCCACGAGACGTTGCCTCCTGGTTGGGCCCTCAAAAACTCTCCCGTGCAATCATGTATGCCACGGTCACAAACTGTGCTGCATTTATGCCATTGCTTGTCGTCTCCGGTGGAGTCGGGGAATTCATCTGGTCCCTGCCAGTTGTTGTTGCTGCGTCTCTGATCGCAAGCCGAATTGTCTCGATGACGTTCATTCCCTTCCTTGGGTATTACCTGCTCAAAGGGCAGCACGGAATGGAGGCCGGACTCTCTGCAGATGGAAAGGGGTCACGTTTCGCCAGATTTTATAATGGATTTTCTGAAGCATGTATGAATCATAAATGGGCTTCGCTGACCGTCTGCTTTCTGACGTTGATCGCTGGGGCCAGCTTGTTGCCGTTAATCGGAACGAATCTCTTTCCGAAAGATTTACACTCTGCCTTCACAGTGAATCTTTACCTTCCGGAAGGAACGTCAATTCACGCAACTCAGCAGGAAGCGTTGAGCACGATCGAGAAGATCGACCAGATCGCAGGGAAGGAAATCGATTCTTACACCACATTCATCGGCGCCGGTGGGCCACGTTTCTGGCTCTCAATTGTCCCTGAGCAACCAGCCACGAGCTATGCGCAGATCATGGTCCACACGCTGAACAAGCGACACACATATGAGGTTGCAGAAAAGCTGAAGGTCGGTCTGCCGCCTCAGATGGGTGTTGCACGTGTTCACGTACAGCCATTGGAATCCGGTCCTCCGATCGGTGTCCCCGTTCAGTTCCGCCTTCTTGGAACCGATATCGCCACAATGCGACGACTGGGTGAGCAGATCAAAGGCTTCATGCGTGAGATGCCCGGCACAGAGAATATTCATGATGACTGGGACCCTGAATACCTGCGAATTCGCCTGAAGGTCGATCCCGATCGCGCCAATGTCAGCGGAGTCTCTCATGAAGATGTTGCCAGACTGATGAATGCATCATTGTCTGGATACACAGCAACATCGATTCGTGAAGGAGACCACCTGATCCCGATCTCCTTCCGCCTTCGCCCGGAAGAACGAACAGACATCGAAACGCTGCAAGGCATGAGTGTAATCGGCAGTCAGTCCGGGGCGCGAGTGCCACTGATGCAGATCAGCTCATTTGAACCGGAACTGATTTCCCCAAAGATTTCACGTCGCGACAACGAACGCTGCATGACAATCAAATGCGATGTCGCAACCGGACTCCTTTCCAGTGATGTCTATACATTCGTAGAGCAGAAACTGGCAACCGCCACAAAAGATTGGCCGCCGGGATACCGCTTCCAGGTTGGTGGCGAGAAGGAAGAACAACTCAAAGGCTTCGGCTCGCTTTATATTTCGATGATTGTCTCGGTCTTCGCGATCTACCTCGCCTTGATTCTGCAGTTCAACAGTCTGACAAAGCCGCTTGTGGTCTTTGCAGCCGTGCCATTCGGGATGATTGGCGGGTTGATGGGATTGATTATCTTTGGTGTCCCGCTTGGCTTCTTCGCGCTACTCGGTGTGTCCTCCCTGATCGGAGTCATTATCAGTCACGTGATCGTGCTGTTCGAGTATATCGAAGAAGCCCATGAACGTGGCGAACCACTGCGTCGAGCGGTCATTGATGCGGCGTTAGTGCGCCTGCGCCCAGTACTGGTCACAGTGCTGGCAACCGTTGGCGGTCTCATTCCGCTTGCAGTGAAGGGGGGACCGTTATGGGAACCTCTTTGCTATGTACAGATCATCGGACTGCTCGTCGCCACATTAGTCACCAAAGTCGTTGTCCCGGTCTTCTACGTCTTGTTTGTTGAAGATTTCAAGTTGATCAAATGGTCGGCCCCCGGGGAATTCGCACATGATGGCCCGCCACCTGAGTACGCAAATCTTCCACGACCTGGGCACTAAAACCCATCTTTGTCGATCTCCCAACCCGATCAGGGTCGGTAACAGAGCCGATTTGGAGCGATGAAACTAACGTCCGTTGCCCCCAGCCATATTCGCGTTCTGATAGACGAATTCCAGAGCGGCAAGCGTATCCTCGAAGTTAGTGGAATGTCCTCCATCTTTCCGGTGGATGAGTAAGACCGGCCGCCCCAGTTGTTTCAGAACGCCAGCCAGTCGCAAAACGCTCTCGGGTGGAACGATCGTATCCTTGCCGCCCGTTGTCACGCTGACTGGCATGGTGAAGTTCTCTGGCCAGTACTCCGCACTTCGCTTCTTATACTCGGCAGGAATCTGAATCTTCGTCCCGCCAAACGATTCAGAGATCGCCTCCTGAAAGTTGTCGTATTCCAGATGATTGGCCGTCCCGTTCAGTGAGACGACACCAGCGATCAGGTTGGGATGTAAAGCCGCGAACGTTAAAGCGGAGGTTCCACCCATTGAGCCACCGCAGAGAAAGACTCGACGGACCGGAAACCTCGCCTTGAGTTCACCAATGATCTGAACAAGGTCCGCTTCTGCCTTCGGCCCCATCCATGACGTTTTGGCGCGGTAATCAGGTGAGACATAAATCAACTGATGACGTCTGGCGAACTCTTTTGCTCCTTGAACCTCCCCTCGATCACCCTGAATGAACTGCCACCGATCACTTCCATGTCCATGAAGAGCGATGAGCACATCTCTGGGGCCTTCCTCAGTAGTTTCAGGGCGAATCAACACATAGCGTTGCTCAGTACCGTCTACTTTAGCCTGAAACGCGACATCTTCAGGAACGCCGGGTTGTGGCTCAGCGGCGTTCACAACGGAGACAGCAAGACAGACAACCATCATGTAAAAAGCTTGCCGCATTTTCTCTCCGTTTTTCCAACAGAACCAATGATTGCTCAAACCCATATTGAAATGCGGTTTGAGTCGGAAGTCACGCGTGTCAGCAACCAGATCGAGTCATGAATTCCACTTCTGAACGAATACTGCAGCCAAAACAATCCCACAATCGCAAACAAACTCAAACGATCGCATGAAAAGGGTTCATCAGAACAGTTGTCGATCACCTGGCTCAAGATCTTGCATTGGCGATACGCTTCAATAAGATGATTTGAACGGAGTTTTGAGAAGTGTTGACTGGGGACGAACCACCGATGTCCTCCGCGTCAACAATTAAGAATTGTCCTGCTCAAACAACTCGTGTTCACACCTGGATCAGGATGAAGGTACTGCAGGTCATGGCTAAAAAGAAAACGATTCTCATTCAAAGTGCCATGAACGGGTCAGGCTGGACTGAGGGAACAAGAGCTGCAATCGAACAAGGAGGATTGCTGGCGTCTCATTCTCTGTCATCTGTGTACCTCGTCACGATGCTGAACTCAGACTTTGCTCCACTCCCGGAAGATGTCGAAGAGATTCCAAGTGAATACTCTCCGGTTCAGGATCTGCATTCCGCAATCGAGTCTGAACTTGCAGACCTTGGTGTCAAACTGTCCGCCGCCGTGATTCATGAATCAAACCCGGCAGTGATGGTTCCGCCCGGCCAACCCGCTCCGATTGAAGTCGTGGTACTCGGCATCCCTGACCTGTTGAGAGTGCAAAAAGAAGATCAGGTTGCAGACCTGTTCGAAACATCACGAAATGACCTTTGGCTCGCCACGCCAGACGCATTCAACAAAGAGATTCCTTGCTTCGTCGTCTATGACGATCTGGAGCCAGTCGGCGAGCAAGCACTACGCACAGCGGTGAACCTCGCCCAGCAGTTTCAATCGAGATTGCTCGTAGTCCATGCGTTACCAGAGCAGCCCGACGCGCAGAGTGTTCAGCTTGCAGAAGCGACTCTGATGGATCGGCTGTTTGGAACGGACTTCCGCACAATCGACAAGGGCACCCGACTCTACGTCACGGAAGGAACGCCCGAGGATGCAATTCTTAAAGCGGTCCAGGAACATGCAGCATCGTTGGTGGTGACGAGTTGGCCCAACGGCCCCGTGATGCAGGACTCAATCCCTCAGTTTGCTGAAACGCTGTCGGAACAACAAAGCTCTCTGCTGCTTGTTCGAACGCACGACTTCAATCAACCAGTCCGGTTCGACGGCAACGCTTAGACTCGTTCAGAACTGATCGCGATTCGCAAAAACATTTACAATGAAGCCGCTTCGTGGTCACCCATCTTTTCTGAAAGCGGCCTTTTGGTCTATCGATACTTCCCGTTGGAAATATCAGGAGTATGCATCGCCATCCAGGAAAAGAGCGGACAGAGAACAATTCCATACAGACTCGCGAGAGCTCCTTTCAGAATGAGGAATTGCGATAACGGAAGCGGCTGAAGCCCGCTTGATCGTATCGCCATTGCCGCCAGCGGAGCGACGACAAGTCCTCCAATCACAGCGAAAATCACCGCACGAGGATAGTAGCTGGCAGTGAAATATTCGCCGAGCATTGCCATCCAGCGAAACGGAGGCAACCGTGGGAAGCGTCCCTTCTGCAACTCGAATCGAGTCAGATGAGAGACAACTAAGCAGGCGATAAATGGCATGAGGAAGCACGTCGCTGTTGTGTCTTCCAGTAAACTCAACTTACCTTCGATGGGCACAATGGGAACATCCCGATGCGTCGACCAGGCAATCAAATAGTTGATAATGAAGTTGGCACCAATCGCGATCAGTCCCTGATCAATGATCAGGTACTTTCGGGCAGCAGGTGTCAACGTTCTGGAAGAATCAGAGGGCAACGAGTTCACGAGGGCGAGTTTCCGGGGACCGAGTACAGATTCACTAAGAATTCAGCGAGGACCGTCACGTCAGTAACGCTCTCTCGCTGAATCGTAAGGCAATCCGCGACGATGTGGAATCCCGCGTCCACAACATCAACTGCCAGTATCAATTGGAAGCAAAAAACAGCGACAGGATTCTGAATCGGCTATGGCGAGACTTTGGCAGGTTCCGGCTTCGCAAGAAACTTCGCCAACTCAGGTTCCACGCCAGGCAGTCGTACAGCAACAAGTTCTGCAACTGCGATCAGCCAAACTATTCTTTCGATCTTGCTTTGTAGTGACGAGAAGCAAAGTCGAGATACTGTCCCCAGTCATAGTCGTTGATGTCATGCTTTCCGGTTCGCAGGTGATATCCAATCGTTCCGGAGTTCAAAGGTTGATCAGGAGCAGGGGATTCTTCCGGTGCAACTGTTCCGCCAAACCCATCGGTTCCGAGAAGTCGATACACAGGATCTGCAAATCGGGCAGAAAGAAACTCCCCTTTCGGGTCGGCCCACAAATCTTCTGTCGCACTCGCAACATACACCGGACGAGGAGCGATCAAGGCCACCAGTTGATGCTGGTCGACAGGCAACGCTTCTTCATGATTGTCGTAGCGTTTGAAGTTGGTACAGAACCAATGTGGAAATGCATAGTTAATTCGGGCGACGGTTTCCCCGAAAGCCCGACGACTCAATGCCGCTCCGCCGCATCCGGAGTTGTTCGAGATGACAATGGCGAAACGTGGATCAGCCGCCCCTGCCCAAAGTGAAGTTTTGCCCAGTCGTGAATGCCCAATCACGGCCACCTTGGTTGCATCGACCAACGGTTCCTTTTCCAGAACATCGAGACCGCGACTTAATCCCCATGCCCAGCCTGCAATCGTTCCCCATTCATGGTCAGCAGGTTTGGTCTGACCATCGCGATAAAAGCCCGAATGAACTCCGTTCTGAAATCCATCATCGAAATCGGGATCGATATCGCCATAGTAAGCTGTTGCCAGTGCAAACCCACGATCCAGAATCATCTCGATCGGCCAGCGGTTTGTTCTGGTTCCGCGAGACTCTTCCGTCGATTTATTCTCCACAACGCCGGGAGAATTCGATGTCACCCAGTTTGGATTGAGCTGCACATCCGTTTCGGCTGTGATGGAATGGTTTCCGCGAAAGTTCAGACCCCAGAATACAGGAGCTTTGGGGGTCGATTTCGGAATATAAAGCAACATGGTCATTACGACAGGCTTCGGTTCCGAAACCAGTGTAATTGCGATTTCCTTACGGATCGCCTTTCCGTTGATTGCGTCATCTTTCTGAGAGATGACCTCAAACTTCACCTCAGTGGGAGTAGGCGGCGACTGGCCGTAAACCATGCTTGCAAATGCTTCCAGAAGCTCCGGACGACGACGCTGAATCCAATCTTCAGCGGTCTTGACAGGAGTGCCATCCGCAAAAGTCAGAGGGTCCGGCAATGTATACTTCGGGACCTTCAATTCATCCGTATGGGTTGGAGGGGGGGCTGCGAAGCTCTGTTGTGAGGAAAGAAAAAGCACAGCAGCAGCAGCAAACTGAAGTCGATTCAAAAGCATTGAAACTCCCCGCTTCGACGTGATGCAGAACTTGTTCCGATTACAACTCCGTGTGAATGCGAAGCAACTCTTCGTTCACACCTTGAAGATTGATCTCAACTCAAAACGTTCATCTCATGACGAGAAGGCGTTTTTCGATACCACACTCTAAACAATTCGAATCGGCTTTCGTACCTGACAGCTCAATCAAAATGAAAAGACCGGCATGTCAGAGGAGATCCTCCAACACGCCGGTCTCAATTCGAGCATGGCAACCATCTCTGCGATTCAGGAGTTGCCAGCGATCATCTTGAACAAATAACTCGATCGCTCTTCTCAGGCTGCTAACACATCAGCTTCATCTGCATCGCAGTTAATGCGAGTGTGGCGCCCCTCGAAGGCAGACCGGGCTTATCGCTTTCCGCCTGGCCGCTTGCCGCCACCGCTTGGTGGACGACGTCTTCCAGAGGCCGAACCTGGTCGGCGATCCGCTGGTTTACCAGGAACATGTCGTTCGCGCGGAGCTCCGTCAGAGAAGGAACTTTTCCCTCGTCCTGATGGAGCGCGACTCCCTCGTTCTCCGGCGACACCACGATCGGGACGATCTCTGCGTTCTGGTCGGTCACCACCGCTACGTGATGGACGATCACCAAATGAACGCTCACCACGTTCTGGACGATCGCCGCGGGTTGGACGGTCGCTACGTTCGAATCGTTCTCCACGAACAGGCCGATCACCGCCACGGGCAGGGTGATCACCACCACTGCGAACTGGACGTTCGCCACGGGGCGGACGATCACCAAAGGGGCGGTCACCACGTTCTGGACGATCCCCGCGGGTTGGACGGTCGCTGCGTTCGAATCGTTCTCCACGAACAGGCCGATCGCCGCCACGGGCAGGGTGATCACCACCACTGCGAACTGGACGATCGCCACGGGGCGGACGATCACCAAAGGGGCGGTCACCGCGTTCTGGACGATCCCCGCGGGTTGGGCGGTCGCTGCGTTCGAATCGTTCTCCACGAACAGGCCGGTCACCACCACGGGCTGGGTGATCACCACCACTGCGAACTGGTCGATCTCCACGGTTCGGACGGTCACCAAATGGGCGGTCACCGCGTTCTGGACGATCCCCGCGTGTTGGTCGATCTCCGCCGCTGCGAACTGGTCGGTCGCCACGGTTCGGACGGTCACCAAATGGGCGGTCGCCACGTTCTGGACGATCCCCGCGTGTTGGTCGGTCTCCACCGCTGCGAACTGGTCGGTCGCCACGGTTCGGACGGTCACCAAATGGGCGGTCACCGCGTTCTGGACGGTCCCCGCGTGTTGGTCGGTCTCCACCGCTGCGAACTGGTCGGTCGCCACGGTTCGGACGGTCACCAAATGGGCGGTCGCCGCGTTCTGGACGATCACCGCGAGATGGTCTATCGCCGCCACTGCGTGTTGGTCGATCTCGCCTTTCGAATCGATCGCCTTCAGCTGAGCGTGGTCGACGTTCGCGATCTGACCCGCGACCTTCGGTTTCTCTTCTAGGGGATCGGGCTCGATCTCCACCATCACGCGATTCGGTTGGCCGACTCGGGCGACGGGCAGGCAATTTGCCTTCTTCAGCACGATTTCGAATCAGCACAGCATGTAATGATGCCAATTCGTCCCGGGTCAATTCGCGGTATTCACCACGATTCAACCGGCCCAAATTTAATGGTCCGTAGCCTTGACGCTCCAGCTTCATGATCTTGTGACCAACACGAGCGAACAGACGGCGAATTTCGCGGTTCTGCCCTTCGGTCATCACGATCTCAACCCAAGTGCTGTCTTTCACCTTCTTGATCGGTTTCACGCTGTGAACGCGAAACTTACCTTCAGTGAAGAACAATCCCTGACGCAACTGCTCGTACACTTCAGGCCGCGGTTGACCGGCGACCTGGGCGACGTATGTACGGAAAATTCGGTAACGCGGGTGTGCCAGCTTCTGTGTCAGATCGCCGTCGTTTGTTACCAGAATCAAACCTGTCGTGTTTTCGTCCAGTCGTCCGACAGTAAAGAGGCGTGGCCCCTCAGTCGGGAACAGATCGATCACAAGGCGACGGCCTTCCGGGTCGTCCGCGGTACACAGATAGCCTGCGGGTTTGTTGAGCATGAAGTACTTCTTCCGCTCAACCTTCAGTCGCTCACCATCGAGTGAAACGACTTGCAATGCCGGTTGGACAGTCGTTCCCAGCTGGTCAACAGCTTTGCCGTCAATCGCGACTCGGCCTGATGTGATCAGTTCTTCACAGTCTCGGCGGGATCCCAGGCCACACTGGGCGAGGAACCGCTGCAGACGCATTGGCTTTGGTGGTGATGGAGGTGTTTCTTCGTTCGATGGCGTCATGACTGGACAACAGATTCAGCTGAGTAAAGCGCCCAAATCTCCACGGCAGCCACAACATTAGGTGCCAAACCGAAAATCAGGAGCAAACGATTATCATAGCGACAATTCCGACATGTGCGCACTAAGTCCGCCTATCCGCAGGAATTTCTTAGGAGAAGATTGACTCTCGGTACGAAATCCCTCCCAAATTTTCCGTTTTTCGGCCAATTCAGAGCATGGCGGGACAGGAAACTTCCGCCTCTGTGACGCGAACGTCTGTTCCGCATCGCGAAACGCCTCACCTGTCGCTCGGGAGTTTCCACCTGACGGGATTGTTTGATGAACACAACATCCGTGAGCTGACAGTGCGCCGTCAGTATATAGCCGTCCCCTCTTTCATGGCTCAAACGATGGCAAAGTCTGTCGCCAAATCTGCCAGAGCAGTGACTTTATTGTCGATGAATGCAAGTAGAATCACCGCAATTGGCTCCGGCCGGACCAATTCCCTTGCACGGCGAGATTTGACCTGCTCTAAAATGAGTCACGCATCAAGTGCGCCAGGAAGGCTGCACATCAATATTGAGTTTCCTCAGGGTGAGACGGAAGATGGCAACTGTTGTAGTGACCGGCGGAGCAGGTTTTCTGGGAAGCCATTTATGCGACCGACTGCTTCGTGATGGTCATGATGTTATCTGCATTGACAACTTTTTCTCTGGCCGAAAAGACAATATTCGGCATCTCATTGGAAACCCTCACTTTGAAGTGATTCGTCACGACATCGTTTATCCGCTCGTTGTCGAAGCCGACTTGATTTACAACCTCGCCTGTCCCGCTTCTCCGGTGGCTTACCAGCACAACCCGATCAAAACCATCAAAACCTCGACGTTAGGGATGGTCAATATGCTGGGGCTGGCTAAGCGCTGTAAGGCACGCATTCTTCATACGTCGACGTCTGAAGTGTACGGAGATCCGGAAGTCCACCCTCAACGTGAAGACTACTGGGGCCACGTCAATCCACTGGGGCCACGCAGCTGTTACGACGAAGGAAAGCGCGTTGCAGAGTCGCTGTGTGTGAATTACCACATCGCTCACAAAGTTGACGTTCGAATCGTTCGCATCTTCAACACATATGGCCCGCGCATGGACCCGAATGACGGACGAGTCGTCTCCAACTTTCTCATGCAGGCATTACGGGGCGAGGACCTGACAATCTATGGCGACGGAGCCCAGACTCGCTCATTCTGCTACGTTGACGATCTGATCGAAGGATTCATCCGCATGATGGAGCAGGATGTTGAAATTGGCCCCGTCAATCTCGGAAATCCGGTCGAGAATACGATGCTGGAACTCGCCGAAGCCGTTCTCGCCGTGACAGGCTCGAAGTCCAAGTTGAAGTATGTTGACTTGCCGAAAGATGATCCAAAACGACGCTGTCCAGACATCACCAAGGCCAAAGGACTGCTGAACTGGGAACCTCAGGTCTCCCTGAAAGCCGGCCTCGAACGAATGACCGAATTCTTCCGCGAGACACAGCGTCTTTAGTTCGAATCCCTATTGAGTCGCACCGCACGAACGACTCAGCAGCATTCGCTGCCCCCTGGTCGATGGTCTGCGAACTGATGGACCTGACTAAAAGAAAAGACCTAACCAAAACAAAAACAGCCGGGAGACCTGATTTGGCCCCCGGCTGCTTTATTCTTCTGCGGACCGCGTGGTCCCGTGTCAGACCAAAACGGTCTAGACTTTGCCGAAGATGGTCTTGCCATTTGAATGCAAGTCTTCGCAGGCTTCGATCAATCGCTTCGCAACACCAGCTTCGCCCAGCTTCAGGTAAGCGCGTGGGTCGTAAGCCTTCTTGTTCCCGACTTCGCCATCGACCTTCAGCACGCCGTCATAGTTACGGAACATGTGCTCGGCGATTGGACGAGTGAATGCATACTGGGTGTCGGTGTCGATGTTCATCTTCACGACGCCGTAAGCCAGAGTTTCTTCCAGTTCGTGACGTGGAGTCCCTGAACCACCGTGGAACACGAGGTCGAACTCAGCATCTTTGCCGTACTTGGCAATGACGGCATCCTGACCTTGCTTCAGGATGTCCGGACGCAGTTTCACTGAACCTGGCTTGTAGTGCCCGTGCACGTTACCGAAGGTTGCAGCGAACATGTAACGGCCGTGGCCATTCAATGCTTCGTAAACTGCAAGCATGTCTTCTGGAGTTGTGTAGAGCTTCGAATCTGGAACGTGTTCCATTTCCGCTCCGGCTGCACCGTCTTCTTCGCCGCCGACAACTCCGGCTTCGACTTCGAGGATGATTTCCTGTTCAGCACAAAGCTTCAGCAGGTCTTGAGACAGCTTCATGTTCTCTTCGAGTGGCAGGTTGGAAGCGTCCAGCATGTGTGACTGGAACAGGTTTCCTTTGCCAGCAGCACGACGTTCAGCCGTTGCTTTGATCAATGGCTTCAGGAACGTATCAACTTCCTTCGGTGGACAGTGGTCTGTGTGCAAAGCGATCAGCACGTTGTGCTTTTCAGCCAGACGATGAGCAGCTTCTGCCAGAACGATACAACCGAATGTCGAATCACCGACATTCAAACCGCTCGCGAATTTTCCACCGCCAGTTGACACCTGAATGATGCCGTCTGATTTTGAATCCGAGAATGCTTTAAGAGCAGCATTGATGGTCACGATTGATGTGACGTTGACTGCCGGGTAGGCGTAGTTTCCGCGCTGAGCAGCGTCCAACATAGCAGCGTACTGAGCAGGCGTGGCAATTGGCATGAAATCAACTCCGAGATCAAAAACTCAAACGGTTTGGATGTGGCAATTCTGACCAGGACGCAGTGACCCCCGTCCGTATTTTTCGGTCGTGTCGGCCTCTGACGTCGATTTTCCTTCGCCAGCACACTCCGAGCGCGGTCGCCAGAATTGGCGAAACACTGCCAGAGCGTATCACGTTTTCTCAATCGCGGGTATCATACGGATCGACATTTCGTCACCTCCAATTCCCTCACATGTGACAAGGAAATCTTGATGCGACTTGGACTGATCAATTCCGCATGGGCTGAATCTGGCCATCCACGCTCTTGGGGAATTGCGAAAACGAAGGAAATCGGTTTCGACTGTATTGATTTACAGGTTGATCCGCTGGAGATCGATGTTCGTGAGCGAATTGCGATCAAACGCGAGTGCGATCGGCAGGGTTTGCCTATTGTTTCGCTCTGTTGTGTCGCACTGGGACTTTCTGACTTCAATCTCAGCGTACAACAGTTCCATATCGATCGTATTCGGGAACACCTCGACCTTGTTTATGAGTACGAGGCAGAAAATCTGCTGCTGGTCCTCGGCGAGTACATCTGGAATCAGGAAATTATTCCGCCAGCACAACAATGGGAAATTGCCGTCGACAATTGCCGAGCACTCGCGGACTACGCAGAAGAACTGGGCGTGAAAATCGCTCTGGAACTCGAACCGTTCCATCAGTCGCTGCTGAACAATGTCGACAACATGGCCCGATTCATTGATGACGTCGGACACCCGGCACTGGCCGCAAACATCGACATTTCACATCTTCTGCTGGCAAATGTCGGGGCAGAAGAACTCGCCAAGCTTAAGAACAAGGCGATTCATGTCCACATTTCTGACTGCGATGGAAAGAAACATGGCGACTTGCCACCTGGTCGTGGCGTTGTCGATTTTCCTCCGTACCTGAAGGCCATCAAAGATCTTGAGATCGACGGAACCATTTCGATCGAACTGGAGTTCTCACCAGAGCCAGACAAGATGGAAGAATGGGTCCGCGAGGCATACGAACAAACTGCTCGCCTGATGCGCGAAGCTGGTTTGCGAGCCTGATCCCCCCGAAATCCAGATTCAGTTGAGCTGGGGACTGGTCCTAATCAAGGGCCGGTCCTTCTTTTATATCAGAGGCCATCTTCAAAAATGATGTGTCCTGAAAGCTCTATTGCAGCTGAAATCGTGGTCGGGGGAGGATTCGAAGTTTCTCAGGGAGAGCAGGGGCGATCGGGCGGGCGACGCCCAATGGTCCAACGAAATCACTGACCGGCCGATCGACCGGCGGCACTCCCAGTGTAATGTCCCTCCAGGAAGAGAGTTTCACCGGGACCAGCATCTCTTCCCCATTTCGACGAATCAGAATCTGAATCGTTTCACCGGGAGCGTAGGCGAGAAGCAGTTCAACGAGATTTGAAAAATCTCGAACCCGATCCTCATTCAACATCAGAATTTCATCATTGATTCGTAGCCCGGCCTTATCTGCGGCTCCATCAGCGACAATTTCTTCGATAATCATCGAAGTCGTGAACGTGCTCGGGCGAACTCCGAGGGCACCGCCTCTTTCAGTGATGGTTGCGCCGGGAAGTTCAACCTGCAGCGGCAAGAGGTCGTCTAACGTGATCCCGTTGTTTTTCGACGTGTAAATCATCAATCCCTGGTGATGAGTCAGTCGGCGCAAGTGCCAGAGTTCGGCTGTCGTTCCTGACCATTTCTCAGAGAGCAAAATCGTCTGTAAAACTGCAAATTCACCGAATCCCACTCCCACCCTTGGAGCAGTCGAACCGGCACGCGATTCAATTGGGATGGCATAGGCAAAGACGCAGCCCAGATTCTCCAAAGACTTTCTTGCTCGGGCTTCGCGTAGTCGACTATTGGCGATCAGGATCAAATTTGCGTCGTCCGCAACGGCAAGATCCGAATGCGAAAGCGCCATCAGCACTTTCTCTGCATTGTCAGCCACGTCGCCGGAATGAGAGAGAAACACGGTTTCAAGTGCGCGAACAATTCGAGCCTGAATCTCAAACTCTGACTGTTCCGCCACGTTCACTAATACTGCTGGAGTGGCTTCAGCAATTCGATTTAACCGCTTTTGACCTTCGACTCGAACGCCAAATTTCTGATCTGTAAGCTGTTTCAGAACGGAATTCAGGACCTGATCAATGTCTGCATCTTGCTGAAGGGGTGCTTTCTCTGCCCCCATTGCAGACTGGCGCGTTGCGACGATCACTGCCATAGACAGCATCATCACTCTGCAGATGGTCAGTAGGAGGAGGCTCCGCATTCGCGTTACTTTCACCGGAAACAACAAGCGGATTCAGTCTGCTCAAGCACACGCTTTCGTGTCGACAACTTCTCCTGGTGCTCTAAAAGAGCATCACGAGACCTTCGAGGCTTTGCAATTCACGATAGATCTCGTGGATGTGAGCAGCCGATGCCACCTGAGGTTCAACAGTGACGCTAATGTGTCGTCCAGACGGAGTTGCCTTCGACGAGATGGCAGGTTCAAAATCTCCCTCCAACTGCTTCTTAACTGCAACAAGGACTGAATCTGCGAACTGTTCAGTTGCCACTCCGATCACCTTGAAGGTGAACGAACATGGGAACGAATGGTTCGCTTCGAGAATCTCAAGTGTCGGGAGACCGTTCTGCATATTCACTAACCGAAGAAAAAACGATTCGAAAAGCCGCCCCGAAAGGCCACGCAGAGAGTATCGAGAATTCGCTCAATAATCGCTGCGTGACATGGCCTTGGCTCGGGGATCAACACGCTCATTTTCGTACTGACTGATCAGACGACAAGAGCAGAAATTCAACTGAATTAGTCGACAAGCCGCAACACTGGAGAGGTCAACATTACTCGCTCAGTCTGAATGAACTCGAGTTGTTGAATCGCTTCCTTCACCATTGCGGTGCGTTGTGGATCAAGTCCTTGCAGCGCTGGAACAACAGCGGACCACAGTCCTGCCGACAAATGCTTGTCATCCTTTTTCTTCTGTTCCCCGATATCAACCAGCAATTGTTCGAAGAAGTTATGCTGTTCCGGGAAGCTCCGAATTTCATAATCGGTCAGTTCGACACTTTTTGCCGCATAGGCAATCGCGTCTTCCAGAGTCCCGATTTCGTCGACGAGTCCCAGTTCCAGAGCCTGTTGACCGGTGTAAACTCGTCCGCCAGCGATCTCATCGATTGGCTTCTTTAGTTTCCCTTCGCGACCTTCAGTCACGTGAGTTTTAAAAACGCCGTAGATCTCGTCCATCCACTTCTGCAGATCCGCTTTCTCTGAATCTGTCCATGGCTGACTGGAAGTCAACATGCCAGCACGCTGACCTCGCTTGTTCTGCTCGAAGTTCACGCCGACTCGACTCCACATCTTGTTGGTCGCCAGTTTCCCGGTGACCACTCCGATTGAGCCGGTCAATGTTGTGGCGTCAGCAAAAATGTGATTCCCGCGTGCGGAAACATAGTACCCACCGCTTGCGGCCATTCCCCCCATCGAAACGATGACCGGTTTACTTTTCTGAACATGGCGAACCGCTTTCAACATAATTTCGCTGGCTGTTGCGGATCCACCCGGTGAGTTCACACGCAAGACGACAGCACGAATTCGCGGCTCATCGGCAATCTTATCGAGTGCTTTACGAACCTGTTCGCTGTAGGCACCTGAAGTATCTTCGAAGAGAGATGCTTCCCGTTTGCCAAGCATGATCTGCCCGTCAATGTGCATGATCGCAATGGCGTTCTTTGTCGACTTGGATGGCTTTGCCCCTGAGAGCAATTTCGCCCAGATCTGCATCATCGCAAACGGGTTCTCGAGATCGATGTCAGCAGCAGTCTTCTTTCCGTACGTCTTATCAAGCTTGATCGCCGCCCCATGGGTCGTCTTCAGGAAGGCCAGCAATTCTTCACGGGATTCAACGGCATCAATCAGGCCTGCCTTCTGCGCAGATTCAGCTGTATACAGACCGTCGTCAATCCAGGTTTTTACCTTATCCTTCTCGACACCGCGGCCGCTGGCGATCCTTGCCAGCAGACTTTCATAAAGACTGTCGAGCAACCAGTTCTTCATCTCCATTGCCTCAGGACTTGCTTCCTTCAGCATGAACATCTCAGCAGCGCTCTTGTGGGTGCCGCAGGTGAGAAAATCCGGTTGAACCCCGAGCATGTCGAGCAAACCGCGAACGTACACACCTTCCATGGCAAGCCCGTTGATCCAGGCATCGCCAGTTGGAGAAAGGCTCACTCGTTTTGCGGCCGCCATCAGGACGTAAGTTTGTGTCGAAACCGAATCGGCATGAGCATAGACCGGCTTCTTCTCTCGCAGCTTGGTCAATGTCTGATGCAGCTCTTCGAGCTGTGCGGTCGAGCCGGAAAACCCGTTGATCAGCAGGACAACCGCAGCAACCTTTTCGTCGGTTTCAGCCTTTTTCAGTCTGGTGACCAGAGAATGCAGGGAATCACCGCCGATGCTGCCCAGTAGGGGATCGTCCGATGCTTTCTGTTCAGAAAGGGCACCATGCAGATCAAAAACAGCGACAACATCAGGAGCAGCTGGTTTTGCATCTTCAGCTCGAACCTGTCCCGTCCAAGCGAATCCAAAAGCAAGAACGGCAACTGCGACTAAATACCGGCGAACCATATTTCCATCTCCATTGGCCAAGTTCGAGGCCTCATTGCGAATGCATTTACTCTAACTGCTCGTGAACGTCCGTTCCACTCCCAGCGAATGTTTCGATTCTTCCAATGCTAACCAGTATACCGAATACAGCCATCAGAGTTCCGGATCATCACCCAGGGCAACTCGCTAACGTCTCTTTTCTTATCCCGTGGTCTGGAAGCCCGCGACCTCGCGACCAGATGCCTGCACAACCGGTTCCTACACGACTGTACTTCCACCCGCATCTTCAAACCACAGTGTGACAACTGACTCGAAATCAACGACATTTGATGTTTCAATTGCGATTCGCCGAAGATATTCTTACAAACTGATGCATCGGCTGTTTCAGGGGAGGCTCCTCGTGCGCAATGGATTCCAGATCATTGCTGTACTACTCGTGCTGAGTAGTCAGGCTGTCGGTGCAGACCCGGCCGGGATCGAGTTCTTTGAAACGAAGATTCGTCCTGTTCTGATCAAGCACTGCTACGAGTGCCATTCCGAGAAAGCCACCAGCCTCAAAGGGGGACTGCTTGTCGACTCGGCTGCCGGATTACTGGCAGGCGGCGATTCAGGACCAAGCATCGTTAAAGAGAAGTCCGGAGAAAGTCTGCTTCTGCAGTCGCTGCGGTACGAGACCTATGAAATGCCCCCCGCCGGGAAGCTTCCAGACGAAGTGATCGCCGATTTTGAACGGTGGATCGCAATGGGAGCACCTGACCCTCGAACCGGGTCTGTCGATCCTTCCACCATTCGAAAAGAAATCGACCTGACGTCAGCGCGTCAGTTCTGGTCGTTTCTTCCAGTTGAATCGCACGTCATCCCAGAGGTCACAGCCGCAAGTTGGCCGCGGAACTGGATTGACCGCTTCGTCCTATCGCGTCTTGAAAGCGAACAGCTCGCCCCTCAGCCAGATGCCGATCGAGCGACGCTTTTGCGACGCATTTCATTCGACCTGACAGGTCTCCCGCCAACGCTGGCCGATCAGGAACGCTTCCTTGAAACGAAAGAAGCAGACGCCATCGAGAAGTACGTCGACTCGCTGCTGGCATCACCACAATATGGGGTGCATTGGGGACGTCACTGGCTCGATGTTGCTCGATATGCAGACTCCAATGGAGGGGACTTCAACGCCACATTCCATGAAGCCTGGCGTTATCGCAACTACATCATCAACAGTTTTAATGACGACCGTTCATTTCAGGATCTGATCATCGAGCAGATTGCTGGAGACTTGATGCCTTCACAGTCTGAAGAACAACGGGTGAATCAGCTGATCGCCACCGGGTTCCTGATGCTTGGCACAAAAATGCTGAGCGAACGGGATAAAGAAAAGCTTCGAATGGACGTTGTTGACGAGCAAATCTCCGCCGTCGGCAGCGCTTTTCTAGGAATGACACTGGGGTGCGCCCGGTGCCATGATCACAAGTTTGATCCCATTCCCACCAAAGATTATTACGCTCTCGCCGGGATCTTCCGCAGCACGCAGGTGCTTGACGGCGAGATTCAGCAGTACGTTTCCAACTGGGTGAGACAACCGCTCCCCATTGCTCCTGAACATGCTGCCGCATTGGCCGAACACGAGAAGAAGGTGAACGCTCTCAAGCAGGAAATCAAGAAGGCAGAAAGTCAGCTGAAGAAACTCGATTCGACCGGGGAACGTGCCGCTGCACTCCGGTTAGGCGTCGTCGTTGATGACAAAAACGCAGAGCAAATCGGTACGTGGAAATCATCGACCTTCTCAAAGGACTTTATTGGCGAGAACTACCTGCACGACGACAAGATGGACAAAGGACAGAAGAAGGTCATCTTTCGGACGAAGCTCCCCAAAGAAGGTGAATACGAGGTTCGGCTCGCGTTCTTCGGTCGTCCGGATTTGGCCACAAACGTGCCAGTGACGATTCTCCACGCTGACGGGGAAGCCAAGGTCGCGGTTGATCAATCTCAGGTTCCACCAATCTCAAAACTCTTCAAGCCGATCGGCCGATGGCGATTCACTCCAGATCGCAACGCCGAAGTTACCATCGAAACAACAGGAACAGTCGGGTACGTCTTCGCTGATGCAGTGCAGTTCATTCCAATTGAAGAACTGAATCAGAAGCCAGACGAGAAGCAGCCTCAAGTCGCTGAGCAGACTGGAGCGAAGAAGCGTCTCGATGAGTTGAAAAATCAGCAGAAGGAACTCGCCAAGAACGGCCCGCCGCCAGCCCCGGTCGCCCTTGCAGTGAAAGATGCAACAGAACGAGGCGACTGCAATGTCTGTATCCGCGGCGAAACCCGAATGCTTGGCCCGAAGGTCCCCCGAGGCTTCCTCTCGGTTATGAACTTCCATGACCCGATTGAGATCTCGGAAGATGAAAGCGGACGGCTGGAGCTGGCGAAATGGATCGCTGACTCAAGAAATCCATTGACCGCCAGAGTCTATGTAAATCGGGTGTGGCACCATTTAATGGGAGCCGGTCTGGTTCGTAGCGTGGATAATTTTGGACATCTCGGAGACCAACCAACTCATCTGGAACTGCTTGACCAACTTGCCGTGGAATTCATTGCTCACGGCTGGTCAACGAAGTGGCTCGTACGACAGATCGTACTCAGTCGAACATATCAACAGTCCGCGGAATATGACGCTGTCAAGTGGGAACGAGACCCGGAAAATAAGCTGCTCTGGCGAGCCAATCTGAAACGAATTTCGGCAGAATCCATTCGTGACTCGATCCTTGCAGCAGGGGAGCAACTCGACCTGACAGCAATTGAATCTTCGGTCGCCGGTTTAGGGACATTAGTCACGGTGAATGTTGCGACAGACCAGGGCGTCGCCATTCAAGAATCCAAAAGGCGAACCGCTTATCAGCCGGTTCTCCGCAGCGAGTTGGCTTCTGTATTGAGGGTGTTCGACTTCGCAGATCCTGACTTTTCAACCGGTGAACGGGCTAAAACGAACGTCCCGGCTCAGGCATTGTGGATGTTGAATGGTGACTTTGTCACAGAGCAGTCGGCCGTCATTGTCAATCACTCGTTCAAGACCCCGTATTCAACGGTCGGGGAACGGGTTGAACGGATTTCGATGCAGGTTCTGGGACGCCCTCCGACGAGCGATGAAGCCAGAATCAGCCAGACATATCTCGATTCCAAACTGCTCGAAGTCGAAGATGAAGCAGACGAGAAAGCAGTCTGGCAAGAATTCGTTCATGCACTGATTGCCTCAACGTCATTCCGAATACTGGATTGATCTCCGATCGCGACCGTGTTTCACCAAACGGTCAAAGCGGAATTGCGGAAGAAGAGAGAACGTCAATGTCACATCACTCCGTAACTTCCCGTCGCAATGTTTTGAAACAGTTCTGCGCCGGCGGAACCGCACTTTCATTGGGCGGCTTAGCTGGAAGGACATTGGAAGCGAACCCGGATCTGGTCATCCAGCGCCCCCACCATCCGGCCAAAGCCAAAAGTGTCATCTTTCTTTTCATGCATGGCGGGCCAAGTCAGGTCGACACATTTGACTATAAGCCAATGCTGGAGAAATCGGATGGGAAGGCGCTCCCTTATGCTCTGCCATCCCTGCTCGATGCAAAACAGCAAATCATGAAATCCCCCTGGGCATTTCGGCAGCACGGGGAATCAGGCCTGTGGATCTCGGAACTCTTTCCGAATCTGGCAACCAAGGCCGACGAGTTGTGCGTCATCCGATCAATGCACAGCCGAGGGCAATCGCACGGCCAAGCGGTCTCGATGATTCATACCGGCAGCGACAATTTGGTACGCCCATCCGTTGGAGCCTGGGTTTCGTATGGATTGGAGAAACTCAATCCAGATCTGCCATCATTTGTTTCTATTGCACCCAGCAGCGGTCACGGCGGGCCACGCAATTACGGGGCAGCGTTTCTTCCGACAGAGCATCAGGCAACAACATTAGGACGACAGGGAACACTTGGAAAAGCAACCATCGAGCACCTGACATCAAACGTCGATTCACAACGCCAGGCGGAGCGACTGGAACTCATTCAATCGTTGAATGCCGCTCACCTGAATCGAGTCGGAGTGGACGGAGAAATTCGGGGAGCAATCGAGGCTTATGATCTTGCCCATCGCATGCAGCTCGCCGCGCCAGAGACGATTGACCTGACAAAGGAATCCAAGGAAACCCAGGAACTCTACGGAATCGGCACGAAAGAAACCGACGGCTTTGGTCGGCAGTGCCTGCTGGCCAGACGACTCATTGAAGCAGGTGTGCGTTTCGTAGAGCTCTCGACAGGAAACGTCTGGGACCAGCATGGAAACTTGAAGGTAGGGCATGAGAAGAATTCACTTGCGGTCGACCAGCCGATCACAGGTCTTCTCACCGACCTGCAGCAACGTGGGTTACTGGACGAGACGCTGGTTGTCTGGGGAGGCGAGTTCGGACGCACCCCGACGGTCCAAGGAAGCAATGGCCGCGACCATAACCCCCAAGGATTCACAGTCTGGCTGGCAGGTGGAGGAGTGAAGCAGGGGATTGCTTACGGCGAGACGGACGACTTCGGCCACGAAGCCGCAATTAACCGCGTCCATATCCACGACCTCCACGCCACGATTTTGCATCAACTGGGCCTGGACCACGAACGGCTAACGTATCGCTACGCCGGAAGAGACTTCCGCCTCACCGACGTCGCCGGCCACGTCGTCACCGACATTCTCTCCTAACAATCAAACCTTCGTTTCAGCTCTACTAAATCGCATTTGAACTCCAGACAACAAGATAGATAGCTAGCTAAACAGTGGCACTGCGTAAAAGGCCTATCGAAAGCAGCAATGGGTCTACAATATTCGTCTAGAGGAGTTAGCAATCATACAGCCCTGTATCGTATGGCCAAGTCCCACATTCTTGAATGTCGAGCATCAACTCAGTCAGGCTCACGCACGGCAGGTCGGTGATGAAGGAGGAAGCAATTGTGGGATTCAGCGTCACGATTGCTGCAACGAGCTTTTGCGGCGAAATTGAGCCAACATTGGGAAAGATCGACTCTATGCCGGCGCACACTTCATTCAAGTGGTTTTGAACCCACCCGAGTTTGCGGCGGAATTTGTTCACATAGGACTTTTCTCCTTTCACAAAGGTGTCGATATCCTTCCTCATAAATGTAGGTTCGGACGCCTCCCCTACCATCTTGCATTCCAGCAGAACGAGCAATCGCCAGCCCGGGTGGTAGCCGAGGAAATCCAGTTCGCCAATGTCAGCGGGGATCGCAATTCGCTTGTCCCCCATACCGACACTCTTCAGCGACTTCAGGCCAACGACACCCACTTTTCTTAAATTGTCCATGGTCACGCCCTCGAACCAAACCCCGGCTTTGTTTGACAACTTGGCGAGCCCTGCCTCTACATCAGCATTCTTCCATTCTGGCGGAAAACGCTGGAACACGACCCCTACCGTGAGAGTGATTAAGCATTCCTTCGCCAGCTCCCTAGACCAGATGATATGTGGACCAGTCGGGTGGGGGAACTCAAAGAAGCCGCGGCGAAGCGCACGGTACTCCTGCTTGGGCTTCCAAACCAAGCGTCCTTCGTCCAGCATCTTCGTGACCGGCAACAAGAAGCCCTCCAGGAATTGCCCCGCCTTCTGCTTCGTGGCACCTGGGATGTTCTTGGCCAGAATTTCTACAACTAAGTCTCGGGGACAAAAGGAAATGTCAAAGTTACCTTTCTGCACCACCTCCGCAGCGATGATGAGCTTCAGAGCATGCATCGCATTCGACCATTTAAAGCCAAAACTTCTTTCAAAGGCTGGATCTAGAATAGCGGCGTGCTCCCCGGTGTCTAAATGAAATGGAGGAGGCTGGAAGAATTGAATCCAATTACACCCATCTCGACTGATCCTAGAATGAATATCATATCGAGCAAAATCGCGTACTTTGAGGTCGAGGGGATGGCCGGCACCCGCAGGCTGAATTGTCAATTCCGTTTGGTCACTGAATAACATGTGCGTCTGGTCACTCTTAACGTAGAGTTCCACAAGTTGCTCAGCATAGATTGTACATTCTTCGGTCAACCGAAGCCTGTCGCGACTGTCTGCAAGCGCATCATCACGACCTAGGAGAGCAACTCGCTCGGCGAGGTACTTGATGCCGCGACGCATTGTCGGTCCACAACGTTTCCACATTTTCAGCTCATCCGGGGACAGACTACCCTCTCTATACTTGCGCTCTATTCTCGAAGTCTGGTCGTACAGGTGCAACAGGAAGATTATGAGGTCAGACGAGGCCAAAAAAGGCAATCGACTATCCAGCTGCTCGTGGAAGTAATTGAATTGGTGCTTTAAGATCTCATTGATCGTAGCAGGGTCGCGATATGTTCCACTGGAATAACTTTCACGCAAATTTCGCTCAGCTTCATCGCGGATTAGCTGCTCTACTACCGGCCGGGGGCGAAAAATTTCGATGCCGCTGAACGATTGGAGCTGCATGTTGCCGACTTTCTCGGAATTAACGACGTACATTACTTCCCCTCTCTCATATTTGGTGGCAGTCCTGTAAGCACGATAGAGCGAAGGTGTGACATCCAGATAGCCCGTCACGGTTTAAACCGACACTCGCGCCTCATGCATCAACGACCACAAATACAAATCATCGCAGCCGACTAGACGAGCCCCGCGGCATTAAGAGGAGGTTGGATTCTTAGAAATAGTCCAAGATACGAGTTCCGTAGGCCAGGTTGAGCGAGTTAGCGAAACCCAGCTTGCGTGGCACGAGTTCGTTTATGCGACAACTTCTAACACATCCCCGAGTGATAAAACAAATTATCGTTCACGACACATAACGACGAGCAGCCTCCGTTAGCTTCGATCCGGTGGCAGTCGTAAGCCAAAGCATATCACAGTAACGAGTAACACTAACCGGTGGCTGAAGTCCGGCCCTTTTTGATTTGGTCACTCTTCAAGCAGCTGCTTGAGGCCCCTGAACTACACACACAAGCCCTTGGAAGTCGACTTCAAAAGCATTCTGGCAGCGTGGCGTTGGACTTTTCTCACAAAGAAAAGGAAGGCGAAGGATACGTGCGAGAACAGAAGCAAGGGGCAGGGGGTGTTTGCCAAACGAAAAAGGCTCACTGCAAATGACTTCAGCGAGCCTTTTTCTAACATTCGGGGCGACAAAACACCCGTTAGAACTTTTTCTGGCCGAGTTGCGGTGTTGGGATGATCGCCTGAGACGCTCGCCCCACACGCAGAGGGCGGATTCTCACTGAGCCTTAGGCGTGTTGCTCGATGTCTTTCTTCCTGCGGGGCGATCCCTTCGCGGATCTTCCCGTCTTTGCCTTCGCCCCGACCTTCTTGCCAGAGGCCTTCGAGATGCCAATCTTCTCGACAGCGACCTGCAACTGCTCGGTAACGAAGGCGTTCAGGCTCTTTCCCGCGAGTACCGCTGCAACATTGACCTGGCGATGCAACTCCGGCGAGATTCGGGTCACAAATTGACCGGAAAACGGCTTGTCCGGGGTTTCTCCGCGAGTTTTGCAGAACTCAAGGTAATCATCGACGGACTCATGAAACGCCTTCTTCACCTCGGCGACACTGTCACCCTGAAAGGTGATGACGTCACGAGTGTTGATGACTTCGCCGTGAATGATGCCTGCGTCCTCATCGAACTCGACTTTTCCGATGTAGCCTTTGTATTCCATCATGGCGCGACTCCCGCCTCTGTCAGAAACCGTCGCATGGACTTGACGGCTCCTTTGTCTGTTTCCTTATGAGGGTGCGGCCGGTGAAATACTGCTCGGATGCCATTCAAGGCGATCCGCACTCGCGATCCGGCCCCCTCGGTAATCTCCGCACCGGCGGTCTTAAGCATCGCCTCAATATCCCGCCAGACAATGTTCGACCTGACCGGATCTTCGAAAATTGCTTCCAGCGTGCGTCGGTGCTTTGGTGCCATTCAGCCCTCAATAGTATCACTGAATGATACTACAGTCAAATTGCGTGTTTCGACGTGAAGTAATGCGAGGAAGTACAGCGAAACCGTGATGTCAAATGCAACGGTCAGCCATCCTCGTCATCGGCCCTTTCTCATCAGACAAGGCCCAGTGTATTTGATCATTCCCCCCACTGGAATCGGGGCGATACTCCGGCTGGCCGGTTGTCCGGGATGAGGTAAATTCCTGAGCACAGATGCTCTGCGAGCGGTGCCGAACGTTGGGTTCGGCCGAGTTTGGTGAACTGGGCGCCCAATACATCAACGGGCGCCGATTCCACACAAACACATGCAAATATGCATGTTACATGCCTAATGTGTCGCTCTGATGGGCGACGAAGGATCGTTTCAGAATCACGATTCTTGGGATAATTCGCCTGTAAAATTGCCACACACCCAAGTCACTAGCGACGTTTTCTCTTACGAATAGCTCGTGCGAACCATTTTCACATGGATTTCACAAATCAATCTCACTAAAGTTCACATCAGGCTTGAATGATGCCACGAGGCATCACGCGCCTTCAGCCAGAATACCGCAGATTTTCATTCCGCAATCGATCTGCCAAATACGTCCCGCCGTTCAAAAGAGGATCACATGAAGAACACTCCCAAACGCTCAGCGTTTACGCTGATTGAGCTTCTGGTGGTGATTGCAATCATTGCCATTCTGATTGCGTTACTGTTGCCAGCCGTGCAACAGGCGAGAGAGGCCGCGCGTCGTTCGCAGTGCAAAAACAATCTCAAACAGATTGGGTTGGCACTCCACAACTATGAATCGACCTATACCAAGTTTCCGGTCGGTTCGACGTTCTCATTCACGAAGGCTGCCAACTGGCGGCACGCGTTGCTTCCTTATCTCGAACAAGCCACAGTTTACAACCTTTCGATCCCTTCTTCAGCAACGAACTTCTATCCAGTAGGAAACACTGCACACGATCTCTCTGCTTACAATGCATACACCCGCCCGCTGATTAATCTCGTTCTGCCGGTCTATTCCTGCCCATCCAGCAGTGTCAGTGACCTGTACCAGTACAACAGCAACTTTGCTGGAAAAGAGACTCAGGCGATTAAGTATGTCGGGATCATGGGGTCTTACCCTGATCCAGTCGGACGAGCCAACACCTCATACATGGTGCAAAGAAACAGTTATGCAACGAACACCGGCTGTCTTCTGATCAACGAAAGCCGTGGGTTCAAAGATGTGGTCGACGGTTTGTCGAACACGCTGGTCATTGCCGAGCAGTCCGGAAACGCCCGAAACCCTCAGATCTCGAACTACCATGCAGGCTGGGGCGGGGTGAACTCACTTACATCCGTTGGTGACTGGATCAAAGGAACCGCAGGGCAGCATTTCTTCGGAACTGGGCTGACAAGTGTCTTCCACCGCCCGAATCCGACATCAACCGGGTTGGAAGCGAATGATCCTTATGACTTCAACACGGCACTCAGTTCGTTCCACACAGGTGGAGTTCACGGGTTGCTGGGGGATGGTTCTGTCCGCTTCGTCAGTGAGAACATCAGCTGGGAAATCCTGCAGAACCTGTGCGTCCGCGATGACGGTCGTGTGATTGGAGAGTGGTAATGTCGTTCACCAATTCAATCCATGTCTTGGCGGCACTGGCAATCCTGCTGCCCATCACAGGTTGCTCAAAAGCGTCGACACGCCCTGAAGTCACGATCACTGGCAACGTCACTTTGGATGATAGCCCGTTGACTTCAGGATCTGTTCAGTTCAGTTCCAGCGCAACCGGAGATTCTGCTCAGGCGGCTGTCGATGCTGAAGGGAAATACGTTATCAAATTCAAGGAAGGCGATATCGGGGCCATTTACGATGTGACGGTCACAGGAAATCAGGAAGAAGAAGTCAGCGCTTCGGATCTCCTCGCCAATCCAAAACTCCTCAAAAAGTCAGCGATCCCTCTTCGCTACTCGGACCGTGGCAAAAGCGGCCTGAAAACAACCATCACTGAACCGGGCGAAAACCAATACGATATCGTCCTGAAATCCAAGAAGTAGCCCCGATTCCTCGCGTTCCTATGCAGAAGCAGGAACACTTCTGGCCGGCAAATCTTCTTTCTCACCAATAAGTTCAAACGATGCCGGCGGAATCCTGCGGGCATCGTTTTTTTATGCGAAGACGTTCGATACAGTCTCGGCTTATGACATTGCCTGAAAATTCTTCTGCGGTATCGTGACGTCTCTTGGGCGTATGGTTCGTGGAGTTTTCAAAGAGATTGTTTATACGCCTGTCCCCGAGCCGTCAGAGCGATCACGCCGTGCATTCCCTGTCACGAAGAGATCAAGGCCAAGCTCATTTGATAAATTCGGTCTGAAGGAACTGTGTCGTGTCCATTGACTCTTGTGAGATTGTTGTCGCTGGTCATATCTGTCTGGATGTCATTCCGACGTTTGAACACCGAGAAGGTGCAGAACCCCCTTCGATTCGCCCTGGTCATCTGATCAAGGTGGGCCCTTCAGTCTGCTCAACTGGCGGAACAGTTTCGAATACAGGTCTCGCACTGCACCGTCTTGGCACACCTGTCAAGCTGATTGGAAAACTGGGGAACGATCTCTTCGGAGCAGAGGTTCTCCGATTGCTGAAGGTTCAGGGATCACACCTCGCGGATGGAATGGTCAGTGTGCCAGGTGAGGTCACCAGCTACTCAATCGTGATCAATCCGCCTGGTGTCGATCGAACCTTCCTGCATTGCCCAGGTGCCAATGACACGTTTCGTGCGAACGACGTAAATCCGGCTGACCTCGGAGAAGCCAAACTCTTCCACTTTGGCTACCCGCCGATCATGAAGGCGATGTATGAAAACAGTGGCAGTGAATTGGCCTTGTTACTGAAGAAAGTCCGCGACGTCGGCCTGACGGTCTCACTCGATCTCTGCATGGTCGACCCGAACTCGGAAGCAGGTCAGGTCGATTGGAAGCAACTGCTGGCCAATGCACTTCCGCACGTCGACGTTTTCTGCCCTAGCATCGACGAACTATTGTTCATGCTGGATCGCAAACGTTTTGAAGAAGCTGTCGCTGACGGCGGTTTCGATGCCGCACGACATGTCGATCGCGATCTGCTTCGCTCGATTTCCAGCGAATGCCTGAAACTCGGAGCAGGCATCGTTGCCATTAAGCTCGGCGAACAAGGCCTCTACCTGAGAACGTCTGCTGATCGGACTCGACTTGCATCTCTCGGGCGAGCGACACCAGCGGATCTCGACAACTGGATCGACCGCGAGATCATCTCCCCATGCTTTGAAGTCAATGTCGTCGGCACCACTGGTTCAGGGGACTGCACCATTGCCGGTCTGTTGTCCGCATTCGTGCGTGGAGAATCTCCAGAAGCCGTGGTCCGCTGTGCGGTCGCAGTCGGGGGAGCGAGTGTCGAGGCCTCCGATGCAGTGAGCGGCGTTTCATCCTGGTCTAACATTGCTCAACGAATTCAACAGGGCTGGAAGATGCGTACGACAGCAATCGACCTCAACTGATTTAGATTGAGGAACCTGCTTCGAGAGTCTCAATCAGCTGTATTGGTCATCGTCGATCATGATCGACAGTTGAACTCAGCTCTCGAATTCAAACAGCTGAAATTCAGCAGAACTCGCTTGCGCGTTCTTGACGGAGCCGCCCGTGTTGGTACGCTGTTCAGGTTAACGAAATTCAACTTTCAGTTTTCAGTCTCTTCACATTCTCAGTTTTTTTCAGAGACCGGACCTGCATCGGATTTCGGATTGAAACTGAATCAACAGAGGTTGATCGTGCCTTGCCATCAAGTTCTCTGCCGACATCTCGACACGAAGAACCTCTGACCAACTTTAAGCGGACTCCTGTTCAGACCGGCGTCGCTGAAACCAGAGCGTGACAGTTTCGATCTTCCGCGTGACCACTCTCATCAGATGGGTATTGAAGCAAAGAATGCATGAACTTTGTCGAGGCGGCAATCCGGCAGAGAACCTCCATTCATGCGAGGCCAAGCACTAGAGCATTTCCAGAAATCATGCAGCGTATCTGGCACGCAGAATTCAGGGTTTCTCGTATGAGGACGAATTTTGCGAGGCCACATGATAGACCGAAGCGGTCTAGAAGTGAGTTCACCGAATGAATAGCTCCCCACCAGGCACGACCAAGGCCCGGCGTATCTTTTTGGACCTTCGTTCAAAAATTCTCGGTGGAGAAATTGGGGCTGATACACGACTGACTCTCCGCCCTCTCGCAAGCGAATACGGAACGGGGATCAATGCGGCATCCGAAGCAGTGAAGGCACTCGCAGCCGAAGGACTGGTCATTCTTGAAGGGCAGGCCGGTGCGCGTATCATTGCCCGCGATCTCAACCGGATTCGTGGTGAGGGTGTTCTTCGAATTGCGATCGAATGTGAAGCTGTCCGTCGCTGTGCTGAACTCGCAGATGATCTGCAGATGAACATTCTCGAAGCCATCGCGTCAAAAGTGGATCGCCTTTTTGAAGAGGGTGATCGCCTGGCTGAATGCCGTGAGGTGGATGTGCAGTTCCACCAGACAATTGCCAACTTCTCCGGGATTCCGATTCTGCTGGAAGAGCTCTCTCCGCTGCTCGAACGCCTCGTCATGCTCGATCAGACCGAAGCACGATCAGATGAAATCCCAGGTCAGAAGCACATCGAAGTCTTCGAAGCAATTAAATCTCGAAATCCCGTTGTTGCTGCTGATGCGATGCGACGCCACCTTGAACACTCATTGAATCTGGCCCTCGCACTCCTGTATCGGTGAGTCTGTGAGCAAGAAACAACATGTGTTGAAGGCGAAGTTTTGGAAACGGAGCAAAGACCGGTTCAGTTCCTGAGTGAGACGAGTATCAACTTGATATTCAACCCGAACATTAAGTCTTCCGATCGATTCGAACTTTAAGAAGGCATGGATCACGATGGCCACCATGACTGCAATACACCGCTGGATTCCGCGTGTCTTATGTTCACTGATCATCGGCCTGAGCACGACATCAATCGTGTCCGCCGGGCAACTCTATGTCGGCAGTGAAACGATCAGTATTACTCCCGATGCTCCGGTTGCGCTGGACGGTCAGCGTCAGGCCAGAATCGCAAAGGATGTCCAAGCCCCGTGTACCGCAACGGCACTTGTCGTTGAAACCCGGGAAGGAGATCGCTCTTTAGATCAGGCGATTTTCGTAGCGTGCGACCTGTGCATCATTCGCGGGGGCCGGACATTGTATGACGACCTTCGAGCCGATCTGAAAGGTCGCCTGCCAGAAGAGCTTCATTCGAAAATCATTCTGAGCGCGACGCACACTCACACCGGTCCAGTCCCTCAAGAAGAGCTGTACGACCTTCCCAAAGAAGGTGTCATGCCTCCTGCCGAGTATCGTAAGTTCCTGACCAAGCGACTGGCGGACATTATCGTCGCTGCCTGGGAAAAGCGGGAAGCCGCGACTGTTGCCTGGGGGCTGGGCCACGCAGTGATCGCTCATAACCGTCGAACAACATACGACGATGGAACAACCGCCATGTACGGGCGGACAAACATCGAGAAGTTCCGCGGCATGGAAGGTCAGGAAGATCACGGCGTCGAGATTCTGTACTTCTGGAATGCTCAGAACAAACTGATTGCCACCGCAATCAACGTCGCTTGCCCAGCACAGGAAGTCGAAAGTCTGAGCTCTGTGAACGCCGATTTCTGGCATCAGGTCCGCACGAAACTGCGAGAAAAACACGGAAGCGACTTGAACATTCTCGGCTGGGGCGGAGCAGGGGGAGATCAGACCACACACATCATGTATCGCAAAGCAGCAGAAGAGCGGATGCGAAAGCTGCGGGGGATCGACGCGTTGAACGACATCGCCAATCGTATCGTCAATACATGGGAAGATGTCCTCAACGTCGTCAAGAATGACCGCCACTCGGATGTCGCCTTTGAACACAAGGTCAAAGTCATTCAATTGCCTTACCGTGTTGTCACTGACGCGGAGTATGCCAGTGCAAAGGCGGCTCTCGCCGATCTCGATGGCTCGAAGAAGGGAGCCCCTTACAGCTATTGGAACAAGCTTTGGCACGGCTCAGTTGTTCGTCGCTATGAAGAACAAAAAACAGCACTGCAGAACTGGGAGATGGACCTGCACGCCGTTCGAATCGGTGACATTTCGATCGTGACCAATGATTTCGAACTGTACACGGACTATGGAGTGCAGATGAAAGCACGCAGTCCATCGCTGCAGACATTTGTCATTCAGCTCTGTGGTGATGGAACCTATGTTCCAACCAAACGAGCTGTCGCCGGCGGCGGCTATAGTGCCGTGATCGAAAGCAGCTTTGTTGGACCGGACGGAGCTCAGGTTCTCGTCAACGAAACCGTTGACCTTGTAACCTCGATGTTCCAACCAGAAGCGAAAGCGTCTAAGTAGGTCGACTGGCTTGCTGGTTGAATTGTGATTCAGCCGCACATGCCGTTCCCTTTCGAAAGGGAACACATCGTGCGGCTTTTTTATTGAGTCGGCTTATCGCGACTCAGTGCGAGCAGTGCCAGCGAAGTGGCGATCAACGGATCATCCTCCCGCATAAGAGACAGCGGGCTCTCCCAGGAGCCATCTGGGCGTTGAAGCTCCACCAGTTGTTGATGAATCAACGATAATCGGGGAGCAAATTGCTTGTCGTTCATCACAGCGCATGCGCTGGAAAATGTCATCGCGTTGTAGAAAAAGAGACCTGCCAGTGGTGCGGCTTCATCATCAGTGCTTTTCAGCTGCACAGGGACTGAAGGGGTTGCCTGCTTCAACAATGCAGCAATCGCTAACTGACTCTCGGCGTGTTGAGGCCCGATCCCCAATCGATTGAGTGAAATGATTCCATCACAAGTTGCGGTGTGATAGGAACGGGGTTGAATTTGCCCGGCGTCGTTCGTGAACCATCCCGCCTTGTTCAAGTGATCATCTGGTCTAGGAACAAACCAGAATCCGCCGTCAGGTCGCCCATTTGAACTCCTGCAATTCTTCAGGAAATTCAGGGCCTCCGTTCGCGAATCTGGAGTCAGGCCGTTTGCTATTGCCAGTGCATTCAGAGCGAAGACTGTCACTGAAATCGTCGCCGGGTTCGATTCTGCAGTAGCAGGGTCCGGTTCCACTCCCCATCCCCCGCGCCCGATTGCATCTTGAGGCCAACCGTTCGCCGGAACCTGCTGGGCCCTTTGAAGTGCTTCAACGAGTTGCTGCTTCTTTTCTTCGTCAAGAAGACCTGCCCGAGTCCCTGCTGTAATCACAAGGGCGGTCGCGTAGACAGGTGAATCAGAACGTCCGTCAGGAGCACACACCATCCCGAACGAGTCAGTTTTTGTGGTCAAATACTGCAAGCCACGCTTGAGCGACAGTTGCAGATCAGGGTGAGCGTCCAACGGACACTCCGAAAGCGCCTCTAACGCAATGGCTGTCGTCCCCACACCGGATCGCATTGTTCCATATGTCGTCGAACGCCATCCGCCATCTTCCGCCTGATTCTGAATCAGCCATGCAACACCGCGACGCAAAATCTGGTCAGGCGTTCGAACGGAATTCCCATCCACTGCCGGAGAAGGCTCCGGCTTCCGGCATCCTTGCGTTAAAAGACACAAGGAAAACAGCAGACAATAGACTGCTAATCCTGAGAGCCGAAATCCGTGATGGTGTGAGTGCGTCTGGCTTCGGTGAATCTCAGAGTTGTTCTGGGAGAGCGCAACCACACCATCAAATCGGAATCCAAACAGTGTGGGAGTCATCGCGCAAATCCAGTGCATCACAGCTCTGACATTGTCAGAGTCATGTTCGGAGCAAGAAGAGTCAGCAATGCAGTTGAGGTACAGAACGTCCGGTTTGTAATGCAGTGGTGCCCGGTCCAGCTTCCATCTCGATTCTGCGTCAGCATCAGTTCATCACGTACCCGAGGATACCAAGCTGCCCAATCAGGACGCTTCTCTTTCAGCAAGCACTCTGTCACAAGGAAGAATGAGAGATACTCTTCGCCCCCTGCGAGCTGGAATGGTCGAGAATCAGTCTTCACGCGATTCAGAAGACGATCCACGCACTCCTTAAAGACCGGTTCGTCGCGGTAGTTCATCGAATAGAGAACGCGCAGACTCGACGCGTCTTTATAGAACTCATGCATCCAATTCTGCTCATCAGCAGACCGCTTCTTGAGGTTGGCTAACAGGGCATCTCCCACCAGCTTGGCTGAGGCATCGATTTGAAAGCCTGCCGAACTTGCGGACCGTAGACATTCCCAGCCCATCACTGTCCCGAGAATCGGAGCCCAGCTTTCATTTCCCCAGGTTCCGTCTTTCCCCTGAGTCGCCCCGATATGTTGAATCAGCTTTTCGAGAGCACTGCGAATTTCGCGTTCTGCTCCCGGGGCTTCATAATAAACCTCGCTCAAATACAGCGTGGCAAAGAACAAGTCGGCGTTCATCCCGATCTTGCGCTGAATCAATGTCACTTCTGCGGCGCCAGCGGTTCTGAGCGGACGCTGCGTAATCAGATCCAGCACCCCATAAAGCACCTGAGTGCTTTCGCGCGTGTATTTGCCACCCCGAGGTGTGCTTCCTTCAGCAAGGAGGGTGAGACCGACAATCGCGGTACAACCCAAGTCAGGCGGTTGGTGCAGGTCGGTTCCGACAGTCCCGTCACGACGAATCGTCGAGACGATAAACTGCAGACCGCGATCAATCGCCTGCCTGGTTTTCGCATCGAACTTCGGCGGTGTCGCCGGTTCATCAGCGCGCACCTGCTTTGAATCGATCCCGTGCATTCGCGTGGCGGAAAAAATCCCCCCAACCAACAGGCCGCATAGAATCAAAGCAGAACCCCAGCGGTTCCGTCGCAGGCACAGAAGATCGACCATTGGTCACCCCAGATCGCAATTTTCTGAAAGGAGAAGGACCTGTTCGATGATACGAACCCCTTCAACCCCATCGGATTCGGTCATCCCATCCACTTTCACGAGAATGGAACAATCGCTGATATGGATTCTATCGCTTTTGCACCAATCGTGACGAGAGCGAATTGTCAAAATGGGCCGAAATCGTACGGGGTCGCCCTTGGATCAGGACAATTTTAGAAAATCTTTGCGTTCATTTTTGGAATGACCGCGAATCTATTACCTTATCGCTCATGATCAACCTCGAAGTTCAACTCGGCCGTTTGTCGCTTCGCAATCCCATTCTCGTTGCATCGGGAACGTTCGGATATGCGAAAGAGATGTCTCCGTTTGTCGATTTCACTCAGTTAGGGGGGATAATCCCCAAAACGGTCACCCCGACACCGCGAATTGGCAATCCGCCTCCGCGTACTGTTGAAACCAGTTCCGGAATGCTCAATTCCATTGGGCTCGACAATGATGGAATCGATACGTTTATCGACAAACATCTGCCGTACCTGTTGAGCCTGAACGCTCCAGTCTTTGCGAACATTGCTGGGCGAACAATCGATGATTTCGCAACGATGGCAGCTCGACTGGGTGACGTCCCGGGGCTGGCCGGTCTGGAATTGAACATTTCCTGCCCCAACGTCAGCGGTGGCGTCGACTTTGGAACCAATCCTGAGTCCGCCTGCAAGCTGGTCGCGGCAGTCCGCAATGCCTGCTCATTGCCGATCATCACAAAGCTGACCCCGAATGTCACCGACATCACAGCCATCGCCAAGGCGGCTGCAGACGGCGGAGCGGACGCAGTTTCGATGGTGAACACCTACCAGGGAATGGCCATCAACTGGCGACGTCGCAAGGCGGTTCTCGGAAACGTACTCGGAGGTCTCAGCGGCCCGGCAATCAAGCCACTCGCGTTGCGTTGTGTTTACCTCGTCGCGAAATCCGTATCGATCCCGATTATCGGGGTCGGCGGAATCAGCAACATTGACGACGTCATGGAGTTTCTGGTTGCTGGAGCAAGTGCCGTTCAGATTGGAACCGCCAGTTTCTTCAATCCCGGTCTCTCAGGACGGCTTGCACAGGAACTGGAACAGACGCTCGCTGCAGAAAAGCTCAGCTGCGTCACGGAAATCATCGGAACCCTGCAAGGGCTCCCCCCGAAAGCGTGCCACACCAGCACAGGATCGCCAGTGTAGTCCGGACGATCTGACACCCCTATTTGCAGCATCAACGAAAGAAAAGGCCCCACATCAAATGTGAGGCCTTTTTCTTTGCAGTCTCTCAATCGTTCTGAATCAGAACTATTCAGCCAACGCCGCAGCCTTCTTCTCGATGATCAAATCGAGTTCACTGCGAAGCCGAGGCAGGATTTCGTCGTATTTATAGGCACCGAGTGATTCAGGGCCTTTCTTCAGATTCACATGGCTCGGCCCGCACCAGAGTCCAAGATCGGCATCATCGGTCTCGCCCGGCCCGTTCACACGACACCCCATGACGGCAATCGTGATGGCGTAGTCCTTGGCGTACTCGGTCATTTCTTTGACCTGCTGCGCGAGTTCAATAAATGCTTCATTCTCAACGCGTGAACAACTTGGGCAACTGATGATGTTCAGCGTGTTCGTACCAAAGTCGACAACGGAACGAACGCGGCCGGCAGCGATATCTGCGAGGATGTTTCTTCCGGCAACGATCTCTTCGTACTTACGAGGATTGGGAACCGTGAGAGAAACCCGAATTGTATCGCCGATCCCTTTGCTGATTAACTGCTCGAATGCCACTCGGGTTTTAATGATCCCGTCAGGTGGCATCCCGGCTTCTGTTACTCCCAGATGAAGTGGAACGTCAGGCCGGAGTTCAGCAAATCGCTGATTGACTTCAATCACCTTTCGGGGATCAGAGTCTTTCAGCGAGACGCAATAGCGAGTGAAGTTCAGAGAATCGAGCAGATCACAGTGCTCAAACGCACTTTCGAGCATCGGTGAGATCGAATCGTTGTGATCGTACTTCTCTTTTTTATCTGGATCGACGGACCCACAGTTCACACCAATGCGGATTGCACAATCATTGTCGAGTGCGACCTTGGCGAGATACTCGACCTTCTCCTGCCATGGCTTCGTTCGCTCGTGGTGATAAAGGTGGCCGGGGTTGTACCGCAGCTTGGCAACGTACGGCGCGATGATCTCGGCCAGCCGATAATTCTCCTGCAAATCAACCGACAGGTTGGCTGTCACCTGCTTAGAAATGATCGCAAGTGCCTCTGCATCTTTTTTGCTGTCCACGGCGACACGAACAATATCAGCTCCAGCGTCGACCAGACTTTGAATCTGCTCAACTGTCGCGTCAATGTTCTGCGTGTGAGTTGCCGTCATACTCTGAACAGCAATGGGGTGAGCGGCACCTAACGTCACGCTACCGATACGGACAGAACGGGTCGGATTTCGAGGGAGAGTACGTTGTTCCACGGAAAATTTCCTTAGGCCGCGAACCAGCCTGCATTACGTCCGCACGACAGGCTTTAAGAGACGATGTTCTAAACGTCTGGCAGAAAACCTTGCACCAATCTCAAAACGCCTGATCAATTTGCTGGAGACGTCGATTCCATTCGAAACCGCCAAACTGCGGCGGCCAATCGGTAAAGACTCTCCCCATCACATGATAGTGAAATGGAACGAGTCTCGCAGCATCGATTTTTTTCAGGGCGAAATGTGATCACTCTCAATAAACAGGTTCGCGTGAAAATCTGACTCTTGTCTGGGGTGGGGTGGACCGATAGGATCTATTTGTCGCAGCGATCTTTTGATCTCTGCCACTGCCTCTGCGGTGTTCGATACCGGATTGCATTTTGTAGACCCGACTCCCATCCCGCAGGGAACTGTCAGACTTGGCCGCGTGTATATCCAGATGCTTCGACTTCGGTCGATCCGTCTGGCTCCCACAATCCAGGTCGGTAGTACCCACCTAAAATTGCGGGTCTGGACAAGACAATCCGCCGGCACAATGCGGAGGCATTTTTCTTTTCACCTTGCACCATCTCGCTGCATTGTCGGTAAATTACCGCTGAATACCATGCATGCGTCAACACTGACGCGGTATGATGAAGTATTGAGCGATCTGAGTTGCTCCTTTCCCGTGATTTCCACTGAATCGTCATTTGCAGACGGGAAAGTACGCTGGCAACTCCAGCAGTCCATCCCACGCAGACAATGATTTGCAGCGATGAATTGCCATTATTTTCTGGCAAGAATGCAAGGGCTGAACATGACGCCGGACCTTTCCCATTTCCCTCTTTTTGACATGGCTGGTCGTGTCGCCGTTATTACAGGAGCAGCAAGCGGAATTGGTCGTGCCACCGCATTGACCTTCGCTCGCGCAGGTGCCCGAGTATTTACTGGGGATTTTGACCTGTGTCACGAAACCAGTGACGAATTTCGGGCTCTTGAAATTCACGAGCAGCTTTGCGATGTCCGAAATGTTGACGATCTCCGCTCACTGATTGATGGGGCTGCCGCAAAAGCTGGCCGACTCGACTTCCTGATCAACAATGCAGGGATGAATCTGGTCGGGCAGGTCACCGAAATTGAAGAGTCGGAGTGGCAGAACTGCATGGACACCAACCTGAAGGCTCCATTTTTTGGTGCCAAGTTTGCAGTCCCTCACATGCAAAAAAGCGGTGGCGGGTCCATTGTCAACACGGCCAGCAACGCAGGGCTAATGCCCCGGGCACATGATCCCGTTTATTCGATCAGCAAAATGGCACTTGTCGGGTTGACTCGAAGTCTGGCCCTTTGCCACACAGTGGATCGAATCAGGGTCAACTGCGTCTGCCCCGGGCCAGTTTCAGACACGCGCCTCATGGACAGCACACTGGCATGTGAAGAAAATCCGGATGATGCCGCACGTCGCTACCTTAAGTCCAGTCCTTTAGCTCATGCTCATGGACGGATGATTTCGCCATTCGAAGTTGCCAGTACCATCCTCTATCTTTGCAGCGATGCAGCGGCGATGGTGACCGGTACTGCAGTCGCAATCGATGGAGGGAAATCACTCGGGATTCCCCCACAAGACAACAACGACTGGTAGCTCGACAGGCCAATCGCTCGCCCCTGACAGGACATTCCCCCAGAGAGTCGATGTCGGGATGCAAACTGTGTGGAATTCGAAATTTGCGACAGTTTCAGCAGCTGAAGTCATTTGACAGAACCGGGAGTACTGGCGTTATAGTTCTTCGGGAACGAACAATGCTTTTCTGGGAATCCAGTTCTCCCTGATTGACCAACCGAAATTGACCCCCGACACTTGGGAAACCAGGGTTGAACGTTGGCCTGAACGCGTACGACAAATGTTTTGCGCTGAAGGACCGCCAATCGTTTCAGAGCCCCGCGAACATCCCGCTGCAACTGAGACACGGACTTGTCCCCCCCACCACCGCTTCGTAGATCTGGTAAACTTGTCGCCAGCCTCAAAGCCGTCGGTGCTATTCTCATCTGCCTTGCTGCAATCCTGTTGATCTATAGTAAAGTCGAATCTTTTCGATGGCAGGATATCCGCGCCAGCCTCGCGGAAGTCCCGCAGAGTGTCATCCTGATCAGTGCCGCTTTAACAGCGTTGAACTATGTCATCCTGATCGGATATGACCTGATCGCGGTTCGCACTCTTGGACACCCTCTCTCGCTGAAACGCATCTCACTTGCTTCATTCACCGGATTCGTCGCATCAAACAATTTCGGTGCGATCTTCGGTGGAACCCCTGTCCGTGCCAGACTCTATTCTGCCTGGGGATTCTCTGCCGGAGAGATGACGCATTTGATCATCCTGGTGGGGAGTACTTTCTGGCTGGGACTGTTTGCATTGTCTGGCGTGGTGTTCATCGCCACTCCCTTTCCGATTCCCCCGGAATTGAATCTTCCATTCTCCTCGGTCAGGCCACTCGGATTCATTCTGGCTTTAATCGCTTTATCGAGCATCGCGTTTTCCTTCTTCCGCCGAACCCCGATACAGTGCCGTGGCTATCAATTTACGATTCCTTCGCCCAAGGTACTGGCGCTTCAATTCTTGGTTGCAACGGCAGACTTTCTGGTTGCGGCAGGATGTCTCTATGTCCTCATGCCGGCCTCGGTCACGATTCCGTATTTTGAATTCCTGGGAATCTTCCTGCTTGCAATCGTTGCGATTGTGATCACCAACGTGCCAGGTGGAGTGGGTGTTTTTGAAGCAGTGATTCTCACCTTTTCAGGAGCTGACAATCAGCCTGCCGTAATCGCCGCACTGATGATTTTTCGGCTGGTGTATTTCATTGCTCCATTAGCAGTCGCGGTCATCATTCTTGTGCTGTATGAAGCCCGTCCGCACCTGAAAACGATTCAACGCGTTTCGATCACTGCTGGCGATGCACTGGGCGGATTAATTCCGCGATTTATTGCCTATGCGACAATGGCGTTGGGAGCAATTCTCCTGTTCTCCGGAGCACTTCCGCCGATTGCCGGACGAGTAGAAGTGCTGAAGATGTTTCTGCCGCTGCCAGCCGTTGAAGCATCTCACTTTCTTGCCAGCCTGGCTGGTGGGGGCTTGTTACTCCTCGGACGAGGACTCTTGCGGCGTCTCGACGGTGCCTGGTTTGGTGCAGTGTTACTACTGGCGGCCGCTTGTCTGTTTTCTCTCTCCAAAGGACTGGATTACGAAGAGGCCAGCGGATCTTTCCTTCTGCTACTAATGCTTCTGCTCGCCAGAAAAGAGTTTTATCGTCGCGGATCAATCCTGCATCCAAGCTGGACGACACGTTGGTTCACCGCGATTTTGATTGTCGTGATCTGCACGACAGGGTTGGCTCTTTTTAGTCACCAGCATGTCGAATACTCACACGAACTCTGGTGGAAATTCGCATTTGACGCCGATGCTCCCCGGGCACTTCGTGCTCAGGTTGCTGTGATGGTGTTATTGCTGAGTTTTGCTGTTCTTAAACTGTTGAGCGCGGATTCACGTCAACAAGAGCACAACGCCACAGAAGAAGAACTGGAACTCGCTTCCGCAATCGTCAAAACCTCACCGAAAACGCAATCCAATCTCGCATTGCTGGGAGATAAAGCTCTCCTGTTCAATGATGAGAAAACTGCCTTCCTGATGTATGGAGTACAGAACCGTTCATGGACGGTGATGGGCGATCCGGTTGGCGACCGCGAGTCGTGGGCAGAACTGATGTGGGAGTTCCGCGAGCATTGCGACAAGTACGACGCCTGGCCCGTCTTCTACCATATTGCCCCGGAGAATATCCCACTCTACATCGATCAGGGATTCGTGCTGCTGAAGCTCGGCGAAGAGGCCCGAGTAAAGACATCGACCTTCTCTATGGAAGGGAAACGCTGGCAGAGCCTGCGATCCAACTTCAACAAGTTCCGTAAAGAAGGAACAGAGTTCATCGTCCTGCCACCTGAACAGGTCAAAGAAGTCCTACCTCGGCTGAAAGAGATTTCCGACGCTTGGCTGGAAGAAAAGCAGGGGGCCGAAAAAGGGTTTTCGCTTGGCTTCTATGATGAAGAATATCTCTGTCGATTCCCGTGCGCAATCGTGCGTTATCAGGGAGTCATTGTCGCCTTTGCCAACCTGTGGCTCGGAGCGGACAAGGATGAATTCGCCATTGATTTAATGCGTCATCTCGATAGCCCGAAGCGCATGATGGACTATCTGTTCATCGAGCTGATCCTGTGGGGCAAAGAGCAGGGGTATCAGTGGTTCAACATGGGAATGGCTCCATTGTCAGGGATTGAAGCCCATGAATTGTCTCCGGCATGGAACAAAATGGCATCCTTGCTTTACCGACACGGAGACCGGTTCTACAGCTTCGAAGGTTTGCGAGATTACAAAGACAAATTTGCGCCGACATGGTCTCCGCGATACCTTGCCGCACCCGGCGGACTGGCACTCCCCAGAATACTCGCGGATGTCACGCGACTCATCGCCCGAACTCGCGATTAGTTCGACTTAGTAGACGAGCATGTCACCACGCAATAAAGGGTTCACGATCTCGCAGCAATGCAGGAAGCGAGTAAAGAAACTCAAAGACAATCCAGTTCGACTGAACGACTGATGAATTTCATCATCAAAGTCGAAATCGAGTAAACACCATCATGACTCTTCGAATTTGAAAACCGCCTGAAAGCTGGTTTATGGAACATTGGAATCTTCTGTATAACGTTGTCTTGCTCCTGGGCGCCTGCATGCTGTCCGGTGGCCTGTTTGCACGATTCGGACAAAGCCCCATGCTGGGGTATTTACTGGCCGGAATGTTCCTGGGTGGCCCCGGAAGTCTCCACATCATCCATTCGGAAGACGAAATTGAGGTACTTGCCGAGTTGGGCGTCGCCCTGCTGCTCTTCAGTCTGGGGCTTGAGTTCTCACTCGGGCGATTGCTTTCACTTGGTGCGAAAACACTGGCATCCGGTGCCCTTCAGGTCATTCTGACCGCCGTGTTTGGAACTTGCCTCTTCCTCGGCATGAGGTTGGGACTCGTCGAAGCGGTCGCGGTCGGGGCGCTGATCTCGCTAAGCAGCACAGCCTGCGTTCTGCGAGTTCTGATGGAACGATCAGAGATGGACAGCCTGCATGGGCGCAACACTCTTGCAGTCCTGCTGACGCAAGATATTGCAGTTGTTCCCCTCGCCATGTTAATGACATTTCTGGCACATGGCGGAACCCCTGGCGACATTGCTTTGGATGTCGGAAAAACGTTATTGGCAGCAACCGGTTTGATTCTCGTTCTGCACATCGGACTGAACATTCTTGCTGTCCGTTTGCTGGGAACATTGACGCTCGACCGCAATCGAGAGCTGACGCTGATATTGGCCGTGGTCGTTGGACTTGGTTCAACCTGGCTGGCGATTCGAGCCGATATTTCACCGTCGCTCGGGGCATTCGTGGCGGGGATGTTTCTTGGAAGTTCGGCATTCGCGACGCAAATTCGATCCGACATTTCCTCTCTCAGAACAGTTCTGCTGACGTTGTTTTTTGGTTCAGCCGGAATGTTCGCCAGTCCGGTCTGGATCGTTCAAAATGCTCCGTTAGTGATTCTGGTGACGGCCATTGTGATCGTCGGAAAAGCCGGGATCATTTGGGCCATCTTTCGGATGGTCGGGCAGCCTCATCACGTTGCCGCTGCAACCGGGATCTGTCTTGCGCAGATTGGTGAGTTCGGCTTCGTTCTGGCGAATATTGGAAGGGAGAGTTCGATCATCACTCCCGAGACCCATATGCTTGTGATTTCCACCATTATCGCGAGTCTGTTTGCAACTCCAATTCTTGTTTCCAATGCTCTGCCTCTCGGGGCACGTCTCGCAAAGCTGGGGGGAGCAAAACACAAAGCCGGACTTCAGAATGATGACGACCATAGCCACCACCCGGACATCGTCATCATTGGCTTTGGCCCCGCCGGTCGGCTTGCTGCAGAGCCGTTCATTGGTCGTGGTGAACGAGTTCATGTCATTGACCTGAACCAGCGAGGACTTCTTGACGCCGCAGCACTGGGCTTTATTGCCCATATCGGAGATGCGTCCAGTTCCGAAGTTCTCGAACATTGTCACGTCGAGAAGGCGCACATCGTCATTGTCACGATCCCTGACCATAAAGCGGCCATGCGAATCCTGCAGGAGATCAGACGCATCGCACCGCACACTCACATCACTGTTCGGTCCCGTTACCAGCGATACACAAATGACTTCCTCGATGCTGGCGCCAGCGCGGTCATTGGAGACGAAGAGGAAGTGGGAGCACGTCTCGGGCAGGAAAGTGAACAATGGTTGAATGAACTTGACGAGTGTCTCGCCGCCAATCATGACGACCACGACCACCTGAGCAACACGGAGACTCGTCCCCATTGATTTTCGTTTGATATCCGTTCCGATGAAGGAATATCACAGTGTGCGTCCCGCAATATACGGGGTCCGACAATGAACTTGAGAGAGAGGCCGAGTATTCTCAACCACAGAGTACTCGGCCTCTCTCCGCGAAATCCCCAAGCTTCATCAATACTTGGAGACTCATACACATGATCATTCTGCTATTTCCGGGATGACCAACCACCACTTTCTGGCCACAGAAACTGCCATTACGGGACGGCTGCTTCGCGGCAAGTGGAGAGACAGAACCGGTTGAGTCCAGAAAATCGCTGTTCAGCAGGAAATAGGCCTCAGAAAACAACCCCACTGATTGAGTGATTGCCCCAACCTGAATAAAGCGACGCATTCGGCTCCCGAAGCAAGGACGAATTACTGCCCCCATTCCAGTAGATCGAACGCGAAGTTCTTGCATTACCGGCGATAATAAAGTAGCTTCAGAAGTCCCTCCATATTTTGAATTGCAGGATTCCCACCTCGTCAAACTCATGCTCGACACTTCGGGCTGAAGTATTGGTCTTGCTGAATTGAGGTTCGACATGAACGCACAGACCTACCGCATCTGGACCGCTGCAGCTTCGCTTTTCGTCGGTCTGATGCAACCGTGTCAGGCTGCTGAATCTTCAGAGCAGAAAATCGTTTACGAATCGCATATCCGCCCCATATTCAAGGCGATGTGTTTTCAGTGTCACGGTGAAGAGGCGAAGCATCAGGGCGGTCTCGACTTGAGACTGGTTCGCCTGATGGTCTCCGGGGGAGAATCCGGTTCCGCAATCAGTGAGAAATCTCCAGACCAGAGTCTGCTGTGGCAGCGAATCGAATCTGACGAGATGCCAGAGGGCGAAAAGAAACTCTCTGCGAGCGAGAAAAATCTGATTCGGCAGTGGATCGAAGCGGGTTGCCCAACGCTTCGCCCGGAGCCAGAGAATGTCGAAGACGCACGCTATACACCTGAAGAACTCGGGCACTGGTCTTTTCAACCAGTGCAGCGTCCGCCAGTCCCGACTCCGGCTGGTGTTGAAGTTTCTTCGGCGCTGGATGCTTTCATTGCAGAGCAACTTGTGAAAGCCGGTGTGACATTTTCACCAGAAGCTGACCGCCAGACATTGATTCGCCGACTCAGCTTTGACCTGACGGGATTGCCTCCGACACCAGAACAAGTTCAGGCGTTCATCAAAGACGAGTCGCCAGACGCTTATGAAAAACTCGTGGACTCCCTGCTCGCTTCACCACATTATGGTGAACGCTGGGGACGCCACTGGCTTGATGTTGCCGGCTTTGCAGAAACCGACGGAGCCTTGGTCAAGGACACTGCACGCCCACACGCCTGGCGATACCGTGACTATGTCATCAATTCGTTCAACAACGACATTCCTTACAATCAGTTCCTCACAGAACAGCTTGCCGGCGATGAACTGATCAAAGGGACCCCAGATCCAGACAACCCGGAACACATGCGACTGCTCGCTGCGACGGGGTTTCTCCGCATGGGGCCGGACGTCACGAACGCAGAGAATACGATTCCCAACCGCCATCAGGCAGTTGCCGATCTGATCTCGATCGTCTCGACAGCAACGATGGGAGTTACGATTGGTTGTGCCCAATGTCACGATCACCGTTACGATCCAATTTCCGCAGAAGACTATTACCGGTATCGGGCCATCTTCGATCCGGCACTTCCAATCGCCACCTGGAAGCGGCCTCAAGAACGTCTGCTGGATGTCACTCCAAAATCGATTCTTGAACAGGAAAAGGAAATTGCAGCCAAGGCGGCTGAACTGACTAAAGTTCTCAACGAAGCCAAGCGAGTCATTGCTCAAGCAGAATACGAAAAGGTCGTCCTTGAGATTCCCGAAGCAGAACGGGAAACGCTCGTCGCCATCGTCGAGAAAGCTGCCAAAGATCGCACAAAAGAGGAACAGGAGAATCTGAATCGATTTCCGCGATTGCATCCGGTTCCAATTATTCAACAGCGTCTGAACCTTTATAACCCCAAAGAACTGGCAAAGCTCAGTGACCAGCAGAAGGAAATCGACGCGCTGAATGCGACGAAACCTCCTCGAGTGATGGTGATGGGGATCTCCGAGAAGGCTGCCCCACTTCCGAAGAGTTCGGTCTTGTTTCGAGGCGATCCGGGACAGCCGATTAAGGACGTGACTCCTGGCGAACTTTTTGTCATCGCCCGATCTCTCGACAATCCCACGATTGCAGAAAAGTCCGCCGATTTGCCTTCATCCGGGCGCCGGCTAGCTTACGCATCGATTTTGACGAGCGAACGCCACCCGCTGACCGCACGAGTTGCAGTGAACCGCATGTGGGCACACCATTTCGGGAAAGGAATTGTCGGTACTCCCGGTGATTTCGGGCTCGCTGGTGATAAGCCAACACATCCTGAACTTCTTGACTGGCTCGCCGCTGAGTTGGTTGAAGGAGGCTGGCGATTGAAGCGAATTCATAAACTGATTGTCACTTCGCGCACATACAAGCAGAGTTCACAACGGACGCAACAACTTGATGAAGTCGATGCAGAGAATCGACTGTTCGGGCGAATGAATCTGCGACGCCTCGATGCAGAATCAATCCGCGACGCCATGATCGCCGCAACTGGAAAGCTTTCACCGACTGTCGGAGGAACATCCATCCCGGTTGGGCGGGAAATGGATGGGCGGGCGGTCATTGGCGAAGAAATCTATACCAATTCGCTCCCGCAAGGGGTGAAAGACATTGGCGACGCGAAGTTTCGACGCAGCCTTTATGTGCAGTTCCGCAGAAATGTTCCGCTGACATTCCTGGATGCGTTCGATTTGCCTGTGATGACTCCAAACTGTCAGAGCCGCAAAGCGACAAACGTTGCTCCACAAGCGCTCTTGCTGTTGAACGACGCGTCAATCATCGACACCTCAGAAGTGATCGCGAGAGATCTGGTTGCATCCAACCCGATGGACGATTCACAACTGGACAAGGCGATTGACGAATTGTTCTTGAGACTTCTGGCCTCGACTGCGACACCGGAAGAACGAGAGATGTGCCGAGCCTTCGTTGCAAAGCAAATTGAACGATTGCAGGGATCAACAGACGCGACCTGGAAGAAGCGACTGAAAGATCAGCCTGATCTGGTACAAATTGGAGCCTTCGCATCACTGGCTCAGTCAGTAGTTGCCACCAATCGTTTCCTGTACGTGGAGTAGCGCGACGATTCATTGTCGCTGACTGGAAACTCAACGTTCAGAAAACATCACGATTCAACAACGAAGCAGAATCGAGAAGACTGAGATGACCGCAAAACTCTGCTCACGTCGGCATTTTCTTTCCGCCTCCGCATTTTCACTGGGAGGGATGGCGTCTTCGTGGTTGTTGAAGAAGGATGGTCTGCTCGCAGCAGAAGCTCCTAATGTCGGCTTGCAACGCCCGCTTGACCCGCAAGTCTTCGACCTCACTGCCAAGGCTCCGCATCATCCTCCGCAAGCTCGAGCGATGATCTCGATGTTCATGATTGGCGGGCCGAGCCAGATCGACATGTTCGATCCGAAGCCTGAACTCTGGAAACGGGACGGGCAAGAGTTTCAGGGGAAAATGCAGTTCGATAATGCAGGTCAGGCAAGCCGCAAAATCATGGCTCCGCTTGCCAAGTTCCAGCCTCGCGGAGAGTGCGGAATGGAGCTCTCCGATCTGGTACCACACCTCGGACAGATTGCAGATGACATTACCCTGATTCGCTCCATGCACACCGGAGTCAACAACCATGTCCCGTCCATGTTCGCTCTGAACACGGGCGTGGGTCTCGCCGGTCGGGCAACTCTCGGTTCCTGGCTCGCCAATGGCCTGGGATGTGAGTCGGAAAATCTTCCTGCTTATGTGGCGATGTCACATAAGAGCGGAATGCCATTGATGGGAGCCGATAACTGGACCAGTGGAGCATTGCCTTCCATCTATCAGGGGACCGTGATTCGCCCGACGAATCCACGTATTCTCAATCTCGATCCACCTCCACATTTGATGGGGGATGCACAGCGTGCTCAGTTGGATCTGATCTCACAACTGAACGCAGAACACCTGAAGCGATTCCCAGGTGAAACCGATCTTTCAGCACGCATTGCAGGTTACGAACTTGCTGCAAACATGCAGCTCGCAGCCACAGAAGCATTCGATCTGTCGAAAGAAACAAAAGAAACTCAGGAAATGTATGGGCTTGATAACCCCAAGACCAAACATTACGCCGAGAGCTGCCTGATTGCACGACGTCTGGTTGAACGCGGCGTTCGCTACATCCAGATCTTCAACAACGGGCAGTCCTGGGACCACCACGGCAGTATCGCCACAGGATTGCCGAGATGCTGTGAAGAGATCGATCGCCCGGCAGCCGCGCTGATCAAAGATCTCAAACAACGCGGTTTGCTCGATTCAACGCTGGTGCACTGGGGTGGCGAAATGGGCCGGCTCCCGGTCGTTCAAATTCGCGAAGGGGGTTCCACTGCCGAAGCTGGTCGCGATCACAACACCTTTGGTTTCAGCCAATGGATGGCCGGTGGAGGAATTCGCGGGGGATATGTGCATGGGAAAACAGATGACTTCGGGCACCACGCTGTCGAAGGAATCGTGACCCACCACGACTACCTGGCAACAGTGTTGCACCTGATGGGACTGGATCACACCAAACTCAAGTTTCGAGTTGGCTCTCGAGAAGTTTCCCTGATCGAGAATCCAGAAGCCAAGATCGTCAAAGAGCTTCTTGCATAGGTATTCTTCCTCGATGCAGACTCAAACAGTTTCGCCCCGTCAGGCGAACGCCAGCTGACGTTTTACAAAGGAGCACTAAACGGTGCTCCTTTTCTTTTGGAACCTGAGTCCTTCATTGGCGTGTAACGAACAGTCGAGCTTTATCTGACCACAGATCGATGGCAATGAGTCTGCGGGTCGTCATCAGTCAGTCCGCACCAGACAGACCTTCTTCAAGTTCAGGACTCGGAATTTTTCATCTCCGGTCTATGATGGATGCATGACATTTTCACTTCGATCCAGCCGACAGCAATTCCAAAAATATCTCAATGATCTCAAACATCGGCCCCGAAATCCGAATCAGAAGCAAAGCGGAACATCCACTTCCGCTGCATCAACCGGCCGAATACGGACAACCTCGCAACTGATCCGGGCCTTCTGGGACTTGTTAGGCAACCAGCGAATCAGCGTCCTTGGGGCGTTGTTCACGCTGACTATCGCAACTCTGTTGGGGCTGGTTCCACCCACTGCGACAAAATTCGTCGTCGATTATGTCCTCGGGGACAAGCTGCTTCCAACAGAAGGGTTGCAAGGTCTCCTTCCGCGGGATCGCTGGTCGCTGCTGCTGCTGCTCGCAGGATGTGTCACTCTGATTTCATTTCTCAAGTCAGGCTTGAGCATCCTGAGTCGCTGGACTGGCACACGCGCGACGAAACGTCTGCAGATGTCCATCCGCAAGAGGCTGTTCGAACATGTCATCCGCCTCCCACTTCCTCGGGTTCAAGCAATGAAATCCGGTGGAGTCGCAAGCCTGTTGCGTGAAGACACAGGCAGCGTTGGTGATCTGATTTTTGGACTCCTCTACAACCCCTGGCGGGCGATTGTGCAGTTGCTGGGAAGCCTGATCGTTCTGGCAATTGTTGACTGGCGATTGCTCCTTGGAGCAGTTTTGATTCTGCCGATCGTCTATCTCACTCATCGCACGTGGATTCGAGAAATTCGTCCTCGAACGAAAGATGTTCGGGCACGGCGACAGGAAATCGACAGTCACACCACTGAAGCATTTTCCGGAATTCGAATCGTGCGTGCATTCGGGCGTCAACGAACAGAAACGTTACGTTTGATGACCAACAACCACTTGATGGGACGACAGGAACTTTATGTCTGGTGGTGGATGCGGGCGATCGACATGGTCTGGGACCTGTTGATTCCGTTGGGCTCCGGCGGATTGCTGCTCTATGGCGGCTGGCAGGTGCTTCAAGGAACCTTGACGACCGGCGATCTGATGATGTTTCTGGTGTATCTCGTCATGCTGCTGGAACCACTGGCCATTCTGGCGGAAAGCGCGGCGACGTTGCAGAACAATCTGTCTGCACTCGATCGCGTTCTGGACGTACTGGGGGAAGATCGCGAGATGCCCCGAATTCCCGGTGCGACTCATATCTCGAAAGAAACAACAGAAGGTCGAATCACATTCGAGAACGTCTCGTTCCGGTATGGAGCAGAAGGTCGCTGGGCGCTCCAGGACATCAATCTGGAGATTAAGCCGGGACAAATGGTCGCGCTCGTCGGCCCCAGCGGTGCAGGGAAGACAACACTCTCAAATCTCGTCGCCAGATTCTACGATCCGACCTCCGGTCGAGTACTTCTGGATGGGCATGATCTGCAATCCATCGATGTCGAGAATTATCGTCAGCTGCTCGGCGTTGTCGAGCAGGAGGTGTTTCTTTTCGACGGGACGGTCGCAGAGAACATTGCGTATGGCCGGCGTGATGCAACTCATGAAGAAATCGAGACGGCTGCTCGACTTGCAAATGCAGACGAGTTCATCAAAACGCTCCCTCACGGATATGACGCGACAATCGGGGAACGAGGGGTGAAGCTCAGTGGAGGCCAACGCCAGCGACTGGCAATTGCCCGAGCATTGCTCGCTGATCCTCGTATTCTGATTCTTGATGAAGCAACGAGCAATCTCGACACAGAGAGTGAACGACTCATTCAGCAGGGGCTTCAACAGCTCATGCATGGACGGACGTCATTCGTCATCGCACACCGATTAAGCACGATTCAACATGCTGATCTGATTCTCGTCATTGAAGAGGGGCGTATCCGTGAGGCCGGCACTCACAATGAGCTACTAAAAGTAGATGGCCGGTATCACCAGATGATCTTAGCCCAAACGGCTCCGACAGAGCTTCAGGAGCGACCAAAGAAAGAAGTCGCCCGACACCGGAATCATCATCAATGAATGTGAGAGAAGCTTGATGATCAGAGAGCGTTATATCGATGCGTGACACGCATTGATGATGCACGACTGTCAAAAAGAAGAAGCACGGAAGGATTCAACTCATGGATGTTGTGTCTGACTGTTAAGTCAGAGAGACGTTTCCACTGCATTCGCGGTTGTGGAATTGTCTTTTCACTCATCCCGTGTCGAAATCTTCCGTGCCTGACTTCGTATTAGTCAGATCTCTGAACTTCATTGATCTTGGCGATCAAGTCTGATTCAGAAATTATCGTGTTGCTGGTGCAGCAACTGCAGGAGCCATTTTCAGATCTTTCATGAGTTTATCGACCTGCTGTTTATGTTGTTCAGCAGTCTGTGTCGCTTCTGTCACAATCTGTTGCAGATGGCCTGAAACATGTGGCTGAACCGCTTTCAAGTGAGCCAGCATTCCGATGTGAGCACCAATCTGAGTTGCTACGAAGGCTTTGTCGAAGTCAGCTCCAGTTTCTTTTGACAATTCCTCGCGGACCATCTGTTCACAATTCTTATGAGCCTCCTTGGCGATCTGAAACATGCGATCGCTAACTGATGCGTCGTCGCCACGGAAGCCTGTCCTTTGTTCCATCGGCCGTTGCCCTGGAGTCAAGGCTCCTCCCTGTTGAGCTCCTTCTCTCACGATCTCTCGTGCTTCACGTGGAGCAATGCCCTGTTCGCGAAGTTCCTGCCGAGCCTCTCTTCGATCAGCAGAAGTCGCTGCAGGTTGGCGTTCCCCTTCAGCTTTGAATGTTGGGGTGCCAGTTGATGTCACGAGACGCTGCCCTGCATATGGCTGCAGTTTCTGATTCAGGGCTTCATGATCGCGAATCATCTTCTCGGCAAACTCTTTCACCCGAGGGTCTTGTGCCCGCTCCAGGGCAAATTTCGCAAGATTGATTTCTTCCTGATTTGCCAGAGTCAGGCAACTGGCGATATGCACATCTAGAGAAGCATGAGCTTGTCGATTGGCTTCGACGTGCTCACGTCGCTCACCCGGTCGTACTCCCTGCTGTTGCTGAACTCCGGATTCTCGTGGAGCAGCAGGGCGAACTTGAGGTTGCGTATTCCCCTGATTTGCTCTTGGCACTTGTGGCGTCTGAACCGGATCCGCAGCAGTTGCAACACCGGCAGCCAACATCAAAGCCATTGTGTGAAAACTGACATTCCTCAACATCGAATATATCCTTCGGGATGAGAGACATACGACAGCTCTAACGAGATCGCCAGAAGACCATCGTAGAATCCGACCGCCGATATTCGGTCAACGTTCTGATCTCCCCATCCGTGATATCAGAACGATTGAAGTCGGATCACCAAGTGATTCATGACAGACCTTTCAGTCATGATTCCGAAATGGAAAATGCAACTTCTATTCCTCAGTGCAAACGAAACGCTTGTATCGACGAAATTGATTTCTCTGCACAACCGACTCAATTCTGAAACTTCAATGGGACTCAAGAGATAATTTCTGTTGATTGATGTCGGAATGGAGACATTCACTTAACGTGACATCACGTTATTCAGAAACAGTGTCCGCGGCTTCATCACCTACGCTTATCGAAGACTGACGTACCGTCGATAAGCATGCTTGCTGACCGAGCATGCTGATCTGGCAAGTAACAGAAGCTCTTCAACCAACTCGATCGTGGATTCACGAAGAAGTTGATGACGACAATTTGAGCATCCGATCTCGGTGTCGAGAAGATGCCGTTTCACGACACGAAATCTGTCCGTGTCTCCATCATTGAACGGCATTACCCCACTCGCGTTGACAGGATTTCCCCGTGTTTACGCTTTATCCGGGTGCCCGAAGTAGAGCAGGCCACAGCCAAGTAACGAACGTGTAAGCGGACTTCACGTTGATTCATGGCAAAGCGAATCAGACCGCAAATCGTCGCCGTTCTCAACTCATATTTCAGAGGAGACGCAAACGAAATGCAGCCTGATTCTACGATGGACGTCTCAGGGGAAAGTTCCCCCACACATGACCGGCATTTACTTACTCGACCCGAACACTGCCAACTGGGGCAGATGGTCACTCAACGCGAACGAATTCTCATCGGCGATGTTCAACCGAAAAGCTCCTTCAAAGAGTGGCCTTGATTCCGTGATCTCGTTCGCGATCGGTCCTGCCGCCATGATGTAATCAATTCGCGACTGAGGCTGATCTGCTTTGATCGTCCAGCCGTCCCCTTTACCGACCTTGGCAAACGTGTCGACCCAACCGGCATCAATCCACAGTTTGTACTCTTCGGTATCAGGGCGGTGATTCAGGTCGCCAATCAACAACATCGACCGCCCAGCAGAGAGGTCTTCTTTCATTGCGCCAAGCATCGCCTTGATTTCCTTCAGACGAACCTCTGGTTCGGGACGCGGAAACAGATGGGCGGAGTGAACGATGAGCGATTCACCATTTGGCAACTTGACAGTGCCTTTTCCCCAATGTCTGGTGAAGAGTTCTTTAGGACGCTCGCTTCCAAGTGGAACATTCATCGAATCCGTGATCTCGAAGCGACTAAGCAAGGTCCCTGGCCAACTTCCGCCACTTGGAAAGCGGACGTGATTCATTCCAAGATACTCGGCAACTTCTTTTGCAATTGCTTCGCTCGGGGACTCGGAGAAGTTGATGATATCTGGCTCGTACAGTGCTAATTCCGTCGCCAGACGTCTTGCCATCTGTCCCTTCTGAACAGCTTTCTTCGCCGACTCACGATCATCAGGCCAGCCTTTGCAGGCATAAATATTTTAAGCAATGACACGAAGTTGATGCTTCTTGCTTTCCTGTGCAAAGAGAGGAAGTGTCATTACTGAAAGGCCAGCAGTTCCCAGTGCGGTACAGAACTGGCGTCGTGATATTGTCATCGGGGTGCGTCCTCTTGGAGTTGCGAGTGGTCGAAGCATTATTGCACATCGACGTATGATGATCCATTGCGATGGACACTGACTCCAGCAAACCACATCTCAGAGAAACTCCAATCGACAGCACGATTCAAGGAACAGATCGGCAGCCCAATCAGGATCACGCCGACGCGTTACTCTCAGGGCGTGATACTCCAAACGGAATGAATCTGTCAGTCCTCATTGGCAATCAGGGCATCGCAGTGAGACATCACAACAATTCCCGCGTGGGACTTTCCCTCACATCGTCCACGGACTTTGACGTAATCACCCGGCTTGACAGTCTTGATGTGATCTGAGTTTGCGACTGTTGAACTGAGAACGCACTGCACTCCCTTTTCTCCATGCTGGTTCGTAACAAAATGAATGATCGTTCCGTTTTCAGGCGAGAACTCGATGCTGTCAACAACTCCAATCAAGCACGTGATCGTGCCAGTAAACGTCATGTCCGTCTCGACGGAATTGCTATTGAAGATATGGTAGAAACCGGAAGCATTATAGAACTGATTTCTGTCGACCTCGGCAAGCGGGAACTCAGGTAAGCCGATATCTGCGCCATTCTTTCGATGTGCAACAACCCACTCGCGCCCCACTTCAGCCATCAGGCTCTGAGCGGATTGAGTCTCAAGTTGAAGTGGCACAGAAGGTCCACGTCGATTCAACTTCTCAACGAGAAGTCGCGCGTCCTCCCGTCTGTTGTTTTGAGTCAAATGGTCGATGACTCGTCCATAAACGACTCCTTCCTGTTCTCTCGGAATAAACATTCCCGATTTCCCAATGATTGATTGATACAAGGCGCCCGCTTCGTCTTTTCGCCCTTGCTCCCAAAGCGCACCCGCGTCAATAAGTTCCTTCCTGACAGCACTGGATTGCATCAGGACCAGCGTCATAACGCCAAGAATAAGGAGCGGGGCAAACCAGGTTCCAATCACAAGCCACTGTGTTCGGTCCTCCTCGCTCTTACTTAAGGAACTGTTGGAGAAACGGCTGAACCGAACAGAAATCGAAGGAGATCCAGCAGTCCAAAACAACACGAAGGCATGAAAGAAGTCGACGAGTCGTTGCCAGATCTTCCCAAAGGAGATTCTTCCACCCCGACGTCGTCCATGGGTACTGGGGGCGGAGAAGTCAGGTAGAAGATTCTCATCAGGCTGCGGCCGTTTCAACCTTGATAACCTTGCCTGCCCGACAGACTCTTCTTCCTGCCACAACGAGACATCTGAATCGATCTGTTTGACAGCAGAAGTGACCTTCGCCGCCGCACTCTGCGTCGTCCCCTCCTTTGAGCAGTACCAATTGGATAACATCAATATTCTCCAAGTGTGGGGAACAGTAGGTTGAGGCATGCCGAGTTCGCCTCATGGTTGCTGAAGATTCACAATCCGATCGCCGAGCACGCGCAATCGCGCGAACCTTTCACGTGCGTCGGAAGCAATTTCCAATCAGCTACTCATCAAAGAAGGCAAGAGACGATGCCCTCATCACAAGAGGCATGCCTCATGCAACAGACGCAACCAGAGACCATTGGAGCGACAAACATCCCTGTCGTTAAATTGAGAAGATTTCATTCTTCAATCTTTTTCCATTGCGCAGTTACTGATGAACGCAATAAGCAATCACGACGGGACATTTCTCCATGCATGATTTGGCCTTGTCGAAAACAGATCCGGCGAGCTGGAGACAATAAGCCAACTCGCCAGTGACTGCTTTGGAACGATGTCATACCGCCACGCCCCTATAACAAGGGAAGTGGACACATGGGATTTCTTCACGGTTGCATGTCTACTTTGAAATACGAAAACTGACGGCCAATCTACACCGAACATTCTCGGTTTAACAAAGTTTTTTGAGTATTCATTAATGTCTCGTGGAATCCCCTATCTCACACGAGGTGACAAACTTGGTGATGTCATCACGTGACACTTTCCTTCAACACACAAGCTGATCTGGCCTTGCAGCAAGCCATCAACTTCTGTTGAAAAATGCCCACACGATTGCTGGCGAATCGATACATTCGCATCTCTAAGACATCAGGGACGACCATTTTTCTGAACACCGTCGCGGTTTGTTGCACTTCGTCCACAAAAGGAATGCCCGCATGCCATGACAGCCCGTTCCAAAGACGCCATCACCAAAGCCATTTGCCAAACGTTCTAAAGAAGATTTGAAGTCAACTGTTGAGTGACACTGAGTTTCCGATGGTCTCCACCCCCTCAAGGACAGCGTTTCTCCTCAAGGCTCATGAGACGAACGGAGATCAACGCGAAAACTGGCTAATGGCATCGATCGCAGTGGCAAGTTGACAATCCCGTTTGCCCGGATCTAAGATCAAATAGGAAAAATTCAGCAAAGTGAAATCATTGACTCTCCAGAGCTTCCAACACGGAATTCTGACATCAGCCTGTTTTCGGCTGCTGTTGATGATTTCGTTGTGGCAAGGGCCAATCGTCTGGGGACACCAGCACCTGGAGTGCGGTGATGGACTGACGAATCATATCGTCCGATTTCACGGGCAGAATTTGTGCACCAACGACCACGGCTGGCACTGGCATTGCTCGATGCTAGGCGACATCTTCCCAAAGTCTTCAGACGATCATGGGCGTGAATCGCTGCCGCTATCCCAAGACCTCCTCAGGCCGATGCTTCCTGGTACCAGCATCGATGCCTGTTCAGTTCCCTCATTGGATCACCTGAGTTCGCTGTCACTAGGCACTGCTGTGCCCGTCAAATTCAGCGGCCTCTCAGGGATCAATAGGGGACTTCTGCCCACATTTGATTCAACTCGATCAGCTCAATCCATGCTGTGTCGGATGCATTGCTAATTGAGCAGCACTCTCTTTTCGGAAGCAAATTTCAATTGCTTCCACTTCAGGCTCGTTCCCTTGAGCCGTTTACGCCTGTCCACGCTGATTGCATTGCGGTCCACTCGCATATCTCGCGAATGATTTCTCACCAGTTGAATTGAATCAGAGATCCATCATGGTTCGCCTCTCCACAAAATCCTGTTTCCTTATCGTGCTCGTTGTTCTTGTTGTCCCGATTGGTGCTTACATCCTGTATCAGTATCGGGCAGGTCTTCCTCTGCTCCCACCCGCATCAATTGAACAGGTCGCAGATAAAGAAGCAGAGCATCAGCATTCAAATCAGCCTGAATCGTCCACAAGTGAAACGGTCTCATCGGTCATTGAGTTTCCTCGCACACAATGGGAGCCGGCCAACCTGACCATTGAATCGGTCAAAAAGGCTCCCCTGTCAGAGAACATCACCCTGACCGGAAAAATCACCTTAAACGAGGACAAACTGGCCCATGTCTTCCCGCTCGTCGAAGGCAGAGTCCGAAAGGTGCAAGTTGGATTCGGCCAACGGGTCACGAAAGGGGATCTGCTCGTGACCATCCAAAGCAAGGAAGTCGGCGAGCGTATGCTCCAGCTGTTCCAGGACCGCCTGCGGCTTTCTTTCGCGAAGATCAAGAACCAATGGGCACAGGATGTCGGCGAAAACACGTTGTCGCTGATCGAGATGATGCGCAGGGACGCGTCAATCGAAGAGATCGAAAGTGCTTTCAAAGAACGAACAATGGGGGAATACCGCGAACGTCTCATGACCCCTTATGTTGCTTACCTCAAAGCGAAAATCCATATCAGCCGTCTCATGCCGCTCTCAAAAGATGGAGCGATCTCTGGACGGCAATTGATCGATGCCGAGTCTGAGCGTGATGCAACCCGTGCAGTTTTGGTTTCCCTGCTTGAACAGGTTTCTCAAGATGTCAAGCAGGCGATACAGCTGTCCGCACAAGCAGTTGAAGAGACACAAACAAGTGCCGCCGTCGCTGAAGCGAACCTGAGAATCCTGGAGTTCAGTGATGCGGCTTTGAAAGAGATCGATCCATCAAGTCAGGGCGATTCACTAGCACACTATCCAATCACCGCACCGTTCGATGGCACGGTCATCTCCAAAGATGTCGTCTTGATGGAGCGAGTCGGTCCAGAGCGTCAGATTCTTACAATCGCAGATCTTTCTTCAGTCTGGGTGACCGCCGACATCTACGAATCGCACCTTCCGCTGCTCGCAAAGCTTCGTGACAAACCAGTGAAGGTCCATTGCGATGCCTGGCCGGGCCGAACCTTCGAGGCACAAATTTTCTACACAGGTGACGTCGTTCAAGAAGGAACAAGAACAATTGCCCTGCGAGCTCTGGCGCCAAACGATGAAGGGCTCCTGAAGCCTGGCATGTTTGCCAATGTCACGCTTCCAGACGTGAACACGGAAGATGTGCTGCAGATCCCATATTCTGCGATACAGGACCATGAAGGAAAGTCGTTCGTTTTCATTCAAACAGGGGAAGAAGAATTCGAGCGAAGAGACGTCACGATTGGGCGTCGAAATCAAGATATCGTTGAGATTCGCGCCGGACTCAATATCAATGATCGAGTCGTATCCAACGGGGGATTTGCTCTGAAATCGAAAATGCTGGCGGGGTTACTTGCTGACTGACACTCTGGTCGTTCATCCACGTTCATCTCCTCCGCTTTTCGAACGAACTGGCAACTCATTGCCACTCCCGCTAAGGACACGATTTCATGGTCAACAAAATCATTGACTGGTCTCTGGATAATCGCTTCATCGTGCTCTTGCTCGCCGTTGTCATCATGGGGGCAGGGGTCGTTGCGGCAACATCTCTGCCACTGGATGCCGTTCCCGACCTGACAAACGTGCAGGTTCAGGTCCTCACCACGTCACCAGCACTCGGGCCCGTCGAAGTTGAACAGTTCATTACGTTCCCCGTCGAGAACGCGATGAGCGGGCTCCCAGGTGTCGATGAAATCCGCTCGATCAGCCGTTTCGGGTTATCGGCAGTGACCGTGGCATTCGAGGATGGGACCGATATTTATTGGGCTCGAAATCTGATTAGCGAACGTCTCCAGCAAGCGCGAGACAACATTCCGCAAGGGATGGGGAATCCTCAGATGGGGCCGATCGCGACAGGGATGAGCGAAATCTATCAGTTCGAAGTGCGTGCCAAAGAAGGACACGATTTCAGCTTGATGGATCTGAGAACAATTCTGGACTGGCAGATCGCGTTTCAATTGCGAGGCGTCCCCGGAGTGATTGAGGTCAACACATTCGGCGGAGAGCTGAAGACATACGAAATCCAGGTCGACCCCAACAAATTATTGCACTACGGCATCAGTCTCAACACTGTGTTTAAAGCTCTGGAGCAGAACAATGCGAACGCTGGCGGAGGATACATCATTCATGGTGCAGAGCAACGCGTGATCCGAGGCGAAGGTCTGATCGGCAGTCTGGACGACATTCGAAGTATCGTTCTTGAGAACCGGAGCGATGGCACTGCAATTCGCATCTCTGACATCGGCAATGTGCTCTTCTCACCAATGCTGCGACAAGGGGCCGTGACCAGGGATGGAAACCGGGAAGCCGTCACCGGGATGGTGATGATGTTGATGGGCGGGAACTCAAGGCAGGTCGTCGCGGACGTCAAAGCGAAGATCAAAGAGATTGAGGCGACCTTACCCAAAGGCGTTTACATCGACACCTTCTACGACCGCACGGAACTGGTCGAAAAGACGATTCACACGATTGCAGAAAACATTGGTGTTGGTGTCGCCCTCGTGATCGTGATGCTCTTTCTACTGCTGGGCGACGTCCGTGCAGGGTTGATCGTCGCGGCAGCCATTCCACTCTCGGCCATGTGTGCTTTGATTTCGATGAAGGTCGCTGGTGTCTCTGCCAACCTGATGAGTCTGGGGGCAGTGGACTTCGGCGTCATTGTCGATGGCGCGGTCGTGATGGTTGAAAATGCCGTCAGAAGCGCGAGCCGCTATCTCAAAACGTCCGGCTCAACTCATGTCCCCAAATCGGTCTTCAGGCAGTCTGCCAAAGAAGTCGGGACTCCGATTCTCTTTGCAGGCATCATTGTGATTATCGTCTTCCTTCCGATCCTCAGCCTTCAAGGTGTTGAAGGAAAGATGTTCCGGCCGATGGCGTTCACATTCATGTCCGCACTGACTGCGGCGTTGATTCTTTCGGTCACAGTGATGCCCGTCATGGCGTCACTTTTCCTGGCACGACGTGTCAGTTCCACCGATACGTTTCTTGTGAAATGGCTCAAGTGGAGCTACACCCCAATGCTGGCTTATGCCATGAAGCGCCCATTCCTGATGATCGGCAGCGCGTTGTCAATCTTTCTCGTCAGCGTATTTGTCGCCACAGGTTTCGGAATTGAGTTCGTCCCCAAACTCGATGAAGGCGATCTCGCAATTCAAACACTACGACTCCCCAGTGTCTCTCTGGAAACCTCCGTCGAAATGACCAAGGCGATCGAAAGAACGCTGCTGAAATTCCCTGAGGTCGAAAGTGTCATTTCAAAGACCGGGCGTCCGGAGATCGCGAACGACCCGATGGGAGTCAACCAGACTGACATTCTGATTCGAATGAAACCCGGACACGGAACCGGGCAGGGGAGATCCAAAGCTGAACTGATCGAAGCAATGCAGGATGCCCTTGAGAAAGCCGTTCCCAGCAACACGTTCAGCTTTACGCAGCCGATTGAGCTGCGAGTTCAGGAACTTGTCGCCGGAGTCCGTTCAGACGTCGGGCTCAGTCTTTATGGCGATGATCTTGATGTGCTCAAACAATTGGGAGACAAGATCGTTCAATCATTGAATTCAGTCCCCGGCGCCGCAGATGTTCAAGCTCAGCAAATCACAGGTCTTCCGTATCTGCGAGTCATCATCCGACGCGATGCCATCTCGCGCTATGGCATCAACTCCAGCGACGTTCTCAATGCCATCAGCATCATCGGGGGGCAACCGGTGGGAGAAGTTTTCGAAGGGCAGCGACGCTTTCCGTTGCAGGTGAGACTCGCATCGGAGTGGCGAAAAGATGTCGATCAGCTGAAGAACCTGAAGATCGACGATCCAATGGGCCGCCAGATTCCTATCTCTCAACTGGCGGATATTCAAATCGAAGATGGTCCGTCAGAAATCAGCCGCCATGCCATCCGACGCCGGCTTCTGATTCAGTGCAACGTTCGCGGACGCGATCTCGGCGGGTTCGTTGGGGCCGCCCAGAAGATCGTCGAACAGGAAGTCCCACTCCCGGAAGGCTACTCGCTGACTTGGGGCGGACAGTTCGAGAACCTCCAGAAAGCCAGTGCGAGACTGATGATTGCAGTCCCGGTGGCACTCTTTCTGATCTTCTCGCTGCTGTATGTCACCTTCAATTCCGTGAAGTTGACGCTGCTGATCTACTTGAACGTGCCCATTGCCGCGACCGGAGGAATCTTCGCACTCTGGCTCCGTGACATGCCATTTTCAATCTCTGCCGGGGTGGGCTTTATCGCTCTCTTCGGAATCGCCGTGATGAATGGAGTCGTTCTCATCGAACACGTCAGGCATCTGCGCGAGCACGGGCATGACGCGATCTCAGCAGTTACGAACGGAGCAATGGACCGATTGCGACCTGTCTTCATGACCGCCATGTGCGGAGCCTTGGGCTTCATTCCGATGGCAGTATCAGGAAGTGCCGGTGCGGAAGTGCAGCGACCATTAGCGACCGTCGTCATCGGTGGACTGATCACCTGCACAATCCTGACCCTTCTGGTCATCCCCGCCATCTACCGCTGGTTCGACACAGAACCAACAGCGAAAGAAGAAGACCACGCCCCCACCGAACCGACCCACGCCTAGACTCGACCATTCAAGATTCGGCTGAGACAGGCTCGAAAGTGAAATCTGGTGTCACCCGTTGCACAAGCCTCATGCCCCGTTAACAACCAGTGGCAGAACGCCTTTTGCATGGAGGCAAGAGAACACGAAACGACCTTTACATTAAGGGCAAAGGACTAAGCACAAAAAAACAGGCTGACCTGTCGATGAAGACTAGTCAGCCTGTGTATGGAGGCGGCGGGAATTGAACCCGCGTCCTGAGAGCCCTGGAATACGGCTTCTACGTGTGTAGACGCTTGCTTACGCTCCTCGCCATCGTCGCGACAAACGACAAACCCTTCGATGGCCAGGTCACCACTTTTCTCGTTTCAGGCGTAGCGACCGTTGACCTGAAACCAGTCAGAATTTGTAACCGACTTTTGGACTCCTCTGACGGGGATTCCTCAGACGGGGAAGCCTAATTAGGCAACCAAGGCAAACTGCTTGTTGTTGTTGGCAGTTAATTTTTTGATCAGCTTTTTACGTGGCCAACTGATCAACCACGACACGCGACCTATACCCCGCGGAGAACCAGTCGAATCCGATCGCCCCCGAAGTGCAGTCAAATGGAATTCTAGCCGCAGCCAGATCAGCGTCAATTGCTGCAGCACTCAAGAAACAAAAAGAGGGCTGAAACCGCTGCAAAATGCAGGTCAGGCTTCAGCCCTCACTCAAACTTGTCATGCCACACGGAAAATCCGGCTGAAATCGCTTCCAAACGGGCTTCCCATCTGGATTAGATCCCTGGGATATCCAGCTTTTCGTCACTGGCAATCTTGCGGATCTTCTGCATGGCACGGGATTCAATCTGTCGGATACGTTCCTTCGTCACATTGAAGCGTGTTCCGACCTGTTCCAGAGTCTCTGGTTCACTTCCTCGTTCGAGCCCGTAACGGTGCATGATGATTGCTCGTTCGCGGTCATCGAGGTTATCGAGGATCGACATGATCATCTGGTGCTGTTTTGTGTTCACAGACTCATCTGCGAACTGACTTCCTCGCTCATCTTCAGAGAAACGGAAGACCTCTTCGCTGCCGGTGCGGAATCGATCAAGAATCTTATGCTCGGCTGGAATTGACCGGGCATAGTTCTTCATGATCGCCCAACTGGCGTATGTCGAGAACTTGTTTCCCTTGCTGTAGTCAAACTTCTCGATCGCCCGAATCAGGGACATATTCCCATCACTGACCATCTCGAAGAAGTTTGCCGACGGCTTCATGTGACGCTTGGCGATCGAAACCACCAATCGCAGGTTACTGCGGATCAGGAAGTTCTTGACGGTTGTTGCCTGTTCGAGCAGAGCTTCAATATCGGTCAGCTCTTTCGTCTTGGGGCGACGGTCAAGAATTTCCTTCTGCAGCGTGGCCGCCTTGAACTTCAAGTAGTTCATCTTGCGGAAGTAGTAACCTTCTTCCTCACGAGTCAGCAGCGGAACGCTGTACAAGCTGGCGAGGTAAGGAGGCAATCCAGGAGGAGCTTTCACTGCCCCAGATTTCTTCTCAACTTCCGGTGGTGGACCAAGAATTGTCTTCTCGGCGTTTGCCAGATGGAACTCTGGATTGTCCATATAATCGATCGGGGTATTCAGAAGCATCTCTGCTCGAATATCCGAAACGATACGGTAAATACTGGTTCGCGTTCGGCAGTAGTCTGTTGCCAGAACGTCAACGGACATCCCGTTGATATACTTCTGGTAGATCTCCTGCTTCCGATCGTCGGAAAGAGGAGAAGTGGATGTTGGGAAAACAGCGTTTTCCGGATGATCCGTATCGTACTGTTTCAAGGTGTAACGAATCGTCTCAGGGGATCGCTTGAACCAACGAGCGAGCCGCTTTCCGACTTCAGCAGGGCAGGCGCCATGCTGTGCCAATCGACGTGCTTTGGTAACAATCTCCATTCGCTCGACCTCCGTCAGTTGAGTGAACCGAGTTCCCCGTTCAATTTCAGTGCCGTGATCGTTAACAAAGCGATCCACTGAAGAGAGCAGGAAGCCCACACGAGAACGATTGCCAAACTTAAAGCGGCGACTGACCAGACCGCGTTTTCGCCAACGGTCAACTGTCTTTGTCGAGACGTTGAAACGCTCGCTCAGTTCATCAACCGTCAACACTGGTTCGCCAGCGTTCTCGACCGCCAGATCAAGACTTGCAGACAATTCTTCCACAAAGAGCGGAAGGTCATGCTGCAGTTCTTCCGTCGTCAGAATCAGGTCTGGATACTTCTCCGTTCGGAACCCGGTAATCGCTTCACAGAGCTCCGGATAACGAAACAGTCGGTCTGAACCAATCTGATTCAACAGAGTTTCAGCGCGGTCCATTTGCTCAACGCGCTTTTCGAGTGTGGCATACCGCTTCTGCTGTTCCGTCAGCTGCTTCATCGCGGGATTTCGATATTTCAAGTTCATCGCGAGTCCCTCCCAATCACTCAGGCGAGCTGTCCGAAATGGCCTTAGCTCGCAGTTCGAATGGTGTGCGTTTCAAATTCACGCACACTTTGGTGTACTTCGATTCCGCTCCGTGACTTGCAAATTCACTCATCTGTACAAACGCTGGACGGGGCGAAACTGATCAATCTTTTTAGTCGTTAACGACATTTTCTTTCAGGTTGCATTTTCAACTGGCACTCGACAGTTAGTTCCCAAGATAGAGTTGCATTACCCGTGCCCAGTTCGGGTCCATTTTTATGGATAATTTGCAACTTGCTTTAAAATCAATACTTACGGACACAAAAATATTTACAGTATTCTTGATGCATTGAGTAAAAATCAGCCTGAAGGCCTGAAATCCACTTTTATCAGCCAATCTTCGGCCTCACCTGTTTCAAAACGACACACATCTTTTAGTGAGCAACGAGACAGTCCACCTGCTTCATTTCGCAACACCTCGTCTCCAAGCTGGTCCCCAGTCTCATTGCCCGGTCTCATTGATAGTGCCACAACGTCATCGTCGTACACTTACGGGGATGTCGTTGAGAATAATCCGGCCCTTACCATCTTCCAACTCCCCAAAAACGACCTCAGGCCGCACAAAATGGGATTGTAGGCTCGCAAAAGAGAATTCCACTACGATTTCAATGCGCCACCGTTTCCCGTACGCTGCCCAACACGGCCGACGTGAATTCTCTTCCAACTTACCTGGGAGCTTCAGGAACACACGACGGTTCACCGAATCGCCATTTTTCGCACAGCCTTTGTATCAACCTTGAGTTGCCGGACTGTGTTGTTCACGTAAACGATACGTTTCAGATGCCCCCTAAAACTTGCCCCCCCATCGACAAAGCACTCGCCAGATACCTGCAGTCCTTCATTACCGAACAACGCAGTCAGCGTTTTGCGGAAGTATTGAAGTGGCGAACAGACTGGGTACGAATCGGCCTTGTCGACCTGTACCAACAGCACAATGCGAGCGCAGTCTTGCGAACGTGCGACGCCATGGGGGTCCAACATGTTCATATCGTCGAGACTTACAACGAGTTTGAAACCAATCCTGACGTGGCGCTCGGAAGTCAGCAATGGCTGTCACTCCATCAGCACAACGGCCCGAATGCGCTTCAAGAATGCATCTCTGGTTTGAAGGCAGAGGGAATTCGAGTCGCGGCTGCTGTTTTGCATAAGGACAGCAAACCGATTCAGGAATTGCCAATCGACAGACCAGTCACGGTTCTCTTTGGAAACGAGAAGGAAGGGCTTCCGGACGCCGCAATCGAAGCAGCCGACGATCTGGTCCATCTGCCCATGTATGGATTTGTCGAGAGCTACAATGTCTCGGTTGCCGCTGCATTGACGATGCAGTTACTGACGGACCGACTTCATGCCAGCTTGCACCACTGGCAGCTGTCCGAATATGAATCGACAGCACTGCTTCTCGAATGGTCTCGACTATCAATTCGTCACATCGAGTCGGTAGAACGCCAGTTCCATCACGAGTGGAACGCAGGAAGAATTTCGGTCGAGACATAGAACGATTCTGCAGTAGTGAGGGTGTGGTTCCGCTCAATCACACATTCAACTCAGACTCGCGTCTCTCCGTCAATTTCTCCAATTTGAGCGATCGTGTTCTTTCGGTTGACTGGCAGCGCCGCAGGTCGTATTGAATTCGCCTGGCGACCAGTATTGTTTCACCGTTTCGCATTTCCAGACAGACTCGGTCTTGTGATCAGACCGTCATTTTTTGAGCCACAATATGACCGGAGCAGTTCAATATTGGGGAACAATCTGTCTGTTTGTGATCACATATATCGGGCTGGCAACAGGACGCCTTCCCGGACTCCGAATTGACAGAGCCGGAATCGCATTATGTGGCGCTGCAGCAATGTTGTGTGGCGGGTTCATTACCTTAAAAGATGCTGCACAGGCAATCGATCCCGATACAATCATCCTGCTGTTGGGGATGATGATCGTCGTAGCTTCGCTGCAGCTTTCCGGGTTCTTCAGTTGGATGACGGACGTAGTCATCGCGCGCTGTAAGGGACCATATTCTCTACTTGCGATGGTGATTCTGCTCTCTGGCGGGCTATCTGCCTTACTGGTAAACGATGTTGTCTGCGTCGCTCTCACCCCATTGGTCCTGTCGCTTTGTCTACGAACAGGGCGAACACCGTTGCCGTACCTGATTGCACTCGCAACCTCTTCGAACATTGGCTCAGTCGCAACCGAGACTGGGAACCCGCAGAACATCATTATCGCTTCGCTTTCAGGGATTCCTTACTTTCATTTCGCTGCGAGACTTTCTCCCGTTGCGATCATGGGACTGGCCGTCAACTTTTTGTTGATTGCAGCGATTTACAGAAAAGAACTGGCGGCAATTGCAGTCCCACCAACGTCACTGCCGGAATCATCAACGGTTCGCCTCGGCCGACCTCACCGTCAACTCATGATGCGTAGTCTGATCGTCACAACGATCACGGTATTCATGTTCTTTGCTGGCTACCAGATCGCGGTCGTCGCACTTGGAGCCGCTGCTGTCATGCTATGCACTGGTGTGAGAACCTCGAAATTCTATCAACGAATTGACTGGCCGCTGCTGCTCATGTTTGGGGGACTCTTCATCGTTGTTCGCACGTTCGAGGTGAATGTTGTCCACAGCTGGAAGATCGACGAGATCGCCAGTCGCTTCGAATCACCGATCCTCGTTGTCACCGGGATGTCCGTTGTGCTTTCGAATCTTGTCTCGAACGTCCCGGCAGTGCTTCTGTTCCGCTCACTGATCCCATCTCTGGATGATCCTGTCACAGGTTGGCTGGCTCTCGCAATGTCCAGCACACTTGCAGGGAACCTGACTCTGCTGGGATCAGTCGCAAACTTGATCGTTGTCGAAACGGCGAGAAGAGAAGGGATCATCGTCGGATTCTTCGAATACCTGAAAGTCGGGATCATCCTCACTGTCTTGACCACGACGATTGGTGTCTTGTGGTTGATGTGGACTTAAACACCCTGAGTCGCCATCCGACATGAAGAAACGCTCTTGATCAAAGCAGAGAGCTCAGCTTCGCAAGAGCTCATCGAAACAAGAAAAGCGTGTGTCGTTGCCATCAGGTGACGATTCACGCTGAGGGCAACGACACACGCTTAAAGATCTCTGTGAGTCCTTAATTTCTTGACATAATCAGGCGATCAGGATCGCAAGTCCAACACGATTCGCCCTTCGATTTTGCCTTGCTTCATTCTGTCGAAGATGCTGTTGATATTCTCAATCGGCTCCGCTTTGACGGTGGCTTTCACTTTCCCTTCTGCGGCAAACTCCAGTGCTTCCTTCAAGTCGAGCCGAGTACCTACGATCGACCCTCTAACTGTGACGCCGTTCAGCACCATGTCAAAAATTGAAAGTGGGAAATTGCCAGCCGGGAGACCATTCAAGGCAACTGTTCCCCCGCGACGGACCATTCCCAATGCCTGTTCAAATGCAATTGGAGAAACAGCGGTCACCAGAACACCGTGAGCTCCCTTGAATTCCTTCTTGAAGAATTCAGCGGGATTCTGCTTCCTGGCGTTCACTGTAACAGTGGCACCGAGTCGTTCAGCGAGTTCGAGTTTCGAATCATCGACGTCGACGGCAGCGACATTCATTCCCATCGCTTTGGCGTACTGAACAGCCATGTGACCGAGTCCGCCCACTCCGGAGATGACAACCCATCCACCGGGTTTCACTTCCGTCATCTTCAATCCCTTGTAGACAGTGACGCCCGCACACAAGACAGGTGCGATCTCAACAGAGTCGACATTAGCAGGAATATGACCAACGAAGTTCGGGTCGGCGACGACATACTCTGCAAAGCTTCCATTGACGGAATACCCGGAGTTCTGTTGCCGTTCACAAAGAGTTTCCCACCCTCCGAGACAGTGTTCGCAGTACCCGCAAGCTGAATAAAGCCAGACCAGGCCAACACGATCACCTTCTTTAATATGCTTGACTCCACTCCCGAGTGACACGACATGACCAACACCTTCATGACCGGGAATGAATGGAGGAGATGGCTTCACTGGCCAATCGCCTTCTGCCGCATGCAGGTCGGTGTGACAGACACCGCTGGTCTCGATCTTGACAAGAACCTGACCTGGGCCTGCCTTCGGAACCGGGACTTCCTGAATCACCAGTGGAGATCCGAACTCACGAACGACAGCCGCCTTCATCGTTTTCTGCATGGGAGTTCATCCTGAATAGAGAAATACCGTTTTCCCGATCAACAGTTGAAATCGATTCCGATAACCACACGAGCCCATCTTCAGCCAAGACAGAGGGCTTCTGCCAGAGATCTTTCCCCTGCGCCTGACAACCCCTTTGTTTGAATTATAAACCAGACAACCGCCCGATGTGATCCACATTTTCGGGTCCGGCGAGTTTGATGGTGCAAGTTCCTTTCAGGTTCGATTCAGGTTTCCAATCGCTGATCGCTTCGTCACGGCAATGCCTCTGGCCACGGTTCGGCTCGAACCTACAATTACCTCGCTCGCGAACTACCGTGTCCAATTGCGGCCCGATTATCTTCGCATGCGATCTCATCCGAGCTGTGCCGCATCAGATTGAATCCCTTGAACAGCACGAAACCGGAACAAGTTGTTCACAAACAAAGTTCCGATCAAGTGTCTCATTCTCAATGCAGCGGTACTGAACAAACACTCCCAATTTCCAATCGGCAAAGACATCAGCTTTTCAAAAAGCTTGGCCCCGGAAGACATTATAAAATTCGAACAGAACAGGCATCGTTGAGTCTCTCAAGATTCGCCAGTCGTTACATTTGCAATTACAGGACTCTCCATCTCTCGACACTTGAATACATATTGTCGTTTCAAAGAAGAATTTCCGAAACAGACCGGCTGAAATTGCCTCCTAAGCGTCGCGATATTATTGAAAAACTTCTAAATTACCCTGTCGTTAGCTGACTTCCAGTTCGAATTCCTGACCGAAATCCGAGATGACTGTCTACACGAAAATTGCTTGCCCGCATTGCAATAAGCCGTTGAAGATTCCAGAAGGTCTGGCTGGCAAAACCCGCACCTGCCCGTACTGCCATGGCACTGTAAAAATTCCAGGTGCAGCAAGTGAGTCAGGGATTCGATTTCCAGATTTCACAAGCATTACGAGTACAGACACCACGCCACCTGTCTCAGCGAGTGCAAGCGCGAAGAATGGGGCAACTCAAAGCCCATCGAAAGCAGCCGACGTCACTCTCTTAGATACAGGTTCTGCATCCAGTGACATTCCCATGATCCCCAGTGGATTGCTGGGTCTGGCTTTCACAGTACTGATCTTCCTTGCAACCTATCCATTACGCTGGAACCTGTTTGGCCAGCTGTTCTGGGATCGCGGGGTAATCCCATACTTCCTGACGTTTGCCTTTGGTTGGGCAGTCGCCATTCTGATCATGAAGGCTCGCAACCTGAAGATTCAGAAGGAATGCATGCTGCTGGATGTGCTGCCAACGGAGATTTCGGAAGAGATCAGCCTCAAATCGCTGGATCGGTTCGTCAACCATATTCGCGGTTTGCCTGGAGCCTCTTCCAGCAGCTTTCTGATCAACCGAGTGCTGCGAGGAATCGAACATTTTCGTGTGCGAAAAAGCGCTGCCGAAACCGTCACGATGATGGAGTCACAGGCCGGGCTTGACGCCAACAATGTGATGGGCAGTTACTCACTCGCAAAAGTCCTGCTTTGGTCACTTCCGATTCTCGGGTTTATCGGGACCGTGCTCGGATTGAGCGTTGCGGTCGCGAGCCTTGGTGCCAGCCTTGCAGCTGCTTCAGACATGAAAGCACTGAAAGGGGCGATGAATGACGTGTTCAGTGGTCTTGGAACCGCATTCGACACGACGCTGCTCGCGCTTGTTCTCAGTATGATTGTGAAAATCCCACAATCTTCGCTTCAGAAAAGCGAAGAGGATTTATTGGGAAGCGTAGATGAATACTGCAATGAGAACTTCCTCCGCCGTCTCAATGACGGACGTGAAGGAGGAGCGGAGCGCGGGACTGGCGGGGGCAATACCGCAGCGTTCCGGGAAGCTGTCGAAGCTGCGATGGGGACACATCACGCAGAGCTTGAGAAGTGGTTGCACCGTCTCGACTCCATGGGGGGCAAGCTGACCGCCCAAATGGCTCAAAACTTCGAAATCGCTGCTGCTAAAATGCAGGAACAGCAACGCGAACACGCGACAGAGTTGCAGAGCCAACTCAGCGCGCAGTTCCTTCAGATCGCCGAGTCTGCACAGGGAGTTCAAACTGTTGTCGCCACTGCTGCACAACAGGCAGGTCAACTTCAAGCGGAAGTTCACGGCTCATTGGGATCTGCCCAGAACATGCTCATCGAGCGCTTCGATGGAATCGGTCGCGGGCTGGAATCGTTGAACGATGTTCTGATCCGACTTGGCGAACGCTCGGTTGTTATTCAACAGGTTCCACGATCCGGATGGGGAAAATGGTTTGGGGGCAAATAGTCAGAGTTGGAATTGACTCCAGGAGAAATCAGACAGAGCCCGTGGCTTTCAGATTCTGAAACCACGGGCCCCGTTAAAGCGAGTTCCCCTGTTTCGAGATTGATGTGAGAACGTCAGGTACATCACGCAACTCAGATCACACGGCACTCACTTCGCATCACAATAAAATTCCATCGCGTCACTCAGTCACAACACAACGATTGAGAATCAGAAAGCTGCAAACTCCGTAATGGGGTTTCACACAACAATCCACCTGCCAGACGATTCACGCAGAGTCGATTGATTTTGAATCAGTAGAGAAACCTTTTTCAGAAGAGCACGATGGCCCGCAAGCAGGCTGCAACAGAAGAAGATGTTTCGCTCTTTCCATTCATGGACATCATTACGACCGTGATTGGAGTGCTGACGTTGATGATCGCCGCTGTCTCTCTGGAGCAGCTGGATACTGCTGATGTTGAAATGATTTCCGAGTACGAAATGACTCAGGAGGAGATCAAGAAAGAGGAACTGAAGCAGGAAGAACTCCGTAAGCTCATCAACGAAAAGATTGGCCCGACCGCTGCATTAACGCGGAACCAGATTGAGCTTTCTGAGGCGGAGATCCTCGCACTGAAAAAGCAGCTTGAGGAAACAGAGAAACAGCTTGAAGCGCTCAAAGAGGTCAAGATCGTCATTCCGACGCTGACAGCAGCGATGCGTGAAAAAACCTCAGACATGGTCGCTCAATCGAAGACCCTGCAAGAGGAACTCGCTCAGCTCGAGCTCGACATTTCCGGAAAGAAAGATGCCCCTCCTGCGAACGTCTCGGTTTTGCCAAGTGGAAGTGGTCTGAACTTCATTCCTCACTTCATTGAATGTCAGGATGGAGCACTCGTCCTCCACGATCTGAATCCGCCGAAGACAATCCGAGCGGCAAACATGGCAACTGACAAAGACTTCCTTCAACTTGTCGAATTGGCGGTGAATAATCCTTCAAACTCCATCGTCTTTTTAATCCGGAGCGAAGGACTCAATACATTTTACGCAGCACGAAAGTTCTGCACCGACCGTGAGGTTCCCAACGGAAAGTTGCCGGTTGTCGGGAAGGGAAAGATCGATCTGAGCTATTTCAAGAAGGCAATGGAAAAGAAATAGCCCCCTTTGCTTTTTGACAGTTGCTGGCCTCATCTGAACATTCCGCCGACACGAAGAAGATCCAATGCCACGGCGTCCTAAAGAGTTTAGCGAAGACTTAGAACTCGATTCCCTGATGGATGCCATGACGAACGTCGTGGGCGTCCTCATCCTGGTTCTTTTGATGGTCCAGATGAACGTTCAGGAAACGGTCAAGCACATTATCGAGAACTCGACAGTCACGCAGCAGGATGTCACAGAGGCAAAGGAAAAGCTCGCGCGATTGACGGCGAATAAAGACACACTGAATGTTCAATTGGACTCGTTCAATATCGCATCAGAACAGGAACGCTTGAACCGCCTGAAGGACACTGTTGCCGCCAGGAAAAAATTGCTTGCTGACACTCAGAAAGAAGCGAATCAATTCTCGATGAAAATCGAGAGTGACAAGAAAATGGCTGAGACCAGCAAGAAAGAAGTCGAACTGGCCGAAGCAGAGCGGGAGAAACTTCAGGCAAGTATTACTGAAGCACTCGCCAAGAAGGCGGACCTGCAGGCGCGCCTTGATAAAACACCCGTCAAAGCAGCTCCACCGCCAAAGATTCTGAGCATTCCGAATCCCCGGCCAGCACCGCCCGGCGCAAAGCGTCTCAACATGCTATGTGCCAACGGAAAGCTGTACCCGATGAGCGTCGACGATTTCCGCAAGGACGCAGAGAATCGTGGCAAACAGATCATCATCCGATACAAACTCAACACCGATCCACAGGCAGGGATCAGCCCGACAGAGTTTGCCAAGCACTTCTTAAAGATGCCGAGCTATGATGATGATTTTTTCACTGCCGAGTATTTCATTAACAACGATCGATGGCCACGGCTCCGCATGATCCCGCGTGAAGACAAGGGATTCACTTCAGAAGCCATCATGAGTAATCGCAGTACGATCAAGCGATTGCTTCTCTCCATTAATCCACAGCAGTTTTACGTCGTCTTCTATGTGTTGCCAGACAGCTATGATGTCTATCTGACTGCACGACAGGTCTTGATGCAGAACGGTGTTCAGGCCGGTTGGGAGGCTCAACCGCAGAACTGGATCTATGAAACATCAGTTCCGGTAATTGAGCTCGGACCACCACTTCCGAAGCCACCGCCTTCAACCACTCCGCAACCACCTGCAAAACCAGCGAACGTCCTGGATTAGGCCGGTGCGGTTTATTTGGGGCTCGTTCGGGCAGTTTCATCATTTCCCCTGCTGCTCCCACCCGACAGACTCTGCCATTGGGATTTGGCGAATCCGGCCTCAGAGTGTATCGCCCACACACAGACTCCTGCCGCGATGATCCACCGAAACAGGATCATCGCGGAGAGCGAGACCATTCCAACGTTTGCAACCTCTTCGACACCACTCTCACTACGAACCATCCAGTTTCAGCACTGGTTGTGGTTCCAAGGAATGCGCTCCCGATGCGTTCCGTGACTCTTTTCGGTTACCTGGCAGCTTGACATCTTTCAGACGCACGGTCGATTCACACCACATTGTCATCCTCAGACAGACGTGGTGATTCGACCGCGAAACAGAACAAAGAAAACTGCCAGATTCGTTCACGACGAATCGCCGAGGATCTGCAGCTCCGGACAGCAAGCTCACAACGCTGCCGTCATCGCGCTTAGATTCCCTCTTGAATCCGTAGACTCCGTTCATTTTGTCTACAGGCTCCATCCCACCTGGATACCCATCGACATAAAACATAATTGCATTTTTCGATATTTTCAGCGTATATGGCCATGGTGGAATTGACTTTGTGCACATTTAAGACATGATCACTCACATCAAATTTGAAGAATTCGATGAGCATGTCCTGAGAGGACGATCTCGTCAGCAGTTCGACACCCTCACTTATGTGCACACTAGCATCAGGATTTCGACTGACAAAACATTCGACCTAGACCTCCTCAAATGACTCACATCCATGGTCGAACAATCTTTCGTACGCGCATTTCAAACGTGACATTTTCCAAATGTTCCATCTTCCATTTTCTTGCGTGAGGTCTCGTCATGCAGAACGCTTCACCTGCTCAACTCCGCCAATCATCTCGCGGATTCACACTGATTGAGCTGCTGGTCGTCATCGCCATAATTGCCATCTTGATCGCACTTCTTCTTCCTGCTGTTCAGCAGGCCAGAGAAGCCGCCCGACGGTCTACCTGCAAGAACAATTTCAAACAAACCCTTCTGGCATTGCACAACTATGCAGACAGCCACCAGACGCTTCCTCCCGGAGGAGGGATTGGTGGAGGAACCGGTACGAACTCAAGAGTCTGCTGGCCTGTTGCCGGCAATCGAACGCTGTTCTCCTGGGCGGTTCACATCCTTCCCTATATGGATCAGGCCAACAGCTACAGCAACCTGACATTCGAACCTTTGAATGTCCTGGGAGCGACTTCAAACTTCGCAGCCAACGCATTAGGCCCAGTCCCCAATCTGTTGTGTCCTAGCAATCCGCAATCAGAGTCGATGGTGAACCCATTGGCGACAGGGCCGACACGCATGCCACGCACAGACATCGGCGGGGTAGCTGATTCTCGGGATTGGACGTGCGAAGATATACGTCCCAGAATGGATGGAAACGGATTGCTGTTTGCAGCCTCCCGCGTCCGTTTCGGCGATATCACTGATGGACTGAGTTCAACACTGGCGATCGGCGAAGTGACAGGGAACCCTTCCGTCGTGTCTAACGGAACCACATCACCGAACGCCAACACCTATGCTGGCTACAACGTTTTTGATGTCAGCCGTGGAATCAATGGAAGCACGACAGTTCCAGGAGGCGGAACATTTGCTTTCCGCCCTCAAGGGTTCTCAAGCTTCCATACTGGCGGAGCGCACTTCGGCATGGCGGACGGTTCCGTGCATTTCCTTTCCAAGAACATGCATTTAGGCACGCTTCAAGCTCTGGCAACGCGAGCCGGATCCGAAGTGGTTGGCGAATTCTAAACCGTCCGAGTCTCCCATGCGGGCGCACGGCAGTTCGCCAACTCGAATGACTCCAAAGGCGAGTCGTTACAAAGCATCCGCCCTCGGTTCACATGGTCCCTTGAACTGCAACGACGCCCCACGCACTCCTCTTGTGTTCCATTGATAAGGATTCAGCATTGTCACGGCCCCTTCGCGTCTCGCTGCTGCTGCTTCTCCTCCTCTCAGGCTGCGGGGAATCTGATACCGGCCCCAAGCGACGAGTCGTCGAAGGAACGGTACAATTTCAGGGAACTCCACTTGAATTCGGATCCATTCGTTTTCTCCCACAACCTGAAGGCCCCGTCTCATCTGCCGAGATCAACGGTGGAAAATTTCAAACCCCGAGTGCAAACGCCGTCCCGATCGGCGATTTGAAGGTTGAAATATCAGCCCTTCCGAACACCTCTGGAATGACTGAAGAGCAGATTCTTTCCGCGACTCGAAAAGCAAGCGTTGTGATTCCTGAAAAGTACAATCAGAAGACAACGTTGACCGCGAAGGTGACAGAAGGTTCCGGACCACTCAAACTGGATTTCAAGCTTGACTAGCCCTGTTAAATCGATCACTTATGAAGAGTCGATTTAACGAACTGCCTGATGATCGTCGCGCATGATTCATCTCGTTTGAATAAGACCGGAGTAGCTTCATTGAGTAGCCAGAGCGACAACACAATCTCCGACCTGTTTCGACTGGATGGAAAAACAGCATTCATCACAGGAGCAACAGGGCACCTTGGAAAAGCGATGGCACGCGCGTTGGCAGAAGCAGGTGCCAGCGTCGTCGTCGCAAGTCGCTCGCTAGACAAGGCTCAATCACTCTTAGAGACGTTGCCAGCGGTGAATAAGCCACACCATGCGGTCGAACTTGATCACATGGATGAGGCGTCGATCATAAGCGGCTATGCTAAAGGGTGCGAACTGGCCGGGACGATTGATGTCCTCATCAACAATGGGAACGAAGCACTCGGCAAAGACTGGTCGACCGTCACAGGAGAAGAGTTTCGCAGACAGCTCGATAATCTCACCGGATACTTTCTGTTGGCGAGAGAGTTTCGAAACCATGTGGTCAGCAACAACGCCTCTGGCAGTCTGATTCTGCTTGGATCCATGTACGGGTTGGTCGGATCATATCCAGACGCCTACGCCGAGGTTTGCCCCGCCAGTCCGGTTTCTTATCACGCAATGAAAGGAGGCGTTGTGCAGATGACACGTCACCTTGCAGTCTATTGGGCATCGGACAATATCCGTGTGAACTGCCTTTGCCCAGGACCATTTCCGACTGAACATGCACCACAGGAAATGGTGCGACGTCTGAAAGAAAAGAGTCCCATGAAACGTATGGGAACTCCAGAAGAAATCAAAGGACCAATCGTCTACCTGGCGAGCAATGCATCTAGTTATACGACAGGGCAAAACCTTGTCATTGATGGCGGTTGGACTGCCTGGTAATCAAGCCGGGTTCTTTCCCACCCACTCGCATTTACGAATTTGTAAACTGAAACAACGGTCATCGCCACTCGGTGTCAAGTTAGTCCGAACCGGTATAGAAACAAGTTGCATGTTAGTCCGTTCCCATACCATTCATGGCCAACAATCAGGAAAGAACCTTCTGATCCTCGGCGGCATTCATGGCGATGAGTTTGAACCGATCGCTGCGATTCGCGAACTCATGAAAACGATTGACGTCACCAATCTCCGCGGACAGGTGACCTTTGTTCCAATCGCCAACGAGCCAGCCTTCACCGAAGCGAAGCGAACAGGGCCAGACGGACTTGATCTGGCAAGAACATTTCCCGGAAAATCTGATGGAACGATCACCGAGAAAATCGCCTCGGAGATTAACCATCTCATTCAACAAAGTGACTACCTGATCGACTTGCACACAGGTGGCATCGCGCTCGACATTGTCCCCCTAACCGGGTACATGCTTCACCCCAATGAGGAAATTCTGCAGTGCCAGAAACGGATGGCGAAAGCCTTCAATCTGCCGCTCATTTGGGGAACAGACCCGAATCTGAATGGACGCTCATTGTCGGCCGCACGAGACGCGAATGTTCCTGCGATCTATGCCGAATGGGGCGGGGGAACCGGGTTGAATCCCGACGGTGTAAATGACTATGTCACGGGGTGCTTACAAGTCATGTCGGAACTGGGGATGTACGCATATCCCGCTCCGTTAAATCGAGTCACCACAATCGTGCATGACTCTCGCAGTGAAAGCGGTGTCCTTCAGAAGAACTATCCTGCTGAAGTCGCTGGCCTCTTTGAACCGGTTGTCCGCCTGAAGGATGAAGTGAAGTCAGGCGATCTGATTGGCTGGATTCATCGATTCGACGGAAACGATTCATCACCGATCAAAGCAAATCAGAACGGAATGATCCTTCTGCTTCGGGCGATCCCGTCGGTAAAACATGGGGATTGCCTCGCAGTCGTCCTTGAAGCATCACAGCAGGATTCCGTTCATGAATAAGCGTCCAGTTGCAGTCATCACCGGCGCATCACAAGGAATCGGTGCGGCCACAGCGAAAGCATTTGCCAGAGCAGGGTACGACCTGACAATTGCCTCGATCGACCAGAATGGGTTGAACTCCGTTGCACGCGAAATCGAGGCACTCGGAAGCCAGGTTCTGATCAGTCACGGAGACTTGGCCGATCTCGATTACACCAAAAGCATCATCGATCGTTCACGTTCACATTGGGGACGAATCGACGTCCTCGTGAATAATGCCGCATGGCGCGACATCGTGACAATGCGGGCGATTTCTTTCGAGTCATGGAACAAAACTCTTCAGGTGTGTCTGACCGCACCGGCATTCCTCGCGCGATGGAGTGCCGAAGTCATGGAGAGCCAAAAGCAGGGAGTGATCCTGAATATTTCCAGTATTCAGTCACGATTTGTTGGTGGAATCAGTCCTGCCTATGTCGCTGCGAAAGGGGGGATCGACGCTCTGACGTACGAACTCTCGACGCTGTACGGCCCATCCGGTATTCGCGTTCTCGCATTGAATCTTGGAGCGATTGATACGGAGCTGAGCAAAGGCTATGGCAGCTCCGAAATTGACCAGAAGCTGCGTGAAACCGTGGAAGACATGATTCCATTAAGGCGATATGCACAACCAGACGAAATCGGGAACTGCATCGCCATGTTCGCAAACCCAGCCTTCAGCTATCTGACCGGGACAACAATCGAGATCGATGGCGGATGGTTCCACCAATGCTCCCCTTATTCACTGAAGCATCAGCAGTTCCCTGAGCAATTCAAAGGCAAAGAGTAAGGGGACTCCAACAGACTTTCCATAATTGCTCTGCCTCATCACTCCCTAATCCGTCGCAGAGCAATCAAGATCACATTTACAGAATTGACGTCACGAATACAGAACCGCAGAAGTTGACTTCTATCTTACGGAACAACGACTGCCTGACTTCTTCGTGCCACGTCGCCCTAACTGACATTCGAGTTTTGCCATGAGCCAATTCCATCTGATCACTGCACTTTGCACCCCGTTAAACAGCGAAGAGCAATTACACGTCGAAGGTCTGGAAGCTCACATTGAAGACCAGCTTTCTCATGGAATTCAGGGACTTCTGGCCGGCGGAACGATGGGAGTTATGCAGCTGCTCACGGAGGAAACGTGGCTCGACCTGATCAATCATTCGGTACGCATCAACGCCGGACGCGCAGAGCTGCTTGTCGGTGTCGGGGACACTGGCTTCATAAGAACACGAGACCGAATCAAGATGGTCGATGAGCTCGACATCGATGGAATCGTCGTGCTGTCTCCGTTCTGTATCAAGTTTAAGCAACCAGAGCTGATTCATTACTTCGAGTCACTGGCGGATGTCAGCAACAAGCCTCTCTATTTGTACGATCTTCCACAGATGACAGGCACGAAGCTCGAAGTAGAAACAGTTCGTCGACTTGCGAGTCACCCGAACATTCATGGGATTAAATGCTCGGACCAGTTCTCGACTTCGCGACCGTTGCTTGACACCTTGCTGGATCATTTCCGTGTGATCATCGCCCAGCCACTCTTGCTCGACATGCTTTTGAGATCCGGTGTGAAAGAGCATCTCGACGGGATTTTTGGCCTGGTTCCTCACTGGATGCAACACATGGTCAATGCAGCAGAGAACAAGGATTGGGGAACAGTTGAAGAGGTCCAGCGTGACATTGCCGCTTTACTTGATTGTCTGATCAATTTTCAGGCACCATTGTTCTCTAGTGCTGCCGAACTACTGAAAGAACGCGGAATCCCAGGCAATGTCGCACCAGCGCCATACCGACCATTAACGCCAGAACAGCGTGAGCAGTTCCTGAATATTTCCATTATTAGAAAAGCACTCGCTTCTAATTCTCGCGTCGCCATTTAACTTCGCATCCAAATCGCCTTATCGTCAGCGAATAAGACGAAAAGTAGCGTCGCACTGGGAATTGCAGAAAAGTCTCCATTTAAGATAGCAGCCGAATCAACGCCCCGAAACTTTCAGTCAAAGGACCTCCAATGATGACATTGAGGAAGTTCGCACATTGTCTGGTGATGGTGACCGCCTCGTGGTACCCGACATCTTCGGTCCTCGCAGAATCAACAGGCAGCACGATGAATGGAATCGACGATGCAACCAGGGAAAAGTGCTTTGCAATCCTGCGGAAGGCGGTCAAAAGTGATGAATTCTGGCCAGCGATGCACGCGGCCGAAGCACTCTCACTTGCCGGGGCTCACAATGAAGTACGCGAGCTGCTGACACCGATGCTGTCGGCCTCTGGCTTCGATCAACGTCAACAATGTGGAATCGCACGTGAGCTGGTCCGAACAGGGGATCGTGAACAGACAGCCACTCTGTTGAAGATTCTGGCTGACAAGGATTCATTCGGGCACACTCACGCCTGCGAGTCACTTTATAAGGTGAGCGAAGTCGGCGACCGCACCTTGCTTCGCACCGCAATGAATGATGATCAGCAACCCATCAAAGCATTGATGGCAGCTGCGGCACTGGCACGTCATGGTGAGCCGGGAGCGCTTGATCATATTCGCGCTCAAGTAAAAAGCACTGACGATAACAACGCTCGAGTTGCAGCATGGATTCTTGGTGCCATCGGTGATCAATCCGATATTCCAGCACTCACCCAACGCAAACAGTCGATTCAGGACGAAGCCGCTCGTGCCTATTTTGATAACGCACTCGCAGTCATCGGGGATCCGTCCGGACAGCAGGCATTGCTGAAGAACCTAAAGAACGCCAACCCTGCGATCCGAACAGACGCCGCGTATTTTGCTGGTGAAGCGAATCTGCCTGAGGCTCGCCCCCTTCTGATCTCATTGCTGGACGACCCGACGCTCGACGTCACTGTTCGAGCTGCTCAAAGTCTCCTGAAAGAGTCGACTGCAATTGCCAAGTCTGAAGGCACGCCAGCAACTCCGACTGGCCCGAAGGTCGTTCTGCAGCTTGCACCGGGTGAGAACAACTCCCGCAATAGCGAAGGCGACTTTATCCAACTCAACGATGGTCGCATTCTGTTCATCTATTCGCACTTCACCACCGGCAGAGGTGGAGACCATGATTCGGCTGACCTCCGTGAGCGAATCTCAACTGATGGCGGCAAGACCTGGTCAGACAGCGAACGCGTTGTCATCAAAAGTGATGACGGCCTGAACGTCATGTCGGTCTCTCTGCTGCGACTGCAGGATGGACGGATTGCTCTGTTCTATCTTCGCAAACATTCGTTGAAAGATTGCCGTCCGATCATGCGAATCTCCACGGACGAAGGGGCAACATGGGGTCCACCAACTCAATGTATCAACGATGAAGTGGGCTACTATGTGTTGAACAACAACCGTGCGATTCAACTGAAGTCCGGTCGTATCGTCCTGCCTGTTTGCCTTCATCAGCGAGCAACTGAGAACAAAGCCGACTGGGCAGGGGAGCTCATGTGCTACTTCTCAGACGATAACGGCACAACTTGGCGCCGCAGCAAGTCACTCCTCAAGACATTCAATGCCGAAGGCAAGCGAGTCACAACTCAGGAACCAGGCGTTGTCGAATTGAAAGACGGCCGGGTCATGATGTTCATTCGAGCGAACCCAGGTTGTCAGATGCTGAGTTATTCAAGCGATGGCGGCGATACATGGACCGATGCGGTTGAGTCCGATATCAAGTCCCCGTTGTCACCAGCCAGTATCGAGCGTATTCCATCAACAGGCGACCTGCTGTTGGTCTGGAATGACCATGCCAACATCGCACCAGAGTTGAAGAACTTCCGTACTCCACTCACAGTGGCGGTCTCCAAAGACGATGGCAAGACCTGGGTCAACAAGAAGAACCTCTTTGCTGACCCTGAACGATGGTACTGCTATATGGCCATCGATTTCGTTGGCGATAGCGTGCTGGTTGGACACTGCGCCGGCAAGCGCGTTCCAAATGGGTTGACGGTGACTGACATCACACGATTTGATCTCGCTTGGCTCTACGGAGACCAGAAGTAACTCTTCTCAATTTGGCCTGAATTTCAACTTGCAGTCGGAGACTGCCTGTCGACTTCGACTGCAAGTTTATTTTCAACTGCGATCTCTTCTGAGAATGCGAGCTAACGGTTGTAGAACGCAGACAAGCGATGCTGCGAAGTTTTATTGATCGATGGCGTACCGGTGTTCCCAAAGGATCAATTTTCTTTAATATATCCTGAACTGAGACACCTTCTCCTTGAAATCGAGTTGAGTCTCATCGATTGAACGCGAGTCGAATTCAACCTGCCAGACGGTGGGCAACAGAAAGCCGATAAGACCCGATGTCTGAAGCTGAACTCACATTGCAATCAAGCCTGTCACAGTTAGATTATGTTGCGATTATCCTCTATCTACTGACAACGTTCGGCATTGCACTCTGGTTTGGCAGCAAACAACATTCGTCGGAAGACTTCTTTGTGGGGGGACGCCGCGTTCCCTGGTTCGCCGTCGGTCTGAGTATCCTCGCGACTCTCTTTTCGACACTAACATACCTCGGCTCGCCTGGGGAAGTAGTCAAACACGGCGTCTGGTTTTTCTGCGGTTATCTCTCTGTCCCGCTCTCTGCTTACGTCGTCACAAGAATCTGGATTCCGTTCTATATGCGGCTGGAGTTGACCAGCGCGTATAGTTATCTGGAACTCCGTTTCAACTACTCTATTCGCATCGCAGGAGCATGGCTGTTTATTTTTCTGCGACTGGGCTGGATGAGTATGGTGATCTTCGCCGCATCCATGGCATTAGACCGCGTGAAAGGACCGGACCTTGAGATCCTCCCTGGTCCGGACCTCTACTGGTGGATGGGCATTATCGGAGTGATCGCGGCAATTTACAGTGTTGTTGGCGGAATTCAGGCTGTGATCTGGACAGACGTGCTGCAATGTCTGTTGCTCGTCTCCGGGGCATTCATGGTCATTGCGTCAGTCATGTATACAACCGGAACCGCGCCAGTTGACTGGTGGACGATGGCGCGAACAGAAGCGACACATCACAAGACTCCGCCTCTCTTCAGTCTGGATTTGACCATTCGAGTGACCATCATCACCGCAATGATCAATCACTTCTTCTGGACAATCAGCACTCATTGTTCAGATCAGGTCGTCTTACAACGGTATTTTTCAACAGAGTCGATTTCGTCTGCTCGAAGAAGCTACTTCATCAATATTGGAACAGATATCTTTATGGTCAGTCTTCTGGCCACTTGTGGGTTCGCTCTGCTGGCGTTCTACTCGAAGAACCCTCAACTGCTTCCGGAAGGCTGGACTGTCATCAACTCTGCGGACAAACTCTTTCCACACTTTCTCAGCAATCAGTTGCCGGCAGGCTGTGCAGGTCTGATCATTTCGGCCTTCCTTTGCGACGCCATTCAGACACTCGAAGCAGGTGTCAACTCGATCACAGCAGTTGCATCAACAGACCTGCTCTCGAAGAGAAATGAACGCCTTGGAAAGAAGGATCCGTCTCTTCTGTTCGTCCGAGTCCTCTGCATCCTGATCACGATGATCGTGACCATCAATGCCGGGTTCGTTGCTTACCTTGCACTCAATAGCGAGATGACCATCTTCGATCTGATGCCCAAATTCTTCAACATGTTCGTCGGACCGCTTGCAGCACTCTTCATTATCGGGATGTTTTTTCCACGCTGTACCGGCCGTTCGGTGTCAGTGGCCATTGTTGTCGGCCTGACTGTCTCGGTGCTGTGGAGTTGGGGAAAACAAATTTTTCAAACATCGGTCGGCCCCACCATTCTCCTTTCAGTGGCACTTCCGCTGCTAACCACAGTCCTCACCGCATGGCTACTCAGTTTCATTGTCGAGAGTCGACAGCCCCACCCGGGCCAATCCTTTACTTGGCGTGCTGTTCTTCAACGACCACTGAAACGGACGGAGGCACACGACGTTTCGGCAGACGCAAGTTAACACCAAGTTCACACAGCGGACTCCCAATCCGTAAGCCAATTTGCTTAGACTAGGTGGGAAATGTCTGCGACTCTGTTTGCTACATTCCCTCTCGCCACTGTTGGAGCACCGTAGTATGCCGATCCATGTTCCCCCGATGACCCGCCGTTCGTTTCTGGTCCGCAGTTCCGCCGCAATGGCCGGGCTCATGGTCTGCAGGCAAGGGTGGTCAGCTGAAGGAAGCGATCCCAACCTTTTCGCGATTCTTTCAGATACACATATCGACGCGAATCCTGCCACGATCGCTCGTACCGTGAACATGACCGACAACCTGAATCAGGTTGTTCAGGAAATTGGCAAGTTGGGCCGCAAACCTGCCGGGCTGATTCTGAACGGGGATTGCGCCTACAACAGAGGGCTTCCCGGCGATTACCAGAATCTCGCGAAAGGTCTTGAGCCGGTCAGGAAGGGCGGGATTCCGCTGCACCTGCTGATGGGGAATCACGACGATCATGAACCGTTGTACTCCTCGTTCGCGGACCAGCGTGCTGCAATGCCGCCTGTCTCAAACAAGCTCATCAGCGTTATTGAAACTCCATTTGCTGATATCGTTCTTCTTGATACTCAGAAGGCCGTCAATGTTGTCACTGGGGAAATCGGCGAAACGCAGTTGAAGTGGCTGGCTGAGGCTTTGGATGCTCGAAAAGAGAAGCCGGTCATTGTCTTTGCACATCACAACATGCAATTTGTTCCACCAGAATCTGGCAAACCCTGGGGAGGGATTCAGGACACCGAAGCGTTCTATGAATTGCTGAAGTCCCGTAAGCAGGTCAAAGCCTTCTTCTATGGACACTCTCACCGTTGGCATATTGAGCAGAAGGACGGCATTCATCTCGTCAATCTGCCTCCGGTTGCTTATGTGTTCAATCCGGAACTTCCAAACGGTTGGGTTCTTGCCCAGTTGAATGCAAAAGGAATCGGCCTTCATCTGCACACGATCGCAGCAGATCACAAACTCAACAACCAGAAAGTGGATCTGACCTGGCTGAGATAACGCCCGGATCACGACCATCTGTAAAGACGTTGAGGCCTTCCATCAATCATTGATGCGAAGGCCTCTTTTCATTTCTGGTGGTCCGGTGTCGATCTATAGCGGAGAATAAACTGGCCGGTAGGACGTGCTGATCACCTGAAATCCGATAGAGCGATAGAGTTCGACCGCAGACGAATTATGGGCAGTGACATCGAGGACGACTCGCTCCATTCCAGCGCTGCGAAAGCCGCGTAGAGCTTTCACGACAAGAGCACGTCCCAATCCACGATTTCGAAATTCAGAGAGGACCCCAACATTCTGAATCGCTCCACATCTGGAATCCTGAGTTAACCCCTGAATCGTTCCGACACCAATCGGAACCAGCGAGTCACTCCCTTCATATTCAATCAGCCAGGTCGCCTTGGGGAGAAATCTTGGATGGGCACAAATGGCCCGCATGAGCTCTTCACACCCGGTTCGACTTCGCAGAGTGGGGAACAACTCCAGATCCATTTCTCCGCGAAAGCATTCGTACTTTACCATCGCATGGAATTGGACCAGTCGTGGGTTCCACGCGTGCCAGACAAACCCTTCTGGCAATCTGGCACGCCCCACTTCCGTGACGCGGAAGTCAAGCTCCATTCGGTAACGTTTGAAAAACTGCTCTGACATCACTGCCCATCAGACCACATGTAGAAATTTCAGATCAATTCTCTCCGGGATGCGAGTTTTTGCGACTCACTCAGTGCGTTTCGTTCTTATTTCAAGGAAACCGATTCAGCCAGCCTGAATTTGAAGCGAGACGGTTATATCTGGCAAGGGGAATCAGAATATCTTCCGGCATCTCGCTCTCTCTGAAAAGATTCAAACGATTTGAACCGAACCTCCCTGAAAGCAGACACGTCCTTCCGTTTCCAGCAATCACACCCGCGAATTGGGCCCCTCTCAGTTCCCATTAGTTCAGCCATTCGCCGAGATTCCAGCCGATCGATGATGAATTTCGACAGCAAACTTCGACCTGGGCAGGGTTTGAACTATCATGTGACGCCAGACAGTCACATCAGGGGGCTGCCATCAATCGGGAACGTGTGTGGCGACAATTGACTGGCAACTTTGAACGGTGATTGAGCAGTGGAGCGCGGTATGATTGGAATCATCGACTATGGCATGGGAAACCTTCGCAGCGTGCAGAAGGCGTTCGAAAAACTGAATGTCCCCGCCGTGATTCTGACCTCTCCCCACGATTTGTCTTCGTGCGACGGCGTCATTTTGCCGGGTGTCGGAGCGTTTCGAGATGCGATTTCCGAGTTGAAACGTCAGGATTTCGTCTCGTCCATCTATGACTATGTCGCGTCTGACAAACCACTGATGGGAATCTGTCTCGGGCAACAACTGTTGTTCGATCGCAGTTACGAAGACGGGGACTACACCGGTCTGGGCATCATTCCCGGTGAGGTCGTTCGGTTCCACTCCGAACCCGGCCTGAAGATTCCGCACATGGGATGGAATTCTCTGCAAATTGAACGTCCGAGTCCGTTGATGAACGGCCTCCAGAACTGGGACTACGTCTACTTCGTCCACAGTTACCACGTCAGCCCCGTCGACAATGACGTCATCATCGCCACAACCCAGCACGGGCACCAACGCTTTGGAGCCGCTGTCAGCCTGGGCAACGTCTATGCAACTCAATTTCACCCAGAAAAGAGTCAGAGTGTCGGTTTGCGAATTCTACAGAATTTCGCCGACATCGTCGGGGCAGCAACCCCAACCGTTTAGTCGTCTGCTCCCCAGAGGGCACGCGATAGTCGTTCAACCTGAGTGAACTCGGGCAGAGGGCATTTCGCTTAACCCATTACAGCGTAGATCAATAAGACGACGAAACTCAAGCAGCCGATTGCGGTAGACCAACCGGTCGGCAGTCGCACGTGTCATTCGAAAGCGAGCTTGTGATCTCTTATTCGTCATTTCGCAGGGTTTGAGGCAGGGCTTCCCCTACAGATTCCGCCACTCACTCTGATTTCATTGGTCAGTGGATGCCGATCTAGAATACTAGTCTTTTCTCGGTCCCCAATTTTCACCTGAACATCCGGTTTAAAAAGCGAATTCTGCAAACACCCGAAAAACGCAGGGGAATTCCCCGTACATTTAGGAAAACACCTGCACATAATTCGGCCAGTCGGCAAATCCTGTCCTACAATTGCGTGATAGGAAAACCAATCAGAGTGTGAATGGGGCAAAGTACATTCCACTGCACGTGGAACTGAGTAATGAAATCTCCGACGAGCCATTTTAATGGGCTCGAAGAACAGCTTGCTGAAAAAGATTCACTGATTGCGGTATTAACCAGTCAGCTTGAGATGGCCGTCGATCGACTCGATCGATTGCGACGAGCCGGGGCAGATCGTGCCCAACATGTTGTCGCCGAAAAGAATTCTTCCGCCACCAGCAGCGAACTGACAGCACGACTCAGCAAACTGCTGGACAGCGTTGACGAACGTGATCCATTGGACCAGATGGATCGGATCGAAACAGGTGTTGCCAGACTTCTTGAAATGATGTCTGAAAGACCGGCCTCCTCCACATCCGCGCCTGCGTCTCAACAACCAATCGCATCGATGGACCAGTTCTGGGCGGCGACCAAGGAACGGCTATTAAACGAATCCTCACAAGTCGGCGAACCACTCGCTCCTGCTCGTCCAAGTCATCGGCCGACTGAGTCTCATCGAAGCGACTCAGTCTATTCGCCTCCATTGGAAGACCTGAGCTTTCAGGATGATCTTCCCGCCCCGATGCCGATTACGGACACGGAGAACATCCCTTCTTTACTGGCAGCGGTTGAAACTCGGGACAACTATATCCAACACCTGATTGAACACGTGCGGAAAGTGGAAGCAACCCGCATGTTCCCGGTTGATTGGGACCAGTTGCAGTTTGCCCCAGACAACTACCGCAATCACCTCGAACTGCTTGAATCCGCACTGAAAAGTCAGCTCAGGCAGGCGGAGATTGCGAACTCGCTAGAACGGGCCAATCTCACCAGAGAGCGCGCCAAGATTGCACAGCAGAAGCACCAGCTCGAACTGGAAATTAAGCGTGCAGCGCATCACCAGCAACGCACGCCAGAATCTGAACGCGATTCCCCTCAAAAGAACGATCCCGACACCCGGTGGAAGCGTTTATTCTCTCGCTAAGCCGGTTCGCTCGCCGATGCCGCCGCGTCGCATCGCCTCGGTTTTCAATCACAAGACCTGAGGGCGAGAGTCATCCAATCTGAATTGCGATTACGGGGAGAATTCCCGAATCAGGATGCCAGGGCGCTCGATCGTGACATCTTTCACTTGAATCCCAATTAACGGCCAATTCAGAGATCGGGTCAGAATTTCGCCCCCTCTCTCTGTAATCAACATCGTATCGCCGACAAGCGAAGTGCGAACGCTGGGGTGCCAGAAGACTGCCATCCCGGTGCGAAACTTCGCCTGAGAAATTGGTGTCAGCAATAATTCGTTCTGGCTATAACCGATGACCTCGGCCTGTTCTGCACAACGCCATTCGTCCGGGACGTCAAACTTTTCGTAAATTCGGGCAAGACGCTTCCAGGTTTCTTCCACAGTCCAGCCGGGTTGTGTGAAGTACATTCCGGTTGCTTGCACAAGCGTTGCGAGACGATGGACGTTCTCCAGTTCTTCCGACCGCCCTCCAATTGCAACGGTTCGAGTCACACCAGCATGCAACCCGTTGCGGCGTCCCACAGCAGACAGCACGCAATGCCTCTCGACGCGATCCGTCCCATAACTCCAGTGTCGATATCGCCAACCTTGAGCATCCGCCATAACCTGCAGATTGACAGGTTCGATCTGGCGCTTCAGCAGGCGATGCGCGAGATGGCCAGCGATCTCTGATTCAGTTGCTCCCTGCTCAAAATTTCTGGCAGTCGCTTCAACGGCATGCGTCACTTCAACACTGAGATCGCGCAGCAACTGTTGTTCACGTTCGGCCAGTTCCATTCGAAATGACGCCAGGTCAACAACGCTTCCTTCCCGTCCCACTGAAGGGCGATCGACCGCGACCTTCCGCCCTCGGCAGATATCCGATCGAAGAATGGCCACGTCTTCCGTCCAGGGACGCTCTTTCAATTGAAAACCGAGGCCCATGAGTTCGCGATCGAAGATTTCACCGGAGTCGACGTTATTACAAAGAATGACTCTCGCTTCGGGAGTGACCAGAATCGCGGCAACAGGGCGGTGTGCGTTTCCTTTTCGCGAGCTATCACCGCCGCAGGTCAGCCAGGCAAAATTCGTTGGATCTTCGATCAGCAACGCATCCAGCATTTCCTGTTTCAGGTTATCGATCAACTGCTGATGTCGACGCGCAACGATTTCCGCACGCTCTGCGTCAAGAACAGGCATTTCCCCTGACGAAGCAGGAAAACTAGGGGACAAGGCCGGTTTGGACATTGAACGAATTCCGCGTTGATCAATCAGCATCCAGCGCTCGCGATTCCATTTCGAAGTCAGCTTTCAGTGGCTTGCTCCAGCCACCCCCGCGATGAGTACTGTCTGGTCCCAATTGCTTCGACCAGTTTCCTCCTGATGATCAGTGTCAAATGACGTCGTTTAAGAATTCCTCCCAACGACGCTGAATTTACAATATCATCCAGTTTGACCTTGGACCAGACACAGTCTCAAATTGAATTCGCCTCATTATCTCAATACCTCCAGTCAGCAAACAACACTGAAGCTCCTTGCAGGATCAGAACTTCTGTTGCCGTAGTCAGCTGTAAATCACTCCCGGCCCGTGACACAAATCAACACAAGCGGTTCAAACAATGGCTCGCAATGAATCCGATCGTGAGGATCTGTATGAAGAGTTAGGTCGGTTCGAATTGCGGTGGGAATTGATGCTTGACGGTCGTACGGAGTCGTGTGTCGCCGGGATTCGGAGTGACGGCCGCTTCGCCCTGTACGTCACCCCTGATCAGGTGTACCAGTTCGACGCAAACGCCCTCCTGATTCGGGCTTATTCGAACGGCGATCTCTATCGCACTCAGGGAAGCACACTGGCGCGACTCAAGCGGCAACGAACAGAGAGAGAATCTCATCTGCTGCGACACGACCTGACTCCCGATGAGCTGAAGGTTTTTCTTGAAGAGTTGGCTTCGACACTGGATGATCTGATGAGAGGCCTGAAATCAGATAGAACCCGAATTCTTCGAACAACCATTACTATCGAGCCGCTCACAGGTCCGTTAGCCGACAAGATCGAGCGCTGTCGAACCCAATTACCGCGCATCGCTCCTGCATATAAGACACGACGGTCATAAAATCACCTCCGACACTCGAATTCCGACTCGAATGTCCGTGTGCCACTGAACTATCATACGCACGAGCGAACAGTGCAAACTGCTGTTCAACTCTGATACTCGGCGACTCAGAATCTCTCGCGGGAAACAGCAAATCAGGACACTCCTGATTTACTTGAACAGACGGGACAGGGGAGACGAACATGGACACTTCAATTGATTATCCGTCGATTCCCGAACAGGAAGTTCGTGTCCCAGCTGCAGTTCTCCAGAGTGTCATCGAGCAGTTGCTTGTGAAACACAGCATGTTCCGCTTTGATGCAAAAGTCGCCGCAGCCCGACTCGTTGAAGCAGACATTTATGGCAAGAGAGCCCATGGGGTCATACTCGTCAGTCGAATCATTGATGCGATTGAAAATGGGAACATCGATCCACGGGGAAAGGTGTTGACCAACACCGACGCCCCTTGTTTTGCGACGCTCGATGGGAGCCGAACAATCGGGACGTTGGCGGCCACGCAAGGATCTGAGCTTGCTGTCGCCAAAGCCAAAGAGCAGGGCGTTGGTGTCGTCGCCATCGGAAACTCACAAACACTGGGCGCGGCAGAAGTCTATGTACGGCTGATGGCAGCGCAGAATGTCATCGGCATCTGCCTGACTAGCACAGGCGGAGCCACGGTCACCGCTCCCGGAACACTTCACGGAGCCGTTGGAAACTGTGCATTTGCCTACAGCGTTCCGCTCAAGGATCACTCTCCGATCGTCTTCGACAGTGCATGTGGCAGCGAATCCTGGGGGAAGCTCGCGTTAGTTGAACGCTATGGAATGCAGGTTCCGGAAGGAATTCTGATCGATGCCGAACAACATCCTGTCCAGCAGTTGAGCAAAGCCGTGGCCATGTTGCCGGCCGGAGGTTCACTCGGCTTCGGACTATCCATGCTCTGTTCAATTCTCGCCGGGCCGCTGAGCAGTGGCTGGCTCCCATTGCACAAAACACGTCCCACCGATTCAGAAGATTCGCAGCACTTCTTCCTGGCACTGGATCCCGCCAAGTTCTGTAACGTCGATAAGTTTCAAGCAGAAATCGTACAGACGCTGGACAAGATTCGCGCGCTGACTCCCATCAACGAGGCAGAGCCAGTGCGAATTCCCGGTGACCGGAGCATCTCGTGCCATCAAGAGTACGAGGCATCTGGAATTCCGCTTCATCGATCCATTGCTGACACGATCAAGCAACTGGCGACCGCAAAGAAAATCGTCGTCGACTGGGAATAATCATGAACAGAGGACGACAGTTGGCTGAATACTGCGAAGCACCTTATTCTCAGTGTCTCGCCTGCCAAAGTTCACACATAAGAGCGCTATCGCACCAAGTTCTCTAAGCCATATCGCTGAAGTTGCTTCATCGTCGGGTAGATCCACTTCTCCACATCCTTTGAGCAGTGTGGACATCGAGGATGCTGGCTGGCGGGCTTTGACGATTGATACGCACGAGGGTCAAGCCAGACTGCTTCGCATTCGTCACAAAGCGCCACCCATTCCGAGCATTCACTGCAGCGGGCAGGGCGAATGTGCCCTTGTTCGCAGAGGGGGCAGGGACCGAAATGAAGTGGTTTTGATGGACTCGTCATATTTCAAACTTCGTACCGAGGAAAGCAGCCAGGCTGAGGCATTGAGCCGGAAGACGTCGAGAGTTACGCTGCGATCGGAAACTATTTCGGGAAAGCAGTGATCACGTCTGACGTTCCACTCCGAACCACAATAAAGATCCGCTTCAACGGGGGATGGTTTCTCTCAGCACCGGTCTGGCCTCCCAGATACCCAATGCGGCGGCCAATCGAGATTGTGTACGCATCTCGGTCCCCTGTCGTCTCAGGCTTCATCTTTTGAGCTTTGACAGCCTGCCATGCGAGATCGATCCAGGCAAACGTATGGTCAGGTCCGCCATCAAAGACGCCATGAGGACCATCTCGATCAGGGATGTCCTGCGAATGCCGCAGCACATGATCCTTTCGGGTCAATCCATCCGGATCGCGGCCTGCATAGCGCAACCCCTCAGGGCTGACCCAGACATCTCTCCCCACCGACTTCAATGCGAATGGGGGAGGCAAGTCAGGACGAGGGCCAGTGGGGGGAGGCAGTGACGGCCGCACGACAACGCCGATCACGCCTGGTTGTCTCGCCCGAATCTGCAATTGCCCTTTGAATCGTTCCAGAGTGCCAGTAACGGCAATCGTTTTCCCGGAATAGAGCTTCTCTGGAGATTCAGGGCCGAACTTCGCCAAATCATCTGACGAGATGAAGATGGTCAGTTCAGAATTCCCATCAAAATTGATGAAGCGATTTCCGCCTGAAGACCTCCCGACTCGCGAGACCTCGCCAACGACAACAATGGTTTGGCCGACGCGTCCTCGCAATTCCTGACGGTTGATTGCTTCAACACTCGGAATTGATTTACCCGGTGGAGCAATGTCTTGTCCGCATGCCGACTGGACCGCAATACAGACGATCAGGAACAGCGACGCGAGTTGATTCAGGAAAAATGGGCTTCTCATGGTGATCAAGTTCACAAAAAGGAGAGACGCCGAAAAACGAAATGATCGTTGTCTCGTTCGAAAAACAAAACAACGATTCACCGCCACGAAGAGAGGACACAACACCGGGATAAACCATCTGCATACGGCAGTCGCAATCAAGTGTCACTCGACCATTACTGTATGAGTTTGGGGCTTGCGAAATCAATTCGAATATGATTCTCGACTCCACTCTCGTTTCCGATGAATGACGATCACAGACATGGCCAGATCTAATTCAATAAAAAGCAGGGGGAGTCTGCCATGCAAACTCCCCCTGCTGTCGCTTCATCGAATTGCGGCCTGCAGGACGTGCGAGCTGGGTTTCCTTCAAGCAAACAACCGCATCACGTTCGCAAACGAGACCAATTGGAACTATTCGATTTCTGATTCTTCTGGTTCGGTTGGTGCGAACTCTGCTTCAGACTGACGACGGCGATGCGGACCTCGCAAGGTTTCTGCCTGATCGACTCGCTGCTGAGTTCCAGTCTTAATGCGGAACACGAAGTTCATAATGATCCCGGTTGAGTCGCGGAACATGGTCATGTCGTCGACGTCGTATCCGGCCTCTGCAAAGAGTCGAACACAGTCAGATTCAACTCGGCGGTAGAAGTGCCAGTCAACATGCCACTGATACTCTGCTGCGTGATAGCGTGGGTCGTCCTTGAACGCTACGTAGACAATCCCATTTTCAGCGACAGACTCACGCCAGCCATTCAAGATACGAATCAGATATCGGTCCGGGATGTAATCGCACAGGCCGACACTGTAGATCATGTCTGGCCGACCAAAGTTTTCGATATTGGCTTTTGCCGAAGACATCTTCAATGCGTTATAGCAAACGCAGTTCAGATCGATTGAGTCTGCGACCAGCGGATCGATGTGGTCTTGCAGATACTGAAGAGCCTGCTGGTCAGTATCGACACAGGTCAGGTTGACCATCTCACCGACTTCGAGTCCGTGTGAGTATTCACGTCCTGGACCTGATGCGACGTTCAGGATCGAAACGTTGACTGAGCGTTTGAGGACTTCGCGAACGAGGAACTTTTGAACGGCATCGAGACGTCCACAGACAGCGCGAGCCAGATCTGTTCCAAGGAAGTACAGGTCGAGATATCCGCCGAACCCAAGAGTCTTTGTCTTCCCTTCATAGATTGCGGTGAGCATCTCAAAGTCGCCGGGATAACCGCGTGGCTTGGCCTTCGCACGCTGCATGAACCAGCTCTGATCAAACCAGAAAACGATCTCTTTGCGGAATCGAGCCTGGACTTCATTCAACAGCTGTTTGTTGTCGCCAATGGCTTCTTCTGCCTCACGACAATCTTGACGTGACTGATGAACCGCAGCCGTCAGTTCCGCGAGGAAGTCATCAACCTCCGGCGTTTGAGACCGCGGAATTCGACGTTCCAAACTTGCCATTGCATCAGTGAACTGACGCACCTGCACGTTGAAGAAACTCTCAACATCGAAACCACTTTGAATCGCAGGAAGTGAAGTCATTTTTGATCTCGTGAGATTGGTTCGCGTAGCAACAGAACTCCGAAATAGCCCGCACACGAAGATCAGAATGACACGATTGTATCGTATGTCAACATTGAAGCGATTATTCAGTGTATTATTTTTATATGTATTATGCCGATTGTGACTGTTATTACGAATATACAGATCAAGCAAGATGCAGTGATTACACGAGTGAACCAGAAGGGGCGAACAACAATCAACTCAGATTCCGAAAGTCCAAAGGCCTGCCCCTAATCCGCGTGCTAGCAGTTAAAGAGGTCCATGTTTGATTACGGCAACAGCGCGAAATAATCGGATGTCTATTAGTCACAGGCCACTTCCATTCCCACCTCCGGATTAACACTTAGGCAGACACCGGAAATTCCCCTAATCCACTAAATAGCTTCCGAGTGAAGTCAAAACACTCAATCTCGCCAGTAACACCAGAGACACAAACATCGGTTGGCATCACGAGATGAATCCAGGTGGATCACATCCAGGAAATAGTCGGGGAGCATTCCCTGACGTCTTGCCGCACTCGCTTCCCGGAACGCGAGTGGCCGGTCGTTTTCAGACTCTGCAGACCGTCCGTACGTCGACTCTGAACGACGCTTCGTTTGGGATCGATCTTCAAACAGGCCAATCCGTTATTATTCGGTCTGTTGAGATCCCGTCTCTGGCTCCGGGATCGCTGCTCCAGCTGGAGCACGAAGCCAAGATCCTGCAGCAGCTCACCCATCCGAATGTCGCCGTTCTGCTCTATACAGGACAGACCGATGATCGCTTCTGGATGGTCTTCGATGCCGAGAATAAAGAGACGCTCCACCAGCGCCTCCATTCGGTAGGCCCTTTCAATCTGATTGACGCACTGGACACCACCACCCAGTTGCTCAACTCACTGGTGAAGCTCCATCGCAATGGCTTGACTCCGCGGTCTTTGTTGCCGATTAACGTTCTGATCGGGACAGGCCCGAGTGCGGGAGAAGTTCAACTGATGGGACTGGATACTTATGATCCAGTTCACGCGATCAGTAGTATTCATATATCAGACTGGAGCCTGCTGGAACTGGCCCAGTTTCTCCCTCCGGAGTTGAGTGGGGTCAGCAACGAACCATTTTCCGAGCTGTCCAACATCTACTCCATCGGGTGCCTGCTCTATTGGGTCCTCAGTGGAAAGACTCCATACACCGCACGGACTCTGAATGAACTGCTTTTAAAGCAGGCGACCAACCCTTATTCCAAGCTGCGCGAATATGGTGTCTCCGTCCCCCGAGTGCTGGATGAAATTCTCGACCGTTCACTTTGCAGAGAACAACGTGGTCGATATCAGTCGATCGAAGCGATGGCGGCAGATGTCGAATCGCTGCTCATGGCGCTCAAAGATGGAGACCCCGATCCCGATTTGACAGTCGGAGGCCGGGATTACCGCCGTTCATTGCTGAGACCTGCGTTTGTCGCGCGGACTCAGGAACTTGAGCAGCTCGACACTTTGATTCGAAACACACTCAGCGGGTCTGCTGATATCGCATTTCTTGAAGGCGACTCAGGCTACGGTAAATCGCGTCTGCTGGCAGAGTTCGCACAACGCGCGACACAAGCCGGAATTACAGTGTTTCGGAGTCAAGCCAAGTCTGACTCTGCACAACAATCCTACGAAATTTTCGAAGGCATCGCAGAAGGCCTTCTCGAAGTCAGCGAAAAGCGTCCTGAGCTTTCCGAGCAAATCCGCGTCGCTCTGAACGAACAATGCGATGTCATTGCAACGGCATTACCGCAGTTGACGAAGATCTTTCCTGACGCCAATTCGAATCAGCATCCAAGCATTCATCTCGGTGAATCACGCACGCTCAGCGCGGTCGTTCACCTGTTTGATGCCCTGGGTTCGGACGATCATCCAGCGCTGATCATTCTCGATGACTGCCAATGGGCATCAGACCTTGTCGCAAGACTTGCTCAGCATTGGCAGATTTCCCGTTCAGGGAAGCCGAAATACGGACGGCATGTTCAACTCCTGCTGGCATTCCGGTCTGAAGAAATTCCGGAAGACCACATTCTGCGAAAATCGACGCCGGACCTTCATATCCGGCTCGGTGCACTGGATGCGAAGGATGTCCGTCGCCTCGTCGAAACGATGGCAGGCCCACTGCCTGATGCGGTCGTTGAAACGGTCGTCCGTCTGGCAAACGGTGTCCCATTTATGGCCTCTGCCATTCTTCAGGGACTGTTCGAGACTCGAGCAATCGTCGCCGGTACTGAAGGCTGGATCGTCGATGAGTTCGCACTGGGACAAGCAAGTTCATCTTCACATGCCGCAGAATTCCTGGCACGTCGACTTGAGCTTCTGGCTCCGGATACCCTGCAACTCCTGTCGATGGGGGCCATTCTTGGAAGTCAGTTTGACCTCTTCATTGCGAAGGAATTAGCCCAGCTTAGCTCCTCACAGGCATTTGAAGCAGTTCACGATGCCGGTAAGCGGAATCTGATGTGGTGTCAGTTCCACGACGGACAATGTCGATTCGTCCACGATAAAGTCAGAGAATCCTTACTCGCGATTCTAACGCCTGAAGAGAAGTGCGACCGACATCGTCAGGCTGCCGCGTTACTGAAGCGGCGTTTCCCTGACCGAATTCCGGAGCTGGCGTACCACCTTGATGCAGCAGGCGATTCGAACGAAGCGCTTCCTTATGCGCTGGAAGCAGCGAAGCATGCGAAAGCTCACTATTCTTTAGAGCAGGCCGAGCAACAGTATCGGATTGCCTGTCGCGGGATCGTCGGGCTCCAACTCGAAACACAGTTCGAGATTGTTGATGGTTTAGGCGAAGTCTTGATGCTTCGCGGGAACTATGATGAAGCCGAAAGCTTCTTCAATCAGGCGGCACAACTTGCTCAGGACACCGCTGCCAGAGCGAATGTGCATCGCAAGCAGGGAGAGCTGCGAAAAAAACGTGGGGACATGGAAGGGGCGATCGTTGAATTCGAAACCGCTCTTCGGCTCCTGGGCGAGAATGTTCCTCGATTCCAGATCACAATTGCATTGTGCCTGGTCTGGGAAGTGCTCGTTCAGATCCTGCACACGGCATTGCCACGAATCTTTCGCCATCGACGAAAATCACTGCCGAATCAAGACCAGCGTCTGACGTTGCAACTCTACAGTGGTTTGTCGCACGGCAGTTGGTATTGCCGAAGCCTCCCATTGGCGATGTGGTCACACCTGCGTGGGATGAATCTCGGCGAGATTTATCCACCGACACTGGAACTTGCACAGTCCTATTCCGATCACGCACCGGCCATGCTGCTGGTTGCGGCGTTCAACCGCGGCATTAAATACGTTAAGCGTTCCTACGACATTCGCTACGAGTTAGGTGACCATTGGGGGCAAGGTCAGTCACTGAGCTTTCATGGCATTATCTGTTACGCCTCGTCTCGCTATGAAGAAGCGATCGAGAAGTGCGAGCGCGCGGTTCAGATTCTGGAACGAACAGGGGACTTCTGGCAGGTTCACATTGCCAGATATCAGATTGCAGCGTCGTATTACCGACTCGGGAACTTCGAGAAGGCCACAGAAGAAGCCAGAAAGAACTACGCATCCGGGATTCTCCTCGGAGATACTCAGGCATCCGGAATCAACCTCGATATCTGGGCGATGACGACCTCTGGACTGCTTCCAGAAGCAATCGTTCAAGAGGAGATGAAACGCGAACGGCCTGACGCACAAGGACGAGCACAACTTGCCTTGGCACGTGCGATTCAATTAATCGGAACCGGTCAACCACTTTCAGCTGCATCACTTCTGGCCGAAACGCATGAGATGGTTGTCGATGCCGGAGTGATGAATCCGTATACAACGCCCGTGATTGCGTGGCTGGCGACTGCATATCGAATGAGCGCCGAGACACAAGTCTCGGTTTCGCTGTATCAGCGTTTGCGTCTTTTGAAAAAAGCCAGAAGCTGTGTCCGCAGGTTTCTGCTGCATTCATGGCGTTTCCCCAACGATCGCCCACATATTTATCGAGAACTGGCACTCATCGAGATGCTGCTCGGCCGGCAACGTCGGGCATGGCGAGCCATTAAGAAGAGTCATGCACTGGCGACCAGTCAGGGAGCGAGAGTTGAGCTGGCAACGACAGAACAGGCACGTACCAGAATTGCAGCTGAATTTGGCAAGTCCGTTTCACTGTCGGAGTCAGGAACGACACCTGGCCTGAATTCTGACTTGTCCTATACACAACTGGCATTCGGGCTGACACCGACGAAGGGAGTCGCCACTCTTTCCGTAATTGATCGATTCGAAACGCTCCTCAAGGCCGGGCGAGTGATTTCATCAGCATTGACGCATGATGCCATCTGCCGCGAAACAATCTCAGCAACAACACGACTTCTGCGTTCGAATCAGGCTCACATCCTCTGGAAGGATGAACTGACTTCACTTTCAACAACGGAACGTCTCAAACACATCACTCGACTGGGGGTCAACCCGATTCTGGTCGATCAAGTGCTTGCCGACTTACGTGTTGTTGTTGATCGCACCAACAAACCTGTCTCGGCGTCCGAGTCACATACATCATTGATTGGGGCTCCGATCTTCGTTCGCGGAACGCCTGTTGCCGTGCTTACGGTGATTAACGACTACCAGAAAGACTTCTTCAGAAGCGACGAAGAGCGCATTGTGGAATTCATCGCCACACTGGCAGGCGCAGCATTCGAGAACTCGGAAGGGTTCATGGAACTTGAGCGTCTGAACTCCACACTGGAACAACGGGTCAACGACAGAACCGCTGCTCTGGAAGAACGTGCAACATTGTTGGCATGGACGAATGAAAAGCTGGAAACCACTGCGTCAGAACTGCGAAAAACCCAGTCGAGGCTGCTGACATCCATGCAGGCCGCTGAAGCAGCAAACGAAGCAAAAAGTCGCTTCCTGGCAGCAATGAGCCACGAAATTCGGACACCGATGAACGGGATCATCGGAATGTCCGAACTGGCATTACGAACAGAGCTGATTGACCGGCAGAAGTCGTATGTTTCGACCATCAGTAAATCGGCGAAATCGCTGCTGGCAATTCTGAACGACATTCTGGACTTCTCCAAGATCGAAGCCGGGAAGATGGAGATCGATTCGATTCCATTCGATATCGACGAAACCCTGGCCGACACCGTTCGTCTTTTCTCGGCAGCAGCGTCTCAGAAGGGGTTGAACCTTAGCTTCCATACACAGGGCGACATCCCGACACAACTCATCGGCGATCCGAATCGGTTGCGTCAGATCCTGATCAACCTGTTGGGGAACGCGATCAAATTCACAGAGAAAGGCAGTATCGATCTGATTGCCAGAATCGATCGTCAATCTCGTGCGGAAACGGTTCTGCACTTCGAAGTTCGTGACACAGGAATCGGGATCCCGGCAGATCAGCAGGCTCGAATTTTCAGAGCGTTCGATCAGGGTGAAGTCTCGATCACACGACGGTATGGGGGAACCGGCCTGGGGCTCTCGATCTCGCTCCAATTGGCATCTTTAATGAACGGGGAACTCTGGGTTGAGAGTAACGAGGGCAACGGGAGTGCTTTCCACCTCCTTGTTCCTCTTTTGAATCCGGTTCAGCAGGTTCCAATGTCGCTTCCGGCCCAGACGCCCCCTCCGGTCGAGAAGATATTCATCTATGCACCGTCGAAAACGAACCTGAGCTGGCATCAGAAACTGTTCGCACCATCTATAGCCAATGTCGTTGGGGTCTGTGACCAGAAAGAGGTGCGTCCCCTGTTGGCGGCTGAGCCGAACAGGCCTTCCGACGTTTACCTGTTTGACCTTGATCTGGATTGCGACACAGACTTGGCGATGATTGACCAGATCGTTCAATCCAACTTAATTGATTCTAAAAAGACACTGGTCCTCATCCCGGCAGGCACAGAGACGTTCACAGAGAAACTGCGCCAATTACAAGCGCTCCATGTGATTGAAAAGCCGATCACCAACTCCGCCTTGCTGAACCTGATTCACGCACTGGCAGACTCAACTCACACCCCCCAAGACACCACAATCGAGGCTCGACTCGACTCTGAACGTCGTCAAATTCTCGTCGTCGACGACAGCCTTATCAATCTCGAAGTTGCGTCCGGAATCATGGAACTGATGGGACATAACGTTCAACTCGCCGAGAACGGGGCACAGGCGATCGACCTCTTCCAGACGAAACAATTTGATATCGTCTTCATGGATCTGGAGATGCCAGACATGAACGGTCTAGAGACAACAGCTCTGATTAGAAAATGGGAGCAGGAGTCACAACGAGCTGCCACACCGATCTTTGCAATGACTGCTCACGTGGTCGAGCCACTCCGCCTGCAGTGCCTCGAAATCGGAATGAACGGCAACGTCTCTAAACCAATCGACGCCGAACAGATTCAGAATTTGCTGAATTCCCTCCCATCAAGAGTGCCGCCCCCCATCACGTCTGGCATGGGTGCGGACCGGCTCGCGTCGTCGACACAAACCAAACGATTGTCGACAATCTACAATTAAGATGCACCAGGATTTGTTGACACGAAAAAAATTATTGTCAACAATTCAACTTGACTTATGCATCGAACTCGGACGTGAGTTTCTTCCTGATCAGTAGCAGGCGATAATTCATTTCTGTTGACAGAGTTCAGCAGCATCAAAACCACTCCCTCTGCATTTTCAGAAGGGTGCCGAATGCTGTTTTGCAGTGCCTTCCTAAAGGACCAGCTGATCAAATGGGATTTCGCCATTCCTCATCCCTGATCATCATTCTGGCATTCTCCAGCGTCTGCTTTGCAGAAACGCCAGCGGTCCCGACCACACCCTCTTCAAACGAATCGCTCGATTTCTTTGAAAAGTCTGTGCGCCCATTGCTGATTTCCAAGTGCGGAGAATGCCATGGCGCCGTCAAACAGTGGGCAGGGCTTCGCGTTGATTCCAGAGCGGCTCTCTTAAAAGGAGGCGACACCGGACCGGCGATCATCCCAGGCAAACTGGAGGAAAGCTTGTTGATTCAGTCTGTTCGGCGAACCGGTGACTACGAGATGCCACCGAAAGAGCCATTAACGTCCGAGCAGATTGGAATTCTAGAACGTTGGGTCAGTCAAGGAGCTCCCTGGCCGGAAGCGGACTCGACTCCTGAACGTGAACAGACGAAACGTCAGCGCGAACATTGGGCCTTCCAGCCGATCTCAAGCCCGACTCCCCCTCAAGTGACAGACACGACATGGGTTCGAACTCCTGTTGATGCGTTCATTCTTGCCAAACTCAACGAGAAGTCACTCGCTCCTTCTCCGGCGGTGGACCGCAGATCGCTGATACGGCGTGTGACATACGACCTCACTGGACTTCCTCCTTCTCCTCAGGAAGTCGCAGCCTTCGTCGCAGACACGAATCCCAATGCTTATCCCGAACTGGTTGAACGGCTCCTTGCGTCACCTCACTACGGAGAACATTGGGCCCGTCACTGGCTGGACCTCGCTCGCTATGCAGACACCAAAGGATACGTTTACGGACGAGAAGAGCGTCGACTCATTAATTCCGCGACATACCGCGACTGGGTCGTCCAGTCGTTCAATGAAGACCTCCCGTACAACCAGTTCCTCTTATTGCAGATTGCCGCGGATCAGGCGGCACCAGAGAACCTGCAAGCTCAGGCGGCAATGGGATTCCTGACAGTTGGACGCCGTTTTCTCGGGAATTCACACGACATCATTGATGACCGGATCGACGTTCTCGGTCGCACCACGATGGGTCTGACAATCGCATGTGCACGCTGTCATGACCACAAATACGATCCAATCCCAACGGCTGACTATTATTCCCTGTACGGAATCTTCCAGAACAGCTCTGAACAGCATGTCTTGCTGTCGCCCCCTCTAGAAAACGACACACCAGAGAAGACTGCCGCCAGAAAAGAACTGGATGAATTACTCACAAAGCTGAAGACTGAAAAGCAACGTATCCGCGATGCCGCCTCGGAGCGATTTCGCGATCAGGTGAAGGACTACCTTGTCGCGCAGACCGAACTGGAGAAGTATCCCGACCAGAATTTCAGCCAGATTCTGACCGCAACAGACATGTTTCCCATCGAAGTCCAAAGGTGGGAAGCGTTTCTCCGTCGTGCGTTGAAATCCAACGATTCCATCTTCCTTCACTGGCATCGGTTCGCGGCAATTGCTCCCGCTGAGTTCTCGGAGAAAGCTGGCGAAGTTTTGCGAGAACTGAATCAGCCTGACTCGAACACAAATTCAGTTCAGCCCCACCCGATGGTGTCAGAGAAGTTTCAGACTCCCCCAACGTCGATGCGAGATGTTGCCGAACGTTACGGAGACCTGTTCTTCTCAATTCACCAGGAATGGAAGAAACAGATTGAAGAGGCAAAGCAGGCCGGTGGCGCCCCCCCAACCGAGTTCGTGGACGCTCACCGAGAGCAACTTCGACAGATCCTTTACGGCCCCAATGCCCCCTGCGTTGTCCCGGACCTTGGAGTCGTTGATATCGAGTTCTTCTTTCCGACAGGAGGAGAACTGCTGGAACTCTGGAAGCTTCAAAATGCCGTAGATGCCTTCCTGATCAACAATGCCAACGCACCTGAGTGTGCTGTCGTTCTGACTGACCGGCAGCATATCGATGAAGCACGTATCTTTCGTCGTGGAAATCCTGCCACCAAGGAAGACGAAGTCACTCGGCATTTTCCGATTGTTGTCACCGGCCCGGACGCAGAACCATTCAAAGTCGGCAGTGGTCGGTTCGAACTGGCTCAAGGGATCATCGATCCTGCAAATCCATTAACCTCGCGTGTCTGGGTCAACCGCATCTGGCAACATCATTTTGGAACTGGAATCGTCCCGACACCAAGCGACTTCGGAATTCGCGCACCGCGCCCAGAACATCTTGAGTTGCTGGACTGGCTTGCACAGAAGTTGATCGTAGACGGATGGAGCACCAAAGCCATTCACCGCGTTATCCTGTTGTCCTCGGCCTATCAGCAAGGAACATCGGGACCGCGAGACGCTGCGAAGCGTGAACTCGCCCAGCAGATCGACCCGGAGAATCATCTGCTTTGGAAGAAAGCGGCACACAGACTGACGTTTGAAGAGTTCCGCGACTCGTTGCTCTCTGCGTCCAGCGATCTTGATCGTCGTGTGAAAGGGCGAGGAACCGACATGTTCGCAGGGGCGGGAGCGAACCGCCGACGTACGCTCTATGGATATGTCGACCGTCAGTTCCTTCCCAATGTGTTTCGCGTCTTTGATTTCGCCAACCCCGATCTTCATATTCCGACGAGATCAGAAACGACGGTGTCGCAACAAGCTTTGTTTGCATTGAACCATCCGTTTCTTGCTGAAGCCTCCCGGTCGCTAATTCAAAAGGTCGAGCAGATCCCTGAAACGGAAGCTTCAACAAGGGTCACCGCGCTTTACCAATCCATCTACCAACGTGATCCGACTCCGGAACAGTTGCAGTCCGCCATTGCTTTCCTTTCGCAACCAGAGAACGACAAACAGTTCGAAGTTCCCAAAGAGGCACTTGCCTGGTCATATGGTTACGGACCAGTCACCGAGACGATGACCAAAACGGAGCGTTTTCAGGCGTTGCCTCATTTTGGTGGATCGGCATGGCAAGGGGGAGAACGCTGGCCGGACGCCCAACTCGGGTGGTGCCAGTTATCCGCGGAGGGAGGACATCCCGGAAATGACCATGATCACGCAGTTATCCGGCGCTGGACATCGCCAATCACAGGGACTGTTTCAGTCGACTCAAAAGCAAAGCATGAGACCGCAGCAGGAAACGGAATTCGCTGTTGGATCGTCTCCAGTCGCCACGGGGTCTTGCAACAGTTCACGCTTCACAACACATCGCAAGACCATGCACTTGAATCGGTCTCGGTTCAACCCGGTGATACACTGGACTTTATCGTCGACATTAACGGGCAACTCAACAACGATCAGTATCGTTGGCGTGTAACGCTTGCAGAGTCAGCTTCTGTTTCCGGTTCCCCTTCAGATGCCCTCGCCTCAAAGTGGGATTCACGAAGTAACTTCATTGGCACCGGTCCGAAGTATTTGACCAAATGGGAGCAGTTCGCTCAGGTGCTGTTGATTTCGAATGAGTTTCTATTCATAGATTAATTCTTACGGAGAGGACTCATGAGATTGCCATTCGCAGACAACTTGATGCTGAACAGACGCGCGCTCTTACAGCGTTCCGGGATGGGCCTTGGTGCAATCAGTCTGGCCGGAATGGGCGAGCGTGCTGCAAGCGGAAATTCGCCAGCACAAACGCCAACAAATAGTGCATCGCCATCTGAGAATAAGCGTCCCCATTTTCCCGGAAAAGTGAAGCGGGTCATTCACTTCTTTTTGAATGGCGGTCCATCGCACGTCGATACGTTCGACCCGAAACCTGTCCTCACCAAGTACGATGGCAAGCAGGCGCCCATCTCCCTTGCGACTGAACGCAAGACTGGTGCCGCATTTGGTTCGCCATTTCAGTTCAAGAAGTATGGCGAAAGTGGACTTGAGATCAGCGAGATCTTCGAGAAAACGGCCGCATACGCCGATGACATCGCCGTCATCCGTTCCATGTATGCACAGGTGCCCAACCACGAACCTTCTCTGATGCTGATGAATTGTGGCGACTCGGTCTTGTCTCGCCCCAGTGTCGGATCGTGGGTGCTATATGGCTTGGGATCAGAGAACGAGAACCTGCCGGGGTTCGTTGCCATGTGCCCGAACGGACTCCCGATCAAAGACTCCGAGAACTGGCAGTCCGGTTTTCTGCCCGGCGCGTTTCAAGGAACCTATGTTGATCCGCAGCACCAGAATATTGAGCGGTTGATCGAGAACATTCGCAGTAATCATGCATCAACCGGAATACAGCGCAGGCAACTCGACCTCTTACAAACACTCAACGCACAACACCTCGAAACCAGAACAGACGACCGGCTGGAAGCACGCATCCAATCCTTCGAACTTGCGTTTCGAATGCAGATGGAAGCAGCGGACGCCTTCAACATAGAGCAGGAACCCAAGCACATTCAGGAAATGTATGGTGCAGGGGTCCACGGTCGTCAGACGCTGATCGCCAGGCGTCTTCTGGAACGCGGAGTTCGATACGTTCAACTCTGGCACGGGGCCGGGCAGCCTTGGGACAACCATGCCAACATCGCAGCGACACACAGGCAACTGGCAGGCGAGATCGACCAGCCAATTGCTGCACTCTTCGCAGATTTGAAACAACGGGGAATGTTTGACGAGACCCTGATTTTATGGGGCGGTGAGTTTGGTCGAACACCGACTGTCGAACTCAGCGGAGAAGGGAAGTCACAGCTTGGCCGCGATCACAACCACTATGGCTTCAGCGTCTGGATGGCGGGTGGCGGTGTGAAAGGCGGTTCCACATTCGGAGCAACAGACGACTTTGGGTTCAAAGCGGTTGTCAATCCAACCAGCGTTCATGACTTCCACGCAACAATCCTCCATCTGCTTGGATTCGACCACGAGCGACTGACATATCGATATGCAGGGCGTGACTTCCGTCTGACGGATGTTCATGGCCGTGTCATTAAAGAGATTCTGACATAAGTCTGATTGCCAGTGCGATCAGAGCGACATCCACAATCGTCTGGACACCTGCTTCGAGTGTTCGACCTTTAAGAGTCTAAGAGTGTCGAAGCAACAAGACATCATTCCAAGGATACGTACTGAATTTTGACTGCGACACCCTTGTTCCTGCTTGAACTTGCTCTAACGAAATCAGGTTCCGATGCCAGCGCTGACCACGTCTACGGGCCCAGCTGATTCAACTCGTCCGATTCCGAGTCGAGTTCGTTATCAAGTTCTTGCGATGGTCTGCGGGCTGTCGATGATCACCTATCTGGACCGTGTCTGCTTCGGCACAGCTGCCCCTGCGATTGCCTCAGAATTAAACCTGACGAGCGTCGCAGACATGAAATGGGTGTTCACTGCATTCGCAATCGCGTATGCCATTTTTGAGATCCCGACAGGATGGTGGGGCGATCGGATCGGGCCAAAGAAGATGCTGATCCGGATTGTCATCTGGTGGTCAATCTGTACTGCACTCACCGCTGTGATTGGTTGGAAATGGGCTGGGATCACATTCGGTGGACTCGGAACACTCATCACCCTTCGATTTCTCTTCGGGGCAGGGGAGGCCGGTGCTTATCCCAATATCGCCAGTGTCTTACGGCAGTGGATTCCCAGACACCAGTGGGAACTGGCTCAAGGTCTGGTCTGGATGTCCGGGCGTATCGCAGGTGGACTCACACCTCTCATTTGGGCGATCCTTGTCAGTGGGACGCCGTATTCCCCGTCTTTAATGCACTGGAGAACCGCATTTATTCTTTTCGGCGTGATCGGCTTCATCTGGTGTGTGATCTTCTCGATGCGATTTCGCAATCGCCCCACTGAGCATCCGGATGTCAATCAGGCTGAACTGGCACTGATCGGATCGGCGGCGGAGAGTCCCGCGACTCCCCATGGTCCGGTCCCTTGGAAAGCCCTGTTCACCAACAAAAGTCTTTGGGCTCTCTGCCTGATGTATTCGCTCATCAATTATGGTTGGGCATTCAACATCACCTATCTTCCATCCTACATGGAGGAGCGATTCGAAGTGCCTCGCGACGATCTCGTCGGAGCGATTTACAAAGGAGCACCACTCTGGGTCGGCGCCATTGGATGTGTTGTCGGGGGAATTCTCGTGAACACTCTCAGCCGACGACTCGGGAGTCGCGCACTCGGTCGGCGCGCACTCGGTGTCATGGCGATGCTTCTGTGTGCCGCATGCTGGATCGGAGCCAGAGAAGCCAGCAATGTGCACCTCTTCTGCCTGTTTGTAGCGGCGTCCGGATTTGGAATCGACCTGACACTTGGAGCCGCTTGGGCGACGTGTCAGGATCTCGGGCGGAGAAACACCGCAGTCGTGGCGGCATGTATGAACACGATCGGGACACTCGGAACAGCGTTCGCGACATGGATTACCGGAACCGTGATTCAATCCTTCATCGCGGCGCAGTCCGTAAAACTGCAGATCCCCGTTTCTGAACTCAGTGCATCTGCAATCAAAGAAGCCACATTGGCCGGGTACCAATCCGTCTTTCTCACAACCGTTGGCGGGTTCTTAGTTGCCGCGGTCTGCTGGTTGCTCATCGACCCCAACCGTGTCATCGAAGATCCTGAGCATTCAGATCACCCTGTCAATCCTCTCAGCTCAAGAGATGACACTGCAAATTAGAGTCGTCTCCCTGACCGACCTCCGCACTGACTCGATTGGATGACGAGGAGATTCGATTCGGCCATCTGCCTTTGGGAATCGATGTAAAAAAAGCGGGGCGACTCATTGTCGTCCCCGCCAGATCCCACTCAATCTTCCAAACTCAAATCTTGAGATTATGCACCCAGACTTTGGCGCAACTGGAACAGATCATCTCGCAACGCGGCAACTTCCTGCCTGAGCGTTTCAACCTCAGTTCGAAGGGCATCATTCGCCTCTCGAAGTTCACTCAGATCATTTGAAGAATGACTGTGACTCGTATCCTGACGCCGCTGTTGAGGCGATGCTTCGACAACGTCACTGCTTGGAACATGCGACGGCTCATGGCCGATCGACATCTTTGCGTCTTCAGAGGCGAGATAGAAATTGTGATCAATTTCAACTCCCCGACGATCCAGTGGACCATCGACTTGCACATAGCCCTGTTCCAACAGCCCTTCGATTTCCTTCTTCAGCTCCTGCTGGCTTTCGATCGGAACCATGCGACTCGCCCGAGCTCGCAATTCTCCCATTTGCTGCCGCCCGCGCAGCAGAAGCTCGGTGATGATCGCGAGCTGCGGTTCGGAGAAGGGGAATCGCTTTCGAACATAATGACGATACCGCTCTGTGCGACCAGATTCTGTATGCACAACGGCGATCAAGCCCATTGATCGCAGATCTTCCAGGACATCGGTCAGAGCGTCTTCAGTGTAGTTCGTAATCGGGGCACGATTACTCTTTTGATTACTTCCGGCGACCACCGACTTCACGGTGAGCGGATAACTCTCAGGAACGGTATACGCCTTTTCAACAAGAACACCCAACACACGACGCTGCGGCTTCGTCAACTCGCGAATGGGTGCGAGATTCGTCTCTTCTTGTTCGTCGTCAAATCCGTTCACAAAATCGCCCTCTTAAACCTTGTACAGACAGGTGAACCGCTCAGTATTCATATCCATGAGCAACTGACGGCGAAAAGCTCAAACTGCCAGTGGATGAACCAGACAGCGTCGAAAGGGTAACAGTAATTGCGCCGTTGCTTCAAACCCGATTTGCCAACATCAGAAAAATGAGACTGGCCCGTCTCACACAATCTTGAGTTGAAGAAAACCCCAATCTTGTTCAGCGTCCGCGATTTTGACGGCGTTCAATCAACCGATCAAGCAGGCCACCAACGGCCTTGATTCCAATTCGTTTCCCAAATTCGGCAACAGGACGAGCATCAAGTTTAGGATCAGCCAGAGTCCCGGTGACCGGCATTTGGATTGCTTCCCCCTGCAGAGCCTTCAGAACCGGTCCTGCATCGGCAAACCATCGTTCAGGGAATGGAATCGAGACCAACATTTGAACGGTCTGGTCAACACCGACAGATCCCGTTGTTTCGACGTGAACGCCAGAGACGTTCACCCCAAATCGCTCGTGATAAACGCGTCCCTGATACAGACGAAACGCAACCGGTTCGCTCTCGACCTCCATAATTGATCGATCGCTCATCTCCGAAACTTTGAGTTTCTTGATCAGCATTTCGAGTTGCGCCACCTGACCCAAGACTTGATTCGCCAACGGTCCCGGGCGCACTTTTCCCCCCTGAATCGTCATTGATCCAGCCAGGTCCCCCTGTGCAAGTGAAGACAATGGAATCTGCCCGGCATTCGTTGCTAGAGTCAATCTTCCTTCGACTGAAGTTGCGCTCGCCAATGTTGGAGAGATGTACTGAATCCATCCTCGACACACTTCTTCAGTCAGCCCGACATTGGCAAGCATGACTCCTTCGCGAAAATGTAGCACAGGTCCCTGATCGCTAATGACCAGATCAGGAAGTTGCCTCAGTTCGCCGCCATTAACGGAAACATTCAACGGCTGAGTCGTGACCCTGTTGTTCTGCAAGGTCAGCTGCAATGCCCCAGGTTGGACCTCCAGGCCATATGCTTTTGCATTTGCCCATTCAATCATCATCGATGCACTGAATTCTGGTGGCAGCGTGACTGCCGCCTGTCGTTCCAGATTCTCATTGGCAGGTTGATGCTTGAGCGGCCCGGACAGTGTCAGCTTGGAGACCTTCATTCCCAGAACATCAATCTCGCTTCGAATTTCAGCTGGCACGAATTCAAGGAGTCCTTCGCCAGGCAACTGAATTGTTCCGGACATGTCCAGATGCTGACGGCCAGTCAAATCGGCAACAGAGCCCGCCAGACTCGCAGATGCATCCTGAACATGAATCTCCAGTTTCGGTAACAGCAGCTTGTCTTCCTGCTTCAGAAACTGCGACTCCAGCGCCAATTGAATCTCCTTTTCAGGAGCCGCTGGGTCGACGAGTCGAGAGTTGGTTGTGAACTGCCACCCCAGTTTTCGATCTCGAGTCAGCACCGATTCACTGGCCCCGCTGGCAAAACGCATCGGTTGCCCTTCGCTGAGGTGCTCCCGTAGCCACGACTGAACCGCAAGTAAAGACAACCGGTCAGCATTCAGTTTAACGTTGGCAACTTCCTGATCAGGGTTCTCTGGATGAGGGCCAATTTCAGCAGCCACTGTCACTTCGCCCGACCCCAATGCCGGATTCGCAGGCAGGGCCGCCTGCAGAGTCTGCTTCTTTTCCTCTGTCACCAGACACAGATATTTCGCGGTGATTCCTGTCCAGGCTTCAATGACCTGAAGATCCGGCGTCACGAACTCAATTGTGCCGTTCTTGATTTCCACTTCCATGTCTCGTCCCGCATTGGGAGCAGCGGAACTGTGGATCCTCTCCACGACTTCGCGAACACGTGATTCGCCACTTCCGATGCCCGCGGGTTCATGCACCACCACAGTGAACTTTGCCCCGTCCAGATTCAGCTGCAACGGGCCGCTTGGTTTGACGAGAAAATCCCAAAACGATCGTTTGGCTGTTAGCGAATCCACCTGAGCGAGCGGGTGCCCATTTTTGTCGTTCACGATCACGTCGCGCAACAAAACTGGAGATTGCCAACTGAAATCCGCATGCCCTACTGAAAATCGTCCCACTGATGAGCCAGATAACCACGCCAATCCCTGCTCTGAGACGAGCATACTTGCCAGTATGTTGGGTAACAGCAGAAGTCCAGCCGCCAGAAAGAGGAAGAAGCCGAAAATCCATCCTAATCGCCGCCGTCCCTTGGAGACCATTGGCGACTCGGCATTCTGATTCGACGATCGATCCAAACTCACGATTACACCTTCCTCCATGTCATTCACAGCGTCACTCACAGTTCGGACGTACGCCGGAATTTTCATCATTCTGGACGAACATCTGCGACGAACTGTTTACCGCACTGATCTACGCGATTTCGCTTTTTCACGAGAGCGCGACCTCAGCGACGATCCGTACTTTGAAAAATTTTGTCAGCGTTTTGAGTAACAAACCCGCTGAACAATTTTCCGTTGGGGAGAGAATACCTTCTTGCAAACTCATAATAACAGCCTGGAACGGTATGCGATTTCCCTTCAAACAAGACTGACACCGGCGGCGCGAGTGTCGAAGACTGTTCCAGCAAATCCTCCGGAGATCCCTTGATTTCGCCTCCTTCGGTATTCAATGGAAACCCTGCTTGTTTGATCAGCTCATTCAATTCCTGCAGCGTCGCGATCGATTTCAGGTGATTAACGGAGACGGTAAAGTGATTCACTCTGAACCCAAAAGCTGCCATCCAGCCTGCGTATTCACTCTCATTCGCCAGCCGATTCACAAGTTCGTACGACACATCCCACGGGCGTCCAACGATGCAGAAATCGGGTCTCTTAAGAACCGATTCAGGAATTTGATTGAGCAGATTCGCGACCGTCTGCTGCAACAGTTCACTGCACTCATGCAACCGCAATTCACTGACAAAGACTTTCGGAAGATGAGGGTCTTCGTGTTCATAATGTCGAGCGTCGAGCTTCTTCTGTTCAAAGCGATACGTTTCTGCCTGGCGATAACCAGCAGCGACAAACGGCTTGGCAATGACATCCATGCCCACACGAGAATCAGCAAAGGTTCGAAAGGCAACATGATCGTTGACGATCAGTTCGCCACGTTCCTCAAGCAGTGAATGAATCACTTTCGCCTGTGGGTTGATCTGAGAGAAATCTGTCCAGAGCCTTGCAAGGAGTTCATACACCGCACATGTCGACATCTTTCACCTCACTTCGTTAAGACCAACTCGAATCGGTCTCTCATGTGGACGAATCATGTTGTTCAACACGCCACTGCGTATCATACACCACCTGACAGCTCTGCAATGAAAATCATACCCCTCCCATGTCAGCCCGGGAACACCGATCTCTTTGATCAACAAAAACTGGGGATTTCCGCATTCAAAAATTGCTTCAACGATGCAGCAGAACATCTGCAATATTGCTAAGTTAAACTCGAATCTGGACTCCGTCATTGATGATTGACAGATTTTCATTGGTCGCGCAAACCACAGAAAGCTCGATATGCTGAAATTGCTGCGTCATGCTGTTGTTATGACAGCTCTGTCGGGAACATTCGCTTCCGCTCCGTTACTTCATGCAGAGGCCCCCGCCAAACAGGCTTCTTCAAACTTTCCACAAGTTCATGAGAAGCTCACGGAGTTTGTGACTCAGAATGAGATTGCCGGGGCGGTCACCGTTGTTGTCACTCCCGACAAAGTCATTCATCTCGACACGCTGGGAATGGCAGATCTTGAGAAGAAGATTCCGATGCAGCCGGACACGGTGTTCTGGGTGGCATCGATGACCAAGCCATTCACTGGCCTGGCGATCTGCAAACTGGAAGAAGAAGGTAAACTGAAGCTCGAAGATCCCGTTGCCAAATACATTCCTGAATTCAAGGAACTGAAGAACGACAAAGGCGAACCAGTTCAGATCACCATTCTGCAGTTGCTGACGCACACAGCTGGCCTTCAGGAAGTGGCACTGAAAGATGTCATCGACATTCCGAACCTTGCCGGGCTGATCCCGCATTACGTCGCCAAGCCAGTTCAGTTCGTCCCCGGCTCGCAATGGCGTTACTCACAGTCCGGGATCAACACAGCAGGCAGAATCGTCGAGATCTTGTCTGGTCAGACATTCGATGAATACTTGAAGAAAGAGTTCTTCGAGCCGATCGGAATGACAAGCTCAGCATTCTATCTGACGCCGGAGCAGAATGAGCGTCTGGCAAAGGCCTATAACCGCACTCCGGAAGGCAAGCTCGAAGTTAATCCGACCAACCGAATTCTTCTCGACAAGAAGACACCGACGAGCCGTGACCGATATCCGGCTCCGAATGCAGGTTTGTTCTCAACGGCGCCGGATTATGGAAAGTTCTGTCAGTTCCTGCTGAATGAAGGATCAGTGAACGGCAAGCAGATTGTCAAACCGGAGACGATCAAGCGGTTCCGTACGATTCACACAACACCTGAACATAAAACCGGATTCACACCTGGAAATGGTTGGGGTGTTGGCACGTGTGTTGTTCGTGAACCTCAGGGAATCACCGCAAAAATGTCCCCTGGGACATTCGGTCACGGTGGAGCATACGGGACTCAGTTCTGGATCGATCCGGAACGAAAGATTGCCTGGGTCTTGATGGTCCAGCGGTCGAACTTCCCGAATGGGGACGCATCGAAAGTTCGCGAAACATTCCAGGACGAAATTCTGAAATAACAGCGAGTGACGTTTTTTAAGAACGTCCTGATGACTGCTGAACACCGCTCGCGGGGCTGCTCACAACAGTCCCGCGATTTTATTGGATGATGACCTTCTGAACGAACTCAAAATAGTCCCCACAAGCTCAGGCACAAATTCCCTCAAGCAGTTGAATCAGTGGAGCAGGGGAGTCGATGAAGGTGAGTTCAATATTTAATGCCCAGACAGGGACACCAGAAATCCCATCCTGAGGCAACTTCACCAGATCCTTGCGTGTCGTGAGATAAAGATCCGACTGCGTTGCGAGCAGTGTTTGCTGCAGCCGTTCAAGATCGGCAGGTCCGTAATGGTAATGATCAGGGAAGGTTAAGCAGCGGTCATTCGTCACGTTTGTGAATGCCGATAGTGCCTGCTGAAAACCAGTTGGATTCCCGATTCCACAGAAGACGAGGGGCTTCTGCTGTGCAATCTCAGCAAGCGATCTGGTTTCTCCATAACCATTGATCAGATCTGTCGCTTGAAAGCGTGTCTTCAGCACTGGGGCGAGTGAATGACGTCGGGTTTCCTGAATAATTTCCTGAAGACTCTTTTCTGAAGCGAGGTCACAACGCGTTAGCAGAATCGCATCTGCGCGAGCCAGTTGATTCCGACGCTCTCGCAACAACCCGCGTGGGAGCAGAGCCCCAAAGCCCCAAGGGTTCAGCGCATCGACCAACACCAGGTCCACTTCCCGCTGCACCTGACGATGCTGAAACGCGTCGTCCAGCACAAGCACATTAGCGTCCGTTTCCGCGAGAACTTTTCTGGCAGATTCAATCCGCTTCGGATGTTGAACATGCGGCACATGCGGGCACAAACTGTCCAGCAGTTTCTTCTCGTCGTTTTCCTCACCGTCCAGAGAACGGTATCCACGACTGAGAATCGCAGGCTTCTTCCCAAGCTGTTGCAACTGATGAACGATCCAGGCAACAGTCGGAGTCTTACCTGTCCCGCCAGTTGTGATGTTCCCAATCGAAACGACTGGGACACCAACCCGATGGGCAGAGAACAGCCCAAATTGATAGCCGAAATTGCGGGCGTCACTCACAAGACCATATGGAAAACTGGCAGCGGCAAGCCCCATTCTCAAGAGGCTCGCCGTCCAGTGTCGATTACGATTGGAGATGACATCCAGCCAGAACTCTTCGTTCACTCGGCATCCTGCCTTCGCAGCACAAGCACAGCGCAATGTGCGTGTCGCAAAATTGTTTCCGCGACTGAGCCGAGCAAAATTCGTTTAATCCCGTGGTATCCATGCGATGAAATCACAATGAGATCCGAGGATTCCTCTTTCGCATAGTCCGTCACTTCCAGTCCGGTTGAGCCATAACGCAAATCGAAACGCGCCCCTTCGATTCCCAGTTTACGAAGGAAGTTGTCTGCGTATTTTTTGACTTCGATCTGACGATTCGCTTCCGAAAACTCTCCCCATGCAGCCGCAGGCGAAATCGCTTCGAGCGGAGTCATCACATGAAGCAGACGGAGCTTTGAAAGATCGCCCCCGGCCAGATCCTTGGCGACGTGAAGAGCATTCTCTGATGCCATCGAGAAATCGACAGGAACAACAATCACATTGTATTGCAGCGATGCCATGCCTAAGTCTACCTGCAGTGGAACAAAGATCAGATGTCTCACTCGACAATCAGTGAAACGGCAGTTCATCTCAAAATCACAGCCGGACGATCAGCAGACGAGCGAACCGACCTCAGATAAACAAGTGTGAATTTCAGCGTCCACTTTAAGTGGAGTCCGATCAATGAAACAACCCAGGTAATGGTCTGATATGTTCCCGAAACAACAAAACTCATGACAGAATTCGGAATGTGTCAGAAAGTCGCAGGCGAACGCGATCCGCTCGTATACGACTCCCGAAAGACACCTTCGCCGCGACACGGTACTAGATCAGGATTGGCAGGAATCCATTTGAACCGACCTGAATCTCTCGCGTGACAATATTCCCCAGCAATGTTGTCTGAGTTACGTCATCGACTTCGATTTCAGCCAGAGATCCTGCCAGTCGAGGATTTCCGTTGAACACCACAATGCGATCACAGCGAGTGCGGCCGACCAGCTGAATCGGAGAAACACTTTCAGGCACCCCGACCAATGGGACCTCATCAATCAGAACATCGTTACGGTCGTGATCGTGAGCATGCCCTGAGTGCTGATGAGAAGTCCCGCCGTCCGCCGGTTTTGCCCCACCTAAGGCGACAAGGACATTCGGCGCGGCGTGAGATTCAGGATAATTCACTGGTTCCGGTCCAGCATGCCAGCCCGGCAATGCCAGCCCTTCTGCCACCACTTCAACAGTTTTCCCTTCACCAGACGCAACTGCAGACGCAACTGCCAGGTGCGCCTTCTTGCTTGGTCCTTCGACGAGCACTTCAACACGACGCCCGATAAATGCCGCGTTGTCCTCTTCGCTGATCTCATTCTGAACACGCAGAAGCTCGTTGTTACGTCGCTTCTTCACTTCTTCTGGCACATCATCTTCAAACAGTTCAAAAGCCTTGGTCCCCGGCCGTGGACTGTATTTAAAAATAAAGCTGTTCTTGAACCGGAACTCACGAACGGTGTCAATGCATTTCTGAAACGCTTCGTCCGTCTCTCCGCAGAATCCGACAATGTAATCGCTGCTGATCGACGCATCAGGGACGATATCACGAATGCGGCCCACCATTTCGCGATAGTCTTCAACCGTGTACCCGCGCTTCATGCGTTTCAATTGCTCGTTGCACCCGTGCTGCAATGGAACATGCAAATAACGCGAGACCTTCGGGAGATCACGTAGCGCGAACAGCAGATCATTCGTCATGTCTTTGGGATAATTCGTGACGAACTTGATTCGATCGATTCCCGGGGTATCGTGAATCAACGCAATCAGATCACTCAAGCGGTGCTGTCGGCCATTCTCTGTCACTTTATAAGAGTTGACGGTCTGACCAAGCAGCGTGATCTCTTTCACACCCTGACGTGCAAGTGCCTGCACTTCCCGATGAATATCACTCGGCATGCGTGACTGTTCCGGGCCGCGTGTCGTTGGAACAACGCAGTACGTACAGAATTTGTCGCATCCAATCATGATCCGAACATAAGCCTGCCACGGGCTGGGCCGCATCGACGGATCGCGCAACGGGTCATAGCTCTCGAAGCTGGCGGCCACTTCTAAACGAGACCCGTCTTTCCGTCCTAGCGAAACAGCCAGTTTCTTATTGCGCGTACGACGAACTTCATCAACGAGGTCTGGAATTTCACCAAGCTGACCGGTCCCGACAATCAGATCAACATGCGGAGCTTTCTCAAAAATCAGCTCCTGATCCTTTTGAGCCATGCACCCGATGACCCCGATAACCAGTTCAGGGTTCTTCCGCTTGCCGTATTTGAAGCGTCCAACGCTGCTGTACGTTTTATGCTCCGCATGCTCGCGAACACTGCAGGTATTGAACAGGATCGTGTCGGCGATGTGCGGATCATTGGTCAGTTCATAGCCTCGCTGACGCAAAGCGGCGACGACCAATTCGCTGTCCAGAACATTCATCTGACAGCCGACAGTTTCGATATAAAGGCGGTGCATGAAAACACGTTACGTTGAATGACAGTCTCGGTGAGGACTCTGCGGAATGCGTCCCCAACCAGCAAAACGGCAGATTTTCCTAAAAATCCCCGCCGATATCCAGTCACGTTTGCTCATTGAGCGATTCCTGCCTCGGAAATTCCCCGCAAAAGGGGCATTCCGGCGGTTCAGGCAATTCAAGGACTCGCCGGATGACGAGTCTCCGCACAGCAATGACTGCCAACCGAACAATGGAATTCGAGTCCACCTATTCGCCGATCTTGACGACAATCTTCCCCGAAACGACCGACTTGCGTGCCAGCGTGTTCTCTTCCTGAAGTCGATGAGCCGCGCCCGCGTCCTTCAAAGGGAAGACAGCTCCGATGTTGGGCGTCCATTTTCCAGCGGTAAACCACGAATTCATGTCTTCTGCAGCCTGACGCTGCTCGTCCGGCGACGCATTGAACATCGCGAATCCGATCAGTTTCAGGTCATTCACATAGAACGGCCCGAGAGTGAACTTCAGTTCTGCTTCGCGCCCCGCCATGACAACGATCCGACCTCCCTTTTTCATCAGACCGATGGCTCGGGAAAGATCCGGCTCGCGTTGTGTTTCCCAGAACACATTCAATCCACCGTTCTCGGCCGTTGCTGCTCGAATCTCATCGTCGAGTGTCGGGGACTTGTAATCGAGAACGACGTCCGCTCCGAGTTTACGGCAGAATTCCCGTTTTTCTTCTGAACCAGCAGTCGCAATGACTTTTGCCCCAGCCGCCTTCGCAAACTGCACGACCATGGACCCGACACCACCGGTCCCGCCGTTGACGAACACCCATTCCCCTGGCTGAAGGCGAGCATCGCGGAACAAACCAAGGTGAGCCGTAATGCCGGTCAGCGCCCCGGCAGCAGCCTGTTCGTCCGACATGGAATCCGGCGTCGGGTACAGCCACTCTTCGCCCACCGCAGCCAGTTCCGCCAATGTGCCCTGCCGGTGAAACAAGCCTTGATTCGAGCCCCAGACTCGATCGCCAACCTTGAAACGCGTCACACCCGATCCGACAGCGACCACTTCACCCGCCAGGTCACAGCCAGGGATGTAAGGAAACGTCACCGGCATCGGGATCGTTCCAGCTCGAATGTAAGTATCGATCGGGTTGATGGCAGACGCATGAATCCGAACCAGTACCTGAGACGGTCCGACCACCGGATCCGGTTGATCGCCGTATGTCAGCGTTTCTGGGGCACCTGGTTGTGTAACGAAAGTGCATTTCATGGCTTCAACTCCAGTTCTTCAAGTTCGACTGCAACCCAATTCAGAAACCATACGCCAGCAGAGCAGTGGCTCAACAACAATGAATCGTCGACTACTCTCGCGGCGGAAATGTTCGAGGAATTCTTCGAACCGGCGTCGTCCACGAACGGCGAGTGGACTCGGCGTGAATTGCCTTGATCAGCGAATGCTCTGTCTGGCTATCCTGTCCAATTTCCCACACCATAACCCCACCAATTTTCGAATCGATCGCCATCCGTGTTTTATGGCGAATCGTCTTCGGACCATTGAAAAAGTAGCCTTCAATTTCGTCCACGTCTTCGCCTGGCTGGAACCGTTTGATGGCATCTTTATAGGTAATCGTTTTTCTCCGGTCCTTGACATCGCGACCGTAAAACGGCACCCCGAGGATCAGCTTCTCAGGCGGGATTCCCTTGGCGATAAAGGTCTGCACATCCGCAGTTGCCTGTTCATATGTGGAATGCCGTTGCCCGTAGTCATACGACATCAGTTGAATCCAGTCGGCAGCTGCAAAGCCTGCGGCCGGAATCTCCTTCCAAGGGGCAATCGTCACAGAGAGGACGAATCCATGCGGCTGAAATGCCTTCTTCAAGTCAACTAGCAACTGAGCGTAGCCCTGCATCTCCTCAGCATTAGCAGGGTGTTCCCAATCAAGGTCGAGCCCGTCCATCTGGTGTTGTTGCAAGACCTTGACGATTTCTTGAACAAGTCTCTCGCGAGCTGAATCGTTGAGGACCGCTTTTGAAAAATGATCCGATTTCCCCCAGCCCCCCATACACAGAATCAGTCGAACTCCATGCTTCGCTTTGAATTCTTTGAGCAGATCCCAGGGAGCATTCGCAACCTTCCCAAGATCAACGTGCCCGTCCGCGGTCGGTTCTGCCGCAAAGAGAATGAGATCCGTCAGCTTTGACGCGTGTTCTGGTTTGAAAGTCTTGAACCGGTACTCTGGCAAATATCCAACAATTCGAAACGAAGTAGCAGGAGCATCAGCAAGGCAGGAACGGGCCTCCTCCATCGCCACCAAAGACACAGTGGCAAGAAACAGTCCGAAGCTCCACTTCAAACAACCAGACATAGCAACTCGGAATCTTCTCAGCAGTCTCGCTGTTCGGCAATCTTACCGTTCAGCAGGGAGCTGCCGCCAGTTTTGATGAATCACGCTGACTGGATTCTACAGAAGATCCTGAATCGTTGCCTCCACAGATGAGTGACTCCCTGAAGTGGCGCTTCCCATCAAACAAAACTGGCCAGCAAAAGCTGGCCAGCGATATCAACATATTAAGATCGACCACAGGGACGATTACTGGTTTTCGTTCTCGTTCTCGGCTTCTGACTTCTCAGGCTTATCCGCAGGCTGAGCAGCCTCTGCTGCGTCCCCCTCAGTTGCCAGCACCGGGAGAATCGGGCGTCGCTCCGGATACAAATGGTAAGTCGGATATTCCGATCCCAGTTCCCGGAGAGCAATGACGGTTCCACTCGGTTTTGCCAGGTAGATGCGATCGGTGCGGTCATTGAAGACGCGGTAAGTGAAGTCTCGTAATGGCATCTGAGCGAGAACTCGTCCAGTAGCACGATCGAGGATCATCAGATTATTTTTGTCATCATTTGCATAAACCCGTTCTTCGCTGACAGCAATCACATCACTCGCCTGGCTCTGCTGCCATTCACTCAATCCGGTCACCAGATTGATCGAGACCAATCCTTCACGAACGGCCGAAGCAAACAACTGATTTCCAACAACCCGTGGCTGCGACCGAACAGGTGAACCGGTGCTATATGTCCACTGTGGTTGCCCAGTCTTAATGTCAACGCACACGATTCGAGAACGTGAATCAACCAGAAATACGTTGTTGCGAGAATACGTCATTGGAGCGGACAGAGGATTTCCGATCTCCAGCTGATAGCGAAGATAGTTCGACTCGCCATTGAGCCGGTACAGGAATCCCGCTTTGCTGCTGAAAACGACTTCATGATCAATAGGAATCGGGGTCGAATCCGAAGCCTTTGGCATTTGATAGCGCCAGCGCTCTGCACGGTTCGTCCATTTTGGCAACATCCCGCGTTTGTGCAGATCGCGTAATTCCTGCCCGTCATATGACCTCAGCATGCCATCGACAGTCGGCACGTACAGAAATTGGTCATCCTCTTTTGGCGAGGCAGAAGGAGGGGAAGGAAGCGTCAGTTCCAAAGTCGGCGCGCCGGTCGACTTATTAAATGCGTACACTCGCATTCCAACGCCGATCACGATTTCGGTTTCGTTGGAAGTGACCTGATATCCCTGCTGATTCGGCATTCCGACGAGCTGGGACCAAAGTCGGCGTCCCGTCTCCCCTTGAAACGTTGTCACAATCCCTGAGGCAGACTGTACGTAAACGTTCTGCTCATCGGCACTGAAAAAACTCACTTGTTCCTGTGAGCCCTTGACGGATGCCTGTCCCCACCATGCCAGACTTAACCCCAAACGATTCAATTCGTTTTCATTTGGAAGCTGACTTTTTAACTGTGCATGGGCGGTTGAGCAAACCAGACAGCCAATGGCCGCGACTGCAACAAGTTGACGAAACAGCATGGCAAGTCCTGAACGTAAGGCTCCACGAAGTTCTGACGTCCCCTGATATCGGTGTATCAGGTCAGACAGACCGCATCGGCCTCAATTTCCTGATGTCGTCAGAAACAGCTTGAGACCATCCTCAGAACAAATCACTCTGAGTCCTACTATCAGATCGACTTCTGGAGCCGTTCGCAACCGCTGATCTGTGAAGAAGATCAGCTGGTGATCCTCCTTTTCTGTCAAGAATCCAGTTAGAGCAATTCTCCGCTTGTTGACACACTTGAACTTTCGCCATAATCGACAGAACCGAACCTGTTGCAATCCGGAATCAACGATCTCACAGGACATGACGACATCTCCAACGCTCGTCACCCGATCTACGGTCAGCGGGTACAAAAGATGTCTCGAAGCCGACAGGCAGCAACATTCGGCAGCCTCACGACGCATCGGAGAACATCTGGCACGAATTCGGCTCGTCATTTCCAGCGAAAACCCACGACACGCAGGAGACTGATCTCAGGGTCCAGATAAAATATAATTTCTGGAACCCAAACGAACTTTCAACTGCTTCGAGCCAACCGCCAGCACATTCCTTACTTATTTTTCACTCATTTTTCAGGTCAGAAATGAAAGATTACAGCGCCTACCAGAAGAAGGTCATTTCCCGCTTCTACGACAATCGTGACCAGATTGACGAGCAAAGGCTGGGAGAACTTGTCACAAGCCTCTATCTCGGAAAGCCTGGAAAAGCCCAGGAGAAGAATTGGGCCGCTGCTAAAGAAGTGATGGAACGCCTTGAGGTTCCGGCATCACGAATTGCCCATGTCATGGAACGACGCGACGCATCCATTCTCGCCGAAGTGGTCAAAGACATTAACAGCGGGACATTGCGACGCTCGTAAGTCGTCGATTTGCAATTATCAGATTTCGCGACATGTCGCGTCTGCAAAATCGACGTATCAATAAGGCGATGGTTGAAAACGAAACATGACGGGAGTCTGAGAACGGCAACGATGCGCCGCCACTCAGAGTCCCGTCATCGTATCTCAGGTCTGCAGTTGTCTGGTCGCCCTTTGCTGCCAGACCTACTCTCGATTCGTGCTATTTCGATGTCAGATCGAAATCGATGTCATTGCGTCCTTTGGTCACAGTCGCTGTCAGCGTCCCGCGCTTGTTGTACTTCTTAGGAATCGCAACAAACTCAACAGTCGGGACGTTCTCGCCTGCAGCTTTCAATTCGGCCAGCTCGCTTTTAGAGATTTTGGTCGTCGAAATTTCAACAAAGTGCTCTCCCAACATTGCTCCATCTTTGCTGGTCGAGAACATCAGTTTGTAATTCCCGCTGTCGTCGGTGCCTCCGTAAGAAGGCGACCCTTTTTCTCCTTGGGGAATGAACCGGATCACCGCTCCGGGGACCGGCTTTCCGTCCAGCGATACAGTTCCTGTCACCTTCGCGAGATCCGGCCCAGTTTGGCTGCAACCCGTCAGACTCACCGCCACGAACCCGAGGATCAGCGCTGGCAGGCGAAACGAATTTAACGCAAAAACTGAGACAGTAGACACCAATTTCATGACACACCCAAATCACTTTATTTGATCAGCAAGCAAGTTCGCTTTGCCTCTGAATGATCTCGCGAAGACCTTGTGCTGGAATCGCATCTCAAGCGAATGCGAATTCCAAATCACGTGAAAACACTGCTGAGCGTACGACGCGAAGACTCAGACCGAATTCGAGTTCTCGAACCTGGAAGCCCGCGTCCAGATCACACCGCGGTGATCAACGCTCTCTGATTGAAAGAATCACTCTGGAGTAAGTCGCCATTCAACACGCACCCCAGCAATTTCACTGGTCGCACAAACACAGCGCGGGCGTATTAACGACAAATTCCATCATGAGAATTGAAGGACCAAGATCGATTAGAAGCGGGTTGAGCAACAACATTTCGAATGAAGCCCAACCCTGACCATCTCGGCAACACCATTTCAGCAATGGGAAGCTAACAGCAGCAACAACAACCACGTCGGATCAGACAGATTTGAATCACCGTATTTTGAATCACAGTATCCCCACTCACGACAAAGGGTGAATCAATTTAAGATGAATACAAGGATCATCAGTTGGGCCATGTACCGTAGTTGTTCACGGCCCAACTGAGATGTTCTTCCAGCATGAATCTCAAACGAGCAAATCCTGCCAATCACCCCGCAACTCGATTTGGCTTAGAACTCTCCGAGTACTTGACCGTCATTGATGGCAGCGAGACGCTGGAAAGTTCCGTAGGGGCCATCTGCATTGCTACTGATCGTGAGGAACCCTGTTTCGGTATGATCCAGGTTTTCACTGATGAATCGAACAGAACCATCGCCGAGAAGGAAGTGAGCTCCGCCAGTGTGGTAGCTGTGGAATGCCCGGTGCTTCAAGCCTCCGATCAGGGGGCCGTTCACTTTCTGCTTTGCTGCACGCAAGACGTTGAACGCTCCGTTTGCTGCGGGTGTAATATTATCGCACTTTGGCCCACCGCCGGTGGCAATACTTCCATAGAGGAAGTTTCGATCTGATCCGTAGGTGCTTCCACCGAGCGTAATATTGTCCCACCAGGAGACTTCGCCGACAGCGATCACATTAGAAGACCCGTCCCGAATGTCAGCCATACGTCGAGCTTTGTTGACGACAAACATCCCGTTGTTACGAACTGTTGTCACGACTGCTCCATTCGACTCAGCACATGGCTCCCCGTCGAATGCTCCGTTAGAAGCGGCATAGCTCGTCGTCGCTAGGGCTTCGGTCCCGCCGGCCTGATTCTTATTGATTGGGCGAGTATCCGGTTTAATGTCTGTTGGGCAATTAAACACAGTCAATGGATTGGCCACAGCCGCATTGTTGTTTCCAGCTGGGTCGCTGATCGTGCCGGGCGTTCCGTAAGGAGGATAGTTGAAGTCGATTTTGCTGTAGATGTTTCCTTGATCGAGGTAAGGAAGGATGTGAGCACTCCAGGCCCATCCGCCGTCCTTATTTGCCCCACCACCTGGTCGTGTATCAATATAGCCCGGAGGAAACACGCCGAAGGTGTCATGATAATTGTGCAAAGCAAGCCCGAGCTGCTTCAGGTTGTTTCGACACTGACTTCGTCGTGCAGCTTCCCGAGCCTGTTGAACGGCTGGAAGAAGCAAAGCGATCAGGATTGCAATAATCGCGATCACCACGAGAAGTTCGATCAGTGTGAAACCAGACCGTTTCTGCAGAGAAGACTTAGACACAACTCATTCCTTTAAATTCATTTGCGATCATTCGATCGCCGCGACTCACTCCCCGGCACTATCAACTACCAACCGGGTCGTGGTATTATTCCACAGATGATTTTATCGTCAAGACTCGCAGACGAAGAAAAGAGGAAAAAGCAAATATCCAAAAATACTGGGCCGTTTGACAAACTTCTCAAGCGAGACAGTGTTCGCTCCGGGTGCCATTCAACGCAGAAAGTTCCGGCTACAGAAGTGGCCATAGAATCAGATTGCTCGAATGTCTTTGGGACATCAGACCGAGCCCCAACGCCCCCAATACCAGAAAGATCTCTAATGCAAATCAGCGATGCAGTGGAAATGGCCTCAACAGCTCAAGCCACAAGGCGAACCAGTTGCGGGACACAAGTAAGGAAGGGAGCAGGGCACTCAAGAGCCCGATAATTCATGGACCGAACCAACAAACATTGGCGCCAACGAACATGCCCCCCCATCAAGCGAAACTCAGATGCGCAATCACTCGACAAATCAGACAGGCCGGGACACCTGAGAGCAGGTGTCCCATGACACACGACATTATTCCAGACTCGCTCCACCGCGCATCTCAAACAGGAACCGGGAAGGCTGCGACTGACGTGGCTTTCCCCATTTCCGACGAGTAGAAGCACGTGTCAGCGTCAACGACTCCTGAGCACGTGTCACGCCAACGTATGCAAGCCGACGTTCTTCGGCGATCTCAGAGTCTGAACCATCGATCGTTCTCTTATGAGGAAGCAACCCCTCCTCCATCCCCACCATATAAACGCGAGGAAACTCCAGTCCTTTCGCACTGTGCAATGTCATGAGTTTCACTGCATCAGAGCTGGCCATCTTTTCCTTGTCCGGCTCTTCATCGCGTCGTTCCAGGGCGATCGAAGTCAGATAGTCAACGAGCGATGGATTCGACGTCTGCGTGATATACTCTGCGAGAGAATTCACATAGTCCTGAACAACAACCTTCCGCTGAGCCTGCTGTTGCTCATCCTTATACTGCCGCTCAATCTCCTGATCATACCCGATCTCTTGATACAGTGAGTGCAGCAGCTGATCCATGCGCTCCGGTTGCGTCTTGAAATTTTCTCGCCAGCGCTGAAACTGACCATAAAGCTTTCGCAACGCGTCAGCCGCTTTCGCAGTGATCTCTTTCTCTGCTGCTGCCTGTTCCACAACGTTCCAGATCGGGATACCAGCTTTTACTGCTCTCGCCAGCAGTTTTTCACACACGGCATCACTAATCCCTCGCGCTGGGGTATTGATGATTCTCAGCAAGGCTTGTTCATCATCTGGACGTGCAATCACTTTCAGATAGCACAGCAGATCCTTGATTTCCTTCCGGTCATAAAACGACTGACTTCCCATCAGCACGTACGGCAACTGCTGACGCCGCAGCTCTGTTTCGAAGAGACGCGGTTGTTCGTTAGTCCGAAACAGAATCGCAAACTGAACGAGCGGAATGCACTTCTTCTGATGAAGAAAGCGAATCTCGCCAACGACCTTTTCCGCTTCCAGTTGCTCGTCCGGATACTCGATAATACGGACATCTTCCTTGGCGACTTTGTTGGCCTTCAGAACCTTCTTGTGTCGTTCCCGGTTGTGACTCACGAGGCGATTCGCGTGATCAATGATGCGATCTGTACAGCGATAATTGTCTTCCAGTCGCACGACTTTCGCGCCGGGAAACATCCTTGAGAACCCGAGGATGTGTTTCACCTCAGCCCCACGCCAGCCGTAGATAGACTGGTCGTCGTCGCCCACCACGCACAGGTTCTGGTGCTCGCGTACAAGGCTTTCAATAATGCGGAACTGCAACCCGTTTGTGTCCTGATACTCGTCGATCTGGACATGAGAAAACCGCCGCTGATTCTTCTCCAGAATGTCAGGGCAGGTGTCAAACAACTGTTCCGTCAGCAACAGCAGGTCGTCAAAGTCAACTGAACCGCACGCTTTCAGGGCGAGCTGATAGCGACGATATCCCATCGCTCCCAATGACTCTTTATCGTCTTCGATCACTTTCATCGCCCGCTCAGGCGATAATCCAACCGACTTCCACTTGCTGATCAGACTCAACAGATCTGCAGGTTTCAGGGACTTTTCAGTGACACGAATGTCTCGCAAGACCTTCCGCGCCATTGCTTCCTGATCGCCGCGATCCAGAATCGTAAACAGATTCGGATACCCCAGTCTCTCGATGTCTTCCCGCAGGACTTTCACGCAGAGAGAGTGGAACGTCGAGATCCACGGTCTGGTTTTCAGATGCGCTCCCAGCAGAGCTTTCGTTCGTTCCAACATCTCCTTGGCGGCTTTGTTGGTGAACGTCACGGAGAGGATCTTCTCCGGATGCACCCCCGCGCGCAACAATCGAGCCATCCGATATGTGATGACGCGAGTTTTTCCTGTTCCGGCTCCGGCCAGTACCAGAAGCGGCCCATCAAGGGTTTCGACCGCATCACGCTGTGATGCATTTAGTTTGGAAAGATCCATAGTGCTGCGGGGTCTCTGACAATGAACTTTGAGGAGCGAATTTCGCTCCTCGTGCATTAGAGCAATTCGCCTTGAACGTCGCCTGCACAGCAACATTCTCGCCGGGGAAAACACGAATTCCCGCCGGTCTCAGGCCGGTAGATTCATCCGTAGCTTGCCTGAAGCTCACAGGCCACTGTGTCTGAAATCAAGAGGGTTGAATTCGTTCCGGATGAGATGCAATTGCTTCGATTTGATCGAGTGCAGTCGCATCACTCAATTGAGGAGTTTTGGCGACTGGAACCCAAATAGTCAACTGATGTTCAGTAACTTTTTCGCGGCGATCGGCCGTATCGACAGAATCGTCATCCCCCGAAATGTTCACCAAACCCGCAAAGTTGACGCAATCCTACACCTTTAAAGGTTCTCTCAAACGCGTTCTCACGACTTACGGTCAGCGACTCCCGCAAATTTTCTCCTGCTTACCTAGAGCATCATTTGACCGCACGAAACTCTGGTCAGGAAATCAGCTCCCTCAATTCAAGCAGACACGAACGATCGTCGATAGAGACTGCGCATGACGATTTTGCAGCTTGAAACGATTAACACGCAGATGCATGAAATTCAGGCTATGACGGACGAGCCGGTTGTGAGCACAAGGGCAACGCACCAAGCGGATGCTTTAGCCAAGAGTTCTCCCAGCGACTCTGTTTCTTCAAAATTGTTCGTGCTGCGAAGAAGTGGTCGGACGCGAGAGAGGAATCTACGAATGTTGGCATTCACACGGACATCAATGGCCATTGCAGTCACACTGATGATTGCCATTCCTGGTGAAGCAGGTCTATTCACACGAACCGGCGGATCCCAGAGCCAGACGACTGGTGGCTCCTGCGCGACACCTTCCACAAGTGTCGATTGCGCCGCACCGACGCGACAAGCTCCCGCCTCCTATCAGCGAACATGTGCACCGATAGCAGGTGACAGTTGCCTCTCAGGCGACGCCTGCACTCACATTCCACACGCAAGTTGCTGGCCCGTCGGTCCAGTTGAAGCAGATGTGTCCTGTACTGGCAGCTGCGTCTCTCTTTGCGACGAACAACTCCGCAAACTTGTTGTGGAATCAAAGACAGCCTGTACCGCACGCATTCGTCGAGCGGCTGTTCACAAAATTGGGACCAACTTCGCTTGCAACCAGCACACCCAAGTGATGCCAGCGCTTGTATACGCACTGAATGACATCGACGAAACCGTTCGGGCAAAAGCAGCCGACAAGATCGGGGACCAGTTGCGACAGTGCCCTTGCTGCTGCATTCCATACGTTCACAAGGCGCTACAGCTTTCTCTTGGTGACTGTAGCTCGACCGTTCGAATTCAGGCAGAGCAGGCACTGGTTGCATGCGGGTCGAAGGTCGTCGATCCCGGCAAGTGCGTCCTTCAAAGCAATCAATGTGTCAGCTGTGCCCCTTTCACTACAGAGCCTGCTGCGATTGCCCCGGCTGCTGTTGCTCCAGCCGCTGTTGCACCGGCCGCAATCGCTCCTGCCGCTGTTGCTCCCAGTGCGCTGCACGAACTGATGCTTCCGGTAAGAACGCCGCATCAAGCCGAGTTCAGCCGTCTCGAAATTCAGGAGCGACCTGTCTTTGAAGAGCTGCCGATTCCAATGGATCGCCCAAGTCGCCCTTCAGAAGTCACCACTGTTGTTCCGGCTCCACTCGCCACAAAGCCGATCTCCCCAGCCGCGACGGACGAACCTCAATTCCTTCCGCCCAAGATCGGAATCGCCCCGAGAGAAGGGCAATCCATCCGTTAGACCATCCCGGTCGATCACATGGCCACGTAGCAGTTCGAGTGACCAGAAATGAAGATGCGCCCGATTCCTGGAACGCGGCATCGCTTCCGGAGTTGCTCTCACAGGCCGGACTTCATCTACACTTGCGGAATCGAATCAATGAGTTTTTTGGTATAAGGATGCTTAGGGTAGGCATAGATCGTTTCGCTCGGCCCAAATTCAACGATCTTGCCATCGCTCATGACCGCCATCATGTCTGACATGAATTTGACCACGCTCAAGTCATGACTGATGAAGATGTAAGTCAGATTCCGAGCCTCCTGCAGATTCTTGAGCAGGTTTAAAACCTGAGCCTGCACAGAAACATCCAGTGCGGACACGGACTCGTCACAGATCAGAAAAGTCGGTTCGACAGCGAGCGCCCGTGCAATGCAAATCCGCTGACGCTGACCGCCTGAAAACTCGTGTGGATAACGGCGTAAGTGATTCGAATCCAGTCCGACCTCTTCCAGCAACTGAGCGGCTCTCTCACGTCGATCCGCTTTGGACTTCCCGAGCTGATGAATTTTCATCGCTTCCATCAGTGCACTCTCCACTGTCATACGTGGATTCAGAGAACTGTACGGATCCTGAAAGATGATCTGCGTCTGGCTGCGATATCGCTTCAGATGAGTACCGGTGAGTCTGGTGACGTCCTGATCTTCGAAGTGAATTTGACCTCCTGTCACTGGCAGCAGCTTCACAATCGCTCGGCCAGTTGTTGTTTTCCCGCAGCCTGATTCCCCAACCAACCCGAGAGTCTGCCCGCGATAAACATTGAAACTGATTCCATCCACCGCTTTGACATGATCAACGGTTGTGCGAAACAGACCTTTCTTGATCGGGAAGTGAATCTTCAAATCCTGCACCTTCAATAATGGTGCCTGACCTTCCGGGACGAACTTGATGTCAGGTGCCGTCGTTACTTCTCCGACGGAGTACCCGAGTTGATCCAATTCAGACTGAGGGTGAAGCAAACGACCGCGTCCGGTCACTTCGAGATACTTCAGTTTTTCAGCTGAAATCTCTTTTTCGACAATCGAGAGCTCCCCATTCTCAAGCGTTGTCGTCGTCATGAAATCGCTCACCGTTGGCAAGCGGCGATATCGCGTATCGAGTCGGGGACGACAGGCAAGCAACCCTTTCGTATAGGGATGTCGAGGATTGGAGAAGATCTGCGAAACTGGTCCATGTTCGACGAGCTTTCCGCGATACATGACTGCCACGGTATCAGCGATTTCCGCAATCACGCCGAGATCATGCGTGATGAAGAGCATCGACATCTCCCGCTTCTTCTGCATCTGCCTCAACAGCTCAAGAATCTGCTTCTGGATCGTCACATCCAAAGCCGTTGTCGGTTCATCTGCAATGAGAAGATTCGGGTTACACGAAATCGCCAGTGCGATCATCACACGTTGCTTCTGCCCCCCTGACATCTCATGGGGATAACTGTTGATCCGGCGTTCCGGGTCAGGAATTCCTACCTCGCGAAACAGTTCGACGGTCCGCTTCAGTGCTTGGGCGCGCCCCATGTGCTGATGTCGCTCAAGAGCTTCAGCAACCTGAAATCCAACTCGAAAGACAGGGTTCAAACTCGTCCCCGGCTCCTGAAAGATCATGCTGATCTCTTTACAGCGAACCGAACGCATCGGAGCTTCAGGCAGACGGACCAGATCATTGCCCAGGTAGCTGATCGAACCCGATGTGATTTTCGCGGCGACAGACGGAAGCAGACGCATGATCGACAGCGACGTCACAGACTTTCCGGAACCTGATTCGCCGACCAGCCCCAGTGTCTTCCCCTTTTCGATGGTAATTGACAGGTTGTCAACGGCCTTGAGTGGGACAGATTCCGTTGCGAACTCGGTCGTCAGGCCATCAATTTTCAGCAGAGGGGCAGGGGCTGTCATTTCGATTGTCACTTCCAATTCCAATGAAAATTGAAGTCTGCAGAGGCTTCGATACGAGATTCAGTCACGCAGAAACAGGTTTCACCTGATCAAACCGCAGAGTTGCGGCAAGACATCTGCCGAAACGAATCTAGAACTTGCCCTTTTCAGTCAACTCTTTGAACCGTGCGAGCGTCTCGGGGCTGACGTGATGTTCAATTCCCTCTGCGTCGATTGCCGCAGCTTTCTCAGAAACACCAATTGCCAGTAAAAACTTGAAAACAACGTCGTGCCGCAGAGCCGCTTCTTCCGCGAGTCGCGCTCCCTGCTCAGTCAGCTGAATCGGACGATAGGGTTCCGTGTCTAGAAATCCTTCCTTCTTCAAACGACCGACGATCCGCGTGACAGTGACATGGCTCACATCAAACCGTTCTGCCAGATCAACGACACGGCAGATCCCTTTTTCGCCAGCGATTTCGGCGACAGCTTCGACATAATCTTCTGCCGTCTCGGTGGAGTGATCCTGCCGGGTACGGCGATGTCGCGCGGCGATTCGTCGGGAATTTTTCATGTCATCTCAGGAGCATTCTGCCCCGATACGAAGCCACTGAACGAGAAAGCAAGAATGTGAACTTCCAGACTGCGGCTCTTTTCAAAACAAAAGACAACTGTCTCAATGTTTTTTAGTGAATCCGAACAGAAGAAAACAGGGGAGTTTGCCAGAGATGAGATGCTGTTGCCTGATACAAAACATCTGACCGGCACCTCGTGCCGACATCCTGTCACACACGTCGCCAAACGAGACGCATTCAGCACCAGAGGTCGCAAGACCCGACAAGTTCAACTCAGGTCATTGTGTAACTGACGACGAAGCGGTTCGAGCATTGGCTTCGTCCGACCTTCAGCGTTAATCAATCCAGCGTGCGGATACCGATGTGAAACGGCATCATTGAAGTGGCTCAGGAACACTCCAGTGACCGAGGGCTTCGCGAGCAACACTGGGACCACTTGTTCTACCCATTCCGCTTGGGCATCTTCTGACCAATTCTGCTTCCAGACCGAATTCTCGACCTTGAAAGAACCGGTCGCGAGTGGATCAGATTGCGAGCTGGAAGGGCAGGCGATATTCACATGAATTTGAACCTGCAGCATGCTCCAGACGTCGATCAACTTTGAGATCGAGAGCATTTCCCGGGTGAAGCAGGCATCTGGTCCATACCCGACATTGATGTCCAGGGTGACGCCAGACAAGCCGAGATTGGATCGAACCAGGGCATCCACGAATTGGAACGGCGACAGGCGATGCTGGCCGTGTCGCTGATACTCTCCCCAGGGAGACTCAATCCGGATAAAGAATTGCCCTTCGTTGTCGGTTCTCGTCGCCGCCTCAAGCGTACGGGCAACGAGAGCCAGACAGTAATCTTCCCCCAGACCAAGAGCCCCGCCGGTATTACCGTAGGAAGAAACTTCCCACAGGCGAATTCGTCCCTGATAACGATTCACTGCCGTTTCGATGTAATCACAAACAAAGCTGGGGAGATTCTGGAAGTCATTTGCCCACGGGGCCAGCCATTGCGGCAATCCATTCGGGCTAAGATCAATCAAAGGGCCTCCTCGAAGCACATTGCGTTGCTCCGAGCAGTGATTGACCAATTGATCGATTGGGTCCCAGCAGTACGTTCCTTCTGTCGGTTCAATCGATTTCCAGTCAACCGGAATCGAAGCCGTGTTAAACGCCTGCTGAAAAATCTTGCTTCCAACAGGAGTCAAAACAGTCAGATCAACGACTCCCCCAAGCAATCCCGGCGACTGATGATGAGTGCGACGAATATTCGTTAATCGCTGAATCGTGTAGGCATCCATCACCAGAGATGCCGCGTAACACGATTTCTCGATCGACTGCGTCGCCCAGACAGCGACATTCGGGTCATCATTGGAAGCGGTACATGCCCGAGCCAGCAACTCAAACGCTTCTCGTTGCACTCGACCGAATGCTTCTGGAATCACCATCCCGGCCTGTTCCCAGGCAGCGGAGGAGTCCCTCACCTCAGAGAGCTTACCACGAGCCAGTTCCAACACCAGATCATACGGTTGATCGCGTTCTCTGAGCGAAGTCGTCGCCAGAACCGGCGTTCCACGGCCTGCAACCGGCCAACAGATATTCAACTTACAGCTATCCGACATGGGTCGCTGAAAGGTGATCTCAGAATCGCTCACCGCGACTTTGGTCGGAAAAATTCTTCCGTCAACGCCAGAGAGATAGGCCTGAACGGAACCAGAAGTCAATAACGACGAAATGGGCGGATGAAGGGAAAACCGCATCACGCCCATTTGAACTCAACTCCGATGACTTCAGTAAAACGACAACCAGAACGACGACAAACTTCACGCCACCCTGAATCTGCAGCACCCGTCAATACATGACTGGGGTGACGAGGCTCTGGCGATCCTTAAGGGTAAAAACCGAATACCCTCTCGGGTTGCCCCTGATAGATATATCGTATGGGCACGACGATAGGGAAGACAGTGCCCATGGGTCTCCAACCACTCACGATTGTTGGAAAAGTGGCTCGCCACAGTTTATACCTGTTGAATTCTGGCATCAAGGACGCGAATCAACGCAAACATCGCGACAATCTGCCAGATCCACCGCCCGATAATCGTTGGAATTGCGCAACACGGTTAATTCTTTGCGCCGGTCGCCGCCGAAGCCCCTGGAATCATCTTCTCGTCCTGCTTTTGGCGAAACTGAATCAGCGATGCTCCGCCATCAAAATTTGTCACCCGATTGTCCTGACTGAAGGACTTGCCTACGAGAAGCCCTTGCTTGGTGTCAATGACGACCGTCCCTTTCGGGAGACGTCGCAACATCTGCATCTCAGCCGTCGGCCCTTCAAGCACCGTCAGCGACCGAGTTTTGACGTCGATCTCAGCAATTCCGTCCTTGAACGATTTCAGAGTATTCAGACGCTGCATTTTCACTTGTTTCTGCAGACTGGAACCTTCCTCAAGAGCGATATTGACGATGAAGTCATCTTTCCAGCTTTCCCCCACCTTCATCGCGTTCTCAGGAAGCGGGAACAACACGTCAAAAGCTGCAGTTGTCGGGTCACTGGGCACCTGTCCATGTGCGACCATCGCCTTGTAATCCGATACGGCTCCGACTGGGTTAATCGTCACCTGCAGGTGCGGCTTCCCGACGAGCGCGTCTAATGCCAGAAAGACCGCCTGACGCTCACCGACAGCAGGTTTGGTGCTGTCAAACGCCATCTTCTCGCCGTTCTGGAAAATCTCCAGTTGAGCACTCTCGATGGTCAATTCCAACACGGCAGAACCGTCTGGATTCACCGATTTCACACGGTACGACTTTGTCGAATTCTGATGCGAGTACGGTTCGTCGACCGTTGCCCCGACCTGAATTTTATAGTCGTCATTCATTGTGACGGAGTACCGAACGACCTGTCCCACCTGAAACTGATATCTCAGTTTGATGGCATCCGCTGCTGGTGCAGTCTCTTGAGCAGAAACGATCGACGAACAAGCTGCAAAGATCATTGCAGCCGACACGATGTACCTGCGAAACGACATTCCGATCATTCTCGTCCACTCCGAACCAGCAACCAAGTCAGTGTTTGCGTCAACAAACGTCGTACAGCTTGCGCATACATAACAGAATCGCGAGAACGAATCGAGACGTGTTTCGACCACACGAAATTCGCACACAAATTTGTGAACAGAAGAGGGCGATGTCCGTTTAAGCTCTGAAGTAACGGAGCATGTCACCGGGTCTTCCCGCAGGCAACTTCGGCTCCTGCCGCGTAAACCGGAACTCGAATGAGCTCTTGACTTGCGAATTGCACGCAAAGACACGTATGGTAATACGTTGAGAGCAAAGGCGATATTCCCCATCAGTATAGAGACCAGAGGCACGCATGGGACCTGGATTTTGGATTGCGGTGCTTGGCATTGGCTTCATCCTGCTGCTGATTTTCATCGCAGTGTTTGCCCGATATTTCGGTCTGTGGATTCAGAGCAAAATGACAAGTGCGGGCATCACGATGACCCAACTTGTCATGATGTCAATTCGTAAAGTCCGCCCAGACATTATTGTTCGCAGCAAAATCATGGCTGTGCAGTCAGGTCTGACCGGCAATAACAAGATCACAACGCGAGCCCTCGAAGCCCACTATCTCGCCGGCGGCAACGTCCCGAATGTGATCCGAGCTTTGATTGCTGCTCAACGTGCCGGGATCGACATGGACTGGCAGATTGCACAGGCAATCGACCTGGCCGGACGCGACGTACTCGACGCGGTACGAACGAGCGTTTACCCGAAAGTAATTGACTGTCCTGACCCGAAAAAGTCGTCAGGAACACTTGATGCCGTCGCCGGTGACGGAATTCAGTTGAAGGCTCGAGCCCGTGTTACGGTACGAACCAACATTCAACAACTCATCGGGGGAGCAACCGAAGAGACCGTGATCGCACGCGTCGGGCAGGGGATCGTTCAGGCAATCGGCTCGACACAATCGTATAAAGTTGTGCTCGCGAATCCGGACCGCATCTCTCAAACCGTGTTGAATCAAGGGCTTGAAGCTCAAACAGCCTTCGAAATCGTTTCCATCGATATCGCTGATATTGATGTGGGCGACAACATCGGTGCTCGCCTTCAAGCAGACCAGGCAGAAGCCGACGTGCGAGTTGCACAAGCTCGAGCAGAGCAACGCCGTGCGACAGCTGCCGCCCGCGAACAGGAAATGGTCGCTAAAACGACCGAGAACCGCGCAGCGGTGGTCTTGGCAGAAGCCGAAGTCCCAATGGCGATTGCAAAGGCGTTTCGCGAAAGCAAAATTGGCCTTCTGGACTATTACGAGTTGAAGAATGTTCAGGCAGACACCTCGATGCGTTCCGCCATCGCCGGAGTCGGTGATGAAGTCTCACCTGCTTCACGACGATAGTCGAGCGGCAGGAAGTCTGGCCTCAGCGGTAAGTTCAAAGCAAATCCACAAACTTTGTCCTTCCTGCAGCGAGCCTGAAGCGTCAAAATAGAAGGTGCAGGGACCATTGGGTTGCTCAGCCCTGTGATTCCAAAGCCGTTTCATACCGGCACAAGATAGTGATCCAGTTCAGTCGCCACAGTTGTTGTCGCCTGTCAGTTTCACAAGATGAATTTCAATTCCCGCGTGCCGGAGACCGGAAGATCAACTCAGCGTACAACGGTAACCGAGTCGATCAAGCCAGCAGACATTGAAGGGAAAGACGATGATCATCGATACTTCATTTGCGCTGTTAGCTGATGGCGACTTTGGCTTTCTGATTTTCTTCGTTGTCGCGTTCTTCTCGTGGCTCTTCAACTATCTGAAAACTAAGGCGGAAGACCCGCAAGGGAACGCCAAGAAAGCTGAGCAGTCCAAACGGGTCAGCAACGAAATTGACAAGTTCCTGCAACAGAAAAGGGAGGGCCCTAACAACGGCGGTCGGCCAAACCAGCGACGTGCTCCTCAGGGCGATGTTGTTGTCGTTGAGATGCCTGACTCACGACAGAACCCCCAGCAAACCCGACGGCAACCACCGCCATCGCGAGAAGAAATCTGGCGGGAACAGGCAGGTAAGCAGCAGCGAAAGCAAGGGAAACAGCAGCGAGGGAACGGAGAACGCCGAGGCGGCAAGCAGCAAACTCAACAGCCATCCCCACCGGTCACAAAACAGAGCAGCATTTTCAACGACCAGAATCAGGATCTGAAGCCAATTGCGCCGATGCCTGGCGCTGGAAACTTTGCGTCAACGCAACCCGTGTCTCAAGCCAGTCACACAACCGTTGAATCCAGACCGCTCTCAGGTCTGCTGGCATCCACAAGACAAATCATCTCGAATGACACGCTCAATTCAAATGCCAGCCCTGCGGTGATATTGGCCACCCGACTGCGCAATCGTGGTGAATTGAAAAACGCATTTGTCATCAACGAAATCTTCAGCAAACCTCTGGGATTGCGCAAGTAGCCGGTACGCAAATCTGCGTTTCAGGCACTCAATCCAGACACGAATCAATTTACGAGAGGGGTACTGCAAGTTGTGGCTCTGAATGAGGCAAGTGATCGGCTCAACGTCTTAATGTTATCCGGAACATCTCAATTACGAGGAAGTTCCGCTCGGACACAGTCTCTTGCGGTTCGATTGCCAAAGCAGGGCGTTACTCTCCGGCTCGTGGCAACCGATTCTGCCACAAAATTGCCCATCAACTCGGTCGAAACAAGAACGTCACGTTACCTGAACTGGCCTCTTGTCGGCCCTGTCACCTGTCGTTTTCTGGCGAGCGACCTGCGTTCCAAGGTCCCGACGATCATCGACATCCAGCATCGCAGTTTACATGCTGTCGGCGCCTGGTTTTCTCGTAGGCTTCAGTGTCCCTACGTCGTCACTGTTCACGATTACCTGCGAGATCGGGAACGATTTCAGATCGACCCTCAATGGTGCCAGCGGGTCGTCACTGTCAGCGATTCCGTGAAGAATGAATTGCTGGAACGAACCAAAATCCCTGAATCACTCGTCACCGTTGTCCCCAGTGGAGTGATGCCCCCGAAAGATTCAGAGCTCTCCCAACTCTTCTCGTCAGGTCGAGCCCCTGTGATTGGCACCGCCGGTCCACTCGAAGCCGGGAAAGGGATTCAACACTTCCTGCGTGCGGCAGTGCGAATCTTGAAAGGGCGACCGGACACATTATTTGTCATTGCTGGCTCTGGCCCAGAAGAACGATCCTTGCGGCGACTGGCACTCGACCTGCAGATTTCACATGCAGTCACGATTCTCCCAAATCTTCTCGACTTCAGTTCTGCATTGAAGGCGATGGACATTTTCGTCCTGCCTGCACTCAAGCAAGGACTCGGGTCGACCATCCTGGATGCAATGGCCTGGGGCTTACCTGTCATCGCCTGTGACTCCGGCGGGGTCTTCAGTGTTGTCGTCGATGGGATGACTGGATTACTGGTGCCTCCTTCAGATGATGTCGCACTTGCAGAACGAATGCGTTATCTCCTGGACAATCCGGATCGTGCGAGGGAAATGGGAGCCTGCGGTCGACAGCGAATTCAAGCGCAATTCCATGTCGATCACATGATGGATGCAACTCTGAATCTGTATCGAGAGGTTTCTCGACCATCAGTCACGACGACAGTCCCAGTCTAGACCGTATCGCTCTATCATGTGGCCGCGCAGCAGCCTTCTCGATAGGAGAAAATCTGAATGCCGCGTGCCTGTCACGCCACACCAGTTCGAGAACCACTCTAGCCCAGTTCGCTCATCAGATTGCCGCTTGACCACTCTCTCTTTCTCATCTCAATTGAAGTGATCGCACAGAAGACGATGCCTGTAATTCATCTTGAATCTCTCGACGATCCGCGGCTTGAACCGTACCGCAACTTGAAGTCGACTAACCTGACTCGTTGGTCCGGCCTCTTCGTAGCAGAGGGAATCCGACTCGTTGAACGGCTGATCGAAAGCGACTTCCAGCTTGCTTCGATACTCGTCGCCGATTCCCATTTGCGTCGACTTCCAGCCACGGTCCCTGATGATGTCCCGGTCTTTGTCGCTCCACTTCCGGCATTGGAACCACTGGTCGGATATCAGTTCCACAATGGGATGCTGGCCTGCGGGTACCGTAAACAGAGTTCGGCCGTTGATGAATGGTTTGCCAACGACCAGAAGCCGCGACTGATCGTCGCCTGCCCACACACCGCCGATCCAGACAATCTGGGGACGATTATCAGGATCTCTGCTGCGTTTGGAGCAGACGGATTGCTCGTCGGCAATCGTTCTGCCGACCCTTTCTGCCGTAGAACACTTCGCATCTCGATGGGAAACGCGTTTCTCTTTCCGATTCGCGAAACCAACTCATTCAACGACGATCTTCAACGCATGAGAAAGGAGTTCGGGTATTCCGCACTCGCAAGTGTGCTGGATGATCAGGCAATCCCTCTCGCAACAGCAAAACGCCCAGCGAGGATGGTCCTGATTCTCGGTAACGAATCAGATGGTCTTCCACCAGAAATGACCGCACTTGCGGATCAGAAGATCATGATCCCGATGGCAGAGAAGATCGACTCGCTGAACGTCGGGATCGCTGCAGGAATCATGCTTCACCATTACACGCAAGTCGCTGTGGCAGAGTAAGGTTCCCTTGCGGCGCACTCGCCTGCAATTTTCTCGCAATTCTTCAGATGCCTCCACTCAAAGCAGAGTGCACCAACAAAAAACACAGGCAAGACATTATTTTGTCTCACCTGTGTTTTTAAATGCAGATCGACCAAACCACCGTCATCGCGACAGAACTGATTGGCTGAATTCGCAATCAACTGGCATTTCAAACCTGAATTGACAGGTTAATCAAACCTGTCAGAAACGGGTGATCACACCATTACTTGGCAGCAGCGTAACGGCGGCTGACTTCTTCCCAGTTCACCAGGTTCCAGAATGCCCCAATGTAATCTGGACGGCGGTTCTGGTAGTGCAGGTAGTAAGCGTGTTCCCAGACGTCGAGACCGAGGATTGGTGTTCGGCCTTCGGAGAGTGGATTGTCCTGATTTGGGCTACTTTCAATAACCAGCTTGCCGGCTTTATCAACAGACAGCCAAGCCCAGCCGCTGCCGAATCGGGTGGTTGCAGCAGCATTGAAGTCGGTCTTGAACTTCTCGAACCCGCCGAGTTCGCTCTTGATTGCTTCTGCCAAGGCGCCTGTTGGCTCGCCGCCGCCTGCTGGCTTCAAAATTGTCCAGAACAACGTGTGGTTCGCGTGACCGCCGCCATTGTTGCGGACGGCAGTGCGAATTGATTCTGGAACAGAAGAAAGATCTTTCACGAGATCTTCAACTGACTTTGCAGCCAGTTCCGGATGACCTTCCAGCGCTTTGTTCACGTTTGTGATGTAAGCCTGATGATGCTTTGTGTGATGGATTTCCATCGTTCGTGCATCAATATGTGGCTCAAGTGCGTCATAAGCATACGGCAGCGGTGGCAGTGTGTAGGCCATCGATTCATTCTCCTCAAGGCAAGTGAGTTCGTTGACTCCGATTGCCTCATTCTAGACCAAACATCCCACCCCACAACCATCTGAATGATTTTCAGTGCAGAATAACTCAGAGGGGGAATTTCCGTTCGGTTCAAGGGAAAATCACAATGGGCGAAGCCGCAATTCTTCAGGCAAATCGAAGGTAAAAACGCCGTCACCTCGATGCGTCGCTGCCATAATTTGACAACTACAGGCCCCGCAAAACAGCAATTACATTTTGCGAATGCGAATTCCGTTCACACCATGCCCGCAGTAGACCGTGCGGACGGATTCAATAGCGGCCCAGCCTGGAGGAATCGGCTGATTACCGCAGATGATCATATCTGCCCCCGGATAGTTCGGGAGGCGCTGAATCACCCAGGCATTCTTTCCTAGCCCATTGCATGCTGGCGAATTCTGAATGCCAACAATAATCCAGTTCGGAGGGACAGGGCGATTTGTGCAGATAACAGCCTTCATCTGATCATCATAAGGAAGCACTCGTGGGCGAATCGGACGGCCAGCCGGAAGCTGGGAGTTCCACCCCTTTCCAGCCTGCACCTCTGCCGCCCCCCCGGCGATGACAAAGAGAAACAACATGACAGAAACTGTAGTTCGACGCATGCCTGTAACTCCGGTGGCAACAAGAAAGACTGGGGGGAAAGGCCCAGAATGTTTCTCGAACACTAAAAGACAGCAATCCAGACAACAACATGAGTCTTTCCACCGGTCGCAGGCTGCCCCGCCATCGGCAACTTTCGCCGGACAGTCACGTAAAATCGTCCGCTAAGAGGGTCGTAATGGTGATCAATTCCGATTAGTTCACGTGAAATCAACTCATTAAGAGAAACCGCCGCTTCTGTTGCAAATTGACATAAATCGATGCCTAATCTCTGCCGATGACATGAAATGGCAGATCGCCATTGCAGCTCCGCACACGCCAGCTCTCTATTTTTTGCTGAAGACCTCAAGGACGTGCCATGGAAACAGCATCATCCGCTAGTTCCGGCTTTGTATTGGTAATTGAACGTGGGCGTTCTCAGTTTCCACGTCGTCCAATCGAAGGAAACCGATTCCTGATCGGCTCAGGCAGTAATTGTCACTTGCAACTGGGCGGTCAGATTCCGATCTTGCACAGCATCATCATTCCTCAGGGAAGCAGCTTGTGGATCGATGCCTTCGTTTCTGATCCACCGCTCAAAGTGAATGGTCAAACAATCCGTGAGAGCGAACTGCATCGCGGAGACCTGATCGAGATCGGGACCTTCGCATTTACCGTGGATCAAGAAGAAGTTGCACTTCCAGAAGCCCAGATCAGCGAACCACAACTCTCGCCAGAAGAACTGCTTCACGTCTTAGCAAACGGCTTGGACTTCCTGCAAAAAGCAGAGTCAGGCCGAGAAAGTGGCGCCAGAGCATTGCTTGCAGAAATTGCTCGACTGCAATCTGCCGCAAAACAGCCGCAGGCTCCGATTGAATCGCAGACTGCACCTGTCATCACAGAAGAAGTCGAACTAAACCAGGAATACTCGCTCTCGCAGCTTGAGTTGATGGCTCAACGGGAAGCTGAACTCGAAAACGAATCTGCTGAGGCCGCCGAACTTCGCCGCAGCGCATAGCAGCAGCGTCGCACCGAGAACACTGAAGTTCGACGATCGAAAAGTCGCGTCGCAAGCCGTTGTATAAAACAAAAGACGCAGCAAGTGACACGAAAGCCACTTCGCTGCGTCTTGAAATTTCTCGCCCAGTGAATCGATTACCGCTGATCATCTTGTTCGGCAGACTCAGCAGCGTCCGAACCTCTCTCACTCGTCGCAGCTTCGGACTTCTTCCGTTCGTATTCTTTTTGCAGATCAGTGATCGACTCCGCTGCCGGGCGCTGAATGAAGCTTGAGCCTGCAGTCCATGCGGAACCGCTCCTTCGCCCTTCGAATGAATAGCTCTGATCGAGGCTTCTAAAAGAGTAGGCTACTTCAGCAAGCTCATCCTGAACGGCAGTCGAAACTGTTGAAAGGCCTACGGTTGCTCCCGCCACGGCCATTGTTCCCAGCAAAGCAGTCTCAGCAGAGAGAACCGCTCCAGATTCGTCGTTTAGAAATGACGCAAACAGCGACATCGTCGATGCTCCCAAATTGATCTATCAAGTAGAAGCGACGATGCGGCCTGCGCTCCGAATCGTCTTACAATCCTCAAAATAGATACAATCGGCACCTCTGGCAAGCGGCCTGTTCACGTTGATTTACAGAATTGTAAAGACAGCTTATCGCCACTCTGGGAAAATGCAGCAACTCCAAAAGCAGCTGGGCATGACGTACAACGCCGGAGGCAAATAAGGAGCAAATTCCATCGAGGAAGAGGGATCACATACAGTTCAAGCATGAACTGAGTTGGTCAAAAGAGAATGATCACCACAGAAAAAGCGAGTGGGACCAACGAAAAGCAGGAGTAGAAAGAAAAACCTGCGCGGCACCGGATACAATCAACTCGCAAGTTGAGACGGCACATCAATTACGAGCCTGCGCGTTGCTCTTCCTGTTATTGAAGAGCAACGTTCGCGCAGCACATCGCAACAAAACAATGCGACCATCAAGTCATAAGCGACAACCCGTAATAAATCACGTGTTCCCGCGAAACTTTTCAGGTACACAGGCAACCAGAAATCGAACGACTTACTGCTCCCCAACCAAAGCTGGCCAAGGGAAGTAAACCAATGACTCTGACTGCATCCAGACTATTTACGGTGGCGGATCTTTGCACGCATACGACGCTTCTTGCGACCCAATTTGCGACGACCCTTGCCTGTCTTCTTAACTCCCATGTTCCCGAACTTTCCGCTTTCTGTCTGGTCTCTGGCAATTCGTGTTGACGATGGCAACCGAACGTATGACTTCAGAATCACGTCTGCAATGCAGGACAATCCTGACATTCGAGTTGGCAATTTGCCACAACTCGAATCCATTTGCGAACCGTGTCAAGGCTCCCAAAACGGAAGCCCACAAAGTAGTTGAGAAAGTCACATTTTGCAAGTCGTCACGTAAAAAGAGATCGCATCAATTCAAGACTTCCGTGAACAGCCACATGATTCTGGTCTGTGTCAGGCGACAGATCGATTGGAAGTCTTGTTACGGCGGTGCGTTCTGCAACAATGCCATGCAGGTGGAAAGTCAGGACAGACACCGGATAGAACGTGAGAATTCACTGCGGATACGTCCGGGATTCCACAGATTTCCCCTGACCAGGTCGCCGGAGATTGAATGTCCTGATCTCCACAACATGGGATCCCCACTCATGGGGCTACTGAAAACGCATTGTCTCCCAGCGATCAGAGATCAAGACTCCGATTCGTTCAATTCAAAAGGAAGTTTGCGAGATGCGGTTCACGAAAATGCATGGAGCCGGCAACGATTACGTTTACGTCAACGCCTTCACAGAGACATTGCCGGAAGACATCCCTGCACTCGCAAGAAAGATCAGTGACCGACACACCGGAGTCGGTGGTGACGGGCTGATTCTCATTTGCCCATCCGATCAAGCCGACGCCAGAATGCGGATGTACAACGCCGATGGCAGCGAATCAGAGATGTGCGGAAACGGTGTCCGCTGTGTCGCCAAGTTCGTCTATGACCACGGCATCGCCAAGAAAGAAGAACTGAAAATTGAGACGGGCAGGGGAGTTCTCACTCTGCAGGTGTTCCCAGTCGACGGACGTGTCGAGCAGGTCCGCGTCAATATGGGCCAGCCGATTCTGGAAGCGGACCTGATTCCAACGACTCTTGCAGGCACTCCCCCAGTCAATGTTCCATTGGACGTCGGCGGCACGACTCTTCATGTCACCGCGGTTTCGATGGGAAATCCCCACTGTGTGACGTTCGTCCCCGAATTGAATGACCACCTGATTCACGGCATTGGTCCCCAGGTGGAAGTCCACCCGGCGTTTCCTCGGCGCGTCAATGCAGAGTTCATCAAAGTCATCTCCCGATCCGAGATTCAAATGCGAGTCTGGGAGCGAGGGAGCGGAGAAACTCAGGCTTGCGGAACCGGCGCCTGCGCTTCGCTTGTGGCCGGGGTCCTGAATGGACTGACAGAACGCAAAGTGCTCTGCCATTTGCCTGGCGGAGACCTGACTCTGGAATGGGCGGAATCCGGGGAAGTCTTTATGACCGGTCCAGCCGCTGAAGTCTTTTCTGGCGACTGGGAATAAACCCCGGTTCGTCGAATGCACTTTCAAGACGACAAAAATAAAAGCAGGGATCATCCGCTCTTTCGAGTTGATGATCCCTGCTTCACGTTGAGAATACGTTTATTGAACCGAACTATGCGGCCCGTTTAATCTTGAACTGGACGTTTTCATCGGCCACAAGCGGTTCGCTTTGAGCAACCGGCAGTTCCAGTGAAGGAGCGTCTTCAGACGTCTCTTCGTCACGTTCGCGAGACTTTTTCAAGCCAAACACAGTCGCCACACCTGCTCCGAGCAAGCCGACGACAATCCAGAGAGTCCTGTTACTGGCAGTCTTGGCTGGCTCAAGTTCTTCGACTGAGGATTCGGCCAACGGATCGTCAAACTGAAGCGACGACTGATTCTGAACGAACTCCAAAGGAGGAGCAGGAACCGGAGGGGCCTCAAGCATCGGACGGTGCCGCCCAATTGTCGCAGACGCCATCCCCTGATCGGGTAGCATTCGCGATTGAGTCGAGTCTCCGAAACCTTGGAACGGACGCGGTTCATTCACCGAGCGAGTCGATTCCCCGAGTGCGAACTGCACGTTGTCCGACATCCCTGATGCAGCAACTCCCATCCCCTTCGAATCAAATCCGGAAGGAGTCGCAGATGTCTGCGTCAAAGTCGGTGTTGCAGCACTGGCAGGAAATGCACTCCATGTGTCTCCGGCACTTGCAGTCAGAGCTTCTCTTGAACCGCTTCCAGACGGCATCCCAGGGCGAATCTCTGGCAACGCGTCTGACGATTCAATTGTTGTCGCTTTAAACCGTGACGTCGTTGTGGTCGGTGTCGATGCCACTTCCCCAAACGGAGATGGTGCCATCGCGGACGACTCGGCTTTCTTCGCCACAGCAGGTGTTGTCGGAGCTGCTACCCAAGTCGCAAACCGCTCGTTGAACGGCGAATCGAATGGGGAGCTGGCCTGGTCGGCGACACGCTTCTCTGGCTGAGGAGCCTGAGTTTGAGCAACCTGAGTCGCTGCGGTGAATACCATTGCTTCAGGAGCTGGCTTCGTAGCGATCTCACCGGAATTTTCCAATGTCCCCTGTGGAGCATTGGCCAACTGGCTCGATGGATTGCTCTTGAAGATCCTGGCCGAAATCATGCGGGCGAACTCACTTGGATTCTCGTCTTCAGATGAGAAAGCAAGTCGACTTTCGGTCGCAATTTTTTCCGCGAGAAGTGCACTGCGATAAGCCGAATGCAATTCTCCCCGAATCTCACTTGAATGAGCCTGCGACATCAGCGCACGGACTCTCAAACGCTGTTGTCGCTGTGAAACATCGTCCGTCGGGCTAGGTTCGAAGCGATCCGTAGAGGCAACAAAGGCTGTCCCAACGTTCTCCTTCGCAGGAGTTCCCTGACTGAAAGGATCTGCTTTGGCAGATGTCTTTTCAGCACCGCCGGTAGTCGCACCTGCAGCAAGACCAGTCGTGGTTTCTGCAAATGGATCAACCGAAGTCTTCGAAGGAGTGCTTCTCGGAGTTGCAGACATCCACGAAGGCGAACCGAACGGAGATTCGCTCGTCACAGCCTTACTCACAGATGGAGCATTCCCGAAGTCTGTCGACGGGACAGCTTGCGGCTTCTCTGCCGGTTTAGCGGCAGCCATTCCAGGAAACGGACGCTGTGCCCAGGTGTCCTGAGCAGCAGGCTGGCTCTCAGTGAAAGGTGACTTGGCAGTCGCTGCGACTGCAGGTGCCGCCTTATCAGTTGCCACGTTTTCAAACGCTGCTTTGTCAGGTGCTGCAGCATTGTCAGCAGTGGATTTGGCTTGTAATGAAGCCGCCCCCTTAGCTGCAGATGGCGTTGCCGAGGCTGTTACGGGTGCCTTCGGAGTCGCAGATGGTGACGCGTCTTTCAGCTCCCCATCAACAGCTGCATCACTCGCCGCTTTCGATCTCTCTGCAGAAATTCGGGCTCCCGACGCAGCGAACTCTTTCTCAAACCAGTTTTCTGGCGAAAGATCTTTGATCGGCTTGGCAGAAGGAGCAGGTTCCGCAGCCAGAGCGCGACTTGTCGAGGATTTATTCTCAGTCAGTGCGTTTGGACGCGAGGCGAGGGAATCGGACTTTTCGATTTTGTCCTGAATCTTCTCTGACTTGTCCTGAATCTTTTCGGCATCATTTGATTCAGTGGCTGCGGATGGATTCTTCTTCCAGAACATCCACCGCGAACGTTTCGCAGGCACTTCCTCGCCGTTCACATGAACGACTGCGGAAGTGCTCTCAGGCTGGATGCCGCCGGCAAACTCCACCTGATTGGTGTCTAGAAGCCGATCCATTTCCGCTTCTCTAGCAGAAGCAAGTTCAACTTGCTGCGAGACCCTGCCGGTCTCTTTCGTAATATCCGAGCGGAATGGACTATTAAGACAACCGGCAAGCTGCACACCAGATGCACAACCAACGATCATCGCAACATTTAACGCACGATTACGTGCGGTAGACCGAACTGGGCTCATCACAGAATCCCCCCGAAGTGATGACGAATCCTCATTAATCGGTTCTATCGACAAGCATCGATCTGCTGCATAAGACGAACGAGTCGAAAGTAACGGTTTTCAGGGTGCTGCCGTTAAATCCTATCCAGTCTTCCTGAGCCTGCATTTTTCAACAATCAGTTCAGCCCAACCATTCAGAATGATCTACCGTTTCAGGATCAGAGAGAATGCGTCTGAAAAATGCGATCCCGACAGGTGATTCACCACGGCAAACTTGGACTCATCCCACGGTGAGTACCTGACTTAAATACGATCGCATCTCATCAGAACCATTCAACAATCTTCCATCCCTTACGAATGTTCAGACAGATGGCGTTGGCTCAGCTGGAATTGAAGCCGTCCGAATCAACCACTCAGCATGGTGATGCAAGCCGCATCACGATTGCCCTAGGGGGAGACACTTCGTTCAGCGTTCAGCACCTGACCTCGGTCGGCGAACTCACACCCTATCTCGAAGAGTGGACACAACTCTCCGAGTCGTCTCTTGAACCGAATGCGTATTACGCTCCGTGGTTCTTTCAGTCCGCTGCAGCTCATCTTTGCCAGAACGAACACTGGCACATCGTCCTCGTCTGGAAATCAGACAAAGCCAAACCGGGAAGCCAGCGACTCTGCGGGTTCTTTCCATTCGTGGAAACCAGAGGATTCATCCGTACGCGTCAATGGACCTTGTGGCAGCACCCATATTGTTTCCTGACGACTCCGCTGGTCGAGCCGGGACTTCAGACCGCCGTCTTCCATTGTGTGTTGAAATTTGCAACTGACGCCAAAGTCCATGCCGTCGAGTTCCCGCTCTTTTCAGGAGAGGGGGCTCTGCATCAGGGAATGGTCGAATGTCTGCGAGAACGCCTCGCGACGACATTCATCAAAGACCATTATCTTCGCGCCATTACCCCTTACGTCACCGAGACTGATGAAACGGCCATTCTTGGCATTGGTGGACATCACCTCAGGGAACTCAAGCGTCAACGCCGCAAGCTCGAATCACTCGGACAGCTGGAATACCGCGTCCTGCGAGACACTCGTACTACTGACCTTTGGCTGGACTGGTTCCTTAAGCTGGAATCAGCAGGATGGAAGGCACAACAGGGAACCGCACTGCAACAGGCCGAAGCGGATACGCGATTCTTCCGAAGCATGATCATGACGGGACTCGCAGAAAATAAGATCAAGCTGGAAGGCTTGTTTCTGAATGGTGATCCCATCGCCATGAAGGTGAATCTTTTCAGCCCTCCAGCCGCCTTCGCATTCAAAATCGCCTTCGACGAAACACTTCGCAAATGGTCACCGGGGATTCAACTGGAACTCGAAAGTCTCCAGCAATTTCTGAAGTCGGATGAAATCAATTGGGCAGATTCCTGTGCGGCGCCGGGGCATCCCATGATCGATCGGGTCTGGCGTGACCGGAGAGTGATTCAGCATCTGCTCATCTCCACCGGACATGGTCGGAGTGACGAAATCATCGGCTCACTTCCGCTCCTGAGAGCACTCCGCAGAACACAACGTCGACTCATTCAATTCATCAAGTCGAAGAAGCCAAAACGCGGGACGCAAAGTCCTGTGCAATCAACAACACAGACCTCAACGCAAACAAAGATCACAGACTCAAATCCCGCCTGAAAGAGGTCAAAGCTGACCACGATCGTCGCGGTTTGTTATTCACAAATCACTCGCAGCCATCATCAAATTGAGCCAAAGCGAGTTTATACGACTCAACTCGAAACAGAGACCATGACCATGGGCCAAACAGACACAGCCGTACTTCCAAAAGTCAAAGATCCGGATCACTACAACTCGCTGCTGCAGATTCACCCGCTTGAATTCGAAGCGAACTTCAGCCGCCAACCATTTCTGATCGGGCACCATCTCTGCAACCATCCGCTCTTCAAAATCGAGCGATTGCTGGACCTGTCAAAGCGACTGCCAGAATCATGCATTGAGTACAACGCCGGTAACATTCCGATCAGTCTCGAAGGCTCTTTAACGCCAAGAAACGGGCTGACTCCGGAAGAAACCATCCGTCGTATTACAGAATGTAAATCGTGGCTGGTGCTGAAATATGTCGAGCGCGACCCGGAGTATTCAGCACTCCTCGATACTTGCCTGTCAGAGATTCGCCCCTATTCCGAACCAATCGCGCCGGGGATGACACACCCTCAGGCGTTCATTTTCATTACATCACCAGGATCTGTCACCCCGTATCACATCGATCCAGAACATAACTTCCTGCTTCAGGTTCGTGGCACCAAGGAAGTCCGCATGTTAAACGGAAACGACCGCAACATCGTTTCAGACATTGACCTCGAAAACTTCTATTCGGATCGCGGCCGCAATCTGAAACTGAATTCCGAACACGAGAAGGCCGGCTGGACCTACCAACTTCAGCCAGGCGAAGGTCTGCACTTCCCGGTCACATTCCCACACTGGGTCAAGAACGGGAATGAAGTCTCGATTTCATTCAGCATCACGTTCCGCACGCCAGACCTTGATCGCCGCCGCGCTCTCTACGGAGCAAACGCCGCCATTCGAGCACGAGGTGGAAAGCCGACTCCAGTTGGCAAAAACGCAATACGTGATCACCTGTTATATCTTTCCAGCCGAATCCAGCGAAAATTCTCCTCGATGTTCGCCAGCGACAAGCATGACGAATGCTCAAATGGCAGAAAATGTGGGATGTAAACTCCCCACGCAGCTGATCTGATTCGCGATCAGATGAATGTCGATAAATTCAATATGCAGACGGCCCTCAGCAATGGGGGCCGTTTTTGTTTTGAAGCAGCAGCAAAGTGCCGCTGAACCACAATTTCGAACGTGCGACTTGACGAAAGCCACGATTCACTGGATACAAGTCACACATTGTGGACTCCACGATTCCCCCCAACGCAATAGAAAGACTCGCGCAAGTGCGAGGCGAGCCGATGAGTGACTATTTCTTTAATTGCGATTGGGGAACAACCAACTTTCGTCTGCGGCTCGTCAGTACAAATGACGGGGCAATCATTGCCGAATGCCGTTCAGAAGATGGAGCAGCGATTCTCTCTGCCGCCGCCACGAGTCCAGAGAATCGGGAAGAGCGTTTCCGGGACGTGCTTGACCGATCTGTTGCGGCAATGAGGTTGAAAGTCGACTCGGTTCTCGATCAAACTCCGATCATCATTTCCGGGATGGCCAGTTCTTCGATCGGATGGCGTAATCTTCCATATGCAGTCGTCCCGTTCGCACTGGATGGTGGTGACCTCTCGTTTGAACGCCTCGATGAGAAGACCGCAACAACGGGTCACCCAACTTATCTCCTCTCCGGGCTCCGCAGTGATCGGGATGTCATGCGTGGGGAGGAAGTGGAACTCATGGGGCTGACAAAGCTCCCAGATGTTCCTCTGGATGGAGTAGGGGACACCTGGGTGATCCTGCCGGGGACGCACTCCAAGCACGTTCAGATTCAAAAGAGAATCGTCGTCGACTTCCGCACATATATGACAGGCGAATTGTTTGACGTACTGGGACATCAAAGTTCGCTGCAGCATTCCCTCAAGGACGCCACAGGCACGATTCAACTGCCAGATTCGAGCCATCCTCAATGGAAAGATGCATTTGAATCAGGAGTGCAACTCGCCCAGACGGACGAGTTGAGCAGCATTCTCTTTCAGGTGCGCACAGGGCAACTGTTGAAAGGCAACTCCGCGTCGCAATCCAGCGCACTGCTGAGCGGAATTCTGATCGGAGCCGAGTTGCAGGCTCTCAATTCTCGATTGAACACCAATGACGAGATTGTTCTCGCAGCAGCCGGGCATCTGAGCACAGCTTATCAAACAGCTGCAGACCAACTCGGCTTGGCTCGCCGCTTATTTGTCGTTCCGCCAACAGATGTCGCGCGGCTTTCTTCACTGGGGCAGCTTCAGGCACTGCAAAAGATTGCACCATAGCGCCTGGTCAGGCGTTGAAGTTCAAGTCTCGAACGGAGAGCGTGGCTCGTCGGCCGCTCGCGTTCTGATACATGAATAAGAAGAATAAAACTTCAGAGTGGGCCTGTAAGCCGGGTTCTGTCGAGGATGATCATTTCTCTGGGACGCTGATTGCTCAGACGCCTCGACGCGACCGACCCGAAAGTCAGACGAAACGGACCGCTTCGTTCTCTTGCGAGATCCTTTCTGCTTGGTCTTGCTCCCGGTGGGGTTTACCCTGCCAGAACTGTCGCCAGTTCCGCGGTGCGCTCTTACCGCACCATTTCAACCTTACCTGTGAATCAAAACGGGTTCCGAGGAACCCGCCTCGACCCCATCGGCGGTATCTTTTCTGTGGCACTTTCCCTGTTCTCGCGAACGGTGGACGTTATCCACCACCGTGTCCTGCGGAGCCCGGACTTTCCTCCCTCAATCAACCGCCGAAGCACCGATCAAGAGCGATCACCCAGCCCACTCTGAAGAATATGCAGTGTCAGTCATCTGAATGGCTCTGTCCAGTCCCACTCAGAATCGAAGACGTTCTAGACGCCCCCTTTGTCCCATCGAGGTCCACGACCGCGGTTTGCCAGCAGAACCTTGTTCAAGGCCTGGAGGTAAGCAGCCACACTCGCCTGAATGACGTCAGTACTGACCCCTTTACCGTGATACCGACGATTCTCAACCTCGATCTCCAAGGCGACTTCACCTTGAGCATCTTGTCCGGTGGAGACGCTGCGAACCTGGTATTCCAGCAACTTTGCCGGAACTCCGACAATTCGTTCGAGACACCAAAACGCCGCATCGACCGGACCGTCACCAGTCGCCGCATCGCGAACGACTCGACCATCCTGATGAACCAGTTCAATGGTGGCCGTTGGAATGGTGCCTGTGCCGCCAAATGTCTGAAAACTTTGGACCGACCATGTCTGTTCCGCGTCGTCTGACCGATTTTCGATCAACGCAACGATATCGGCGTCGTAGATTTCCTTCTTCTTGTCAGCAAGGGCGATGAAATCGTCGAAGACCTGCTGCAACTTCTCGTCATCCAATTCATATCCCAGTGACTTCACGCGATCACGGAAGGCATGGCGTCCACTGTGTTTCCCCAGTACCAGATTGGTGCCGACAAAGCCAACATCCTCTGGCGTCATAATCTCGTAGGTCGATCGATTCTGCAGCATGCCGTGCTGGTGAATCCCGGACTCATGCGCGAATGCATTCTGCCCGACAATCGCCTTGTTACGCTGAACCGTCATCCCGGTGATATTGGAAACCATCCGGCTGAGAGGATAGAGCTTCGGCGTGTTGATCTCAGTGCGAACCTTGTAGTAGTCACTTCGGGTTTTGAGCGCCATGACGATCTCTTCGAGAGCGGCATTTCCGGCACGTTCGCCCAACCCGTTAATCGTACACTCAACCTGGCGTGCTCCTGCTTCAATCGCAGCGAGACTGTTTGCAACAGCCAACCCCAGATCGTTGTGACAGTGGGTGCTGATGATCGCCTTGTCGATATTCGAGACCTTCTCCTTCAATGTGGAAATCACTTTGAAGTAATGGCTCGGGGTCGCATATCCAACGGTGTCAGGAATATTGACCGTTGTGGCTCCCGCTTCGATTGCCCGCTCGACGACTTCACACAAGAAATCGAGTTCGGTTCGTGATGCGTCTTCAGGGGAGAACTCAATGTCAGGGCGAGTGATGTCGCTGCGGCTGGTCATCAGTTCGCCAGCATAAGAGACCATCTCAACAGCGCGACGAATGATCTCTTCCTTCGCCATCTTCAGCTTGAATTCACGGTGAATCGCACTGGTGGCGAGAAACAAGTGAATGCGCGTGTTCTGAGCTTCCTTCAACGCGTCCCATGAACGAGAGATATCTTCTTTACGACAGCGAGCAAGACCGCAAATCGTTGTTCGATCCCCAAATGTTCTGGCAATTTGCTGGACAGCATCAAAATCGCCGGGGGAAGCGATCGGAAACCCCGCTTCGATCACATCGACTCCCAGGTCGACAAGTGCTCGGGCGACGCTCAGTTTCTCATTGGTATCCATACTGCACCCCGGGGCCTGTTCGCCGTCCCGGAGAGTGGTATCGAAGATAATGATTTTGTCGTCCGCCATGGCATTTGATCCTTGAGTCTCGATCACGTTGAAGAGAGAAGAATATCGAATTCGAGGAACATTCGTGACGGTCCGGGCGCAAAAAAACCACCCTGGGACCGACATTCAGTCCCAGGGTGGTTGAGAAATCGCTACGCAAATTCTGCCACTCGCCTAAGACTTCCCGTCGGGAAGCAGGCTTAGTAGCAGGCCAAATTGAATGATGTGTTTTTTCATGTAAATCAGTTCCACTCGTATCACATTAGACCCAGACACTGGTTTTCGTCAAGTGAAATACGAGTTCAATCCGATTCCGACTGCTCTGCGTACTGAATTCGCAGGGACAAACAACCCCTGCCAGACTTCAGACACTTGTTCTCGGTGACAGGTTCACGATTCAGGATTCCGGTTCTCTGACTTCTCAAACCACTCTTGCGAAGGTCTCCATCAAGCGAGATAGTGAACAGAGACCATCAGTCTCCACCAGAAATGCCCCTTCGATAGGTTTGAAATGTATCGCGTCTCTCAGGAAATCGAATTTTGCTACGGCCATCGACTGCTGAACTACAGTGGAAAATGCCGTCACCTACACGGTCACAATGGCAAAGCGGTGATCCATATCGAAGGAGAACATCTGGATCACCGAGGAATGCTGATCGATTTCACTGACATCAAAAACATCGTCCGCACATGGATCGATGACGAACTCGATCACCGCATGATTCTCTGCAAAGATGATCCGGCGTTGCAGTACCTGAAAGACATGGGCGAGCCGTTGGTCATTATTGACACCAACCCCACCGCCGAAACAATTTCCAAGATGATTTTCGACTACGCAAAATCACAAGGGCTGCCAGTTGTCGAAGTCTGCCTTTGGGAAACGACCAAGGCCTTCGCAACTTATCGTCCGTCGTAAGGTCGAATGGAGTTAAGAGGTGAACCGCGAAGCCGATCCGCAGCATCTCTGATTCTTCAATCCAGCGTACAGCAGTAACAAGAACGGTTCCCTGATCTCCAGCAAGTCTCAGGAGACAGGGAACCGGTTCCATTCAACGTGTTCAAATCAGGTGCCATTAAGAAGCACCGTTCACTCTCATCTTTCAACGAGGGTGAGCTCCGTCTGCATTATGCAGGAAACGGCTTTGATGGATGCTCGACAATCACGGTCGTGCGAATTCCACCGCGAGGAGTGAACGCCGCTTCGATCTTCATCCAGTGTGGTTCGACAACACCAATGAGATCGTCCAGAATCGTGTTCGTCACACGTTCGTAGAATGCCCCGTGATTGCGATACTGCTGCAAGTACATCTTCAGAGACTTCAATTCGAAGCAATTCTGATTCGGGATGTACGATATCGTCAGCGTCCCATAGTCAGGCTGGCCTGTCTTTGGACAGAGCGAGGTGAACTCCGGGCAGATTGTATCGATGACATAGTTGCGACCCGGGAATGGGTTCTCGAAAACTTCAATCAGGTCGCGAGTCGGTTCAATCGAGGACATGTTTCAATAACGTCTGAGGTTGAAATCGAAATCAGAGGCACCACGCCAGACATGTGGCGTCTTTTGCCAACAAGAAAGTGTCGCAGGCAACCAGTGAATCGGCAATGATCCCGGCCTGAGAATGAGCCTTCGGATCAGAATTCCGCAGAACAGAGCAACGACCTTCGATGCAACTCTTTAAACCAGCCTATGGAGCCGGGGCAACAGGAGGGGCGCGTTGAATCAAAATAATCGCGCGATAATGTTCCGCGGCCGCAGCGGACTTTGCAGAAACAGCAGGTATCGAACCGACCTTGCCGTTCACTTGAGGCACCGGTTTCGCTGCAGAGAGTGGCTGCATTGGCGGGGCGACAGTGGCAACACCGGGCTGCGGCGCTGTCAACGCATTCTCTGACATCGACCGAGCCGCCATTCCTGCAACGGCATTGTCTTTCTGCTGACCTGCTGCCCCGGAAGGGACCAACGCCAGGTTTTTCTGGCTCAACTGATCGAACCGAAATTGAACCATCGACTGCTTCTGAATGAGATCATTTCCGGCCGCGACAGGAGCAGCCTGCGTTTTCAACTGAGGAGCCGCAGGAACCGACGCCCGACTGATCGACAGTGTCTGCAATTCTTCCTTGTCCGCAGAAGTCGACGCGATTGCTCCGCCGTCTTCCAGATACATCATCGCGTCCACAGCAGGGACCTGATTCAACAAAGCCGCCATCTCGGAACCATCCATGTCCAGTTGCAACGAAATGGCACTGATGGACGATGTTCTCGCTTCCGGAGACAGTTCCGACAACAACCGATTGTCAAGTGTACGAATCTGGTCATTTTGAACCAGAACCTGTAACTGATCCAACGTTCTGGCGACGTCGATCACAGTGAAGACGACAACAATTCGCTTTTCACCATCATCCGTCTGGATGGAGGTCGGCACCTGAATTGTGTTGCCCATCTGAGGAAGGCGTCCCATTTCGGCAATCTTCTGACGCAACTGTTCCGCGGTCAGTTCAACAACAGGAACAGGCCGCATATCAGCATTGGAAATTGCGTTTCCATCAGCCCCATCCGGTAAATTGAATCCAAATGCATCCTGCCCACCGCTGGCAGACATTGTCGCTGCCATTTCCATCGGTTGAGCATGCTCCATCAAGGCAGGTTGCACTTCAAGGACGGCCATTTCCGCATGAGACGCCAATTTCTGGTCGTCCATTCCATTCTGAAGCCACAGCCTCGGCAACCAAACAGACGCGAAACCAATCGTGAGTACGGAGCCAACGATTGCAGCAGGAGACCGATACCAGCGGCGATTCAACGCTGCCTTACCTGAAGGTCCAGCCAGGGGAATCGGGCGACTGACTGAACTGCGATTTGCTGCCTGAATGGCTTCAATCACCGAATCCTTCAAATCATCCGGAGCAGATTGACGAGGCAATCGTTGAATCGCCTGAGACAATTCCTTCAGTTCTGCCAGTTGTTCGCGCAGTCCTTCATCGTTCTCGAGTTGCTTTTCCAACTCGGCAACCTGCTGAGGGGGAAGTTCCCCATCAACATAGGCAGACAACAATTCGAATGGACCGGAATACGACATGATCTGAATCACTTCTGCTCGCGTTCGACAACTCTGGCTAATCGCTCCCGCAAGAGCTGTCTGGCACGGTGAATACGACTGCGAACCGTTCCAACGGGGCAGTTTAGTAACGTGGAAATCTCTTCGTACTGAAAGCCTTCAATTTCCTTCAGTATCAGGGCATCCTTGTACTCAGGAGCCAATTGCTCAAGCGCGGCCTGAACCTGATCAGAGATCTCAGAAGTCTGCATGGCTCTGGAAGGATCAGATTCCGGGTGTGGATCGCTCACGTCCCGTGCTCCCTCATCCGCAGGAGCACTCAAAGATGAGATTCCTTTTCGAATCTTTCTGCGGTTGGTCACCGCAACGTTGTAGGCGATGCGAAATAACCACGAATAGAAGGAGGCATCCTTTCGAAACGTGTGCAGTTTCTGAAAGGCCAGCAGAAACGCATCCTGCACGACATCGCGCGCATCGTGGACCGATCCCAACAGATGGACCAGCGTGCAATACAGGCGATCCTGATAGCGCAGGACCAATTCCCCGAATGCTTCTGTGTTTCCTGTCAGTGTTTGATCAATCAGTCGAGAATCGTCTGATGCCATTATCACAACGAATTAGACGCGGATTTCTCTGAATTCGTTTCCAGTATTCCAACAAATTTCATCCGAAAGCCAGAATTGACCGTTCTGACTTGAGATCCATTGTCGGTTCCGGATTCGAGAAGCAGGAAATGCCTGCAGAAATGATCACTTATTGGGGTGTACCATGAATTCACTCAAAACGGAATTGCTTACCACCTGAAATTCGAATACTGATGTATACTATTGGTGATCAAAACTTTGGGAGTCTCAACAAGATTCTTCGAATTTGGTCCACAATTTCAGGCCGATTTTTCAAGTCACCGGAAACTGTCTCGATTGAACGCCGACCACTGATCGCTAGGTTATCAGTTCCACTTAACCTGACAGCTGAATTCAGGTCGACCAGCCGAGCACTCACTCTCCCAGGAGAAATAAGTCAATGAGAACGGGCAACCCCACACTGAATGAAAAGACGTTTGAAGGCTTCGACATGTCCGCTCAATTGGAGCGTGGACAGTTGATGACTCTGAACGGAACAGCCCTCAAAACAACAGTTTTGCTGGCAACTGTCGTCGCCTCAGCCGCCTTCAGCTGGAATCTCTTCCTGAATCAGAGCCCGGCCACCATGCCGCTCATGATCGGGGGAGCCATTGTTGGTCTGATCTTCGCGATTGCGACATCATTCAAACCGACATGGGCTCCAGTCACAGCCCCACTGTACGCACTGGCACAAGGACTGTTTTTGGGCGGTCTTTCAGCGATTTACAATCAGGCGTCAAACGGAATCGTCATGCAGGCGGTGTTCCTGACATTCGGAACAATGTTCGCGTTGCTGTTCGCCTACCAGAGTGGACTGATTCGCGCCACAGAAAACTTCAAACTGGGAATCACCGCAGCGACCGGCGGGATCTTCCTAGTCTACATGGCAACTTTTGTACTCGGTTTCTTTGGCATCAAAATGCCATTCATTCATGACACTGGTCTGGTCGGAATCGGGATCAGCGCATTCATCGTGATTGTCGCCGCATTGAATCTGGTTCTCGACTTCGACTTCATTGAAGAAGGCGTCAACCGTGGTGCTCCGAAATACATGGAGTGGTATGGGGCCTTCGGTTTGCTCGTCACCCTGATCTGGTTGTATGTCGAAATCCTGCGTCTGCTGTCCAAACTCAACAGCCGCGACTAGACCGTTCTGGTCTGTGATGCGACGCGATAACGCCATCTAAAAAATCAAACCGGCCTGACATTGCCACAGCAACGTCAGGCCGGTTTCTTTATTGATGAATGCCAGCCGAATCACACAAAGAGATCAGGCAACGACGGCCAGCAGCATTCCGATTACTTCGAGGTCTTGGTCTGAATGCGGCAAAGGTAAGAATCAGCTGTCAGATACAAAGCCGAACGATCAGGACCGCCAAAGGCACAGTTTGAAATCTTTCCGTTGGTGCTGATCCGGCCAAGCAGCTTCCCGTCTTTTGTCAGAACGGAAACACCTCCTGGAGCGGTGACAAAGAGATTCCCCTTCTTATCAACATCCATTCCATCTGGCAGCCCCGGAAGCTCAGGGACGGCCTTGGTGAAGTCATACAGAACCTTGCCTTCAGTCAGGGTTCCATCTGGCTTCACTTTATAGGACATCAAAATTGCCTTCTTCGGATCCGACTGTGGCACATACAGAATGGATTCATCTGGAGAGAAGGCGATGCCGTTGGGACGAGTCAGTTCTTTGGTCAGCAGAGTGACTTTTCCGTCTGGAGTCGCACGATACACGCCGCAGAAATCAAGTTCACACTTTGGGTCGTCCAGTTGCTTTCCCAACCCATATGGCGGATCGGTGAAGTAGAGGTCGCCATTCGATTTCACGACAACATCGTTGGGACTATTGAACCGCTTTCCTTCAAAGCGATCAGCGATGGTCAACTTTCCTCCACCATCAGTCAGCACAGACACGCGACGGTCACCATGCTCACAACAGACCAGCCGCCCTTTTGCATCCAGCGCCAATCCGTTCGAGCCTGGTTCATTTCCGTAGTCTGAGATCCCGGTATAGCCAGCCGGTTTCATGAAAAGGGAAAGCCCTTCAGCGGCGGACCACTTCATGATCGAGTTACGCGGAATGTCAGAAAACAGCAGATAGCCGGGGCCATCTTTTTCTGGAACCCACAATGGGCCTTCCGTCCATTTGAACCCTGATGCGAGCACTTCGATTTTTGCATCAGGATCAACCAGTTCGGCAAATGCGGGATCATTCGAGATGACCTCCCCAATTGTCGGGAACGGTTGAGCTTTTTGAGCCAGGGCCGGTTGCGCTGCAGAGAGGAGCAACAGGACCGGAGCAGCCATACGCGCGAACGACAGCATGAAACAGGCCTCCCAAGAGTTCATTCGGAGCGGATCAACGAACCAAGAGCTCAGGCAACTCTATCCATTTTGCGGCATGGTCGACCCATTGTGTGCTCACAATGAGCAACACATCCCGCAGTATCAACTTCACTTCAGACAGAGAATGCCTGCACAACAACTAAAAGAGACCTGCCACAGCGGACACTTCATATCCTACCGCTACAGGTCTCCAAAGCGATCGAGCACACCTTGACGCCATTACGCCAGACGGTATGCAAATTGATTCAGTCAGATGTTAATTGAACGAGCTTTCTGCAGACAGAATCACTTCGTATGCCGAAGTCGGATTCTCCGCAGCCCGCAACAGTGGCAAAAAGTCAGGCAACTGAATCATGCGGGTGAGTCGAGCAAGTACCTGCAAGTGTGTTTGCGTATCACGGCACAAGACAAGGAAGAAACAATCGGTCGAAGAATTGTTTGGAGCACCAAACGAAATTCCGCTTAACGTACGACCAAAAGCAACAAGAGATTCACCAGCGGCATCCGGCAGGGGATTACGAGGGTGGGGAAATGCCACTCCGTTGTCGAACGCTGTCGAGCACATTGTTTCGCGTTCCTGGACAGCCTTCAGGATTGAAGCAGGCTCCCAAATCTGCCATGTCCGCCCTGCAGTTTCGACAAGCGATTCCAAAACCGATCGCTTGGTGCGGGCCTCAAGTGGCACCTGAATCAGTTCAGGCTTCAGCAGGCTCGAAACAGGGACATCCTTTTCGACAACCTGGCTGGTCTGGGCATTCTCAATCGCAGCAAGCTGGCTGTCTGAGTAATCCCGCATTTCCTGTTCAAGCCACTGAGTCACCTCTGCGGCATGAAACATCCAGTCGGATCCTCGCTTGTGGGCAGGAATGCGACCACGGGTAGCGAGTCGTTCGATCTCCCGGCGATCACGTCCGAGTTGCCGAGCCAGTTCATCTACTGAATACCATTCGTGCGACATAGAAGGAATTTCGATGCAATGGGGCCAGAATCGGAGGGGCAACAATGCGCGAGGACCGTCTGTCACCCGAAGACATCCAGCTTCCACTCGCGGGGCCCAACTTGATGGTACCGCAAATTAATGCGTGCGATCTTTGCATGCCACGAATCGACCGAGACAAACAAGCATCAACGTTGCACTAAAGAGGGCATCCTTGAGAACACACCCTGCATTTGGAAACACGATGCCAAATCAGCTGTCAGAAGAAAATGAAACACAGCTTGTCACAGACGTCTTCACGTCCGGCAAAGACGTCTTTCTGTGAGCAATTCGCCGCGATTCTTCGACGGATCAGCTACTGGGCAACCTGTGCAGTCAGCTGTTCGCGAACAGTTGCACATCGTCGCATTAAATCGCGATGTTCCAGATTCCACAAGTCTCGCGACCAAACTTCCAGTTCATACCACCCTAAAAACCCGCCTCTCTCAAATGCAGAGATCATTTCCGGCAAAGGCAGTCGCCCCTCACCTGGAAGGAGACGGTCATTTTCGTGTCGCGGGATGTCGCCCCAGTCAGCAAGGGAAACCATCGCAATACGCGGGGCAATCTCTTCAATCCGCTGCATCAATCCCGCTTCTTCCCACAAGTGGTACGTACCAAATGCAAGTTTCAGTCGCGGATGATTGACACGATCCATCAGTTCGACCGCATCATCCAATGAATGAATGAATGTCCAATTGCGACCGAACAGTGGATGCATCGGCTGCAGGGCCAGATCGACACCATAAGTCGCGGCGAACTCGCTCAATTCGTTCAGCGATCCAGCCAGAATCCTCATTGCGTGCGAGCGAATATGGCCAGATTGAGGACCAGTCACCACTGTCACAGAGCCAGCACGCACCTGTGCGGCGACACGAATGACCTTACGAGCTTCGGCCATTGCCTCTGGCAGAGAGTATCCATTTTCACCAGTAAACCCGCCGATCCAGCCGAGACTGGAGACAGGCAACTGAGACTGTTGAATTTTGCGGACGGAACGGCGAACGCCATACCGCACGAGTTTCTGCCAACTCAGTCCAACTGCCGGAACGCCGGAGCGCTGGTAACTTTCGAGATCGGTTGTCAAACAGTTACGCAGAGTCGTGAGCTGATTCACAGCAAGGCGTTCAAAGAGAGAACGCGGTTCGACACTTCGAGTCGTTACTGTCGCAGGAGGTGGTCCTGAAGGACAGGTGCTCTCTTCCGAGAGATTTGGAGCAAAGACTCGTTCTGATTCCGTTTCACCTGAGGAAGAGCTTGGAAACGGATTCCCGATCGATGGATTCAACAGTATCTCCTGACTGAATGAACAACGTTGTCCCATTGCACTGAATGGGATCACAACCAACCACGTTCTCCTGGTCAGTACTGCTATCTGTTAACGTCGATAACATCGATCAAAATTTTTGAGGCTGCAACTCTTTTGAACATGATCGTTCCTCTGTGTTAAACGACTACTTGCGACATTCCTGGTTCAGGAAACAGTTGTCCAAACTGCCTTGCCGCCATCGTGACGTCACACCAAGTCTCACACCTCAAAGTGGATCTCTACTGAATGCTTTCACATCAGTAGACACTGCTCCCGCAGCATACCGACCCATTTCAAACCTGACCAGTGCATTTCGTGACTCTCAAGAAACGTTCTCAAAAGAGAAGAAACTTGTTTTTGTCGAGCCTCTGCATCATCAGAGATTCATGCAGCAACTCGAAACACACAAACCAGGCCAGCGTGGTGTGATCGACTTGTACCGATCATCCTGCTCAGTCAACTCAAAAGCACTCTGCAAACTGGACGGCGACAGTATGCCGACATCGTCCAGAGTTTTCCACGAACGACTGCAAAATTTGCGTAGAAAGAATCGCAAACCTCGAGACCCGTTTTACCCAACCCGCCAATTCCCCGCAGGCTCCAGGCACATGATCAGCCACCCGAAGACTGCACGAAAACAGGATCATTCATCACTCAAACGTCAATCACCAACACCAACATTCCGCTCAATTTCCCGTGCTTTGTCCGATGTAAAATACTTCCTCAACTTCAATGGATCCTGCACTTCTTCATACGAGTGCTCGGTACGCGCAATATCGCCTGCACTGCGAACCCATGGTTCATCCGCGTCAGGTGTATCACGCTGAGCGGTACGCATCGCTTTCCCCGGCCAGACAGACTGGCACCCAACAGAACCGGCACTCAGCAGTGCAAGGAAAACAACCAATTGAATACGCATCTGACTCACTCCAAACACTGGGCTGACTGGCCAACCACTCCAGATTGACCCCACTTGTCAACTACTCCTACAGGCAACATGCACATCACACAAGCTGCCCCACACTACAATCACCGTTTCACGCACCGCACACAGAATTCGACATTCACACAACAAAGTGAAACGCAACCCTGGTACTGAAAACGACGCCGACACTTCCACACAATCAGGATCACATCCTTATAATGCACCTGACTGAGCCCAGTACTGGCGATAACGTACCACACCCCCCAACAGTTCAGTAAAGACCTTTTTTCATGAACCTGCCAAACACACCACTCGACATTCTGGTCATTGCCCCTCACCCAGACGATGCCGAACTCAGTGTTGGCGGAATCATCCTCAAGTCTGTTTCACAAGGAAAACAGGTCGGAATACTGGAATTGACGAACGGGGAACCAACCCCGCACGGGTCCCCAGAGCGACGAAAAATTGAAACGGAACAAGCCACTAAAATTCTTGGAGCACAGTGGCGACACCTGCTGGATTTGCCGAATCGCCAACTCGAAAACTCACTGGAAGCACGCCGCAGACTGGCCGAGATCTTCCGACTCACTCGCCCCAAAATCATCCTCGCCCCCTATTGGGAAGACTCGCACCCAGACCATGTTGCCGCCAGCGCACTGGTCGACGCTGCTCGATTCTGGTCCAAGCTGTCAAGAACAGACATGGCCGGCGAGCCATTTCACCCGCCAAAGATTTTCTACTTCTGGAGCATCCACCTTCGTATCCACCCGAAGCCAGCGTTCGTCTTTGACATCACCAATGAAATCGAACAAAAAATGGCCGCCATCCGTTGCTACGAGAGTCAGGTTCTGACAGGCCGATCGCCAGCCCACCCCACAATGCTGGATGACGTCAAAGATCGAGCTCGCTACTGGGGATGGACCATCGAGAAAGGTTACGGCGAACCACTCGCAAGTCGGGAAGAGATTCGCATCGATGATCTCGCCCAACTGACATAGTTCGACAACCATAGCAGGCAATTTCGCTTTCAGGATGAGTGCAAATCATCCTTTGCTGTCTCACTGAAAGTAGAGAACAGAGCTCATTCCATAGACAACGCAAAGCGCCAATCCTTCGCAGGACGTCCGAAGGAATGAGATTCATCTTGTTCGAGCCCAGAACGTCTGGTAACTTTTGCCAGTCCGCGAGGAATGCGGAGAAAAGCCGTGAAATGCTCTTGCAAAGTTTTTCACAGCGAACATTCAAAGACTGATGCTGTGCGATCCGCCAGACGGGCTCGATTATCGGATCGGGGCCACAGCAGCATGGAGGCGATATCATGAGAAGCACGATTCGAGTGCTGCAAGCGGCTGATTTCTTATTGCACCAGCCCTTGGACACTGCCGGTGTTCTTCCAACAACATTTCGCGAGTTCTTCAATCAAGCTCGTGAACGGGCAACTCTGAAAGTGATCAACCAGGCCATTCAGTCCACGGTTGACGTTCTGCTGGTCACTGGGCAACTCGTACAGTTTGAAGAAGAGCCACGACTGGCCTGTTTCCTTCAAGAACAGTTCCGACGATTGCACGCACAGGGAGTCCAGATTGTCTGGGCCGCGCACAATCAGGGGAATCTTCCAGCCTGGTCCATCAACAGTTTCGTGACACACCTTCAGGCAGGTGAGTCGAAGATGCTGTCCCTCCCTGAGTCTTCTGGAAATCGAATTCTGATTCGCTGGGAAAATGATTCTGCTTCTGCAAGCTCGGCTTCCAGTTCAGCAGACCTGACAATCTCAATTCAGAATCAGGTTAACAGTCTCGCGATTGAGTATTCCGGGGCAGGAATTGCGCAACCGGTTCGCCACCGCACTGCGTCCATTCAACCGACAGGACCTGAAGATAATTCTACCTGTGGTATGTGGCTGATCGAGGCCAACCAGCACAATCACATCAAGTCAACGTTACTTCCTACCACGGTTGTGAATTGGGTGACTGAAGAGATCACCATTCAAGCAGAGACCCTGCGAGGGGACCTTCTGAACGAAATGCAGCGTCGCGTCTCCGACCTCTCACGTCGCCAGACAACAGAACTCACACTGGTGAAATGGCGTCTCACAGGGGAGGGGAGTTTATGGGATCACATCGCCGAAGACGTTGATGGCCACGGGTTGTTGCAGGATTCGCGAGATTGCATTGAGGCAAGTCAGCGAATCTGGTGCTGGAAGATCGAACTCGCCCCTGCCACCGCTCAGTTGGAGACGTGGCAGAATCGGTCACAGGCGTTCGCGCTCGCATTCAAAGAATACGAAGACCTGACAGCAGGCGATTTGACGGCTGCCTCAGGAGCAGGTCTCCTCCCGGGGTACACCGGTTCACGGTTCCATGCTCACCTGATTCCCGCGAATACCATCAGGTTGCAGGTTGCCAAGTCATTGAACCAGACCGATTCTGCTCCCATCGCAGACGCAGGTTAAGAATTGCAATCGCGCAGCCAATCATATTCCAACAATAATGGCTGCCGAATGCTGAATTTCAGTTGAGAAATTGAGTGCGTCGTCGAATCCGTTCACGACGCTGAATTCAAGTTTGCTCGAACAGGCTCCAAGAGTTTCACATGCAGATTCAGCAGATCAATGTTGAGGGCTTCGGGACATTGTCCCATTGCCAGATCAGCCCACTTGAATCTGGGTTGACCGTCGTGTACGGAATGAACGGTTCCGGCAAGACAACACTGTTGGAGTTCGTGCGCGGAGTTTTCTCCGGGTATGACCACGCCCGTCAATTGAATCTCCTTCCTCCTTTGAACTCTGGAAATCCTGGGGGAAGCCTGACTTTACGGCTGCCTGAAGGGCAAGTCGAAGTCATTCGACATGCTCGCGCAGAGGGCGAAGATACTCTGGCTTTCGCAGTTCGTCATGAGTTGGCGAATGTCGCCGCAGATGTCCGCAAATCAATCAACAGACTCCCCGAACAGTTGATCCGCACTCTCTTCATGGTCAGCGGATATGAATCTCATTCGCTTGCCAATCTTGTTCAGGTCGCCAGAGAGTACGGGATTGAACTGGCCTCAAAACGTACAGCGACAACTTGGCTCAATTCGCGAATTCATGCCCTGCAACAACAGCGAGCGAATCTCTACCAGACAATCGTTCCACAGGGAACTCTTGCACAGTTGCAGGACCAGCACAAACACCTGACTGCGAAATGGGAAGAAGCCAAGCAAGGACAGCAAACCCGAATCGCTGGCTGGCAGAATGCCATCGAGCGGTTGCGTCTGCGAATTCAACGACTTCAAACTGAGGCCAGCTGGCTCGCACAGGAACTTCATGCAGCAGAAAGCGATTTGACTGAGGTTCAAACTCGTTTATGGAGCAGGAAAGAAGCAGTTGTCGAAGAACAGGAAACAATCGAGCAGATTGCGCTTCTTGAAGATCCAGAATGGAAGCTGCAGATTGCCGAACTCGATCAGGAAATTACCAACGCGCAACAGGTACTCCGCGATCTTGCCAACTCCCGTATGAAGTTGTCTGTCACAAAGGCCGGACTGGTCGGATCAGAAGTTCCAGACATCGACATCACCTTCCATCGTCAGCGAACCGCACTGGCCGAGCTGGAATCACAGGCAGATCAACTGGCCTCAATTGCCGAGAAGTTGAAGTCTGCGTCTGAGTGCTTGTGCGGGACAAAGTCATCATCACTTGAGACCGCTGTTCAGCAAATTCGCAATCAGGTCTGGCTGCTCTGTCAGGAACTCAGTCGCCAGCAGTCTGCTCAACAGCAATGGTTGCTTCAAACACAACGTGAAGGGGTCGATGATTGCGAATCTGAACTGATTTCCCAGATTCGCATCCTGCGTCTTCGCCGCGAAGAGATAGTGCGGACAAATGCAATTCACATTGAGGACCAGATTCCGTTCCGCAATAACCACGAATCGGCATGGTGCGAATGTGGGGCACACGCGGCCGCCGCTCAACATCTACCATCATGCAAAAGAATTGTCACACCGCAGATCATTACTCACCTGAAAACGATCATCGTGTCAGGTGCTCTGCCAGGTGATGCAGAAGCGGAGAAGACGCTTCTTGCTCGACACTATCAACTCCGCTCTCAATGGCTGGATGCCGTAAAGCGATTAAGAGACGCTCGGGCCGAACTCGAAACACTTGAACAAGGTGGCCCGGAGATCGCTGCGGACCGAACTGTTCAGAACGATCGCAACGAACTCAGTCTTCTCGATCAGCAGATTGAAGAGGGTCGCCAGCAATGGCAAACTCTGAAACTCGTTGAAGGACTTCTGGAACGGACCCAGAGCAAGCTCAACACCGAGGTCATTGCACCGGTCATCAAAGAAGCTTCTGCTCTGCTGGCTCGAATGACGAGCGAACGTTACACCGGATTCCGCTTCGTTCCGGCAACTTCTGAGCTCCGTATTCAAAGTGCAGATGGAACCGAGCTCGCCCCATCCGCGCTCAGCAGAGGCACACAGGAGCAAGCGGCTCTGTGCTTCCGACTGGCACTTGCTCGCGAATTCCATCGTCGAGGGCGCATGGTGCCATTGGTCCTTGATGATGTCCTTGTGGACAGCGACGAACACCGTTCCAAAGCGGCAGTTGAAGTGCTCGTTGAATGTGCCAAGTCACAACAGATTCTGTTCCTGACATGTCAGGAACACCTCCTCGAACTGTTTGCGATGCACAAGATTTCCATCGTCGACCTCCCCGGTTCAGTCCGTCCGTCACTGCGAACTTATTCAGATGCACACGGCAGCAATGGACACGTTTCCAGCAGTGGGCCAATCGTTCCGCATGTCCCGGTCAGTCTGCTCTCGCTTCCTCCAGTGACTCCACCGACAACTCTTGAAGTGGTCGAGAAACCTGTTCCAGTCGTCATTCCCGCAGCAACTGCGTCTGAAGACTCCAACAGCAAAGCCATTACAACTCGACTTCACGCGAACTCCGTTTATTGGCTGGAACCAACCAGTCCAGTGGATCAGGTGCCGTCGATTGGCAGTCAGATGGCGCGGCGTCTCGCGACGATTGGCGTCCGTGAAGTTCGCGACCTGATCGAGCTCAATCCTGAAATTCTGGAGATTCCGCTTAACAGCTTGCAGATGTCAGACGCCACTCTCAAACAGTGGAAATCAGAAGCACGCATGCTCTGCTGCGTGCCACACCTGACAGGCCGTGGTGCTCAACTTCTGGTGCTCTGTGGGTTCTTCACTCCTGCCGAACTCGGCCAAAGTGATGCACGCACAATTCTCAGCAAAGTGAAAAAACTCCGTGGCGATGGCAAACACAGTCTGAGTCTCCCGTGGTTAAACGAGGAAAAGACCTGGCCAAATCAGGACGAAGCATCTGCCTGGGTCCGATCTGGAAAAGCCGCTCGCAGCTGGCGGAAGCTTCGTGAAAGCACCGAGAAATCGGCTCGGTCAAACGGAATCGTGTCTGGCAAGATCCGTGAAGGGGATCTCGTCTTACATGCCGTTAATCGTGTCACTTCGCCATCGACGACCAATCCCGCTTCATCAACGGAAGCCGTTCGACTGGAGAGTGAAGTGCAGGAAGAAGTCGTGTCAGATGCAGATCGCACTTGGCGATTCTACCTGCAAGGCGACAGCCAGATCGTGGACGCACCTTCAATTGGTCCCAAGTCGGCAGAACGGTTGAATGCCATTGGGATCTACCTTGTTTCAGATCTGATTGAACAGCCAGCACAGGAAACCGCCACAGCACTGGGCCGCCGCGAAGTAACGACCGAGATCGTCACTGAATGGCAGCAACAGGCGTTGCTCATGTGCACTGTCCCACAACTGCGTGGACATGATGCTCAGATTCTGGTCGCGTGTGATGTGACAACCGCTGAGCAGCTTGCCCAGATGGTTCCACACAAACTCTTCGCCATTGTTGATCCGTTCGTCAGATCAAAAGATGGTCAACGGCTGCTGCGATCTTCAAAGGCACCAGACCTGGAAGAAGTCACCGAGTGGATTGAGTGTGCTCGACAATCACCCATGCTGAAAGCGGTATAGCAGTAGGCTCGCCTCAATAAAATTTGCTGACCAAGTCCCGCTTTTGCACAAAAAAGCGGGACATTTGCATTCAGTGTCTCGGAATGTCGTGAGACAGAATCACTCTGACTGAGGACTGTTTCGCCAGAACAGATCAGAATCCCCTTGTTTCAGAGGCGACATTCGATTGTCACTTGGATTAGAATTCAGTGTCGACTGTCGGAAACAATTGCTGCCTTGGAGATTGCACGAAACATCAACTCATCTGATTCTCAATTCAATTCGATTCGAGAGTTGCAAAGAAGATCAGATCAGTTGAGACCAAGGCTGCTTCAATCGTGCTGACATCGGGAATTGCGCAGGCGTCGTTTTTCACTCCGATGAAGTGGTCCTCACAATGCCTCAACGATCATCACCCAGCCAGTGGCGACCCCGACTCGGTCGATCATCTGACCGAGAAGCAGTCTGTTCAACAGGAACAAAGCGGGGTGCACGTAGACGACAGCTCTGCTTCGCTTCAGGACGTGCTCTGCTCGGCTTCGCGATTTTGATCGGAGTCATCTCTACACATGAGGTTGCCTTTGCGGAACCCCCTGCTGTTGTGGACACCGACAAGCCTAAGTCAGATCAGATTTCGGTCGATTTCAAGTTAGACATTCAGCCGATTCTGACAGCACATTGCACCGCATGTCACGGGGCATCCGATCAAAATGGCGGCCTTCGTCTTGATCATCGCACACTGGCGCTGCAGGGGGGCGATACAGGACCTGCGATCGTTCCTCACAAGATGTCTGGAGAGTTGCTCCGACGGATCACATCAGACAGTGAATCGGAACTGATGCCTCCACCAGAGGGTGGCAAGGCATTAAGTAAAGAACAGATTGCGAAGCTCCGTACCTGGATTCAACAGGGAGCGGTCTGGCCAGATGACGGACAGAAAGTCAGTGTCACTTCAAATCATTGGGCCTATCAACCACGTCGTTCCATCACTCCACCACAGGTTCAGAATGAAACCTGGATTCGCTCCCCCATCGACCGGTTCGTCCTGAACAAACTGGAAGCAGCCAGAATTACTCCATCTCCGGAAGCCGATAAAGAAACGCTGCAGAAACGTCTCTTCTATGATCTCATCGGCTTGCCGCCGACACTCGAAGAGATTGATGCATTTCAAACTGACGAATCACCAGACGCTTACGAAAAGCTGGTCGATCGGCTTCTTGCTTCACCTCATTTTGGAGAACGCTGGGGGCGTCACTGGCTCGATAAGGCACGCTATGCCGATTCGGATGGATACGAGAAAGACAACGCCAGACCGGACGCCTTCCACTATCGCGACTGGGTGATCAATGCATTCAATCGTGACCTTCCATTTGATCAGTTCACGATCGAACAACTTGCTGGCGACCTGCTGCCGGATGCAACGGAAGCTCAACGCATCGCCACTGCGTTTCATCGACAAACGATGACAAACACAGAAGGGGGAACCGACCCTGAGGAGTTCAGAGTCGTCGCGGTTGTCGATCGAACAAATACTACGGCATCAGTCTGGCTGGGTCTAACAGCTGGCTGCGCACAGTGTCATACGCACAAATATGACCAGATCACGCAGTTGGAGTACTACCAGCTCTATGCGTTCTTCAACAACGGCGACGAGATCAATCTCGAACGCTCCAAAGGCCCTGAGGCGATTGCTGAATACGAGAAGCAACTCGCCGCGCATGAAGCAAAACTGAAGAACCTCAACAGCAAGCTGGACGCGCTGAAGAAAAAGAAGGAAGCGGAAGCAGCTTCTCCAACGACTGCAACCGACACAGTAGCGACATCTGCCCCGGCAGCACCAGTTTCAGCAATCGATGCCGACATCGAGAAAATCCAAAAGCAGATCGACCAGACGACAAAGCGTCCTCCTGCAAAACCCATTGAAAATATTCGAATCCTTACCCAGCGAACCGAGTCTTCAAGAAAGACTCACGTCCTGAAACGAGGGGATTTTCTGGACCCCGGCACTGAAGTGCAGCCGGGAACATTCGGAACGCTCCATCCATTTCAGACTCGCAACCAGTCGGCACTCCCGGATCGACTCGACCTCGCACAATGGCTGGTCTCGGCGGACAACCCACTCACTCCGCGCGTGACCGTGAACCGCATCTGGGGGCATCTGTTTGGTCGTGGACTCGTGAAAACAATGGACGATTTCGGAGTTCGCGGGGAGCAGCCCACACACGCTGAATTGCTTGACTGGCTCTCAGATGAATTCCTGCGATTGAAATGGAGCCAGAAGGCTCTGATTCGTGAGATCGTTCTGTCGGCAACATACCGGCAGGCATCCGCACATCGACCTGAATTGCTTGAGACAGATCCATTGAACGAGCAATTGGCTCGACAGAATCGCTTCCGCGTCGAAGGAGAAATCGTCCGTGATCTTCACCTCGCAGCGAGTGGGCTACTGAATCGCACGGTCGGCGGACCAAGCGTCTTCCCCCCGATGCCAGCGGATGTGGCGGCTCTCAGTTATGCCAACAACTTTAAATGGAAGACGAGCGAAGGGAACGATCTTTACCGTCGCGGAATGTACATCTTCTTCAAACGGACGGCCCCATTCCCCGACCTGATGACATTCGACTGCCCGGATTCGAACGTGGCGACGATTGAGCGGCGTTCCTCGAATACGCCATTGATGGCTCTCACGACACTCAACAATCAGGTCTTTTCAGAAACCGCGTCTGCGATGGCATCGCGGCTATTGAAAGTCCCAGTTAAAGAACCGACTCATGCAGATACAGAACGCCTGACAACAGCATTCTGCCTTTGTGTCGTTCGCCCCCCGGATCAGGACGAATTGCAATCGTTGCTCGCACTTCTGAATGAGTGTCGAAGTTGGTATCGAACTCACCCGGAAGATGCGAAGAAGCTGATCAACAATAAACCGATCGAAGGTCTCTCTGCGGATGAACAGTCTGCATGGATTGCGACAGTGAGAATCGTCATGAACATGGACGAATTCATCATGCGGGAATAGCAGAGTAAACGGGCATCAGAAAACTCTGGCATTGCAGTAACACATCGTAAGGACAGTCAGCGATGAATCCGTTCGAAGAATACGTGAGACGAACGCGACGAGACTTTCTTCTCAACTGCGCTGGAGGATTAGGAACGATCGGATTGGGAGCACTCCTCTCAGCCGATGGATTACTGTCTCCCTCGTCTGTCATGGCCGGTGAGATCGGTTCAGAATCAGGTAATCCAAGTGCGTTGAAGGTGGCTCATTTCGCCCCAAAAGCGAAGTCGTGCATCTTCATCTTCTTTGAAGGAGCCCCGAGCCAGCTTGATCTCTTCGACAACAAGCCTCAACTTGTCGAACTGAATGGTCAACCGATTCCTAAATCTTTCTATGAAGGACGCCGCTTTGCGTTCTCGACGCCAGAAACAGCACGACTCCTTGGAGCAGGGAAACGAACGTGGCACCGATATGGCGAATGTGGAATGGAGATGTCCGATCTCCTTCCAAATATCGGGTCGGTCGCAGATGACATCTGTCTTGTGCGGACCATGCACACCGAGCAGTTCAACCATCATCCCGGCCAGTTAATGATGCAATGCGGGCGAGCCGCGTTCGGGTTGCCTGTCATGGGAGCCTGGGTGAATTATGGCTTGGGGAGCCCATCGCAGAACCTCCCAGGGTACGTTGTCCTGACCGCCGGTCGCGGGAATTCCGGAGGGGCGACGATCTGGACGAGCGGGTTCCTGCCAAGTTCATACGCTGGGGTTCTCTTCCGTAATCAAGGAGAGCCGATCCTCAATCTGGAAAACCCCGCTGGTCTTCCGATGGAGCTTCAAAGGAGCGGGTTAAGTACCCTGCAGGAGATCAATGCACGTCGATTTGCCGTCCAGCAAGACCCCGAAATCGCCTCGCGAATTGCCAGTTATGAACTTGCATTCCGCATGCAGTCCGCGGCTCCGGAGTTGATCGATCTCTCATCAGAGAGCAAGCAAACTCTGGAGATGTACGGCATCGATCGACCGACTCCGAAAGAGGGGGGACGAACAGGAGGAGGAGGGGAGACGTACGCTTCATTCGCCAAGAACTGCCTGCTGGCCAGACGAATGGTCGAACGTGGAGTCCGCTTCGTGAATTTAGTCCATGCTTCATGGGACCACCACATGGACTTGAACAATGAGCTTCCCTGGTGTGCCGGCATGGCAGATCAACCGATTGCTGCATTGATCAAAGACCTCAAACAGCGCGGTCTGCTGGATGAAACTCTCGTCGTCTGGGGAAGCGAGTTTGGACGAACTCCACTCGGGGAAAACCGTCCTGGGCGAGAACCGGGCACAGGCCGGGATCACCACCCACACGCCTTCAGTATGTTCCTGGCAGGGGGCGGGATCAAAGGGGGCATGACCTACGGCGAAACCGACGAAATCGGCTGGAACATCGCCAAAGATCCAGTTCACGTCAACGACTTGCAGGCGACACTCCTTCACCTGTTTGGACTCGATCACCTGAAGCTGACTTACCGTTTTCAGGGACGTGATTTCCGTCTAACCGACGTCGGTGGCAAAGTCATGACAGATTGGCTTGCGTAGCCCTGTACAGCGCTCAACTCAGGTGAGCGCTGCCAGAACTCGATTCAGCATTACTGAAAAACACCCACTGACAATCAGGCGGCACGTCACCCCATTAGCCAGCCAGCAACCCGTTCAGCGTTTTCAGGTCGTGAGCAATCGCGTCGAGTTGGGCCTGAGCCGGTGCTCGCTCAAGATGCTCGATGTGCAGAGACAATGAGCCGCTGAAGTCCGACTCTTTCAACATCTTGAAAAACACTGGCTTCACAATTCCATCTGGGTCCGCGAGAGGTACGTTCACAGCCTTCTTGTTCTTCCATGCGGCATCTTTGACATACACCGAGGCAAGGTGTGGCTGAACCAGATTCCACGCAGTCGGCCATGACGCTCCTAACTCAACAGCGGCGTGACGAATATCAAAAGCGATCCCCAACGACTCTTTCGGAATGCCGTCCAGCAGCTGTTGCAGATCCCAGAGCGAGGCACCAACATAGTTTTCGCCAGCGTGATTCTGATAGATGCCTTGAATCCCCAACTCGCGATTCATCGCAGCAAGTTCCTTAGCGATCGGAATGAACGAACGCAGCTGAGGCAGAACCGGCTTGGACAAATCATAGCGATAGTATCCCAGTCGGTACTGTTTGATTCCCAGCTGGGCCGCGAGCCGCAGCGTCTTCTCGACATGCGGTTGATCCGCACTCAGGAAGTCCGTCGTCATGATCGTGATTTCGACGCCATGCTTCTTCAATGCTTCTACAGCTTTGGGAAGTTCGGCTTCAGAATTCTCTGGAAGAATTTTTCCCTTCTGACGAACTGCAAACTCAACCCCCTTCAAACCGATTTTGCTGATCTCAGCACCGAGTTCGTCGTAACTCAAGTCCTGAAGGAATTTGACGAAGGTGCAGATCTGAAATCGATCCTGAACGGTCTTCTTCTCACCTGAGATCAAGTCGCTGGCAAACAATGTACTTCCAGCCAGCATTGCTGAACCAGCCAGGAAATTTCGACGAGTCAAATTCGCTTGAAACATGGAAGCCTCTTTTGGTGTCAAACGCAGGTCAGTCTGCCAGCCAGTCGACGCTCAATGAGCAGTCAGGGAGCGCTCCCCACAGCGTCGTAGAATCAGACAGTCTATCCGGCCTGATGCACACGGACAAAGTTCTTAGGGTCGAGCACTCCAAATGGCGACTCAACAATAAACAATGATCCATTGTTTTAAGACAGCAAAACGAGACGTTGTCCCCTGATTTTCTCCGGAATTCCCATCGTCAACTCGTGGGGAATGCCGCTCTAGTCGTGGCGTGGCGACTTCTATAAAATGCACTGATATTGTTTGTCTGATGAATCAGTTGTTTTGGATTTGAGGCATTATGTCGACGCGCGTTCGAGTAGGTTTGATCGGTGCTGGCGAGAATACCAAAGTACGACATATTCCGGGTTTGCGCGCAATCGAAGGCGTCGATCTTGTCGGTGTTTCAAATCGCACGCGTGAATCAAGTGAAGCCGTTGCGCGTGAATTCGATATTCCGCACGTGTTTGACAAATGGCAGGATTTGATCGCATCTCCCAATATTGATGCGGTCGTGATTGGCACTTGGCCGAACACACATTGCGAGATGACTTGCGCCGCTCTGGAAGCAGGCAAGCACGTTCTCGTCGAAGCTCGCATGACGCGAAATCTGGCAGAAGCCCGACAAATGCGTCAGGCTGCCAAGAATCACCCGAAGCTGATTGCCCAGATCGTTCCAAGTCCATTTGGATTGATTTGCGGGCCACAGGTCGAGCAGCTGATCAAAGGGCACTTCCTCGGCGACCTTCGCGAAGTTGTCGTTCTCGGCGTGACATCCCAGTTCTGGGACTACAGCCAGCCATTGCACTGGCGACAGAACGCCGAGATCAGCGGCAACAACATTCTGTCATTGGGAATCCTTCAGGAAACCTTACAGCGCTGGGCACCACCTGTGGTTCAGGTATTTGCTCAGACAGAACTGTTTGAGCCGACCCGACCACTCCCGGAAGAGAATCGATTCGCTGAAGTCACCATTCCCGACAGTGTCCAGATCCTTGCTGAGATGCAAGGGGGCGCTCGGGCGATTTATCACTTCAGTGGTGTCGCTCTGTTCGGGCCAGGCATGCAGATTCACTTCTACGGCAGCCGTGGAACAGTGAAGATTCACTTCATCGATGGTGAAGAACGAATCTATGCGGCTCGCAACGAAGATGGGGAACTCAAAGAAGTGACGATTCCTGTCGACGATCGTGGGGGATGGCAGGTCGAATCTGACTTCATCTCTGCGATTCGCGGCGAAACAAAGGTCACATTGACTGACTTCGCAAGCGGAGTTCAGTACATGGAGTTCCTGGAAGCAGTTGCTCGCAGTGCGGCAGAGAACGAAGCTGTTGGACTGCCTTTAGAATAGTTTGACGAGAGCGACACGTTCTTAACTTAGCAGGAACGTGGAGCCCAGATTTTCGTCTGACAACAAATGTGTCGCGTGGTCGAGTCGAATAGACTCGGCCACACTTCATATGGCAGCAGATGGAAAACTGAACCGAAACGATTCGTGAAATTGCATCAGCATTCTCAAGATCGTATTTCAGTGAACAGCAGTTTCAGGTCCCAAACAGGGACTGCAAAGCGGTCGCATTATCGGGCCATTAGTAAAGTCAGTACGGCAAACAGAAACAGTACGACACACAGGGAACGGGGTCACAGATGAATCGGGCTTTGACGCTATTTGTCGTGTTGGGCTTGTTCATTGGATCGAGCGGGTGCGGCGGCTCTTCTGGAGGCACAGTCAGTGTCTGGAGTGCACAATGGTCGGACTCTGATTCGATCCCCGGTGTCACGGCAGGCTCGGTGAATCTCGTTGACTTTGCCGAGGGAAGTCCCGGCTCTAACAAGTTCATCGTCTGGTCTGACCTCCCGGATGGAAGCAGCCGCTCTGAGTCATCCCCGTTCTCAAAGAAGTACATCAGCGAACTGAAGAACAAGCAGGGAAAACTGCTCCGCATTGAATCGAATTCAGGCGACAGCTCAGCAGATGGTGGTGGCATTGTTCACGTCGGCAATCAAAAAGTGCAGTTAAAGTCGGGCCGGGTCATTCTGATTTCCACCCGATCCGAGACGCCAGAAATCTTGCAATTAGAGATTGAGCCAACCAGCGAACTCTGGAAAATCGTCGGGCAATCCGGCGAGGATTCAGACCCTCAGACCGAGTTGTCGATTTTCGCTCGATCCAACCCGAAGATTCTCGACTTCTTCAAGGGTCCGCAGGCAACTCCCAAATCGATGTAGTATCATCGACAGCTCAAATCCGGGCTCATGGTCCCACGCGAGCAGGTCATCAAAAGACATCGACTTTTGACCTGTACTCAGACTGCCAGGCTCAAGTTGTGACAGCAATTCAAGTCAGCGATTAATTCCGCAGCCGTCTATAAATGAAAGACATCTAACGTGCTGAACCTCCAGAATCGCCGTGTCACAGTCATGGGTTTGGGACACTTCGGAGGCGGGATCGGTGTCGTAGAATACCTGCTTCGTCAGGGAGCATTAGTCACTCTCACCGACTTGCAAACACGGGAGCAATTGGCGAGCAGTCTGGCTCAGATCGATGAATCAAAACTCACAGGCCTGATTCTTGGGGAACATCGAGACGAGCTGTTTACAGACACAGACCTTGTAGTGGCCAACCCTGCGGTGCGTCCCGGCAATCGGTTTGTGCAACTGGCGATTGATCAGGGGATCGAAGTCACCAGCGAAATCGAACTGTTCTGGGAACGCTGTCCTTCGAAGAAACTCGTCGTCACTGGCAGTACAGGGAAATCAACCACAGCATCGCTGATCTATCAATGTCTGCTCGCCGCTGGATTCTCGGCACACCTGGGCGGGAACATTGGTGGAAGCCTGCTCAAGTCGCTCGACACACTCACAGCCGATGACTGGTGCGTACTGGAACTCAGCAGCTTCCAACTTGCAGCACTCGATTCACACAAACCCAGTCCAGATGCCGCTGTCGTCACCAATTTCTTCCCCAACCATCTCGATTGGCACGGGTCACTTGACGCATATCGGGAAGCGAAGCAAACCGTCTGCGCCTGGCAAAAGCCGGATCAGATCATCGCTTTCAATGCGGATGACGCAGATCTTGCATTATGGGCCACAGATGCCAAAGTTGTTTGGTACGGAAAAGAATGCTGGCGCGATCGGCCCGGCGTTGTCGTGGGCGACGATCACCTCATCGTGAGAACCGTGACCGGCGGATGGAAGATTGAACTCGCAGATTTGCCTCCCGAGTTGCAGTCTCCTCACGGGTTGATGAATGTCGCAGCAGCACTCGCACTGGTCACGGTAGGCATGCAGATTCCAATTGAGAAACTGGTGCCTGCGTTCGCCGCATTCCGTGGATTGCCACATCGACTTGAAACGATTGCGGAATTTCAAGAGCGAACCTTCATCGACGACTCGAAAGCAACCACACCGGAAGCCACACAAGCTGCTCTGACTGCAATCCAACAGCCGATCGTGCTCATTGCTGGAGGCAAAGACAAAGGGGCCGACTTTGGGGCTCTCGCCGAAGCAATTCAGGAACGTGTTCGAGGCGTCATTTTTATTGGTGACACCGATGACGCCCTGAAAGAGCGCGTCATTCAACAACATCGCGCAGTCGTCGCCAAAGAAAAGCGTTCGAAGAAGGCTGGCGAAGACGCCGACGTCGGGTGGATTCAAACGGCCGGGACACTCGAAGAGGCCGTTTACTGGGCATGGGACTGGTCAGAAGAAGGAGATGCCATTCTTCTCTCACCAGCATGTGCCAGCCATGCGGAATTTCGAAACTACGAACACCGCGGCGATCAGTTCGCACAATTGGTTCGATCACTGGCAAATCCGTAACTCGAAAACGAATCAGCATCGATGCCGATCAGGCCAACATAAAAAGCTGCGAACGTCATGGAACGTTCGCAGCTTTTCTTGATGAGTGCCACAAAACCATCAATTGCAGATTTAAGCAATGATGGAGTTCACAATGCTTCCGTGAACGTCTGTGAGACGGAAGTCACGGCCGGCGAAGCGGTACGTCAGATGTTCGTGGTCAAAGCCCAACAATCGCAGGATTGTCGCGTGCAGATCGTGAACGTGAACCTTGTCTTCAACGGCCTGGAACCCGAACTCATCGGTTGCTCCGTGAACATGGCCCCCTTTCACACCGCCCCCGGCCATAAACATGGTGAACCCGTAATGGTTATGGTCTCGGCCATTGATCTTCCCGGCATTTGATCCCGGGGTTGGCAGTTCCACAGTTGGAGTCCGCCCGAACTCTCCTCCCCAAATGATCAATGTTTCGTCGAGCATTCCACGTTGCTTGAGGTCTTTGATCAGTGCCCCGAGCGGTTGGTCTAACTGCTGTGCCAGCTTGCGGTGATTCACTTCAAGGTCATCGTGATTGTCCCACGGCTGACCGGCCCCGTGCCACAACTGAATAAATCGTACGCCACGCTCAACAAGACGACGGGCGATTAGCAATTGCCGAGCATGGACACCTTCGCCGTACATCTCACGAATGTGTTTCGGTTCATGATTGATGTCGAATGCATCGGCTGCCTCCATCTGCATTCGATAAGCAAGTTCCATTGACTGAATTCGAGTCTCAAGAGCAGGATCGACTCCACGATCAGCAAGGTGCTTTTGGTTCAAGGACTGCACGAGATCCAACTGATCCCGCTGTTGTACGGTCGACAACTTCTGGTTGCGAATATGTTCAATCAGCTTGTCGATTTCAGTGTGCTTCGTGTCGAGATACGTCCCCTGAAAAACTCCTGGTAAAAACGAGCTTCGCCAGTTATCGCTCTCTTTAATCGGATAGCCGTTCGGGCACATCACAATGAAGCCAGGCAGATTCTCGTTCTCTGTTCCGAGTCCATAAGTCACCCAACTCCCTAAACTTGGACGAGAAAGACGGGCGTCTCCAGAGTTCATCAACATCAACGACGGTTCGTGATTCGGCACGTTCGCCTGCATCGAACGAATGACGCAAATGTCGTCGATCGATTGAGCGGTATGGTGAAACAGTTCGCTGACTTCGATTCCACTTTGGCCATACTTCTGAAACTTGAACGGGGAGGGGAGTGCCGCTCCGGTCTTTCGTTCCGTCTTAAGTGAGTTGGGAATCTCTTTCCCGGCATACTTCTCCAGCATGGGCTTAGGGTCAAACGTATCAACGTGCGACGGCCCCCCATTGCAGAAGATGTGAATAACGTGTTTGGCTTTCACCGAAAACTGCGGAGACTTTGCCGCCATCGGCGAGAAAGCAGCGGCCTGCAATTGTTTCTGCGGCGCATTCTGATGCAGCATGGCAGCGAGGCTGAGATACCCCATCCCTTGCCCGGAGCGCTTCAGCAAATCACGACGGTTCAAAGGTAAGTCAAACATGGCAGGAATCAATTCAGCAGAGAGCCCAAGGCGGGAAATCACGCATTTCATGCAATTCTCGGAATTGCATAGCGTATCTGGCACGCGGCATTCAGTCGTACTCTCATCGAGACGACTGCTACGCGGCGACCCGATAGACCGAACCGGTCTCCTCTATTGTCGGACTTCTCAACAGATTCGACAAGGGAAACATCCAACAAAGTCGATATGGCAAGATCCTGCTTCGCTCTCTGCCGCTGCGAATTCCGAAGCGGTCACCAAATCGAACCTTCCCTGCAAAACACGAATTTGCCGCAGCGGATTGAATTCATCGAGGAGTTCCCGCCTGCGATCAGTTCGCGCAGAACCGTGAATCACTTATCTTTGTACGCTTCTCCCTGACTGCTGCGGCGGCCGCGGTAATCTCCCAAATACTGTTTCTCAAATTTCAGACGCACAGCGACTGGTTCGATCATGATTCGCACTCGGTTTGCCCCTAGTCCTACTGGGTACATGCACATTGGCGGAATGCGAACCGCCTTGTTCAACTGGTTATGGGCTCGCCACTGCGGAGGCCAGTTCATCCTGCGTATCGACGACACCGATCAGGAACGAAACGTCGATGCGGCACTCCAGCCGATTCTGGATGCGTTCAAATGGCTGGGTTTGAATTGGGACGAAGGTCCGGAAGTCGGCGGCCCTCACGGCCCCTACTTTCAATCTCAACGGCTGGAGTTGTACCAGCGTCGTTGCAATGAACTGCTGGCATCTGGGAAGGCGTATAAGGATTTCGATCCGCCAGCGCTGTCTCAAGCAGATCGTCAAGAAGCGGAAAAGGAGAAACGAACCTATCTCAACGTTCGACGTTCACTGGAACTCTCAGATTCACAACGTGAGGATCTGGAAGCACAGGGAACACCGTATGTGATCCGTTTCTTCATCGACCGGACTCGCAAGGTCTCCATCGAAGATCATGTTCGTGGTCATGTTGAATGGGACTGTGGTTTGATTGCCGACCCCGTCATCATGCGTGCGAATGGAATGCCGCTCTATAACTTCGCCAGCGTTGTTGACGATCTCGACATGCAGATCAGTCATATCATTCGCGCAGAAGAGCACCTCACCAATACGTCGCTGCAAGCGCTGCTGTTTGAAGCTCTTGGCGGAACGATGCCAGAGTTTGCACACATCCCGTTCGTGGCGGCACCGGGGACGAAAGAGAAGCTCAGCAAACGCGAAAAGAACCTTGATAAGTACCGCAAAAGTCCACAGTTCAAGAAGCTGTTCGATATTGCAGACGACGTGCTTCCGAAGATCGGTCTGGGAAATTCGGCGACTTTGAACCCGGTGATGGTGTCGTATTACGAAGCCGTTGGGTTCCTGCCGGCCGCCGTCCTCAATGGACTCTCGCGACTCGGCTGGTCACTCGACGACAAAACCGAATTCATGTCCCTCGATTTTGTGACTCAGAACTTCACTCTGGATCGAGTCGTCAAAGCTCCGGCCGGACTCGATCCCGATAAGTTGCTGACCTATCAGGAGCACTGGATCGGCCAGCTCAGCATTGACGAAAAGGTTGATGCAGTCGTTCCATATCTCGTGAAGTCCGGCCTCGTTACTGAAGAAGCACTGGATCGTACCAAGATCGCGCAGGTCCTGACCGCACTGGCAGACCGTCTCAAGCTGTTCAGCGACATCCTGAGCTACGACGAATTCTTTGTTGGCTGCGACCAGTTGAAGTATGATGAAGCGGCATTCGAGAAACGGATTCGCAAGCCTGAACGGGCTCGGGAGCTACTGACAAAGTATCTCGGCGTACTGGAGAAATCCCCTTCGTTTCATGCTGCAGATCTTGAGACCGAATTCAAAGACTGGATGACCAGCGAAGAGATCGGCTACGGCGATATCATTCACGCATTGAGAATCGCTGTTTCTGGAAAAGCAACAGGTCCTGGGATGTTTGAGAGCCTTGAACTCCTCGGACGAGACCGCTGTGTGAAACGTATTCAGCTCGCTATTGCCCGGCCATAACGAAACTGTTTCTAACAAGACCGGCCGTGGCTGCTCCCGAAGAGCGGCCACGGCCGGTCTCTATTTCTGATCCGCACAAAGCAAACAGGCAGTGTTGTTAAGTTTTGAGTTCACTCAGCAGACCTTGAAGATCGAGACGGCGGGTATCCATCGCCAGCTCGCCGGTTGAGGTTCGCGGCCATTCTGACTGCGGACGATCCCAATACAATTCCAACCCGTTCTCATCAGGGTCTCGCAAGTACAGAGCTTCGCTGACTCCATGGTCCGCCGCTCCGTCCAAAGGGATTTCTGCGTCCACCAGTCGCTTCAAGGCAACAGCCAACGCCTGACGATTGGGGTAGAGAATTGCGGCATGATAGAGCCCTGTCGTTCCCGGTGAAGGGGGACGACCACCAAGGCTTTCCCACGTGTTCAAGCCAATGTGGTGATGGTAACCGCCGGCCGAAATGAATGCCGCCTGCTTCCCGTATCTTTGGGTGATCTCGAATCCCAACACACCACGGTAAAACCGAAGCGAGCGTTCCAGATCGGCCACTTTCAAATGAACGTGGCCAATTCGCACTCCGGGATCGATCGGACGAACAGAATCATCATGTGACATGGATTTCTCACGCGTCTGAGCATTTCAGTTTCACGTAATTATAGCCATGACTTTTGATCCATATGGGGGTGAATTTTGTGGAACCGACCAACAAGTGCGAAGTGCTTCCGGCCAGAAACGCCAATGTCACGTCATCTGCGTAATGCGGATGACGTGACACGGGAAATCACATGAACAGGCGAATCGAGATTATGGAAGCTTTGTTGATCCCATCAGGTAGCGGTCGCACTCACGAGCAACTCCACGACCTTCGTTAATCGCCCAGACGATCAGAGACTGTCCACGACGGCAGTCGCCAGCGGCAAAGACGCCGGGAACGTTGGTCGTGTACTTCTCGAACTCTGCCTGATAGTTCGATCGTTTATCTGTTTCAACGCCCAATTGCTCGCCGATCACCTGCTCTGGTCCACGGAATCCGAGGGCCAGGAAGCACAGATCAGCTGGCCATTCCTGTTCGGTTCCGGGAATCACACTGAATGGAGCACCGGTCTCGGATGGCTTTGACCAGTCAAGCTTCACAGTCTTCAGAGCACGGAGATTTCCGTTCTCATCGCCGAGGAACTCAACGGTTTGAATCGCATACTCACGAGGGTCATTCTTCAGCGTCTTTCGTGATTCTTGCGAGTAATCGAAGACGCTCGCAGCTTCCGCATGCCCGTAGTCAGTCCGGTGAATGCGCGGCCATTGTGGCCATGGATTGCTGGCGGATCGCTTGTCAGGTGACTGAGGAACAACCTCGAAATTCACGAGGCTCTTGCACCCGTGTCGCAGGCTGGTTCCCAGGCAGTCGTTCCCGGTATCTCCCCCGCCGATGACGACAACGTTCTTGCCTTTGGCGTTGATGTAGGCGCCATCTTCATGCTTGGAGTCCAGCAGGCTCTTAGTGTTGCCATGCAGGAATTCCATCGCGAAATGGATCCCCTTCAATTGGCGACCTAGAGTCTTGGCGAAGAAGTCATTCGGAACAGTGGCACCTGTGCAAAGGACGACCGCATCGAACTTCTCGGTCAGCTCTTTGCCGGAGATGTCCTTGCCGATGGTGGTGTTCGTGACGAACTTGATGCCTTCTTCTTCGAGCAACTTCACGCGACGCTCGACGACCCATTTTTCCAGCTTCATGTTCGGAATGCCGTACATCAGCAAACCGCCAATTCGGTCGGATCGCTCATACACGGTGACCAGATGGCCAGCGCTGTTGAGCTGAGCAGCAGCAGCGAGCCCTGAAGGTCCTGAGCCAACAACGGCAACAGTCTTTCCGGTTCGCTTGGTTGGTGGATTCGGAACAATCCAGCCTTCGGCCCATCCGCGATCGACAATGTTCTTCTCGATCGTTTTGATGGCGACAGGTGGTTCGTGAATCCCCAAAGTACAGGAACCTTCACATGGAGCAGGGCAGACCCGACCAGTGAATTCCGGGAAGTTGTTCGTCTTGTGCAGACGGTCCAGAGCTTCACGCCACTCGTTGTGATAAACGAGGTCGTTCCATTCCGGAATCAGGTTGTGAACTGGGCATCCAGCAGCCATCCCAGCGAGCAAGTCGCCGGTGTGACAGAATGGAATCCCGCAATCCATGCATCGGGCACCCTGCGTCTGCAACACTTTGAGTTCCAGCTTCTCGCTGAACTCATTCCAGTTCTTGATACGTTCAGATGGAGCACGCTCTGTCGCCGTCTGGCGAGCGAATTCCATAAATCCGGTTGGCTTACCCATGGGATTTGATTTCGATGTTCTCGGTAGTCAGTGTTCAGTGATCCGAAGCTGGCAGTGAGACGCCCGCCCAATTGCAGGCGTCTCTGGCTTCACGAGTCTCAAGCAACAGATGTGTCTGGAAGGATCTGAAATCAGATGCCTTATCGACCAGGCACTCCTGCTGCTTCCCCTGCCGCCTCGGCTGCTGCAGCGGCTTTCAATTCAGACAATGCCCGCTTGTAATCGCGAGGCATCAGCTTGACGAACTGCGTCAACGACTTCTCCCAGTTATCAAGAATCTGCTTTGCGACTGGTGAACCGGTGTAAAGGTGGTGCTTCTCCAGCATTTCCTTCAGTTCGGCCACATCTTCCAGATCGACTACAGATTCAAAGTCAACCAGTTCGAGATTCGTATTCAGCCGGAGTTCATCCTGCTCTGGAGCAAAGACGTACGCAACTCCGCCTGACATCCCGGCTGCGAAGTTACGCCCGGTTGGCCCGAGCACCACAACACGACCGCCGGTCATATACTCCAGACCGTGATCTCCCACTCCCTCAACGACGGCTTTCGCCCCTGAGTTACGGACACAGAACCGTTCAGCAGCAATTCCGCGGAAGTAAGCCTCTCCTCCGGTTGCTCCGTACAGAGCCACGTTTCCGATGATGATGTTCTTTGACGAATCGAAAGAACTCTCTTCTGGTGGATAGACAATCAGCTTGCCGCCGGAAAGTCCCTTACCGACATAGTCGTTGGCGTCACCGATCACTTCGATCGTGACTCCCTTAACGCTCCAGGCACCGACTGACTGTCCGGCCGATCCTCGACATCGCAACCGAATTGTGTCTTCCGGAAGTCCTTCTGGTCCCCAGACCTTGGAAACTTCGTGACTCAATGTGGTTCCGAAGGCACGATCGATGTTCTGAATATCAACATCAATCAGGATCGGTTCTGCCTTGGCAATTGCTTCCCGACATCGTGGAAGAAGCAGCTTCTGATCGAGAACTTCTTCCAGCCCGTGGTTCTGCTTCTGAGTGCAGTATTGACCAGCGTTTGGATAGGCGCTGACTGCCTTAGTCAGAATCTGAGACAGATCGAGGTGCTTGGCTTTCCAGTGATCATTCTCTGGATTCCACTCAAGCATATCGGCTCGCCCAACCATTTCATTGATTGTGCGGAATCCGAGCTGAGCCATGATCTCCCGGACGTCTTCAGCAACCATGAACAGGTAGTTGACGACGTACTCTGGCTGTCCATTGAACTTGGCTCGCAGGACTGGGTCCTGAGTCGCCACGCCCACAGGGCAAGTGTTGAGGTGACACTTACGCATCATGATGCAGCCAATGGTGATCAGCGGAGCGGTTGCAAATCCGAACTCCTCTGCACCCAGCATACACCCGATCACAACGTCACGACCGGTTCGCAGCTGACCGTCTGTCTCCAGACGAACGCGGCTTCGCAGATCGTTCATCACGAGAGTCTGGTGAGCTTCGGAAATCCCGAGTTCCCATGGGAGACCAGCATGCTTGATACTGGTCAATGGGCTCGCACCGGTTCCCCCACCATCTCCGGAAACAAGGATCTTGTCAGCATGGCCTTTGGCCACGCCGGCAGCGATCGTTCCGACGCCGACTTCAGACACCAGCTTCACGCTGACGCGAGCACTTGGGTTGGTGTTCTTCAAATCGAAGATCAACTGTGCAAGATCTTCAATCGAATAGATGTCGTGGTGCGGTGGAGGGCTGATCAGACCAACTCCAGGAGTCGACATACGGGTGGCGGCGATTGTTTTGTCGACCTTATGGCCGGGCAATTCGCCCCCTTCACCGGGCTTCGCTCCCTGAGCAATCTTGATCTGCAACTCATCAGCATTGGTGAGGTACCAGGAGGTCACACCAAAGCGGCCGGAAGCGATCTGCTTAATTGCGGAACGCTTGCTGTCACCGTTCTCCATGCGTTGGAAGCGATCGTAGTTCTCGCCCCCTTCACCTGTGTTACTCTTGCCACCGAGACGATTCATCGCGATTGCAATCGTTTCATGCGCTTCTGCGGAGATCGAACCATAGCTCATCGCCCCTGTGCAGAAACGCTTCACGATCTCGCTGGCGGATTCCACTTCCTCAATCGGAATTGAAGTGCCGGTCTTGAATCGCATCAGGCCGCGCAGTGTCCCTTGCCGGTGTGAACTTTCGTTGACCAGCTTGGCGAAACGCTTGTATGCGTCTTTGTCGCCAGCGCGAGCAGCCTGTTGAATTTCCGAAATGGTGAACGGGTTCCAACCGTGCTTTTCGCCATTATGACGCCAGTGGACCAATCCCATGTTCGGAAGAACAGCCAGTCGCTTCGACTCTTCACGGCTTGGGAATCCCTGTTCGTGACGTCGAATATGCTCTTCGGCGATGATCTCGAAGTTGATCCCGCGAATTCGGCTTGGAGTTCCGAGGAAGCACTTCTGAATGACATCTGGAGCCAGACCGATTGCTTCGAAGATCTGTGCTCCCTTGTAGGAAGCCAGAGTCGAAATCCCCATCTTGCCCATGACCTTGAGCATCCCTTTGCTCACACCTTCACGGTAGGTCTGGACAATCTTTTCTTCGGTATAATCGCCAGTCAGATGCCCGTGATCTTTTGCATCACGAACAGCTTCGAATGCCAGGTAAGGGTTCACGGCATCGGCACCATATCCGGTCAACAGACAGAAGTGGTGGACTTCGCGAGCCTCAGCTGATTCGACAACCAAACCGATTCTGGTACGGAGTTCTTTCTGAACCAGGTGATTATGGACAGCACCGGTCATCAGCAAAGAACTGATTGCCACGCGATCTGCACCAGCGGCACGATCTGACAGCACGACGAATGCATATCCGTCTGTGATTGCCTGTTCAGCTTCAGCACAGATCTCGTCAAGGCGCTTCTTCAGCCCGGAAGTTCCTTCGGACTTCAACCAGGTCGTGTCGATGGTCTTCGTCTTCCAACCATGCTCCCCCTTCAGGGACTTGATGGCGGCAGTCTCTTCGTCAGTCAGAATCGGGTGAGGAACTCGCAGTCGATGGCACTGGGATTCAGTGGTATCAAGCAGGTTGCCTTCTGGGCCGATATAGCATTCAAGCGACATGATGACTTCTTCGCGGATCGAGTCGATCGGCGGGTTTGTCACCTGTGCAAAGAGCTGCTTGAAGTAGTCATACAGCAGGCGTGGCTGGTCAGAAAGACAGGCCAGACTTGCATCGTCCCCCATCGAGTAGATCGGGTCCTTCTTCGAATTCACCAGCGGCACGAGCATGAACTGCATCGTTTCAGTGGTGTACCCGAAAGCCTGCATCTGATTCAGCAGGTTCTCATCGCTGATGCGCGGCAACTCACTACCGCTGGACATCCAGTCCTTGACGATGTCCTTCAACTCAACACGTTGACGACGCAGCCATTCCCCGTAAGGACGCTGGTGAGCAACGGAGTGCTTCAACTCTTCGTCAGGAATCAGGCGACCCTGTTCGAAGTCAACAAGGAACATCTTACCTGGCTGCAGGCGTCCCTTGGTCTTGACATTTGCCGGGTCAATTTCCAGCACACCGACTTCGCTCGCCATGATGACTTTGTCATCGTGGGTAACGTAGTAACGGCTCGGACGAAGACCATTGCGGTCGAGACATGCTCCGATGAACTTTCCGTCTGTGAACGAAACGCTCGCCGGGCCGTCCCATGGCTCCTGCAGGGCAGAGAAGTATTCATAGAACGCACGCTTGTCGTCAGACATTGCGTGATGGTTCTGCCATGCTTCTGGAATCATCATCATGGCCACTTCCTGCAGCTTTCGCCCGGAGTGGTACAGGAATTCCATGACGTTATCGAAGTTTCCTGAGTCGCTGTTGTGCTTCTCCACGATTGGGAAGAGCTTCTCAAGATCTTTACCGTACAACTGGGATTCCAACGCACCTTGTCGGGCATTGGTCCAATTGCTGTTCCCTTTCACTGTGTTGATTTCGCCGTTGTGAGCGATGCAACGCAATGGCTGAGCACGGTCCCATGATGGGAATGTGTTGGTACTGAAGCGACTATGCACCATTGCCAGGTGTGATTCATAGTCTTCGTCCTGCAGGTCAGGGTAGTAAAGGAAAACCTGCTCCGGAGTCAGCATCCCCTTGTAAACGATGATCGAGTTCGACAGCGTGCAGATATAGAATCCGAGAGCGGCAGGGTGCTTCCCTTCGCGGATCTGGTGACTTGCACGCTTCTTGATGATGTAGAGCTGGCGTTCAAAATCCTGCAGTTCGATGCCATCTGCGGCACCGATCAACAGCATCTCAACTTTCGGTTCAACAGCGAGGGCGGAAGGACCGACGTTCGCTTCAACTGGACGTTGAGGAACTTCGCGCCATCCGAGCAGGATCTGTCCCTGTTCAGCAATGAGTCGATTGACGATGACTTTGAACTCGTCGCGTGCGGCATCGTCTTTCGGCAAAAAGACAATCCCTGCGCCGTATCGGCCCTTGGCTGGCAGTTCAACGCCGAGTTCCGCCTTCGCAACCTTGCGCAGAAACTTGTCTGGCAACGCGGTCAACATTCCGGCGCCGTCGCCTGTGTTTTCTTCACAACCACACGCACCACGGTGCGTCATGTGACGGTTAATGCGTTCCGCATCAAGAATGATCTGGTGAGATGGAACACCTTTGATGTGCGCGACAAAGCCCACGCCGCACGAATCGTGTTCGTAATCGGAAGAATACAATCCGTGGTCTTCAGGGAAGCCCGTCAGCTTCGTAATCATTTTCGACTCTTCACTAAAACGTTCTGATAGATCGGGCAACCAGTTCGAAATCGGCTTGAAGCCTTTTCTGGACCTGGCAATGCAAATCGCAATTACGGGAACATTCGCAATCAGTCCCCATACTCAGTGCTCTCAACATGAGAAACACATCAAAGTCACGATGGATCAGGACAACCTCAGCGTCATCAAGTTCAGGCTCTCATTGAAATAATTCAAATTGAGAAAACGGACTTTTGACGCTTCAAGTCATTCAATGTCGGCAATGGTAGCCTGATTGAATGGGGGCTTGAGTCAGAGGAATGCCTTCAACTCGTTTTCAGGAGAATCAGTCGCGCCTTCTCAGGCGTGACCCCGGCCTGAAATCCGGTGGTATTTCGATTCGATGAAAGTCACAAACCGGACTAAAGCGGCTCAACGACACTAAGATCTGCTCGAGTGTGCGTTGCAAACGGAGAAGTGAAACCACTGTCTCCGGGATCTTCATGCAGGATTTCCACAAACTTCTCTGCGGCGCGAGAAAGATGCTTGTGGCGTTTATGAACGATGCCCAATGGTCGGACAAATCTGAGATCGGAAAAATGGGCGGCTCGGAGCCACCCGAATTCTAATTCTCTGCGAAGGGTCGGAAGTGGAAGAATGGCGACTCCCAAATCGATTTCAACCGCCCTTTTGATCGCTTCCACGTTATCGAATTGATGAGTCACATTCACTGAAATATCAGCGTTTTTCAGAAGTTTCTCTGTCTTACGACGGATCGTAAGATCTGCTGAAAATGCGACAAAATCAATTCCCTGTAGCTCTCTTACAGAAACCTGATCCCGACACGCGAGCGGATGACTCGGCGCAGTTACCAGCACCATTTCCTGATCTTGCCAAGGGATCGATCCGATTTCCCCACCATCTCTCGGAAACGAAACGATGCCGAGATCAATTTCATCCCGCTGTAGCTGGCTATAGATGCTTTCCGGGTGGGAATAGTCGAGCTGAAGCTGAATATCAGGATATTCACTCTTCAGGCGGCTCACATAGGACCACATCTGAAGAAGACCGACCGAATAGATCGAAGCGACTCGTACTTTTCCGACCACTCGGCCGCTGAATGCGTGTACGGCATCTTCAATCTGACGGTAATCGAGCAGCCACTTTTGACACCGCTCGAAATAGATCGTACCAGCCGCAGTCAGTTCGATCGGCCGCTTGGATCGGTCGACGAGCGTGACACCAAGTTCGTCTTCAAGCTGCTGGAGCGCTTGACTGACCGCAGGCTGTGAAATCTGCCGTGACACCGCAGCTTTTGAAAAGCTCCGATGCGTCGCGATGTCGCAGAAGATCTCTGTATTCCTGAGGTTCACGGCTGAATAAGCAATTTCAAATAGAGCAACCAGTTCTCGATAAGTGAAAGTAGTCTATTTTTCGCATTGGCAAGCGTCAAGCCCGTGATTTTTAACTTTCCCCTCAAAGACTGCACAATTTCGCAGCAACTCACCCATAAAAGGGGGCGGCCTTCTTGATGCGTTCGCACTTTTCGATTAGAGGCGGCATCAGCTTCGGCAGATCAGCCACTTACCAAATCAACGCAAACCTCTCGCATAAAATGCGATACAACACGAAATCCAACGATCTCGTTATGAAGCGGGCAGCTTCAGAAGATTTTCTCTCTTCAAATATCTGAATGGAGATTTCACCAGAAATTCATCCAAAGAATGAGAATAACGCTCTTCCGGCTCGTTTGAGCTTTGGGTGTAACGGGGCTTTTCTGACTGGATGAACCAGCTTTGCAACGTCACACTACGCGGCAGCGAACAGGAAGTGAGCCTGCCACGAAGGCAAACTGTTCTCGGGCGAGCTGCGCCCTTCACGACTGTTGATCGATTGAGCCGGCAAGATGAGCTATACAACTGTCATTGGCCTGGAAGTCCATGTTCAGCTGCAGACAAAGACAAAGATCTTTTGTGGGTGCCTGAACCGTTTCAATCCTGATGCGCCCAATACCCAAACCTGTCCCGTCTGTCTGGGACTGCCTGGCGCGTTGCCGGTGATGAATCAGGAGGCGTTCCACCTCGCCATGGTGACCGCACTCGCCCTGAACTGTGAGATCGCTCCATTCACCAAATGGGACCGCAAACAATATTACTATCCCGACTTGCCGAAGGGATACCAGATCAGCCAGTACGACCTGCCGTTCAGTCACGATGGCTGGTTGGAAGCGTCGAGTGAAGATGGATCGCGTCGCAAGATTCGCATTCTTCGAGCACACCTCGAAGAAGACGCTGGCAAGAACATTCACGACGAATCCGGTCGGGGAGCTGACAGTCAGGTCGACTTGAATCGAGCAGGAACTCCGCTTCTTGAGATCGTGACGCTCCCGGACGTCCGTTCCGCCGCAGAGGCCAAATCATTTCTCGAAGAGATCCACCTTCTGCTGACATTCCTCGGGGTGTCGGACTGCAACATGCAGGAAGGCAGCTTGCGGTGTGACGCAAACGTCAATCTCCACATCGAACGCAATGGGGAAACGATTGCGACTCCCATCGTGGAGATCAAGAACCTGAACACCTTCCGAGGTGTCGAAGCAGCGGTCCTGTACGAAGCCGACCGCCAGTTCCGCGAGTTCGAGAAAACCGGACGCAAACTCGGCGATCCCGGAGTTCAGAAGGAAACTCGTGGGTGGGACGCGAATCGCGGCCTCACCTATGCTCAGCGAGGAAAAGAAGAAGCATCCGACTATCGGTACTTCCCAGACCCTGACCTTCTGCCTGTGACTGTCACTGTCCAGCAGGTCGAAGAGATCCGTGCGTCCCTTCCTGAACCGCCAGCCCAGCGCCGTTCTCGCTTCCAGAATGATCTGGGGCTGTCCGCCTACGACGCCGACGTCATCGTGAATCAGGGAGCCGAAGTCGCGACCTATTTTGAGCAGGTCACTGCGCTTTGCAGTGATGCCAAGCAAGCTGCGAACTGGGTCACTCAGGACATTCTGCGTGAACTCAAGGAGCGCGATCTCAGCATTGATGACTTCCCAATCACTTCAAATCTCCTTGGCGAATTGCTGAAGCGAATCACTGACAAAGTGATCACCGTAAAGAGTGCCAGAGAATTGTTTGCAATCCTTCTCTCAGCATATGACGAAGATGAGCAACAACCAGAGGTCGCTCGCATCGACTCGTTGATTGAGGAGAAGGGCCTGAAAGTCGTCAATGACACAGGAGCGATCGACGCGGCGATCACCACTGCACTTGCCGAGAGCGAGAAAGCGGTCGAAGACTTCAGAGCCGGCAAACAACAGGCACTGGGAGCCATCATCGGCAAGGTGATGAAGCAGGTGAAAGGGGCAGACGCGAAAACAGTCCGTGAACTGGTCATCGCGAAGCTGAACTCATAACACTCACTGCCAGACTCAACCCGGAATGCAAACGCCTCCATAGTCATGATGGAGGCGTTTTTTTGTTCCGCAATCAGGCTGTGTGTATCTCCAGAATGGCAGGCCTCCACAACCCGCCGGTTCCCTGATTCTCTGGCGTTGGCGTGAATTCGATGGCGAACATCACCTCGTTATTTAGCTTCAACTGCGCAGTCACATCGAACAGACAAGGGTTGTCCGACTCACATTCGACTGGTTGCTGGTTCAACTCACAACGAGTCACAACCCCGACCTGATCAGGAAGTCGAATCAAGACGCGATCACGCTCCTCGATATTCGTCGGACGATTAAAACGCCGATAAAACAACGCCATTCCGGACAGGCTCCCCACACTCGTCAGCCAATCGCAAGGGACACTGATCTCTCTTCGATCGCTCACATCCCCATCAGGCAGCACAACTTGCCAGGGACCTTGCAATCGAATTCGATACGGTTGTGAGTCCATCATTCTCTCGCGATCAAATACAGAAAATGTCGGGTTGAACTGTCATGGCAGAGCCCCTGCATGTTGCGTCAGCGCATGTGGTTCGCAGTGTAATCGACCTAAAGACATCAACACCAATTGCAAGTTCGCAATAAACAACTCTGAAGCAAATTCCCTCACGGAAAATGTTCCCACCAACTCATTTAAGCAGACTGATGTGAGTTGACGATTTGAACACCGTTGGTACAGTGGAACTCGCCATTGCCACGCTCATTCTTCAATCAGTCCAACAATGGAAAATCGGCACTCGTCGAGTCGCAGCGGGGCGGTTCTCAGCTCGCCGCAACCTTGTAAATCAGGGGCATTTTGTTCCACCTTTTGCTACTGCCATCACGTTTCCTGGACGTCAGGGCCAAAGTCTCGATCAATCCGGAACATGACTTAAACAAGTTCAGAGAGATTCAATGATTCAAAGACACATTCCATTTCTGTTCGCGTTGACGGTCTGGCTGGGAGGGCTTCCGTTCACATCTGCTGCGAATGCCGGACAGCTTTACGTAGGCGGGTCGAGCATCTCGATTACGCCGGAAGAGCGTGTGGCATTAGCAGGGCAGATGCACACGAGAATTTCCAACAAGGTCGAATCCCCCTGTATCGCAACGGCGCTGGTGATTGAAACCCGAAATGGAGATCAATCGATCGAGCAAGCGATTTTTGTTTCCTGCGATATTGTGACGATTCGTGACCATAAGAATTTGTATGCAGCCCTGCGTGCGAAACTTGGGGATCGGATTCCAGAGCACGCGAAACCCAAAATCATTCTCAGCGCAACTCACACTCACACCGCGCCTGCGCTTGAAGTTGGAAGCTATGCGATTCCAGAATCCGGCGTGATGCATCCGGACGAATACCGCGAGTTCTTTCTGGAACAGGTTGCAACCGCAATCGCAGATGCCTGGGCAAAACGTGAACCAGCTCAGGTTGCCTGGGGATTGGGACACGCAGTCGTTGCCCAGAACCGTCGTTCAACATTTGCGAACGGATCTGCCGTCATGTACGGGGCCACAAATACGGATAAGTTCCGCGGGATTGAAGGGGGCGAAGATCACGGTGTTGAACTGCTCTATTTCTGGAATGCAGACAACAAATTGATTGGCACCGCAGTCAACGTTTCCTGCCCAGCTCAGGAAGTCGAAGGCCGCTCTCAGGTGAACGCAGATTTCTGGCACCCATTCCGTGAACAACTCCAAGAAAAGTATGGAAAAGATCTCATTGTCGTGACCTGGTGTGGTGCTGCTGGAGATCAGTCTCCCCACCTGATGTACCGCAAGCAGGCAGAAGAACGGATGCGAAAGCTGCGTAACGTCGACACCCTCGCTGAAATTGCCCGTCGCGTTCTGACTGCGTGGGAAGACGTTTATGCCGTCGTTCAGAACGACAGACACAGCGATGTGCCATTTGAACATCTGGTGACCGACATCAAATTGCCAAACCGCATTATCACTGAGCAGGAAGCTGCAACATCACGTCAGGCCGCCGCCGGGATTACAGATCCCAAGGCCGAAACTCGTAAACAATGGTTCCTGCGAGTTGCCAAGCGATACGAAGACCAGAAGGCCAATGGAGTCGGCGAATACGACATGGAACTGCATGCGATTCGCCTCGGCGACATCGCAATTGCGACAAATGATTTCGAGCTGTTCACTGACTATGGCGTTCAGATGAAAGCCAGAAGTCCTGCATTGCAGACATTCGTGATCCAGCTCTGCGGTCGCGGAACTTACCTCCCGACCGAACGCGCCGTCGCCGGTGGGGGATACAGTGCCGTTCCGGAAAGTAATCTCGTTGGTCCAGAAGGAGGACAGGTCCTCGTCAATGAAACGGTCAACGCGCTGACAAAACTGTGGGCAGCCCCAGAGAAAAAGTAAGTCGGTTCATCCAGCAATCGCTGACCGAATCAACGAAAACCGATTTTGAAATGTGAACGACAAGACGAGTTCTTCCCCAGAGAACTCGTCTTGTTCATTATCCAGGCTGACAAGCCGACGTCGCATCAATTGGAGAGAACGTCAACGTTCCAATCCGGCTGATGAAAACTTCCGGTTCCGCATTACCTTTCACGAGTCACAAGGATTCAACCAGTGAAATGTTCCCCGACTCAATCATGGATTCGATTTCAGCAGACAATCGCTTTGTTCGGAGCAATGCTGGTCAGCAGCCAGGCATGTCTCGCAGGCAACGTCGACGTGCCGGCAATTGTCTCCAAACCTCATTTATCGAGCCAGGAGTTCTATGACATCGCCGTCAAGGAATCCAAAGGCAAGAAATGGGACAAGCTCTTTAACGGCAAAGATCTACAGGGCTGGAAAGTTGTTCTTGCCAATGCAGCGCCAGGCGAAGATCCTGAGAAAATCTTCCAAGTCGTCAATGAGGAAATTCACGTCTATCGTGATACACCTGCCGGAAAGAACATGCCCTTCGGCGTGATCTTGACCGACAAGGAGTACTCCCACTATCGGTTCCGCTTTGAATACAAATGGGGCGAAAAGAAGTTCGCACCACGAGCAAATACCATTCGCGATGCCGGGTTGCTCTACCATACAATTGGTGCGGAAAAAATCTGGCCAGTCAGTGTCGAGTGTCAGGTTCAAGAGAACGACACTGGTGACTTTTACTTCGTCTACACCGGCGGTGACTGCCCAGTCGATCAGGCTGGAACAAAGTTCCTCGACCAGTCACTCGGCGGCAAGTTCAAGACAATCTACCAGCCGAACGGAATCAAGCGGGTTATTAAAAGCAAAACACTGGAACGGGATGGGTGGAACACGGTTGAAGTCGTTGTTCGTGGAGATGCAGCTGTTCACCTCGTCAATGGCGAGATCAACAACTATTGTGTGAACATGAAGGCTCCACAAGGAGAATCCAAAGAACTGCTCCCACTGACTGCTGGACGCATTGCACTCCAGTGTGAATGTGCTGAACTGTTCTACCGGAATATCGAGCTGCTCCCGCTCGAAGGGAAGTAGAATCGAATCGCACAAGCATCATCTGGCACGTCGCGAGACACAGCAGGTGAAGCTGCTGTAACATTGTGATCGTAACAGCAGTATGAGGTCAGACAGAACGAGGGGACAGGTCATTTGACCTGTCCCCTCGTTACTTTTCCAGAGAGTTCTCTGCATCGATATCGCACGAATCTCAACCAGACCGATCCGGGCTAACGGCTGCCTCGATCACAGTTACACGTGCGAAGTCACTCCGTTCGATTCACCATCTTTCATCAGGTCTTCGTCCCGCTCTTCCATCTTTCCAGCGACAACTGTCGTGCGTTCCTGGTTCACAGTAAACGGCACAGCAGTCCGGATATTCAAACCTCGCTGAGGATAGGCCAATTCAATTCCCGCTTCACGAAATGCCTTCAATGTGCGGGAGTGAATCTGGTGAATTGTCTCCTGACGAAACTCCATCGTTGGCAGATAAATCGCCACATTAAAATTCAGCGCGCTATCAGCGAAGCCGCTGAAAGTCACAATCGGAGCAGGGTCACTCAGAACGTGCTGTTGGGTCGTCGCGATCTTCAACAGGATCTCGCGCACCTGTTGCGGGTCAGCCGAGTGAGACGTTTGAATTGGGAGCAGGATTCGATTTGTGGTATCCGAAAGCGTCCAGTTCAACAGCTTCCCTGTGATGAACTCTTTGTTTGGGACGATGTACTCTTTGCGATCAAAATCAATGATCGATGTCGATCGAATTCGAATGCGGCTAACTGTTCCAGTCACGCTATCCAATGTGACAACGTCTCCAACTCGAACAGGTTGCTCGAAGAGAATGATGATCCCGGAAACAAAGTTGGCAAAAATCTCCTGCAATCCAAAACCCAGACTAAAGGTCAATGCCGCAACGAGCCATTGCAGCTTATCCCACTCAATTCCTAACGAATTGCCAATCGCCAACATCCCGATGAGCACGATGGTGTACTGCAATATCGCCCCGATTGCATAGCGAGACGACCGATCAATCGGAAGCCGCTCAAGCAATGTGATTTCGATCAAGCCAGGAACGTTTCTGGCCGCAGTTGCGAACAGGATCAGTTCAAGAATCGCAGAGAGCAATTTGTCGAGTGTTAGCGGCAATAGCGGCACACGAATCTGATTCAAGTGCTGCAACGCCGGAAGAACATCTCGCCAGATATACCAGATCCAGATCAGCGAGAGCATGAAGATCGTTGTATTCAACAATCGCTTCGACTGCGCACTCACATCTGCAAGGTTCGTTCTCGCCTCTTGAGCGCCTAGCACCGCAGGATTTGTCGCCTCATCCTGATTCTGCACCTCGGCCAAGGCAGCACGGACTTCTCGGGCGTGAGCAATTGCCAATCGTCTTTGTCGTAAAGTCAACCAGCGGAAAAGCAATGCTCGACCAAAGACCATTCCACTGGCAAGCATGACAGTTTGTGCCAGGCGCACTGTCAGTCGACTCACTGCATACGAGTACCCGAGCACCGTCAACACGGCAAACAGGATAGGCAATCCAACAACAAGGATGTTCCATACAACCGAAAGCCGGTCGATCCAGCCCCCTTTGTGGGCTTCAATCCATTCTTTAAAGATCCCGGATCGGCGAGACGTCAAACGATAAAGCGTGACCGCCACCATCAAAAAGAACACAACATTTAATACACGAACCACGGCATCGGAACTGCCATCCGTCCCGTACTCTGATCGCAGGATGCCGGTAATGACGATCAACGGAGCAGCACATGTAATGAAGATCGAAAGCTGCTTTGTAACAACTTCATTCACACGTGTTGGCCACTGAAAATGGGCCGAGCCCAACCCGCCACTGCGACAGACAATTCGAACCGCTTCCAGCCACCAGAACCAGATCGACAAATAATAAAAGAAGATACTGACGGTCTGGATTTCGCTCCCCGGCTGACTCCCTCTCCAACTGAGAAACAGCAACGGGAAGGGGGCAATCACCGATTTCAGAAACGTCCAGAATACAGCCTCCCAGGTCGGCTCCATTTTGGTGTTCAAGCGACTGCTGGCACGCTGACCATTCAGGCGGATGTTTTCTTTGATCTTGCCTTGAGTCACAAGAAGCAACGACCAAACAATCCATGCAAACACATAGATGGAAGGGACCGAGTTGAAGTCATTAACAAACGCACGGTAATAAGGAGCCCAGGTTGCAGCTGTAAAGACAAACATGACTCCCGGGATATCTTCAATAATCTCGTTGAACTGTAACAGCCGATGTGTCGGCACCCACAGAATTCGACGGTCAATATATTGCTGAAAACTGACCACCTGTTTAATTAAGGCTGCCTGTTCAATGTCGAGCTGATCCAGCGCGAGAACATAGGATTCGTAAACGCTTTCCAGTTCTGTTAGATCTTTTTGTCGCAGTTCAAACGCATCACGGACTTCTCCGGTCAGAACATCAACATCGACATCCACGGCATCCGAACTGTCCATAATCTCTTTGACCATCTGTTCTATCTTGCGATTCAGATGATCGAGTTCCACCCGATTTTCACGAGCTTCCATATAGGCAATGTGAGCCTCTTCATTCTGAGTCGCACGTTCCCGAATTTCATGCGACAGCAGATTGACGTCAGGCAGGTAGCGCCCTTGTTCCCGCAGCCGAACCCCGAATGAAGTCGTTGTTCCAAGCGTCTTCTCACGATGTTCCAGTTCTGCTCGCTTGGACTGAACAATCTCCTGCTGTGCCTTGGTCTCTTCGACTGCATCAGTGAGAATTCGCAGCTTCTCCCGAACAGAAACTTCTTTCTCAATCGTTTTGGCATTCGCAAGGAAGAGGGCCTTCAACTGCGGAATCTGCGTTGCTTTGGCCTCGGCCAATGAAATCCGAGATCGGGTCATTGCGTCCGAGCTTTTTGCTCCTTGAACCCGTTGCTGCCACTCAGTGACTTCGTCCTTCAATCGGGAAACAATCGCATTCAATGCCTGACGACGAAGGGGAATCAGATTGGCAGCTTCCTGCGCAGCGAGGAAGGCCGCTTCGGCCTGCAAGGCGGCAGGTTCGTTCTCCAACCACTTCAACTCGGCAAGCAATTGCATCCGGCGCGCTTCCACAATTAGCGGCGGGTCTGCTCCGGTTTCCGGTTTTGCCAGGTCCGATTTGTATTGATCGATCAGGATCGGAATTGCCGCAAGGCGTTCCTTGATCGCCCGCTGGCGAGCAGCCCTGTCACCAAGCCGCTTTTCATTCTGAGCAAGTTCCGTCTGGGTCTGAACGAGTTCCTGCTGTTTCGATGCGAGTGTCTGCTCAAGTTGCGGGAGCGGTGTATACGGTTCTGGGTGACTTCGAGTTTCACGAAGTGAGGCATCAACACGTGCCTGTTCAGCTTTTCGCTCTTCGTCCAGTCGCTCCGTTCGCTGCTGCCAATTCTTCAGGCTGTTGTTCGACAGGTCTGTCGCCTGATTGATGGCCGTTCTGGCTTTCTCAATAAGCTCCGTCGCCTGCATCTTCTGGGCGTCGGTGAGGTCCGTTGCTGCATCGACACGTGCTTTCAGGGCATCAAGCGTTTCCTTGGTGAGCTGCTCTTTCACAGCCGATGCATCTTTATCCGGCATTGGCATTGGAGCAGGCGAACTCGCCGGCGGTACTGCAACCGGCGCCGCTGCAGGAGCAGTTGTCGGAGTTGCAGCCGCAGGTGGAGGCGTCCCCGGAAGACTGGGAGCCCCCGGGATCTGCAGAAACGGGCTTGATTGCTGAGCAATGGCCGGAAATGGAAGCGGGCGATCCTGTCGGGAGACTGCAGGGGGGGCAGGAACCGCCTTCCAGTCAATCTTCGGAGTCTCAGGAAAGACTGGCCTGTCATCGGCGGCCAACTGCAGCGTAGCAGTGCCGAAAACGAGGACGAGTGCCAGAAGACAACGTGACACGACTGGTTTTCGAATCAAACAAACCAACATCAAGACAATCCATCTCTAACTTCGAAAGTCTGGCGAAACATCCGGTTTCGCCAGCGTCAATGTGAAGCCAGGCCGGTTCCCAAAGGACACAGCTCAGCAATCACCTACAGGCTGACGCGACCTGTCACATGACACTTCTCCAAACAGGAAAAAACTTCTATTTCGGCGACTCAGGAACGGCTGGTGCAGTTCCGGCTTCCGCTCCACTCTTCGCTCCGTCTGGAACAATTACTGAGTAATTCAATTCCATGCGAGTTCCAATCGTTTGTATTCGCACAATGTTTTGCGACCTTTGCCCGGTGACAGTGAAACTGGAAAGGGAATCACCAATTTGCTTTGTCTCCCCAATCATCTCTCCTGTCCCCCGATGGAAACAACGAATGATCACCCCCGGGCGACGGTATGTGAATGAATCGTCTTCGATCTCCACGGTTTCCACCATCTCTTCCTTGGGGACCATCTCTTCCTTGGGGACCATCTCTTCCTTGGGGACCATCTCTTCCTTGGGGACCATCTCAGACTTGGGGACCATCTCAGACTTCTCGTCCATCGGCTTCGAATCTTCTTTCATCGGAGAAGATGGCGTTTCTGATGGCGTTTCCGAGTCGGGCTTCGAACTCTCCTTTGGGAGTGGGGCATCACTTTTTGGCTCCATCGGCATTGGCCGATCAACCGGAGGAACAAGAGCTGGCTTGGCATCTTCTGTGGATGGCTCTGTAGTGGGAGCCGGTGTCGGTTTCAGTGTCGAAGATTCGTCAATCGGTTTCGATTTCCTTGGTCGAACTTTGACTTCCTGATCCAATTCAGAAGTCACAACGACGATCGGAAACTCCTTAGGCTGATCCAGTGGAAACTCCACTTCGTCCAGTTCTCGTGTCCAGCGAATCTCGCCGACGATTCGGTCGAAGCAGTACACAGCCCCTTTTACCCAAGGTCGGCGATAGCCCCCACGAATCTGCGACATTTTGCGAAATCGAATGTTTTCAATTTCTTCAGAGAAGACGAGCAGGAAGTCATCTTTACCAACGCTGCAATAGATTCGATGTATCTTCTCTGGAACCTTGACTGCATGTGAAATGACCGTCTGCCCGTTCGACTGATCGATCAGTTCCAACTGCTTTCCATCGACAAGCATCCCCATCCAGTCCTGATTCACGTCGATCGGAATCGAACCTGGCGCCCAGTTTCGACTCCAGAGCACTTTCCCGGTCTCCAGATCCCGACGTTGAACTGTGACTTGCCGAAGCGCCGGTCCCTTTTCTTCAACAGTTGGTTCGACCGCTTCGACATCTTCAGAAACAGCACTCATGCCACCGTCATAGATCCCAAAGGTCACTCTGTCTCCCTGAATGAGCGTTGCCTGCGTTCCTTCTGAAGAAACCACATCCTCAGGGTCGTGGCCGAGCGGCCGCCGACTCAGAATCCGGCCATCGATTGAGCTGACAACGATGACATCAGGATGTTCAGGAGAGGTGATCACGATCCGATCAGAATCCCCATCGCATTCCGCACGTCGAGGAAGGTCATATCGGCGCCACAGTTCTGTCCCGTTGACCGGATCAACAGCAACCAGCATTCCTCCTTGCATATAGCAAAGATATCCAGGCTGAACCGGTCCGACAGCAGCCAGATAATGACGAAATTCGTCCATCTGACGCGATACTGCGCGAGCATAGCCCATCCGGATCGGGCGGCTTTCACTCAATGCGGCCAACGCAATATGTTCACGATCGGCCTGCGTATCCACGACAGCAGGGGGCATCGGCCAAAGGAGGTTCGCTCTGCGCCCTCCCTTCATATCAAACGGCGTGATCCCGTAGACTTCACTGCCGGTCTGCAAGATCAACAATTGCTCCAGTCCCCATGTCCGGTTGAGCTTCGCATCGATCCGCAAAATTCTTTGAGTTGGCGGGATGGAACAGTACCAGGGGCGACTCCAGGCCGATCCACTGAAACGGATTGCCAATTGTCCGGGATAATCCATCTCTACTGTGAGGCCGTCCAAACCTGAAGCCGCAGAATTTTCGACTTCAAGTGGCACGAGATAAATTTCACGAGACCCTCGTGTGCTTGAGTCCGCAGTGGGCATTCCTTTCGGCCACGGTGACAAGACATTTGAAGCCAGAATTTCCTTCTCGATCTCTGCAAGGTGAAGCTGGCAGACGTGCTCCACTGTCACTCCATCAGGGAGTTTGACATCGCCGGGGAACTGAGACAGACGTGTCAGCCAGCGATCTGCATCCAGCAGATTTCCACGTTGATAGTACATCTGAAACAGCCGGTAGATCGCTCCGGCCGCGTCAGATTGAACCGAACTCGTTGCCTGATCAGCGAGCTGCAACTGCCACGAAATCAATTCCTGAATCGTTTCCGGCTTCGGCACCACTTCCATTCGCAGCTGAGATCCCCAGCGCGTTCTTCCGAGGCGTGTTGCCAGCTCCAGACCAGTCAGTGATGATCCTGTCGCCGATCCACCTGCAGGGGAGGTCTTCAATTCTTTTAGACAGAGTTCCATCGCCTGATGCATCTCGGATTGATGTGCAGGTGCGATCCGAATGGCCGCATGTTGAAACCATCGATCGAGGCGACAGCGGAAACTGGAATCTTCGGAAACAACATATGATGCGAATTCGTCGGCAGGTCCATGGATCCATAAACTCGAAAAGAGGGCAAAGTCCTTTCGGTTCAACGCGTCGCTGGCTCGCAAGCGACGCCACATGGCCCGTTCTTCAACGGTCTGCGTCAGGCCCTGCACTTCATTCAAAGTCGATGCTCTGAAATCAGCAGTCGGCTCGTTCAGAAACTGATTCACAAGCTGACCAAGCAATGCCAGTCGCATCGTCTGAATCAGCGATGGCTCATTGGACTCTTGAGCTGCTGCGAAACGCGTTTTCAGCAACTGAATCGCGTTTGATCGATTCCCGGAGACCAACAATTCGAGGACGTCACTCAAGATCCCGGATGAAGCAAGGGGGTCCGACACTGTTTCGCTCTGTCGAATTCGACGAATGCCATCAGCGCTGACTTCGTAAAGTCCCGTCCCGGCAACTACGAGATTTCTGGGACGCATTTGGTACGGAAGAAATCCGTCCGCTGGAGCGAACATCGGGACGGCGGTCAAATCCGTCTGCAACGTTCCATTCGATAGATCGAGTTGAGCAAACCCATCGACAAGAACCGGGAAAAGAAAATGGTTGCCAATAATACAGCCACGGCCAGCTGGTCCCGGAATAATCACAGACCAACGACGTTTCCCCGTCTGGAGATCAAACGACTCAATTCTGGAACTGGAGACGACAACGACCCCATGCGTCTCACTTGCCGCAGCGATGGTCAACGCCCCGTTTCGAGGAATTCTCCAAAGAATCTTTCCGGATGCCCGATCAATCACAAGGAGATCATCACGTTCAGGACTGACGGAAACCAACAAATTTCCAACCGGTAACAATTGAGCCGTCTGCCAGCTGTCCCAAAGCTCAAACCCCGCCCGATAGACGAACTCGCGGTATTCACTTGGAAATTCGGTTGTGTCTGTTCGAGGAAATCGGTGTGCCCAAATGACATCCCCCGTCAATCGATCCACTGCAAACAATGCCCCCGCCGCCGTCGGACAAACAACGAACTCTCCATCAACAATCACCTGACAATCGACATCCTGGCGTCGTAGATCTTTCTGAATCGGAATCTTTGCCTGAGCAACATTGGTTGTGGACAATAGCTCGCCGGATACGGCGTCGAACTCAAACAATGCAACTGCCTGCAAGTCTCGAAACTCGCCCAGCACAAACAAGCTTCCGTCGTATAGGCTTGGCGTCCCTGCGAAGTAAACGTCCTTATCGAGCTTGTCGAACGAAGACCATCGCACGGTTCCCGTCGCCTGATCCAGACAGACAAGCTGGTTCGCAGGAAACATGTCAAACGGGTCAGTGGAACTGCTCTCAATGTCAGCGTCCTCTGAACCATCCTCGTCGGTGTCCTCGCCCTCCTCGCTATCGCCATCTTTACTGACGCCTTCGCCCTTACCGCTATCGTCTTTGCTGCTGTCGTCTTCTTTGTCTGTACCAGGTTCTTCGTCACTGCGAAGTGCTTCCGTGTCGTCCTTGGAATCACCCTTTTCAGTGTCTTTAACTTTTTCAATTGGTTCCGGTCCTGCATCACGCGGAACAGCCACTGGCATGCGACTCTTTGCCGGCTCGATGAAGTAGCAGCGTTCGTGATCAACTGCGGTTCTGGAATAAATCGATTCTCCCAAAACGCGGCGAGCAACAGTCAACCGAAACAGACGCTCTCGGTTCGTATCACCCAAATCCCCAGGCGTCCGATACCATTCGGCACCGTACCCGGCGATTGGCCGAGTCCAGACAACATTGCCAGTCTGAGGATCAATCGCCTTGCGATCTGCAGCGAGAGTCGCGAACAGCAATTTGCTCCCTGAGATCGCATCGACCGTCGGAAAGGGATTCAATCCACTCTGACGCAGTCGATGATAAACCTGATTAAGCGTCTGTTGCGAAACGAGGGGAGTCTCAATCGCGAGGTTCCACCCGGGATGAGAGGTATTCGCAGTGGAGTGCAAGCCACCTTCACGAATCAACGCGGTCTCTTTGGAATTCGAAAACAGGCCCTGATCTCGACGCAGGCGACGATAGGTGTCTCTCGCTGACCGCCCCGTCTGAGTGTACCGGTACTGGCGAACCAGCTTCCTCAGTGCCGCTGTATCCTGATGCTGCATGACCAGACTCAGTTGCCTCTTCACCTGAGGTTCAATCAATCGCAGAATGGCAGCACGTCCCTCTTCAGGAAGTGACTCGAAGAGATATCCAATTGCAATCTCTTTACTGCAGACAACGCCATTCAACTCGACGAGGTCTGCAACGCCAGATTTCGATTCATTCTCACTCAGAGATGCGGTGAGATACTCGAACGCTTTTGCGATTCCCGACCAATCCTGACTGGGGATCGCATCAACGATTTTTTGCAATTCCCGTTCGACAAGGCGGTCTCTCGGGAGAATCATCGATTTGGAGTAAATGCCCGTCAGTGATTGATGAAGAGCAGATTTCGCATCCACTTCGTCAACATCACCGCCATCTGGATCCACTTCATCTGGGATCTCAGAAGGTGCAGGCGTGGCTGGTTTGGCCTCAGGCGTTGAGGCGTCGGTAGGTAGAGCCCCTGCTGGTTTCCCGCCCTCAGGTTTCGTGCTGGAGGGAGCAGGGGATTCAGTGACGGGAACCGGGGCAGTTGGGACCTGAATGGCAGGAGCAATCGGGGCCGATCGATCTGTCGAGCGCGAGACTGGACCATCGGCAGCGAGAATCAAATTCTGCCCGCCACTGGAAACCCCAAGCGCAATCAACGAAAGCAGAATGGCAACCGCACGGCCGACAGCGACTTTGCGTCTTTGGGATCCAGACCGACGAATCTTCGCCGTCAGGCTGAAAGATGGAACCTTCACTCCCCACCGAGAATGCGGTGTTAAGGAAGCAACGTCATCGCATGGCCCATTCATAGCGATTTTTTATTTGAAGTAAGCATCGTCTCCACCTGAAATCAGCAGGAAGCTGGATGCCCGATCAGGAAGCAACAAAATTCCGTCAATGCGCTGGCGCCCGGCCAGCTCTAACTTCTGAAATATCGCATGGTTGAATGCTCGAACGCAATAGGACCTGTCCAACGATGCCTGGACAGGTCCTGATATTTGTCAAAATTTGCGTCTCGTTTCGCATGCTTCTTCGATCAGGCACTTCGCCCTTTGCGATTCCGATGGAAGTGTTCCCAATCCGGTGAAGATCGAAAATGACAATAACTTGGCGTGTGGCTGCAATCGATCCGCAACGACAGGCGATCAAGTTCCATCACAGGTGTAAACTTGGCATCGCTCGGCAACAAATCATACCCATGATCATGGTCGCACGCGTCATCGGACCACTCGAACCGAGTCAACAGATGATTTTGGCAGTTCATCGCTGTTCTCCTGTTGGCAAGCATGGTTTGAAGTCCAATTTGCAGTAAATTTCCGGTCTCTGATTACTAAACGCGGAAAGATTCGCAGCAGATCAGATATTCGAATGCGAATTCCTGTTTTTTCCGAATTGAACAGAATTCCCCGTCCCCTCAGCCGGTACAAAGCAAGTTCAGTCACGTCAGTCCTCCACCAGCGTGACATTCTCCAGACAGATAGTCGCATCAACAGGAACTGGTCCGGCCCCGGAAAGCCCCAATTCCGCCTCCAGAATTGCTTGAGTGATCAATTCTCGCAAATGTTTAAAGCAAGTTTGCTTGACGGAAGCGCCCCGTCTGATGATCCTGCGGACTGAAACCCCGGTTCTCTCTAAGTGGTCCCCCCCTTAAACGAGCCCGGAGCATGTTGAACTTGGAAGGATTTTCATGTCACAGGCCGAGACACAGCGGAAATTAGCAGTACACCAGTTTCGAAATGAACCGCTGACCGATTTCAGCCGAGGGCAGGCTCGCGACGAGATGCGTCGGGCACTACAGGAAGTCGAAAGCCAGTTCGGCGAAGATTATCCGTTGATCATCAACGGAAAAGCAATGACCACACGCGGCAACATCGTTGTTCGCAACCCATCGAACAAGTCGCAGACACTCGGTACTGTCAACTCCGCGACTGCAGAACTCGCAAGTCAGGCAATCGAATCTGCTCGTGATGCATGGGGACAATGGCGTAAGACCCCGATTGGACACCGTGCCGAATATCTCGAACTGATGGCCTCGGAAATGAGGAACCGTCGATTCGAACTTGCCGCGTGGATGGTTTATGAATGCGGCAAGCCATGGAAAGATGCAGACGCCGACGTCGCTGAAGCGATCGACTTCTGCGTTTATTACGCACTTGCCATGCGTGATCTGAATCAAACACTGACTTGCGACTACCCTGGCGAAGAGAATCAGTATCTCTACCGCCCACGTGGGGTTACCGTCGTCATCGCCCCGTGGAACTTCCCGCTCGCGATTTTGACTGGAATGGTGGCAGCGGCACTGGTCACTGGCAACACCGTTGTCATGAAACCTGCCGAGCAGTCGTCGATTCTCGCTTCGAAGCTCGCTCAGATCACCAGAGATGCCGGTATTCCCACCGGCGTTATCAACTTCCTTCCTGGAGTGGGCGAAGATGTCGGCCCAGCGCTCGTCAGCCATCCAGATGTCGAGATCGTCGCGTTCACTGGATCACGCGAAGTCGGCTTGAAGATCAATCAGGTCGCTGCGACTCCAATTGAGAACCAGACGACGATCAAGAAAGTCATTGCAGAACTTGGCGGCAAAAACCCTGTCATCATCGACAACGATGCCGATCTGGATGACGCCGTTCAAGGAGTCGTCTCCAGCGCATTCGGTTATGCAGGTCAGAAATGTTCCGCGTGCTCCCGCGTCATCGTACTGGCTGAAATCTATGACCAATTCATCGATCGCCTGAAATCGGCATGCGAAAGCATTGTCGTCGGCCCTGCGGATGAACCGGGGATCGATTATGGACCAGTCATCGATGCCGACGCCTTCAACCGGATCAATGACTTCATTGCCATCGGCAAGGAAGAATGCGAAACCATCGTTGCGGGTGACGTCAGCAAACTGGGCAAAGATGGGTACTTCATCGGCCCACACGTCTTTGGCAACGTTGAACCGGATTCACGGTTGCTGCGGCATGAAATCTTTGGCCCTGTGCTGACGGTTTCCAAGGCGAAGAACCTTGATCAGGCACTGCAAATGGCCAATTCAACTCCATTTGCACTGACAGGCGGAATCTACAGCCGTAGCCCGAAGAACTTGCAACGTGCTCGCGAAGAACTTCAGGTCGGGAATGTCTATCTGAACCGTGTCATCACCGGAGCGATCGTTCAACGACACCCGTTCGGTGGTTACAAGATGTCCGGAATCGGCACCAAAGCTGGCGGACCAGACTATCTCCTGCAGTTCATGCTCCCGGTTTCGATCTGCGAAAACACAATGCGTCGCGGATTCGCTCCCGCGACACATGCCGAACAGGAATAAGCGGGCGCAAACGACGCTCGTGACTCGCTGGATTTCACGAATCGACTGAACGAATCTACCGAATGTCAAAGACGCTGACAGGAAAACAACTCCAGTCAGCGTCTTTGCGTTTTCGGACTTCGACGCGTCGAAAGAACCGGTTTAACGGAAGTCCCGGCTGGCTCGATACAGATCCTTCCAGCCATCGCGATCTTTCACAACGGTCTGCAAATATTCCTGCCAGACAACTTCATCCTGCACAGGATCTTTCACAACGGCTCCGAGTAATCCTGACAGCACATCGCTGGCAGTCATCACACCGTCACCATAGTACGCTGCGAGCGTCATCCCGTGAGTGACAACCGAAATCGCTTCTGCGGTGGAAAGCGTCCCTGTCGGTGACTTCAGCCGCGTCTTGCCATCGACAGTCACACCACTTCGCAACTCCCGGAAGATTGTGACAACTCGTTGAATCTCTTCCAAAGCAGGCTTTTCCACAGGCAATGCGAGAGCCTGTCCCAGTTCACCGGCACGACGGCTGACGATCTGCACTTCTTCTTCCAGTCCATCAGGAACCGGCAAAACAACCGTATTGAAACGCCGCATCAGCGCGCTGGAGAGCTCATTGACACCCTTGTCTCGATTGTTGGCAGTCGCGATGACGTTGAACCCACGCAGTGCCTGAACTTCACTACTCAACTCCGGGACCGGGAGCGTCTTTTCAGACAGAATTGTGATCAGAGAATCCTGAATCTCACTCGGGATACGCGTCAGTTCTTCAATACGAACGATCTTCCCGGTTCTCAGCCCCACCATCATCGGGCTTTCAACGAGCGCCCCCATTGATGGCCCCTCGGCAAGGAGTCGGGCGTAATTCCACCCGTAACGCAACGCCGATTCATCCAGACCGGCGGTTCCCTGAACCAAGAGGGTCGATGTCCCTGAAATCGCCGCCGCAAGATGCTCTGCGACCCAAGTTTTTGCGGTGCCTGGGACCCCGCTCAAGAGCAGAGCCCGATCCGTCGCGAGGGTGGCAATCGCAATCTCAATCAGGCGAGCACGGCCGACATACTTCGCACTGATTTCGACGCCGTTGGGCAGCGTTCCACCAAGGATGTACGTTTTAACCGCCCAGGGAGACAACTGCCAGCCCGGTGGTTTCTGGCGATCGTCCGCCTGCACCAAAGCATCAAGTTCCTGCGCATACTGCTGCTCGGCATGTTGTCGCAACACATCCAGGCTGGTCGAGACTTCAGACACGTTCAAACTTTCCAGACCAGTTCGGTCTCTCACATGGCCGCCCTGCAGCCACTTCACCTGATCGATTCCTGATTTCAAACTTCATTGGCGACGACGACTCCATCTTAGTCAATCAGTCATGTCGTCGCCCTCAATCCCTCTGCGGATGCCCGAAACTGATTTCGATGCTTAACGATCTGGCCGAAACGAACCAGCAATCCTTCAACAATCGAATAGACATCGCTGCGATTCCGAATCGTCGGGCTGATCGTCCAGGGAGCCAGTGCAGAATCAAAGGCATCGGAATGCAAGAATGACGATGCCAACATCAATGAGGCAACCATACGTGGAGGCTGATATCGATCGTATGTTTTCAGGAGGTGACGAATCGAATTCAGGTAAGCCTCTGACAATTCCAAGCTCCAAGGCTTGCCAAAGCCGTTCAGGATCGCAATCAACTGGTCTTCCGGAAAGTCCGGCAAGTCTCTGAGAATTCGATTGAGAAACGCGCTCCCTTGGTCCGCCGAGGAAAGCTTCAGTAGAGATTGAATCGAGGCAATGACTTCGACGGAATACCGGGAATCGTCGCGCAGACTGCGAACGATCCACGACTGCATTGGAGCAAGAAAAGCGAGTGAAGCAGGATCGTTCTGTGAAAACCGCTCAAGCGCGCGTAACAGACCGCGAAGAATTCCCCCATTCGGGGCACACCCCATAGCGGCAGGCAGAAATTCTTCCACGGGACAATCAAAATGAGACAACCAGAATGAAGGCGGCACCGACCCGACGATGGCGTCCACAACTCCGTCCGGCCCGAAAGGAGCTTTCATAGAGCTCAGTTTGATCCCGTCTCGCTCCCAATCAACCGAGAAGTCGTCTGGAAGTTGAATCGACAAACGCAACGCACCATCACTTTGACGGTTCGCTTGAATCAACTCGGCTGCCCGAGACCGCATTCGTTGAGAGATCGAAGAATCCTCACGCTGCAGCAGGAGATCCCGAACCACTTCTCGAACCGTCTCAGAGCGATCATTCTGAGACAATTCCAGAAATCCTAAATCCTCTTCGGAAAGGTTTGTTTCCAGAGTCGCCATCAGCTTGCGACGGTGCTCTGCCTTTTCCTTCGAAATCGACTGCTCTAACCAACTGAGCGCCGTCTTTGGTTGTAACTTTCGAACCTGCTCCAGTGCTGTGACCCGTTCCTGAAATGTCCCTTCGTTCCACTGGTACTCAAGAGACGGCAGTTGGTCTTCATCGGTCGGAGTCTTCAGCGCCCAATCCCAGTTTGGATTGAACTTGGCCAACCATCTCGCGCGTTCTCCGAGAATTGGTCGTAACAATTCACGACGCTGAGGCTGAGCGATTTCGAACGCCAGCGGCAGATGCTCGTGTGGAAAATGAATGCCGTTCGTTGTCAGGATTTCGACAAGCTCTGGAAGCAGATCCAGGCGATCAGTCGTCATCGCCAGTTCAATGAACTCGGACATCTGCGAAGTGGGCGCCAGTAGCGTTTCAGCAGGCGCGGCAGACATCGCGGCGATCGAACGTGGCATTGTTCCAGCAAGTTCGGCGATCGCGCGAACGCCAGCCCGGCGTAACAACATCAATTCTGTTTCATCAGATACGCCGCCACTCGTTTGCACGAGTCGATCGAATGGATCATCAAAATTGATGACAGGTGGATTGACCTTTGATGTCCCCAACATTGCCGATTTCAGAAGAGGGTTCATGTCAGCTCCCTGAATTCATGCAGGGTTGAGATCGGAGCAAAGAACTGCCCGTCCCATTCACCAAAGAGCGACAGAGGATTCCCTCCGCTAATCGCCAGCAAGCTCCACGGCTCCGCGTAAAGCAGCGGGACAGCCTGTCCAGCGGCATCGCGAATCAACCATTCAACCCCCAGTTTCACCACTGTCACATCTTTGAGAATGACTGGAAAGCTGAACTGCCAAGGTTGTCTGGCGAGTTGTTCTGCGACGGACTGCAACATCTGGTCCACTGACTGTGCACCGGAAAATTCAGCCTTCTGCATTTCCGAATTCCCAACAGGAACGGTGGTTCGCTCAATCACTCTGGCACGCTGGCGACTGGTCCCGGGGTAAAAGAGCAGGGTGGCACACACCTCGACACCCGACATCCAGACATCCGGATATGGCTGTTTCCCCGGCGCAACCTGTATCACGACAGCAAAGCGGCCGGTCGTCAATGATTGCAGCCAGATGCGTTGAGTCCGCAGGCGATCCCCATCTTCCTCCTTCGTTCCCAACACAAACCAGTTGTCGGTCACGCGTTCGCCGTACTGTTCGAGATCGGCCTGTTGCACATTCCAGCCAATGAGTTGTCGAACCTCGTGCTGCAGATCCTCATCCAGTTCAGACAGGCGTGAATAGGCCACCAGCAGAAGCTCCAGACGCCCTAGTGCATCCAGAAGATGTTGCGGCCAGTCGATTGACGAGCCGGGAATCTCGGAAATGAAGCGAATTCGTCCCGCCAGCCCCGGTGCCTGAGCATCCACCAGTCTCTTCGCCTGTTCTTCCCAGATGGCAGTTCCTCGGCCTTCAATGCCGGCGATTCCAGTCCGGATGAGATCCCGCAGGAAGACTCGTAAACTGGCAATGCCTTCCTGAATTCGGCCTTCGCGTTGTTCAACTCGCTTCTGCCGCGCAACTTCATCAACCGGCTTCTCAGGTGCATCCGCTTTTGCAGCCTGTTTTTCAGCGCGTGCCTGACGTTTATCGAGCCATTCTCGAACTTCAGGGGGAGGGGAGGCCGTCGGGACAAACTCCGGTGACGCTGCGAATAACATCAACAGCCCCAGTGAATGACGGCAAGGACGCTTTCGGCTGGGGCAATTGCAACTCTGGCCCAGATTCGAGAGATCGATTCGGACTGAATAGACAGCGGACCCTCGACACTCTCCCCAGATTGCTTCCTCATTCATTCCGAGCTGAGACCAGAATCGCGGGGAAAGAAGCTGACGCGCAGAGGCCACTGATTTTTCATCAGGGGCCAGTTGAACAACCTGCTCTAAAGTCAGTTCCAATCCAGTCTCCACCAGTGAGCCATTTGCCCACAACCCCCAGCTCTACCAGTCCCTGAAACTCGCGAATAGGTCAGGCTGGCGACGTCCTCGCTGGTGACAAATTAGAGAAAATGCCCACATTGAAAAAGGCTGAGCAATTGCAGTTTTCCACTTCACCATAATAGCTGACCAGGTTGCATCGAGCGACGTTGCAATAAGTACAAAACCCCGTCTCTTCAATCGGTAAATTCCGCCGATTGATCTTGGCTCGAATTTCAGTCGAGTCGTATACTCCCCCCATCGCTGAATGACTTTGTCGTTTCAGTCGAGAATACCGGTCCAGAGGAGTGCGGGCCGCTTCGTAACACGCCAGGCATGGAGGCATCGCGTGACAAAGTTTCTAGTGGTCGGAGTGGATACTGTCGCTGGCGCCAACATTGCTGCGAGCTTTACTGGCAAATACAAGGTTGCAACCTGGGCTTCTCAGGCCGGGTACGAAATTGCCAACTGCGACGCCATGGAATCGCGGTTGTCTCCTCCGGAAGTGCTGAGCAAAAGCGGCGCTGACTGCATTATTTACTGTGGAGCAGCAGCTCGTTCCAGCTGGGAACCACAAACCAAAGCATTGATCAACGATTCAATTCTGGAAGACCTGCAAAGTTGGACAGCTGCAGCTGAGGCGACAGAGACTCGCTTCGTGATGGTTTCGTCCGACGCCGTCTTCACAAGCCCATGGCTGTTCCACGACGAAGACTCACACGGCCATTGCAGCAGCTATCAGGCTCAGGTCATTCGAGCCGCAGAAGATCACCTTCTCGAGTGCTGCCCATCAGCTTTAATTATCCGCACCAATACATTTGGATGGTCCCCGGATGGAGACGCTTCAGGCTGGCTCGAAACTCTGTTAAAGAGCGTTGAGACCAATCGGATCGTCCAGCAGGACCACATTCGTCACGCAACTCCAATTCTCGCAACTGATCTCGCCGAGATCATTGATCGCGCCTACCAGGAAAATCTTTCAGGCGTCTATCACGTTGCTGGAGCAGAGCGAATTAATCCACTGCAGTTCACTCAGCGACTCGCAGATCGCTTTGCACTCCCGTGGCTGGCGATGCGACGAGAATCAACTCTCACAGAGCTTCCACAAGGTTTCGCAGAAGGCGAATACAGCCTGCAAACCAAGAAGATCCGCAAAGATCTGTGCGTTGCAATGCCACTTATTTCCGAAGGTCTGCAGCGTTTGTGTGAACAAATCGACAACGGATTCCGTGCGAAATTGCGGTCAGCTCCGGCTCCGATATCGGCCCCACGTCGCCGCGTTGCATAGACAGGTTCAAACTGTGCGCCGCCTCGCTTCAGAGTTGAATTGCTCTGACGAATCCGATTTAAAATCAGTGTTGGGGTGTGTGCCGTTGAAGTCCTCAGCGGCACACGTTTCACCTTATTCTTCCGGGATGTTCTCGCTTCATTGAACACCCTCTGCGATCAACGCGAAATCAAGCGACTCTTCGGCGTTCCATCGCTCTTCGCCGCAACAACATTCCGTCGCCAGCGCCCATCATCAGGCAAATCATTCTCGATGACCTGAACTTGCTTCGATCTTCTCAATGAATCGAACTAAGAGCACCTTGCGAAATCCTTTCCACGCTTCCGCCACGCGGCGAGTTGCGTTTCATCAATCGAAACGGCCGCTGCGCGGGCACTCGGTAGAGCAAACTGCTCTAAGAGATACTCCGAAGGCTCCGAAGCATGTCCTTCATGGACTGATACCGGTTCGCGGGGTCTCTTGAAAGGGCCCGATGAATCGCTTCACATAGCTCTTGAGAGAGCCCTGTACAAATAGAATTCAGCGGAGCGTAGACTTCCTCCGTTGCGTTCTGAGAGCGATTCGACAGAACGCTTCTGGAAACTGGAGCCTTCCCGGAGATCAACCAGTACAATGTTGCGCCCGCTGAATAGACGTCGGCCACAGGTGTGAAATTCGGAACGAATTGCTCCTGACTCAAATACAACTCCGGTGCCATGAACTCCGCAGGAAATGCGTCCTCCGTTTTCAATGGAAGGCGGATTCCGGATTTCAGGGACGCGACCGCCAGCCCGAATCCGGCCAGTTTGGCGACAAATGGGGGGCCAATTCGCAGGACAACAAAGTTTGCAGGCTGTATTGCTCCATGAACCAGTCCTAATGAATGTCCGTAATCCAGCCCTGTCAGAATCTGCATCATGAGCCCAACTGCAACTCGTCCTCGACGGTTGAAGTTCCAACCAACGACCATGTCTTCCCATGATCGCAAAGACAGGGGCTCACTGCATAAATACAGGCCGTCCTCATAGTGCCCGACTTCCAGAAGCCGTACAAGATGCGGGTGCGACATCTTCACCAACGGTGTTGCGTGTTCCGCGAATTTCCTGACTTCGTATAAGTCAGTCCCGGACGAAAGCGGAAAAACTCGAATTGTGCAGCGTTCTTTGTTCGCCACTCGCAACGCATGATAGCTCGGCCCGAAACCGTCATTCCCGGAAGGCGAGCTGACCTGATAGCCATTAATTCGGGGAAATGCAGGGTCGTGATATTGATCAACCTGATTCTCAGTCGCCGCAAAGGGCTTCTTTCGGGGAACAGGTTTCGTGTCCTGCTGAGAAATCTCGTCACCGTCGCATTCCTTGAAGCGAACGATGATCTTCGTGCGTCCGACACTGATCACATCGTCACCATTCAGGATGGCTTCATTGACCCGAGCGCCGTTCACGAATGTCCCGTTTGAGCTGTTGAGATCATGGAGGTAACAAACGGGAGGGTGAATTTCGATTCTTGCGTGAATTCTGGAGACACTGGTGTCATTATCAAGACAGAGACGGCACTCATCTGTCCGTCCGATCAGCAGACTATCGTGTCCTGTCGACGAAAGAATCTGGAAGTCTCCATTCTCAGACACCACCTGAAATTGAGCGAAAAAAACTTCCCTCACCTCACAGGTGTCGTTCTCCTGCGGAACCGGAATGGATTTCTCAACCTCCTGTTTGGCATCCTCTTTGACTCCATCAGCCAGATTCAGAAGGGCTGGAATGAATTGAGAGAGGGAAACCGAATCCTTCTCGGTCGGAGGATGCAGGTCACTTGACCAGATCGCCTTTGACAGCTCTTGATGAAGCTCCTGGAGCAAACCAAGTAAGACGACCTGATTCGCCTGGCTGGTCGACGCAAGATAATCCTCGATTCGGGGATTCAATCCGCTTCGCCAGGCGGCTTCGAACGCATCGCAGATTGCGTCTAACCGGCGCATGACGCCAAGATCGCTCTCATAAAACTCCGCTACACTCATCGACGGCCCCTACGCAGCTTAATTTCAAAATTGAGTCGACAATCAATTCTGAAGTGGAATCTCTGCAACATGGACACCACGAGTTTGACGAGCACAACATGGTGACCATAGAGCCCAATCGTCAAAAACGGGTCCTTCATCGATCCAATAGAGACCAAGAACCGACTTCTGAAAATCGCCCCATAAGAAAATGCGATTTTCCGAACGCATCCGACACTATTTTTCAGGAATTCCAGCGAGAAATTTCCTGCCCCCAAATTGTTCGAATCAACTTGAGCTTGCGTTCGATCTTTTTCTCAGTGCAGTCGAATTCCTCGGCGATCTCGCGAATCGAATACCCTGACAACTTTAAAATTGCGTAGGGTTGGAGTTCCTTCTCTAATAACTCCAGCATTTCAGCGCACAGCAACTCAGGGGATTCAGACTGATGCGGAGCGGGGACCCAATCAACTCCCTGATCAACGTGGTGCTGATCTCCACCCCGTTTTTTTGCTGACTCGCGTTCCTGAATCCGCAGTGCTTTACGAACTGTGATCACCCCGAGAACGTTCCAGAGATCGTTTCGATCCATATTCTCGGAAAGGCTTCCATCTTCCGCCTTTTCCCAAAAGCTGATGATGGCCCCTTGGAGTGCGTCTTCTGCATCCGCAATTCGGCGAACGCGCCCCTGTAGAGTGGATCTGGCGAGCGCCAGAAGGCGAGGACGAAACCGTTCAACCAGTTTTTCCAAAGACTCGACATGTCCTTGTCGCCACTTGCGATACAGACAGGTAATCGACCCTGCGATGTCGACATCTTCCAAACCGTTAACGGCATCTTGCATTGAGAATCAGGCCCTGTCTCACAACTGAGTTCAATTCGTCAGTTGTGTATTCTCTGGAGTATTGCTGGTTTACAAACGTGGAACACACTTAGTGAAAAGAGATTTGCAAGTGCAATCGGGGCACCCGCTGACGACGTGTCGCGGGCAAAAATCGCATTGCATGAAGCAGATCATCCCCCATTGAGAACACACTCTCAATCTGATTCAGGGAGACCCGGCCCCCCCTGGCGGGACGTAATTTAGATGCCGGTGGATGAAAACACAAAACCAGACACATCTTCATTTTCCAATTCCTGACAGAAGCAGCTTTCCGATGTGATCTGCTGGAAAAAAGCGAATTCGCCGCAGCGATCTATCGAAGCTGTCCTCCTGGGATTCCAGGAAAAAAACTGAGAAGATGACGTTTTAGACCAACGGAGCCGCCCCTCCCATCGAACATTGATTCGCACAATGTTGCGGGAAACCAATTGACGCTTTGCATAAGTGATCTAACAATTAAGGGAAAGGACGTCTACCGAGCCGCACGTAAAGTCATGAAAGGGCGTGATTAAGTTCTACGATTCGTTGGAACCGATTCAACTCGAATTGAAAATGCAGCGGTTTCTTTGACGAATGTGAAACCTGACCATGTCCTTTAGTGCCTGCACGAAGCATTAAGACGTTTAACACTGAAATTAGCCTGTTTAAATGGGGATTCAAAGTCGCAGATCAATGAATTTTGAAACGACAAGTTCCAGACATTTTGCAGGCTCGGTAGCACACGTTCTGTCCGATTGACGTGGGTGAATCCCCCACAGGCTGTCTCCGCCACTTCAAAGGAGAGACTGCCATGGACCAGATTACTCGTGTGCCTAACGTGGTCTCGGTTCGCGACTCGCGTCCGTGGCTCAAACATTACCCCAAACAAGTCCCGACGAGTCTGGATTACCCTGATGCAGGGATGCCTTGGCTCTTGGAGCGAGCGGCCACCAACTGGCCAGACCGCTTAGCCTGTATCTATTACGACGAGCGAATTACGTACAGCAGAATGTTCTCTCGGGCGAGGCGTTTAGCTCTGTGGCTTGTCGAAAACGGGATTCAACCCGGCGACCGCATCGGAATTCTGTTACCGAATGTTCCCGAGTACATTTCCTGTCTGCACGGAATCTGGATGGCCGGCGGGATTGCTGTTGCTCTCAGTCCACTCTGTGTTCCGGAAGAAGCAGAAGCACTTGTCGCCGCGACTCAGTGCCGGGTCATCATCACCTTGGACGTGCTCTCTCCACTGATCTGCCAGGAGCAGCTTCACTCTGAATTTATTGTTTACTCTTCACTTGCCAACCGTGTGAGTCGGCTCGAGCGGCTCGGTTATGCATGGGTCCGGCTCATGCGGTTGGGTTTAAAAGGGGTTTGCCCGACATCCAAGACAATCGAACTCCGCCAGATTCTAAGAGAATCGCGTCGCAAAGAAGACGGGTTCACGCCTGTCCCGACACACAGTCGCGACAGGGCGTATATCCTCGCGACTGGCGGCACAACTCGCGCCCCCAAAGCGGTGACACTGACGCATGGCAATCTGCTTGCCAATGCCTGGCAGATCTCGCATTGGGCCGGAGGCGGAATCAATCATGAAGTCCTGCTGGCGGTGCTCCCGTTCTTCCATAGTTATGGCCTGTCTACCTGCCTGACCACCGGGACCGCACTCGGAGCAACTTTGATCCTGCACCACAGATTCCGTACGGCGTCTGTTCTTCGTCTCATGCAGGAACATCAGCCAACAATCTTTCCAGCCGTTCCGGCAATGCTCGCGGCACTCAATCCACTGTTGGAAAAGAACTCCAACTGCCGGATCACACGCTTGAAATCCGTGATCTCTGGTGGGTCCGCGCTCTCATCTTCCGTCGGAGAACGATTCGCTCATGCCACTGGTGCCGCAGTTGTCGAAGGATATGGACTTTCAGAAGCAAGCCCTGTCACTCATGCCGGGCCGCTGGATGGAACTGCCATCTCCGGAACAATTGGTCTGCCGCTGCCAGATACCGACGCTCGTATCGTGGACTCAACCACCGGGCTCGATGAGTTACCCCGAGGTGACGTTGGGGAACTGATTGTGCGAGGCCCTCAAGTCATGGAAGGATACTGGAACGCACCTGAAGCGACTGCCGATGCCATTCGGAACGGGTGGCTTTACACAGGCGACCTTGCAACATGCGATCAGCAAGGCTTCTTCAGAATTGTTGATCGTAAAAAGGACCTCATCATTACATCAGGATTTAATGTTTATCCCGGTGATGTTGAAGATGTTCTGCTTCGATATCCCGGAGTCAGAGAGGTCGCAGTTGTCGGAGTTCCTGATGAAATGAAAGGTGAAGTTGTTAAAGCAATCGTTGTTATGAAGTCAGGGAGCTTGCTGAACCCGAAGGACTTCAGCGAATTCACCAAACTTCATCTCGCAGCTCACAAACGCCCACGATTACTTGAAGAACGAAAAACAGAACTGCCGCGTAACTTCCTTGGGAAGATTCTGCGAAGAGAACTCCGGTCGGACCCTGGCACCAACATCCATCTTTAATCGTATGCAATCTCTGTTTTAAACGTCCACGTCCTGAAACCAGATTTATATGACCGATTCCACCAGAGTTCTGAATGAGAGATCAGAACCAGAGACAGAGAGGAGTGAGTCATGTCCTCCAAGTTTTCACTCTCACCACTGGCGGTACTGGGAGGCGCTCGAACTCCATTCGTTCGGGCGTTCTCACAATTCAATTCATTACAGGCAGATGAACTTGGAATGACCGCGCTCAAAGGAGCCATCAAGAACGCTCATGTGCCAGTTTCCGCAATCGATGAAGTGATCTTCGGAAATGTTGCGTCACCGATTCATGCAGCCAACATTGCGAGAGTGATCGCACTGGGAAGTGGTGTCGGGCAAGAGAAACCGGCTCATACCGTCTGCCGAAACTGTGCTTCCGGGATGGAATCCGTTGTCTCCGCATGGCATGCGATTCAACAAGGACGAGCCAGTGTCATTGCCGCCGGTGGTGTCGAATCGATGTCAAACATCCCCTTTCAGTTCAGCAAAGAGTTCCAGAACTGGATGATGGACTGGCGTAAGAAAAAAGGCTTTCAGCAGTTCACTCACCTCGCCTCTTTTCGCCTGAATCTGCTGAAACCCGTCATTGCCTTACAGGTGGGCCTGACCGATCCCACCTGCGGCCTGAACATGGGCGAAACAGCAGAAATTTTGGCTGACGAGTTTCAGATCACACGAGAGGAACAGGATCAGTTTGCCCTGAGAAGTCATCAACTGGCGGCCGCTGCGAATGAACGAAATTTCTTCGGAGGAGAGATCGTTGAGACGGTTTCCAGCAATGGAGCGGTCTCCAAGGACAATGGAATTCGCCCTCAGCAAACTCTAGCAGCTTTGACCAGACTTTCTCCAGTTTTCAAGAAGAATGGCACGGTCACTGCAGGAAATAGTTCTCAGCTGACAGATGGTGGAAGCGCACTGGTTGTTTCGAGTCCAGAAGCCGCATCGAGGTTGGGACTGGAACCGATCGCATTCCTCCGTGGGTATGCAGTCGTTGGGCTCGACCCGAGTCGAATGGGCTTGGGTCCGGTCTATGCGATTCACCGTCTGTTGAATGAAACAGACATGAAATTAAGTGACTTCGAACTCTTCGAGATTAACGAAGCATTTGCAGGGCAGGTTCTGGCATGTGTGAAAGCACTGGAATCCACGGATTTCAACCTGACTCACCTGAAACGCAGTGAGCCCATCGGAAGAATTCCACCAGACAAACTGAATGTCAATGGAGGAGCAATCGCACTTGGCCATCCTCTGGGAGCATCGGGAAACCGCCTGATCCTGACGTTAATTCGCGCACTTGCAGAACGCGGGTTAAAGCGAGGACTGGCATCCATGTGCATCGGAGGAGGGCAGGGAATGGCCTTCTGGGTAGAACGGCCATAGCTCTTGCGGATTGAACCACGACTGAGCTGAAAATTGACTCCATAGGCAAAATCACGTTCCCTCACCGGAGATGAAGCCATGTTACCATTCAAAAACTTCAAAACGGTGACTGATGATCGCGGTGTCATGACCGTAACGCTGGACGTTCCAGATCGCCCAGTTAACGTCATCGACGACAGTGTGCTTTACGAACTCAACGAGATCATCAATCTCGTCGAGCAGAAGTCGTCGCCGCCAATCACATTACTGGTTTTCCGCAGTGGGAAGCCTTCGGGATTTCTGGCGGGTGCTGATGTTCATCGTCTGCGGAAAATTCAAACCGCCGCGGAGGCCGACATCGCATTGAACTCAGGGCAGATGCTTTTCAATCGGATCGAAGCACTGAAGGTTCCGACGATCGCCGCGATTCACGGGCCTTGCCTGGGGGGCGGACTCGAGTTCGCACTCGCCTGCAAATTCAGAGTCGCCGTCGACGATTCGAATACGCGGCTGGGATTGCCAGAAGTCAAACTCGGATTGATCCCTGCCTGGGGAGGGACTCAACGACTTCCCAAACAGGTCGGCCTGTCAACGGCATTACCGATGCTTCTGCAAGGAAAACTTTTATCTGCAAAAGAAGCACACCGCTGTGGACTCGTAAATCGAGTCATTTCTGCTGACAATGCCGAGGCGGAACTTTCGGGCTTTATCAATCGACGCCTTGACCATGATCCAGTGGCACCCAAGACTCGGGATCTGAAGCAGTGGTTGATTGATTCGAATCCCATCGGGCGAATCTTTGCGATGAAGCAAGCCCGTCGTGAAATTGTCAAACTGAGCGTTCATTATCCTGCGTTATGCAAGATCCTGGATGCCGTGGAAATTGGTCTGAGGAACGGACAAGTGACAGAAGCAGGACTCGCAGCAGAACGAACCGCGTTTAAGGAATTACTCCTTGGAAAAGTCGCGCCTCATCTGATCGACCTTTTCCTGAATCAGGAGCTTGCCAAGAAGTCGTCAACCTGGACCGATGAGACAAACCCTGAACCAGTCAAACGGATTCTGGTCCTCGGAGCAGGAACCATGGGAGCCGGAATCGCTCAGCTTGCGGCCTCACGCGGGTTTTCTGTGCTACTGCAGGATGTGAAAGAAGAGTACATCAATCGCGGAATGGAGACGATTCGCGATCTGTTTGCGAAAGCGGTGAAACGGGGAATCCTTCCCAAAGAAGACGCCGAGCTTGCAGGTTCCAAGATTCAGACACGAGTCAATTGGGGACCAAGCGACGATGTTGATTTGATGGTCGAAGCAATCGTCGAACAGATTGAAGTGAAGCGATCGGTCTTCACGAATGCTGACACGACGCTTCCAATGCATTCGATTCTGGCTTCTAACACGTCAGCTTTGCCAATTGAACAGATGGCGAAGGTGACAGGTCGCCCAGAGAAGGTGGCAGGACTTCACTTCTTCAATCCTGTTCACAAGATGCCGTTGGTTGAAGTCGTTCGTGCACCTCAGACGAGTGATAACACAATCGCAGTCCTCGTCAGCGTCGCGAAAAAACTAGGGAAAGTCCCTGTTGTCGTGAAGCAGTCGCCCGGCTTTCTTGTGAACCGAATCTTATTCCCATATCTGGATGAGGCAGCCAGACTCTCGACAGAAGGAGAGCGGTTCGAAGACATTGATGCCGAAGCAAAGAAGTTCGGGATGCCGATGGGCCCCCTTGAGCTTCTGGACGTCATCGGTCTCGATGTCGCACTTGATGTCTCCAAAACACTGTCTCCACTCGCGACGCAATCGACACCAAGTCCTGCGTTGTTCCAGAGTATGGTTGTCTCTGGATCAAAAGGGCAGAAGTCAGGCAAAGGCTTCTATAGCTGGCAGGAAGGCAAGAAGAAGCAATCACTTCCTAAAGACCTGACCGGCCCTTCCATGGACCGGATTGTTGTCCCTGACTGGGTCGTCAACGGAGAGACATTTAACGTCATTCAACAACGCCTGATTCTTTCGATGGTGAATGAATCTCAGAAGTGCGTGGACGAAGGTGTCGTTGCCGAGCCATGGATGGTCGATCTGGGCATGGTTTTAGGCACCGGATTCGCGCCATTCCGAGGAGGTCCAATGACCTGCATCGAACAATGGGGTCGCGAGGAAGTAAAGGCGCGGCTCTTGCTTCTGGAAAAAGCATTTGGTCAACGTTTCCGCCCTGCAAATGGTTTTTCAGACACAACAACTTTCGAACGTGTTCCATACTCAACCAAAGTCAGTCAAAGTTAAATTGGCATTACCAACGTTTGGCCCCACGCTCATCTCAGATTGTCCGCTTCCTGTGAACACGAAGTGAATTTGCATCTTGAGTCTGAAATTCAGAATCACAGGACACACATTCTCGCTCTTGGAGTGAGCAATTTGTGAGAACATCTGACATCCCTCAGCTTGTGAAAGGACAATACAACATGTCCAGTGCAACAAGACCAGAGAATGTTTCTCCTGACAAGATTCCTTCAGAGAACAACGTCGCAAATCCTTCGGAAAGAAGTGTCTCTGGAGGAAACGGACCAGCGCAGTCGTTTGCTGAAACCGCCATGCGAATGGGAGGGAAATCAGAGAACGAAGCCCGACGCATGGGTGTTCTGGATTCGGCGGACGAACGGGTTGAAGAGATGTTCGACCCGAAGTACCAGACCGCGGCAAGTCCGGTGCATCGGGCGATCTGGGATCAGGACTTCCCACTCGAATTCTTCACATTCAGAGATCCGCCACGTCTGCCATCTGCCCTCGCGGCCGATGTGATGGAACAGTCATTAAAGATTGTTCGCAAACACGTTCACCAGAAGACAATGATCGACCGGGAAACCGGAAAGATCCCGGACTATGTCTTTGAAGAACTCGCGCAAGCGGGCTACTGGGGACTGCTTGTTGACTCCAGAAACAAAGGCTTCGGAGCCCCGTTCTCTCAGTTCGCTCCATTTCTCACCAAGGTCGCGACATTAGATCCGACGATCGCCGGCTTAGCGTCAGTCCACGCCTGTATCGGGGCTGTTGATCCCGTGCAGGCGTTTGGAAATGCAGAGCAGAAAGAACGTTTCCTTCCAAGACTTGCAAAAGGAGAAGCGCTCTCTGCATTTGCGTTGACAGAGCCAGGCGCCGGGTCGGACTTAACCGCACTCAGAACGCACGCCATCCCAGATGGGGACTCCTTTTTGCTGTATGGCGAAAAGCTCTTCATCACGAATGTGCGTCCCGGCAGAATCGTCGGCGTTGTCTGCCTGATCAACAACAAACCGTCGGTTCTGATTGTAGAACTTCCTCAGACAGAGACTGCAGAGTTTCAACTGAAGAAGTACGGTCTTTACGCCCTGAAGCACGCCTACAATCAGGGGATCATTTTCAATGGTCTGCGCGTCCCTAAATCCAACCTGCTTGATCCAAGAAATGGCGATGGCCTGACGATTGCCTATCACGGGTTGAATCGCGGACGTGTCGCCCTCTGTGCGAATGCCGCAGGGACGATGCGGATGATGCTCGCCAATCTGCTTCCCTGGGCACAGTTCCGGGAAACATATGGTGAAGCAATTGTCAAACGGGAACTCGTACGTCGTCGCATCGGGCACCTGGCCGGATTGATCATCGCGTGCGACGCCCTGACCGAATGGACCGCCTCTCTCCTCGACATGGGTTATCGCGGTGAGATGGAGTGCATCATTGCCAAGGTGTTTGGAAGTGAGGCTCAGAAAGAAGCGACAATTGAGCTGTCGATGAAAACTCATGGAGGACGCTCCTTCCTGCACGGTCACTGGTTTGGCGACAATGTTCACGATTTGCTGGCCCCGTGCATTTATGAAGGGGAAGGGGAGATGCTCAGCATGGCGTTCTTCAAATCCCTTGTTAAAGAGCATGGCCGCGCCTACTTCGAGCCGATCGGACGCGCGCTGCAGGAACAAGGAATTAAAACTCCTGACATGACGAATCCAGCGCATCTCTGGGCACTGCGACAACCGTTGTGGAACTACAGTCGCTGGTTCCTCGGTGAGTGGATGCGAGTCAACCTGAAATCGGTTGATTTCTCCAGCATTCGACGTCAACGCAGCGCCAACAAAGGAGAGAACCGAGTTCTGGAAAGTCTCGATAAGCATATCCGCTTCGCAGTCAGCTTCCTGAGAAAATCCCGACTGGAAATCTCCACTGTGATGCGGACTCATCAGTTAAAACTGCCTGACCGACAATGCCGAATGACAGAACTTTCATCTCGCATTCAGTCGGCCGTCGTCATGCTGTGTACCGCACTGTATGGAATTCGTCAGGAGCAGCCACTGACACGAGCGGCAGCGAATGTCGCATGCACACACTTGCGACATAAACTTGATGGAAAACGGTACTCAGATGCCGAACTCCGCGCCGTCACAGGTTTAGGTGCGAAGATTGCAGAAGGAGGATTCGGGCCGATTCAGGGAATCGAACCCGTCGAAATTCTGATGCCATATTCAAAGGAAGATGATCTCCCAGAGGAGTATCAGCGATCTTAGCGAGGACGTTCGTTCAAGCCCCCTTCACGAAGACTTGTGACGGGGGCTTTAACATTCATTCTGCGACGAATTTCATCACGTTCTCGGAACTTTCAGAAGCGGCTCTCGCAATGTTGAGAAGGGGACTTTCTACAATTCCTGTGAATTGCGCAGAAGTATTCGCATCCTCAAATCGACACCTCCATCTTTACTTGCTTTCATATGGAGAGAAATGAATACTGGCCGCAGGTGAACCTTCAAGATGTTGCCATTGAATGCAACTGACGAAGCTCAAGCTCGGCGACGCCGAATGCGACACCATCAAGATCACTCCGGAGACGTTTCATGCGGAAAAGCTTTCTGACGTTGTCAACCTGTGCCGTATTCTGTTTCGCTTCCTGTCTGACATCGCTGAATGCGTTTGGAAATGAAATTCAGACGATCGCAGGCAATGGAAAAAAGGGAACTGCTCCGGACGGAACGATCGGCACAGAGGCATCGATTGGTGAGCCGTACGGTGTTGTCATTGGGCCTGACGGAAAACTGTATGTCTGCGAAATTGCCAATCACGTTGTCCGCAGTATCGATCTGAAGACCGGAAAGATCACCCGAGTTGCCGGAGCCGGGACAGTTGGATATGCAGGCGACGGCGGACCTGCCCGCGATGCGTTACTGAATGAACCGTATGAAGTCCGTTTCGATTCCAAAGGCAACATGGTCTTTGTCGAAATGAAGAATGCGGTCGTCCGTCGTGTCGACGCGAAGACGGGCATCATCTCAACCGTGGCAGGAACCGGAACCCCCGGGTTCTCTGGAGATGGCGGACCAGCAACTCAGGCTCAATTGAACCAACCTCACTCCATCGTGATTGACGAAGAGGACAACATCTTCATTTGCGATATCCGGAATGGTCGAGTCCGCAAAGTTGATGGAAAAACAGGGGTCATTTCAACGTTGATCGGTGGCGGAAAGACTCCTCCCGGAGACGTTTCGCCTCTGACCGACCTCGCACTGAAGGGCCCGCGCGCTCTGGATTATGCAGGGAAGGGGATCTTTGCGTTTGCTCTGCGTGAAGGAAACGCGATCTATCGCATCGACTTGAATAAACAAACGCTGACCCATCTCGGCGGAACAGGAAAAAGCGGTTATCAAGGAGACGGCGGCGACGCCCGAAAGGCATTGTTCTCCGGTCCCAAAGGTGTCGCAATCAATGCGGCGGGCGATATTTACTTCGCAGACACCGAAAGTCACACAATTCGGGTGATCCGAGCGGCCTCCGGAATCGTTGAAACAGTTGCCGGAACTGGCAAACGGGGAGACGGTCCGGATGGCGCCCCAGAGACCTGCAAGATGGCCCGTCCTCACAGTGTCTGTCTGGATGCCGACGGAAATGTGTATATTGGAGACAGCGAAGCACACCGCGTTCGAGTCCTGAAATTCACAAAGTAACTCAATCACCAACTGATATCTGCGAACTTGGAAAAGTGTGCTTCTGTCCTGTTCTCAGGGTGGAGCACACTTCAACCATTGAGCTTGAGGGTAGAATCTTGAGAAGCGGACGAATGGACGACTTTCACAAGGAGAGAAAAATGGCGATTCAGACTTTGATCAGAATGGTCATACTCTCACTTGCCGTCGTATCGAATTCCGCAGTCTGGGCTCAGGCTCCTGTAAAAGAAGCGAAGCCGGCCCCAATCGCCCGAATTCTGCCAATCATCAGTCCGGTTGGCGACGAAACCCTCGGGCAGGTCCGACGAACCGTACTTGAACTTCAACAGACTGCCACCAACGAAAATCGGCAGGCGTATGTCGTACTTGAAATCAAACCCGGTGTCAGTCCGTTTCACAACTGCTTCGCCCTTGCAGATTTCCTGACAGAGAAGCCACTGGGCAATGTCACCACCATCGCCTGGGTTCCTGAAACGGTCACCGGAACCAACGTGCTGATCGCATTGGCCTGTCAAGAAATCGTGATGGGGCCGAATGCCTCACTCGGGGACATTGGCAACGGGAGTGCAGTGCCTGCCGACCAGCAGGCTATCGTCAAATCCATTGTCGACCGACGGCGGAACGCTCGCGTTACGTGGTCACTCGCGGCTGCGATGATGGACCCCGCCGCTGCTCTGCTTCAGCTGACTGTTGAAGACAAGAATGGCGGTAAGGAAGTCCGTCTGGTCACTTCGACCGAGGCACTCGCTCTGCAAGAGCAGGGGGCAGTGATCGCCGATCGTAAGACAATCAAGGAGGAGGGAACTCCCGGGCTGATTTCTTCGACTCAGGCCCGCGCCCGCGAAATCCTCATCGTTCGAACCGTTGCTTCCCGGCAGGAACTGGTCGAAGCATATCAGCTTTCACTCGATCAACTGCGAGAATTCGATCAGGCGCCCCCGGTTGGAAAAGTCGCTTATATTCAACTCCACGACGTGATTGACGAGGTTTTCTCTTCATTCGCGCAGCGTCAGATTCATCGGGCGGTCGCGTCGGGTGCAAAGCTGATCATTTTTGAAATCGACTCTCCCGGCGGGCTCCTGAGTGTCTGTCAGGACCTCTCTCAAACCATCGCCCACCTGAGCGATCGGGACATCAAAACCGTTGCTTACATCCCCAATCGTGCGATCAGCGGGGGAGCCATTCTCGCCGTGGCGTGCGATGAAATCTACATGAAGCCAAACGCCAAAATCGGCGACGCCATCCCGATCAATTTGATGGGAAACATGATTCTTCGTGCTGAGGAAAAGATTCTCAGTATCGAACTTGAGTTATTAAGAGACCTTGCCAAGCAGAAGAATCGCCCGGCCGCAGTCCTCGAAGGCTTCGCCGATAAAGACCTTGAAGTCTTCGAAGTCACAAACAAGGCGACTGGAAAGAAATGGTTTCTTTCTAAAGAGGAACTGCACCAGCAGGCCGACGAATGGGTTGCCGGCCACCTTGTTCCTGAATCCCGCACCGGTATCGCCATCATGATTAATGGCGAGCGGGCTCATGACCTGTTGATTGCGAAGTCGCCGGTTCAGGATCTGACCGAACTGAAACTGCGACTCGGGCTGAATGCAGACAGCGAGTTGCGAACAATCGGACGCACCTGGGTCGACTCACTGGTGTTCACACTGAACCAGAGTTGGGTCACAGGATTATTGTTCTTTCTTGCCATCGTCTTCATCTATGTCGAAATGGCCACGATGACAGGCTTCTTCGGGATCCTTTCGGCGCTTTGCTTCACGATCTTCTTCTGGAGCAAAGTGATGGGCGGAACCGCTGGGGGGCTGGAAATTGCCCTGTTTGTGATTGGAATGTCCTGCCTCGCCATCGAATTCTTTGTCCTGCCCGGCTTCGGGGTGTTCGGGATCTCGGGAATTCTCCTGGTACTTGGGTCACTGATCATGGCGAGCCAATCCTTCACTGGGTTTAGCCTTGAATACGACCTCGCCCGAGCCGGTCAGACATTCGCAACGCTGGGGGTCGCATTACTCGCGGTGCTCGCTGCATCGATCATGATCAGCAGCAATCTTCATCGGATCCCGATTTTGAAGAATCTGGTTCTGGAAGCTCCGGCAGGGAATATGGAGGAAGCGACTGAGCCACAGTTACGGCCAGATTTGTTGACGTCCGACGCCTCGCTGGTGGGAGCAACCGGACAGGCAGTCACTATTCTTCGCCCATCTGGAAAAGCACGGATCAACAAGCAGCTGATCGATGTCGTCAGTGATGGCCCGTTCATTGAAGAAGGAGCCTCAATCACGGTCGTTCAGGTCCAGAAGAATCGAATCGTCGTCCGGCAAACAAGCTGATAACGTTCTCCAAACCGTCCCTTCTTTCACCGCCAAGATGCTGATCTGACATCTGGCGACGGTATTAGTGCGCTCGTGTAACATGCGTTTCGCTATCCTTCATGAGGTCACGTCAGAAACCCAACTTACTTGTGTATGGAAGGGCGACGCTCCTGCGGGGGGACACGAATGGCCACGTATTCTTTTCTTTGCAGTTCGGCAGCAGCCCCTTCCTCCCATTCTTGCCACATAGGCCCGCTTCTCGTAATTCTGCGGTTACAGATTGCTGTCGATGATCCTCAGCTGGTAACTTCCAGTGAAGACATCACTTAACTCATCTGCAACAGCAGCAGCGTTATTGCTGCGAAGAAGCGGAAGATGTCAAACAGACGCTGACCATGGAAACGCATTCCGTCAACGTGGACCTGCGCTAGCTTGGAGAGTGCGATGAAAAGACGAGAAGCTTTGATCCTCGCCGCGAGTACCATCGCAGGTTCCGGTATTTCCCGGGGAGACGACGCACCTCCGGCCCCTCCGCACCGCATCACATTTCATCGAATGGATGTCGAACATCACTTCATTACAAGAGGAGAGAAGGAGACATTCGCCGACGACATCACCCTTTACTTTTCAATCCTGAACCGGAATCCTGACCAGATTCAGATCCTCGGCATCTCTAACAACAAAAGTGTGAGTTGGAGTACGGCATACCTGACATTCGACTTAATGACGTCTGGAAAAAAGATCATCACACGCAATATAGGTCTCTCTATTAGTCGTGGGTCTGTCGCCGCGGTGGTCATTCATTTGAAATCGAAACTCCCCTTAGAGACTCAACAGGATTCCGGCCCTGAACCGGGGCAGATTCTTACCCCAGAGGCCCCAAATGAGAGATCGTTCTTATTAGCTAGCAATATGGTAACGATCTTAAAATAGTTCCTGCGAACGACTGTGAAGAAGATTAAACTTACCGTTCTTGAACAATTGGCAGACCATCCAGTATTTGTGATACTTCCGAGGGCATAACTGCAGTTCTCTTCGACGGAAGAATCCTCACAGGTAATTGATCGATGAATAGCAGCACTTCAATTCCACCGAAGAAACCTCTGATGACCTGGGACGAGGTCGACAGCCGACTGGATCACCTGCTTCAAGGTTATACGCAAAAGGGCAATTGGAATCTGACTCAGGTTGCGCTGCACCTCGACGATTGGGTTCGCTTTCCAATTGAAGGCTTTCCAACGCCTCCATTGGGGATGAGATTATTCGTCCCCATTATTCGGTTGACGATGGCCAAGAAAGTACTGCGGCAGATTCTCGATCAGGGATTTGACGACAATATCCCAACGATGCCGAAGACAGTTCACTCACGAGACGAGTCTACTGAAGCCGTTGCGGTAGAGCGTCTACGGCAATCCATTACTCGATTCCGCAACCACATCGGCACCATTCATCCGTCGACATTCTTCGGCAAGCTCGATAAAGCAACCACCGAGAAGTTGCAGCTACGCCACTTCGAACACCATCTGAAATTTCTCGAACCGCGATCAGGGAGCACACCCTGAATCTGGGACGCGTGTAGCCGGTTGGGCGATCCCGTGCAACTTGAAGCTCGCATGAAAAATCGTGGTAACGGGGCGGCATCACACTCCGCTTTGTGTTGAGAATCGCATCCACTCTCCCCGGCCTACCTGACTTCGTGGAACGGACGGGTGAATTTCACAACCAGAAGCGTTCGGATTGGAGGCAGTACCGATGACAACAACATTCAATCCTGCTTTTCTCCGAGAAGCCATTCGTCTTTCCAGCGAGAAGATGGAGGCCAACGACGGGGGGCCATTCGGAGCCGTCGTGGTGCGGAATGGCGAGATCGTCGGGCGGGGCTGGAATCAAGTCACTTCCACGAACGATCCTACCGCTCACGCTGAAATCGTAGCAATCCGTGACGCGTGCTCTCGCCTCAAAACATTCTCATTGGCAGGCTGCGAGATTTACAGCAGTTGCGAGCCGTGCCCCCTGTGCTTGTCCGCCATCTACTGGGCACGGCTGGATTGCATCTATTACGCCGCCACTTGTGACGACGCAGCGGAAGCAGGCTTTGACGACCGGTATCTTTACCGGGAAATCAGAAAGCCCGCTGGCGAGCGGGAGCTCCAGATGCAACAAGCCCTGCGGGAAGAAGCCTTGGTGGCTCTGCAAACGTGGATGAAGAAAGAAGACCGGATTCGGTACTGAACGACGAGGACTGTCTCATGACTCAACAGACAAAAGACATTTTCCTGCAAGCTGCCATCGAAGAGGCCCGTAAAGGGCGATCAGAAGGCGGCATCCCCATCGGCTCGGTGTTGGTCATCGACGGGCAAATCGTTGGCCGGGGCCATAATCGTCGGGTTCAGAACGGGAGCGCCATCCTGCACGCCGAGATGGATGCCATTGAGAACGCAGGGCGGCTCAAAGCCAGCGATTATCGCCGAGCCGTGTTGTATTCCACGCTGTCGCCCTGCGACATGTGTTCGGGGATGTCTCTCCTGTACCAAATCCCGAAGATCGTCATTGGCGAAAATCGCACCTTTCGAGGCCCAGAAGATTACGTCCGCTCGAGAGGGGTCACGGTTGAAATCGTTGACAACCCTGATTGCTTCAAGCTCATGGAAGAGTTCATCCGGGCGAAACCAGAACTTTGGAACGAAGACATCGGCGAGCTTTAAGACGCTTCTCACGAACAAAGCTCACAAGGTGTTCCACAGATCTCATCAATAGTTGAAGTAGGGCAGGCTCCGGCCTGCCTTCCTGAATGTTGATGATAGCTGCATGTCCGATGATCGCCGAGTGCTTGTCCCGGGTGGGACATACTTCTTCACGGTGATGCCCCATCGTCGGCGACGATTACTCTGTAGATTGGGGATGTGCCAAGCACCCATTCTTTCCCGTCATAAAAGGGCGATTCTGATGGGAAAGAACTGGGGCAACTTCACTTACACTTCAAGGGAGGCAGGCCGGAGCCTGCCCTACATCCCCTGTCAAAAACACACAAATTCAAGGCGTCCGCGACCATCGACTTTCACTTGCTCACAAAGTTCTTCGCCACTCTTCTAACACGGTGCAAAAATGAAAGCTGACGACGACAGCAACGCCCCAAACTCCCAAATCCGCCACCTTGACAGATTTATCAACTGGGCCTACGACCATCCAATCTTGCTATTAGAAATACTCCTACTGATAGGGGTATTGCCTTTAAGCTTCACATGGTTCCGCTTGCTGTTCCCATTTCCCGACAAATGGCAGATTCTTTCTCCACATGAAATCGGGGACACCTTTGGTTTCCTGAATGCAATCACATCATCACTAGCCTTTATCGGTGTGCTGGCAACCCTCTATATGCAGCGAGAAGAGCTTTCACTTCAACGCCAAGAGATGCGTGAAAGCCGGGAGGAGCTTCGCAGAAGTGCGGAAGCTCAGGCTCAATCAGAAAAACGTTTAGCTGCAGCGGCTGCGTTGAATGCCTTGGAGTCGCTACGTGCATCAGCACAAACCAAAACCGGGAGTGACGACGTTGATCTTAGTATCCAATCCGAGTTCGCATCAGCCAAGATAGCAATGCAAATTTCTTCAATACTGTCCGATTTAGGAATGTTGAAATCGAACTTGATAAACTCAGAGGAAATACGAGCAGTTGAAGAACTTCACTCCTTTATTATCCCATTAATCTCCGTCAGAAACCACTTAGCCAGCTACTTGACATTCATACCATTGATTAAGGAGTGTCTTAACAAACACAAAGACAAGGCGTTTTCCCAAAGCAGATCATTCATACTTGAAAAATCCAAAGTGCTTGACCTGTTTGACAAAATAATCAAATCAAACGAACCGAATAACAGAGCGCTGTTCGCAAACCAACACTACAAATCCGATGACAACAGTACAATCGTCGGCGGTTCACGCGACCCAATGTTCATGGCAACTAATCACTGCCTCAAAACGCTTCTAACAATCGCTATTCGAAATCTTGCGTCTGAAAACAAGCTGCTTTTCACCAATCCAGTTGAAGCAGGGCAGGCTCCCGCCCAACATCCACTTGCGGGCATCGATTAAACCTGACGGGGCATGTGTGGATCGCACCGGCGGCGAGAACATACGTCTGGAGATTCCCCACAAATTCACAGCCTCCTGCCATTAACGCGACACGAGCATGGCACCAATAACGCTCCCTCGCTATACCTTGAATCTGTTGTTTGTTCACGGTTTCACTACTGAACATCTGGAGGTGAGCGTGCTACGGAAAATTCTCGTCGTGATCGCACTGCTGGGAGTCATCCCTGGTCCTGTCTACTCGGCAGATCAAGTGGCGTCCGAGTCCATTCGTCTGACGTTGCCTCCCACAGGCTATGCCGTAGTCGGGGCAGAGATGAATGTTTACTTCGACAACATCGTCCTCTCTGAGAACTCGAACGAACTGAAATTTGTGGTCACCAGTGATCTCGGGAAGACAGAATCAAATCGCTGGACTGTGATCCCTACGGAAGCCCAGGTCGGCGACCATAAATGGGAAGTGGAAGTCTTTCGTGGCGACAAGTCACTCGGTAAGCAATCAATGAAATGGCATGTCAGCCCGGCAAAGCTGAGTACACCGCGGAATGTTTCAATTCTGATCGTCGGTGACAGCCTGACACATGCCACTCACTACCCCAATGAAGTGGCCAAACGACTCGACCAGTCCGGTCTGACCGGGTGGAAAATGCTCGGCACTCACAAGCCGCAGAACGCTAAAGCTGGGGTTGCTCATGAAGGGTATGGCGGATGGACTTGGGCACGGTTCCTGACTCATTATGAGCCGATGCCTGATCCAGCCAATCGCAAGCGGAGCAGTCCGTTTGTATTCCTTGATGGAGACAAGCCAAAGCTTGATGTTGCGAGATACTTTCAGGAATCATGCCAGGGACAGCAACCGGATTTCATCATCGTGAAGCTGGGGATTAACGACTGCTTTGGCGCCAATCCCAGCACGATTGAAGAAACCGACAAAACAATCGACCGCATGTTTCAATCCGCCGAGTCGCTGTTAAAGGCGTTTCGCGAAGCCGCCCCTAAGGCCAAGATCGGCCTTTGCATCACCACACCGGGGAACGTTCGTGAAGAAGCTTTCACGGCAAACTACAAAGGGAAATATCCTCGATGGGGCTGGAAACGAATTCAACACCGTCTTGTTGAACGCCAGCTCGCGCAGTTCAACACAGAACACACGGCAAAACAGGGAATTGAACTCATTCCGACCGAGCTGAATCTCGATCCAGTCGACGGATACCCTGTGGACAACGCCGTACATCCAAACGTCACAGGCTACCAGCAGATCGGCGCCTCGATTCACGCGTGGCTGCTTTCACAGCTTGAGCAGAAAGCAAACTGACACCTCCAAGGGTGAATCAGGGCAGGCTGCTGCCCTGATTCACCCTTGGCCGCTCACCTGAAATGTACGGTGACGAGTTCCGTGAATCTGAATGAGCTGGGTCTTGAGGACCCAGCTTTCGTCACTGCATTCCACCCGTGAATGTCTTTTCAGTTTTTAAGTGGTCGATCAATTTCCGCAGTTGGAATGATGTATCAATCGTCCTGATCTGCGACGATTGGAGACGCTGCGGCCGTTTCAGGTTTTTCGTGGAACAGGACGATAAAGAGCAAACCAACGAGAGCGGAAATGGCGGTCGGGACCAACCACAAAGTCTGCCAATCGATCACGCTGCTGGTCAGTTGGCCTGCGGAATCGACTGTCTTCGTGGTCACCCAGTTCGTCACGTATCCGTTCAAAATGTTGCCGATCGTCATTCCAAGTCCCAGCGTCACCAACGCAATGAATCCCTGGGCATTGGCCCGAACTTCGTTCGGGGCACGCTGATCGACGTAAATCTGTCCCGCCAGGAAGAAGAAGTCATAGCAGATTCCGTGTAGCAGGATACCACCATAGAACATCCAGTACTGCTGGACGTCGTGGATGAGATGGCTTGTGACAGCAGAAAGCTGGGTGAGAATCTGCGAGTCGCCGATTGATTGCGATGAAACATCTGGTTGCGACGCCCCCATTGCGAACAAAACGTACCGAACGACCCAGGCCCCCACAGCGGCTAGAATAATTCCCTTAATGCCAAGCCGTCGCAGGCAAAACGGCATCACGGCGATGAACACCACATCTGATACCTGGGCCAGTACCATCTTGCTGGCGACCTGTTCCATCCCTTTCTGAGTGAAGAACATCGCCGCTGATTGAAAATAAAAGGATGCCGGAATGCACAGTAGCAGTGAACAGACGACAAACACGGCGAATGACCGGTCTTTCATTAGCGAAAGCGTTTGAAGTCCGGCGATGTCGGCAAACGTCACTTTCTTTCCTAATGACTTCGGCGGCGTATGCGGCAGCGTGAAGGCATAAAACCCCATCAGCGCCGAGAACAGTGCTGAGAGTTTGAATGGAATTGCGGTTGATTCAATGTCAGTCAATCCCCCGAACCATGACGGGACCAGTGAGGGGAGGCTCCCGACAACGAGTCCAGCAATGATCCAGCCTAATGGCGAGAACATGCGGATGAACGGGAAATCAAGCCGTGGATTCTTAACATGTTCAAATCCGATGGAGTTGGCAAGCGCCAGCGTCGGCATATAGCACAGCATGGCTCCCAGAAGTACGAGAGTAAATTGAGTCGGGTCGGTGATTCCGGTGAGCATCCAGAGGAGCGCGGCCGTGAGCAGGTGCAAAATGCCAAGCATGATCTGTGCAGAGCAGAACCGGTCCGCAATCATACCGACGAGAAACGGTGCCGCGATCGCACCCCAGCCGGTTGTGGAATAGGCCAGTCCTATTTTATCACCCTCGAAATTCAGCCCTGCACTGAGATACTTCGCCATCGTCGTCAGCCAGAAGCTCCACACGCCATACTGAATGAACATCATCAGACATAAACGGGCCAAAACCAGTGGTGAAGTCCTGGGAAGGGTGCTGTTCATCGAAACCGGCTTTCTGTCGCTGGTGGTATAAGTCCGTGAACAGGATCTTGGCGTAAAGCGTGAATTGTGACAAGCTTCGTGAATGAATAAGCCACAGATGCCTGACCCGAGTGACGTAGGCAGGGTCCTTAAGACCCAGCTTTGGAACGAGAGTGCTCAACCAGAACGCAATCTCAACCCACATGCCCACCGGCGCGAGTCGGATATCGGAAGTGCCCCTGCAGGAACGCGGGACGATCGACCCTTTGGGGACAATTGCTGAGCCAGGAGGGAATACATTGCCAGAGCATCACTCGGCTCTCCAAGTTGAAATTGCTCTGTCGAGCAGAAGAGTCCACCAGAGCGGTACGTTAAAAAAGACACCATGCCAAAAAAGTTGGGTCTTTAGGCCCCAGCCTACGGCTACTTCTTCACGGTGATGCCCCATTGTCGGCATCGATCACCCTGTAGATTGGCAATACACCAAGCATCAATCCCCCATTCCTTCGGGCCATCAAACGTGTTTATGATGGGAGCAAATGGGGTAATTTCGCTTACACTTAAAGGAAGGCAGGCCGGAGCCTGCCATACATCCACTTCTATGCTCGACGGAGCCGCCTATACGCAGCAACGACGATTCCAATCACAATGAGTGCAACACCGTTAACAACGAACAACCATTTAGCAAAAGTCGACCAGCGACGTAAACCTGAATCTTCGATAGGTACAGTCTTGACTATTGATTCGTCCTGCTGAGCTAACCGTTCCTTTAGTTCGTTCAATGACATTGGAGCGTCACGTCCGTTGTATGTCACCCTTACCCCAGCACGAAGGTCCACTACATTCATATTGTCTTCGACCGGTATTTCGAACAGAGAAGCTTCAGGCTGATAATCATTTCCAAACCTGCACTCATCCAGATCTAGCTCTGCATGCTTTTCAAACGCGATTTTTCCGGTTTGTGGTTCAATGGAACAGGAGTGGAAGTTTATTGGCAACCAAAACCCTGGAGTCACCTCCCTGATCTCTAGCTCTTCGTGATAATAGGTGCGCCCCTTCGAATCAATCCATCGCTCATCCTGCTTACACGCTCCCCGATCAATATTGTACACAACAACAAGTTTGCCACCGTCACTATTGTTGGTCAGCACAAGCTCCAGAACACGCTCCTCCGGTTTCTTGCTAGTATCCACCTTCCATGAGTGAGTCAGGCTCATTTGGGATGCTTTTCCCGCACGAACTTCCGCCAGTAACGAAGGGTGATTCCAGCCGATTATCTCTAACCAGTCCTGATCGCGTTGAAAGTCAGGTTCAAGCGCAATTCCAAGCTTCGGCGTCTCCTTGAATGTTACACTTCGGAATTCATTTCCGTCGAACACGCTTCGAGTAATCGTTTCGTCAACTGAACCGTCAAGCGTTACTTTTTGTTCTGTCGCTTTCAATGCGTATCGCATTCCATTGCGATCAGAGACATACTTACTCGTTGTTCCAGGATTAACATTCGCTAAGAACTTCTCTGAAAGACCTGAGATGGGCAAACATCCCTTTTCCTTGATTGTCCATTCCAGGTGGCAGTCAGCGACCTTTTCACGATTTCTATTGCTGGTTTCGTCGAACACAGCTAGCGGAGCGGCTAATTCGTCATCGGTAGCGAAAGCTACGTAGTTTATCGTATACAGACAGCTTACAGCTAACACAATCACTGACAGCGACTGCAAGAACGAAAGATGACTCACGATAAATCGCAGCATATATGACGCCATATCCCGTTGCAGATAAGAAAATCCAGGCCAGCGAGTCCTTCAAGACAGGTATTCGATGAAATGGACTGAAAACATGGATTGACGTGATTCTATTCATAATGCGTCGAACGAGCGTAGTAGTTCACATTTGATTTGGTCAAGATGAAGTAGGGCAGGCCCCGGCCTGCCTTCCTGGGTATTGATGGCGGCTACATGCCTGATGATCGCCGAGTGCGTGTCCCGGGTGGGACATCCTTCTTCACGTTGATGCCCCGTCTCCGACGACGATTCTTCCATGTCGCCCGAAACCGCACACTCCTGGGGAAGCTCTCCGAGAATGTCAGCGGAAGTGAGATTCTGAAGTGAATGCCATCGTGCAATGTCCAGATTCCCTTCATGCAATCTGGACATTGCCATCAGGGGATGACAACGATTCCCGCCAATGATGCGTCATCAAGAAGACCGTTACAGCGCAGTTACTGGCGAACGGCAGTGGTGACAAGAGAATTTCGACAAGAAAGTCTCGCGGACGCCGTCGGGTGCTTTGCAGCGCCAATTTTCATCGCTGAGTGAGGGCAGGTGTGTATCCTGCTAGTTGGGGACATGGCCTGCAACTACTACCAGTTTTCCAATCACCAACAAGAATGATGGTGAACAGGAAGTGAAGTCGATTCACTCACACCTCAAGGGAAACACGCGAAAGATTGCCCCGCTTCTGCAGAAAGTTGCAGTAGGGCAGGCTCCGGCCTGCCTTCCTAGATATCGATGGCGGCTGCATGTCCGATGATCGCCAAGCGAGTGTCCTCGGTGGGACATGCTTGTTCACGGTGATACTCCATCGCCGGCGACGATTACTCTGTAAATTGGGGATGTGGCAAGCAACCGTCACCAGTTTTCGCGGTCACCAAAGAGAACGGTGGTGAACGGCGAGTGAAGTCGATTCACTTACAACTCAAGGAAAACACGCCACCCGTTGCCCCACTTTCGCAGTTGCGATCAATAGATACGAACGCGTTGATTGCAATTCAGAGAAATTCATCGACACACAACGCCTCACCTTGCGGTAGCTCCTTCAGTCCTCAATAAATACGCCCCTCCTCGGACATCACCCACATCTGGGTGACGAATTGACAGTTATGATTGCAGCCATTGCAGAGACCTAAGGTGAGTGCGGGCCAGGTCAGACATGAAAATTGTCACGATGACGGTTATCGAAAGTTGCCCGAATGCCGCCGCTTGCAGAAAAGAGAAGGATCGATTTTGTTGCCGCTCAGTGTCGTTAGAGGTCTTTGGCGTCGTTTCGTAAACAAGGGATTGAAGAAACGAAATTCTCGTCAGCTTCCCGTTGCCGCGGAATTGCCCCCTTTGTCGGGCATGTCGGTCGAAGACAGAGAAGTGGTCCGATGTATTCGTGATCGCTTTGACCCCCACGGACATGTTGACGGGGAGCATGGGGGAGGAGGAGGAGGATTGGGGTTTGGTCTAGTTCACTACTCCCTCGTACGACTGTTTCGCCCTAAGCGTGCATTGGTTATTGGGAGTCGCTTTGGATTTGTCCCGGCATGTGTTGCATCCGCGATAAAGACCAACGGTCACGGTCATCTTGATTTTGTGGACGCCAACTATTCAGACAAGACGCACGGCTTTCAAAAAGCCTTCGGGGGCGTCGGATACTGGACGACGGGAAATTTTGGAGAGTTGTCGGATGTGGTGACCACACACTTGCAACGATCTGATGAATTCTTCTCCAAACTCTCCGCTGATGACTGTTATGAGTTCATCTACCTGGATGGCGCCCATGACTATGACACGGTGAAGCAGGATTTCGAGTCATCGGCATCCCGATTAGCAGATGGGGGCATCATTCTTCTGCACGATCCTTTGGTTAAGAACAAGGACTTTGGAGTATCGAAATTTCTTGAGACCCTTCCCCCATCTCAATGGCGTTGGATCGTGCTTCCTCCTTGGCCAGGGCTCGCGATGGTCCAGAAGAGTTGACACAGAACCGGGTGCCCGTTTTGATTTCACTCCGGGCACCCGGTCCAATAGATTAAGCATCGCTCCTTACTTTTGCTTCTCATGATCCACGTGATCACTCTTCGGAACTGGCAGTTTGATCCCCAGTTTCTTCAGAAGTTCCGTATGCTCGAGTTCAGCTGCCTTCAGCTTCGTTTCCAAGTCGGAACAGTGTGCGCAAAATTGAGTCGTTTCAACACCATCCTGACCGATCGTCTTCTCCATCATCCCGCAGAGTTGTTCGCACTCCGTCAGTTGCTTCTCCAATGCGTCCAGATGTTTTTTAACATCTGCCTCTTTGGCCGCGTCAGCCCCAAACTTCTTGACTTCCGCTTTTGCTGCCACAATATCTTTTCGAACCTGGCCGAGATGCTCTTTGACTATTTCCGGCGGAACTTGTTTGCAGTTCTGACCATAAGCATTAAGAACCTGAGCGTGTACTCTTGCTGACTTCTGATAGCTCCATACCGACCATGGTCGGTAGCCCCCACCTACCATACCGGTTCGACTGTGGCTCTTTTGCATTTTTGCTCGGGCTTGCCCAGCAGCATTGAAGGTTTGCTGCTGAGCAGATGCCAAGGTGGGCAGCGCTATTAGAGTGAGTGCACAAAGCCCTGTTACCAAAGATGTTTTGATGGCCACGTGAAACATGAGTGCGTCGCCTTGTATCCAGTGGAGAGCCTGCTTTACCAAGCCGGCAAGCAAACGGCTTGAAACAAGAGCAACAACAACCCTCTTGCTCTCAATTCATTGTATGAGGTAATCCAGCCAAAACGTCATCGAATTCGAAATTCTCAAGCACGGGGGAGGGTAAAATAAATCCCCTGCGAGACACATTGGATGCGGACTTCGGTCGCACAGAGCCGGAAGCCTGTATTCGTCACAAACAGCCAGATGGAACCGTTATTGACAACAACAAGGTGATCAATGATGTCACTGGAATGAAATACGACACTGCCGACGAGTGGATCAATGACCGCAAGAAATTGGCTGGTCGCAACACGACACGTGTCGCCAACAGCAAATAATCTGGGAATCCCGGCCCCACTTCCGTAACACGTACGACTTCTACAACGGACCGAGTGGCAGCCCCTGACACAAGGCTGGGGGTACCGGATTCGATTTAGCCACCTCAAAGAGAGTTCGTAACGACCGAGCCAACGACATCATTCGTCTGGAACGCCGAGATGTTGGGGCCTCTCCGCATTTACCACGCCCATCCACCTCCAGTCCTGTCAGCCTCATCTTGTTCGGGGGGAGGGAATTCCCAACTCAGGGAACATCGGATCTTTATCGTCCCCTCCGACCACTTCTTAGAAAAAACGCCCCTCGTTGCCTCCACCTGACTCAAAGGGCCAAACTGTGTCTCTGTGAGTTTTCAATCGAAATTCAAATTAACCCGCTCTGAAGTGTTCCTCAACCAGCAACTGTTCCGCCGCCAGAGGCCGACCGGAAGTCAGCACATGCCACCGTTCCGGGGCAGGGGGCAGGGCCGATTGCAATCTCTGAACGTTGATCGAGATTTGCCGCTTTTCGGAACGCGTAGGCCCAATGTCAGGAGTCCAGCGAGACTGCCACTTGACTCCGATTTTGGGATGCTCTAGGCTCGCGCGCTAAATGGACAATTTTCTTCCTAGCGCAACTGGGAATCCTGCGGTTGCTCGTCACACGATCTGTGACGGATTGAAAACTAAAAGGCACGATTAGATGGCTGACTTGATTGCTCCTCATGGTGGACTGACAGAACCAGTCTGCTGCACCGTTTCCGCTTCTGAAATTGATGCTTTTAAAGCGAGCGCTCAGGGACTCAAGCAGGTTCCGGTCTCGTCAGCCGACGTCTCCAGCGTTTACCGATTCGCCGACGGAACACTGAGCCCACTCACAGGGCCGATGGATTCCAAGACCTACAATTTGGTTCTGGATGAGTCCGTTATTGAGCACAACGGCAAAAAATACGCATGGACAATCCCCATTGCGTTCCCAGTGACTTCGGCTCTCGCCAAAACACTCGCTGTCGGTGAAACGGTCGCCCTGACCAATCCTGAAGGCGAAATCATCGGGACTCTTGAACTCACAGACGTTTACGTCTGGAACAAGACAAAATACCTGAGCTCCGTTTACGGCACCGGTCGTCTCGATCACGCCGGAGCCAGCATGGTTCTGACCGGCCCAGACGCTGAAAAAGCGTACCTGGTCGGCGGTAAGATCCGTGCATTGCCACAGCCAAAGAACCCAAAGTTCGGCCAGTACGTTCTGACTCCACGCGAAGTCCGAAAACTTCTCGCTGAAACCGGCTGGGACAGCGTTGTCGCCTTCCAGACCCGTAACCCATTGCACCGTGCCCACGAGTACGCTCTGGTTTACGCTCTCGAAAAACTGCTCCGCGACGGCAAGAACGCTGGTGCAGTTCTGAACCCACTGATCGGCGAAACCAAGGGCGACGACGTTAACGCTGTCGTCCGCATGGAAACCTACGAGAAGCTGATCTCTGAGCGCCAGATGGGCGACGGCGACAGCGACACAGCACTTTGGGCTGCTCGTGGTGAATCCGTTCCAGACCGAGTGAAACTCCTCGGCCTGGACATCAAGATGTTCTACGGCGGTCCAAAAGAGGCGATCATGCACGCCATCTATCGCCAGAACATGGGCTACACCCACATCGTCATCGGACGTAAGCACGCCGACGTTCCATACGCCGACGGTTCCAACATCTGGGGCGACTTCGACGCACAGGAAATCTTCAACAAGCTCGGCGGAGACCTGAAGATTCAACCAGTGAACGTCGGATTCGCTGCTTACTACGAATCAATGGGCCGTGTCGACCTGATGGAAAACCACAAGGACGAAAAGCCACTGTTCATCTCAGGGAAAGACGTTCGCGCAACCCTGCTGCGAGGCGAAATGGTCGACTCACGCGTCATGCGTGAATCGACTTCCCGAGTTCTGGCTGCAGCAATGAAGCAATAGTCTGACTGATCGAGACGAGCCAGGGACAGACGCAATCAATTGCACCTCTCCCTGAGCATCGAACATCTCGACAACAGGACATCTTGCTCTCAAAGCATCCTCGACTCGCTCCAGCGAGTTGAAATTGCAAATCGAAAACGGCGGTGAACTCCAAGTGAGATCACCGCCGTTTTTTGATCGTTTCACCCCGGGACCATTACGCACCAGATCGCCGCTTCGCGTAACACACGAGAAGAGCGAGTCCTTCGCAGAGACACTTTCACCTGCAGCAGCAATTCTCACCGAACACAAAACCCGTCCAGCCAAATCCGCCAGCTCAGCGGCCTTTTGAATCTCAAATCTCTCCAAATCGCAGAGAAGAGCTTTTATTATCCTTGGCCCTTCAGGTAATGAACGCCCTAAAGCAGCAGAATCAGACTCCTGCCAATGAGTTTTCTCGTGTCAAGCAGTGGTCCCGATACGGTTGTCGTCCTTAACCTAAGCGATGATGGAGTGTTGTTCTTCTCATGTCGCCAGCAATGGACCTGTCAATATAGTACGAGAAGGCGATCCGCAGGTTTACATTCAGAGAGTGTGCTGCAAATATCGCGCAACCATCACTCAGTGACGTGTTGCTCCCGAGCCTCTGCGACTCACTCGTCAACACGAAGCCCAAGAATCGACCAGTAGACACCATCTATTAACGAAGCATCGAAACTGAGACCGGACCCGCCAATCGCTGGCACATTGAAGATGCCGTAAAGAAAACGGATGACTGAATCCCTCTCGCGGGGAACATCACATTACTTCCGAATCTGCCTATCCAAGAGTGCCGCTCTGACTACGCTCCTTCTTCAGCGAGCGAAGGTACTTTTATGTAATCGCATACGTTGAACTCAAAAATGCATGTGTGATTTATTTCGAAGCACACGCTTTCGGCAGCTTACGCCGCTTCTTCACAACCACTTATGAACAAAGAAGTTTTCCCCTATCTATAGGGAAAAACTTGCAACCCCTACAGTTAGGGGTTTTTCCCTGTTTCCATAATCTTATGCGAAATTTATCTCAATTCGTAAGGTTCCTAAAGAATGCATTGAAGGTGATCCGATCACAAAGAACAGGAATGCCACCTCATTCCCTGAGGAGTTCTTCGACATGGTGGTCAAGAATACAATGCACAAGTGGCTTGCAATATTGGCGTTCAGCCCATTGGTTGGATGTGCGTCTCTCCAGGACATGCACTATGAGTGTTCGCAGAAAACGCGAACGATGTGTGCGTACTGGGACTTTAAGTGTACGTCTGAAGAATCAGTCGGCGGCGATTACGCCAAGGGCTGGCGGGCCGGATACTTCGACGTCCTTACTGGTGGAGACGGTGAACCTCCGATCGTAGCTCCTCGATGCTACTGGAGCCCATCGCATCGCAATAAATATGGTGACCAGCCTCGACATGACTGGTACGTCGGATTCCAGGATGGAGCCATGATGGCGTCCCTGGAACCGGACACGCATTACATTAAAACATGGAATGCTCCTCCTAATTTCCATGATGTCGGCCATGTTCCGATGTCTTCTTCGCAAGTCCAGCAGCAGGCGATTCCTGCACAGGTTCCTCCGAGCGAGGCTTCTGGGCTGGCTCCACATAACGAGACGAAATCTGATGCTGGCTGGGAGACAAAGGGGACAAGCACTTCTCCAAATCTTCCACCTGTGCCAGCACGGCCGGAACTGTTCGAGCAATAGTCACGAATGATCGCCTCAGGTGATTCGCAATTGATCTGATTCAGGATGAATCGGGCAAACGTGACAAAAGGTGAGCACCTGCAACGCAGAGAACTTGATTGCAACTCAGCCAGCAAGTCTCAACAGAACCCGGATGATTTAACACTTCATCGTCTCCCGGGCAGAGTCCAGGGAAAGGACGCTACCATGACGGACCGACTCCTTAGAAATCGCTTCCAACTATTGGGCCTGACGGCTGTGATGGTCTGGGGAACGTTGTCTGCGAACGGTTGCACATACCATTCGATCAAGAACGCAGCGAAAGCAATTCCTGCGAGCCGACTGGATCGAAGCTTACTGGGAGAGCAGAAACGTGGGAAAATCCCCATTCTGTTCTCATCTCTCGGACAAGACCGTCCGGACACATACCGAGTCGGACCTGGCGATACACTCGCCATCTACGTGTACGGGATTCTGCCGGCAGGAATTGACGAGACGCCGGTTCTGTCTCAATACCAGACATTGAATCAACGGTACTATCCACCGGGCGGAAGTATCGAAAAGCCAACGACCGGCTTGCCAATGACCGTTGGCGACGACGGAACTCTTGATTTGCCGCTGGTGGGAAACGTGCCGGTTTCCGGTCTTAATATTCAGGAAGTCTCTGAAAAAATTCGCCGTCTGTATCTCGATTCATCGGTGATTGCAGCTGGCCGCGAACGTATCACAGTGAACCTGATTACCAAGAATGTCCACAGAGTCGTGGTCCTGCGTCAGGATTCTCCTTCCGGGCAGGCGACCTTCACCAACCCCGCAATCGTTAACCAGATTCACCGCGGATCCGGCGATGTCATCGACCTTCCAAACGGCGAGAACGACGTCCTTCATGCTCTCGCAGCAACAGGCGGACTCCCAGGTACCGATGGTGTCCGCGAAATTTGGGTTCTTCGTAATGCCGCTCTGAAAGGTCTTCCCGGCTTCTCAGAACAACATCTGGAACAACTCCTGAATGAATTTGGTGAAGGCGGCAGCCCGAACGTCATCCGAATTCCACTATTCGTGCATCCAGGTGAACCGCTGACATTCACGCAGAAGGACATTGTTCTGAAGGCGGGGGACACTGTTTACATCCCACGACGTCTTGAACACTTCTACACTGGTGGTCTGCTTGGTGGAGCCAAGATTCCTCTGCCTGCTGATGAAGATGTCGACATCATCGAAGCCATTGCCCTTGCAACCAGGTCGGTTGGTGGCCCATTGGGAACCGGAGGACAAGGTGTCCAAAACGGAAGTCCGGGTTATATCATCACACCAAGTCGTGCAATCGTTGTCCGTAAGCTGCCAGATGGAACCCAGATCTCCATCCGGGTTGACCTCGACCGCGCAATTGATGACAAGAAAGAACGAATCAATATCCTTCCAGACGACCTTGTGATGCTCTATCACAAGCCAATGGAAGGAGCAGTCAACGTTGTGTTGAACTATGTTGGATTCGGCATATCGATGCCGATTATCGCCGACTAATAGAAGCGACTCAGCAAGAAGATCCCGAAGCCGCTGTAAACACAAGTTGTTTGCAGCGGCTTTTTCGTTAGCAGAACAGCTCGAGCGACATGATCGAAGCAAAGTGCAGAAGTATTACAGCTTCACCGCAGGGATGATGACTCCTCGCGGTCCATACAACTCAGCCTCGGCAGAAATCCGGTCCCACAGGTCGCTCGAAGGAAGGACTCCACGCGGTCAAAAGCCGTGTAACCACCATTCAGAAGTGACGATACCACTACCGCTTTTTAGAAGCCGCGACAAACTGACCGTTGCGGGGAAGCGGTGCCTCGGAAACTGGCACCGAATATTGCTCAACCATTTCTCTTGCCCGTGCCACGATGAGTTGGCATAGCGATTCAGGCTCCAGCACTCGTGCCTGATTTCCATAGGCCAGGATCCACCATGAAATCTCGTTGATTCCATCAACCGTCACCGTGAAATCGAGAGTACCATCCTGATTCCAGATGACCTTCTGAGTCGGGTGCCAGCAGACCTCGGCGACGTTCTGCGCAACCAATGGCTGAAACCGTACCCGGACATCGACTCTGGCGTTCGGCTCCCGAATCAGACTCCAGGCATTCCCGAAATAGCGCTTCAACGAAAATCGTGGGGGAACCGAGAATTGGTCATCAGTCAGTTGAGTATCGAGGAAACGACCGACATGAAACGTTCTGACCGACCGGTGCAAGGATGACCGACCAACGACATACCATGCATGCCTGCGAAACAACATTCGATAGGGGCTGATCAGAGTATTGATTTCTGCCTGCTCAGCGAAGCTGTGATAGCGAGCACGAATCTTCCGATGGCCAGTCAACGCTTCCACCAGACGATCGTAGTGCAATCGACTCCCTTGCAGGTTCGACGCCAGCGGCTCTGTCTCGATGGACATCGACAGCGTCAGCTCGTTGGCGTACCCGGAGAGATGCGAGGGCAAGGTACTTTGAAGCTTCAGCGCAGCATCGCGTGCTGATTCCTGAAACGGAACAGAACGTTTCGACTGTCCTGATTCATGGGCAAGAATCAGCAGAGAGAATGTTTCGGCAATCGACAGCTGAGTGGGTGGTAACGACGCATGCATCGGCAACCAATAGCCCTGGGTTGCCGAATCGTAGAGAACCTCGACACCAGCGTCCTGAAGTTCCTTCAGATCCCGGAAGATTGTTCTGCGACTCACCTGACAAACGCCAGAGAGTTCCCCCGTTGTGAACGTTCTTCCGGATTGCAATCGCTCCAAAAGAGCGAGCAGTCGTCGAATTTTCCGAATCGAAGCCATGCGTCAGGGAGGCCCAGTAATACGAACCGATCTCAGCCAAGGCTGAAATGAGAACGATCTCACCCAACGCAGTCAACTACCAGATAATGTTCACGTTGTGGCTGATCGGGCCCGGAGTGTACCAAGGTCGGCGGTAGCTGTAATAGGGATACCGATCATGCATTCCAACTGACGTAGAGAACGAAGTCGGCAGTGCAGGATAACCAGATGTCGAGAACGCATTGTACTGTGCAGGAGAATGCGCAATCGTTCCCGGTGCTGGCTGGTAGAGATAATTTGTCGGTGCATCAACCGGATAAATGACTCGCCCATTCCCGGGAACAGGAACATATCCGCCAGGAATCCTCGGCGCCATGACGGCACCCGCAGGCTCGCTTGCTGGAGTCGGGGCAGGGGCCGGAGGAACGCCACCGCCGTTCATCAAGGCAGGAAGAGGGTGAAACTGCGAACCCGAGGGATTCGCCCTCAGAGGATTCTGTGGAACCGGTGCTTGCTCTGTCGCAGCAGCGGGTGTTGGCACAAGCTCACCATTTGGAGTGAAATCCGGTTTCCCTGTATACGGAGAGACAGGAAGAACGGACTTCTCTGGAGCTGGCGGGACAATTGGTTCGTCTGCGTAAGCAGCCAGTGATCCAGATGCCAGCACAAGGCCACACAAGGCAGATCGATTCAGCATCAGGTTCACCTTCTCGCAAACGATATGAAACGCCTCTGACCGAAAGTCAGGTTGAACGTTCGGCAGTCAACGCCCTCAAAATTCAGAGCGCATCAACAGGCACTCTCTGCCGAACCTATTCCTAACAGCAGACCGGTGTGGAGGTGAACTCCTCGTAGACTGAAAGATTTTCGTGTTCAGCTGTGAACCTGCACGGAGATGACGATTATGCAAGTCGGTTCTGATCAGCAGCTGCCGATCAAGGCAATAAGGCCAATTCCAATTTCAGACATGCCGATGATAAAGAGTGGAAGACTCACGCAAGGCGATTGGTCTGCTTCACAAAGCTGGCATAATCGTTGCAATCCAAACAGTCATACAACTGCTCTCGCAATGTGTGATTGTTGTTCATGTCCTGTTCTCCAGAGCATGTCTCCAATAGAGAAAATGCTGGCAGGCGAAAAGTGAGACTTCCCCCCATGAGCTCAAATTTTGTTCATGGACTCGACTGGTCGGCGGCGATGAAGGAATCGACATGAAAACAGGAAGTTGGATCGTGTTGTCCCTCGGAGCGATCGTCGCACCGGTCTCAGCTCAGGATGCCAGTTTCATCCCGCAATCCACACAGGATGTCGGGTACGCTGCCGCATTTGAAGGGGGAGGTTCTGTTGGTAACAACGAACAACTCTTCCGCTATGACGATCAGGAGCGCTGGAAGCATGGGCACATTCGCAACATGCCTTATTACGAAGGGTATGGAGCGTTTCGCCCTTATAACTACCACCACGTCTACAGCCAGGCTCAAACCGCTGCTGGATGGGGAATGCCCGCCACGATGCCATATTCTCAGCAGTTCTGGCATCGCTATCAAAACATGACTGACCTGTCGCGAGGTGACCATAGCCCGGTCGCTCCATACACTCCGCCGCCAAAGGAATGGGATCACTATCCTAAACCGATTCGGCCAGGCGCATCTCTTCAGCCTGAAATGAGAATGCCAGGTCAACAAAATCCTGCGTTTCAGTCTCAGGAAATGATCGTACCTAGCTCTCCACCGGGGCCACTCCCAGCTTACCCCGTTCAGCAGGGACAGGTGCCACCAGAGCCGATGCAACGTGACGTCTCATCACTGCCACTTCCACCAGTGACAATCCAGTCAACATCTGGACTCAGTCGGGTTCCGATGAATGCACGGCCACAGCTCGTCCAGCCAGTGCAAGGCAATTGGAATGGGACTCAAAGTCGCAACAACCCGGGACTCATGGCACCGCAATAGGCGGTATCAATCAAGTTGCTCATCTCCTCATCGTGACTGACGATCCAATAGTACCGGCATTCCCGTCAAATCCAGGATGGACGCACGCACGTCCTGCTGTAATTTGAATGTCATGTTGGTCGCTCTCAAAAGATGAGTGTGAATACAAAGTTCAACATCAATTCGGGCGAGATGTTTCCAGCACAAAACCTCGTTCGAGAATATTGCGTAAATGCAACACTTCGTGTGAACTTCTGCAAAATAAGTACACAGAATTCAGAAGAACAGAACGAGAAACTTGCCCTGATCTGTTTAAAGAATTAAGGTAGCCCCCAGCATCAACGGGAGTTAATCCTCCCGGTATTGCGTGTTCCCCCTCACGGAACATCGTCGCTTCAACAGGAAGCAGAGACCTCCAGACTGATCTTCAAGTCCACAATTGCATCCGGGTGGAGAAGCACACGCGACATGGCTAACCTTGAGAGGCAGGTCCTCGGACGGCTCGACACACACATTATCACTGCAAACTCGCCGAGATTGCTGGTTGTCCTCTGTCACGGATTCGGGGCTCCAGGAGATGATCTGGTGCCTGTGGGAGCCCAACTCCTGCAGCAGTTCCCCAGTCTGCTCGATCAGGTTGAATTCGTTTTCCCTGCAGCGCCCCTGTCTCTTGCCAACGTCGGGATGCCTCAAGGACGAGCATGGTGGCCACTTGACCTCGAGGCCTTGATGTCCGGGGCACGCGATTTCAAGCAGATGCGGACGTCGACACCTGAAATGCTTCCATCATCCAGAGCCGCCCTTTCGGAAGCGATCGACGGGCGTCTTGAAAAGCTGGGACTGACTCGTAACCAACTCGTGCTGGGGGGCTTCTCACAAGGCTCAATGATCGCAACCGACATTGCGATGCAGGGACCAACTCCTCCCGGTGGCCTTGTGATCTGGTCCGGGGCACTGATCTGCGAACCTGAATGGTCCCAGAAAGCAAGCATTCTGAACGGAGTGCCGGTCATTCAAAGCCACGGCCGATCCGATGAGATTCTTCCATATGAAGTCGGAACCGCACTCAAGGATCTGCTGACACAGGCCGGTGCCAACCTGAACTTCATCTCATTTGAAGGGCAGCACACAATTCCACATTCGGCCTTGAATGCCACTGGCTCTCTGCTCGTAGACCTCTTGAGTTAACCGGGCCACAGAATCCACAGTCGGATGCCGGCAAATGGCACTCTGGGCAACCAAGATGAACTTGTTGAGCTGGAAAACTCCGGTCATTTCGATTCGGCACCATTTGCGGAATCCAGGCAGAAATTCTGCTGAAAATTGAACCGACGTTGCGTTTGGAGCAAACTTGCAGTAGAAGGACCACGTCACAGAGGATTTCAGGACGGACTCCAGAGACGCAAGGACGCGACGCATGTCGTTTTCGATTCGGGAATTGGCAGATCGAATTGAGGGGACAGTGCGCGGAGATGATTCCACCCGCATCGCCGACGTCGCATCGCTTTCCTCAGCCGGTCCTGATCAGATCTCCTATCTTGAATCACAAAAGCAGATTGCCTCGCTGAAGAAATCTGCCGCCGGCGCCATCATCACCACACCGGATCTGGCTGCCAGCATTTCTGCTGATCTCCCACTAATCCTGGTATCCGCTCCACAGAAGGCATTTATCGATGCCATGTTGCTGTTCCGGCCAGTGAGACCACAACCGGAAGCTGGGATTTCTGCTCAGGCAATCGTCTCCAGTTCCGCTCGCTTCGGATCAGATTGCCGCGTCGCCGCAGGCGCGATTATTGGAAACGATGTCGTGATCGGGGATCGCTGCACGATTTCTCATGGAGTCGTGATTGGCGACGGAACAAGAATCGGCGACGACTGCATCATTTACCCAAATGCAGTGACATACGCGGACGTGCTGATTCGCAACCGTGTGATCATTCATGCAAACGCCGTCATTGGCGGAGACGGGTTTGGCTACCGGTTTGTGAAGGGAGCCTTTGTCAAGATCCCTCATACCGGGACTGTCATCCTTGAAGATGATGTTGAAATCGGAGCCTGTGCAACAATCGATCGCGGCATGATCGAGGCCACTGTGATTGGGCAGGGAACCAAGATCGACAATCATGTCATGATCGCCCACAACTGCCAGATCGGACGCCACAACGCGTTGGCATCTCAGGTTGGTCTGGCGGGATCAGTGACCACTGGCGACTATGTGCAGATGGGTGGGCAAGTTGGAATTGCCGACCATATCGCCATTGGTAGTCAGGTCAAACTCGGGGGCGGTGCTGGTGTACTGGCAGACATTCCCAAGGCAGGCACCTATTACGATGCACCTGCAATTCCTGAAATTGACGCACTCAAGAATCACTTGAACATTCGGCGTTTGCCGGAAATGCGAGACCAAATCAAGAAGCTGACTCAACAAGTTTCCGCTCTCCAGGCAGAACTGCAGGAACTTGTATCCGAGTCAAAGAACACAGTTGCATAGAGCAACATCACAACAACGATCACGATTCGAGCTTGTATGTCTTCAGCGCTGATTCGACGACTTCTCAGGACGAGAACAATGTCGCAATCAGACATGCAAACAACCAAATCGGGCTTATTTTTAAGTCATCAAGACCATGTCTGAATCTTATCGAGAACGTCTGATCCCCATCACACCGCGTGCAGGTGACCGCGTCGGCTTGCTGGCTGGCTGGGGCCGATTTCCGATTGTCTTCGCCCAGGCGGCGCAAGAAATGGGATACTCGGTTCAATGCCTTGGTCTGGATGGGCTTGCTTCTGATGAACTGGCGGACATCTGCGACAATTATCGCACAATTCCGCTTGGGCGACTCGGAAAAGCAATTCGCTATTTCAAACGTCGCGATGTCCTCAACGCAGTCATGGCTGGAAAAGTTGAAAAGCGGGTCCTGTTCGATCCGTTTGGAATTTGGCGTCTGATTCCAGACTTCCGTGCCCTCAACACGTGGTTTCGCTACCTGACACACGACAAGAAGGATGACACGCTCCTGCTCGCTGTGATCCGCGAATTTGAACGTGATGGCATTCACTTTCGGTCCGCCTTGGATTTCTGTCCGGAGATTCTCGTGAAACATGGTTTTCTCACCCGTCGTCACCCCACCCAATCTCAATGGAAAGACATTCGATTTGGATGGGAACTTGCCAAAGAAATGGGACGACTCGATGTCGGACAGACGGTCATTGTGAATGACACCGCTGTCATTGCTATCGAAGCTATCGAAGGAACTGACGAGTGCATTCGTCGCGCCGGCACGTTGTGTCGCCGCGGCGGAATGACGATCGTAAAAGTCGCAAAGCCTAATCAGGACATGCGTTTTGACGTTCCAACTGTCGGCGTCCAGACGATTCAGACAATGCGGGAAGCTGGTGCCCGCGTGCTCGCCCTTGAAGCCGGGATGACGATCCTGCTCGATGAACCCGCTGTTATCAGCCTTGCAGATAAACTCGGAATTGCTATCGTCTCTGTAAAAGCAGAAGAATTGCAATTACGATCTGTTGCATGAAACATGAGTTCTCAAGCGACAAATTGACATCGCAGTTCGCTGCTTCAGTGAGCCTGCTTCATCTGATACCTTGTCTTTGATGTGCGTTTGTCTGACGTCATTTCAGTCAGTCCGCAGCGAACACAAGATCAGCTAGAGGTTTGTGCCCCATCGAAGACAGTTCCCGAACTGACTGGGCGGTGTGATGTCTCTGATATTACGGAATATTCGCAAGAGCTATCGAGAACCGGCAGGGGGGATGCTCCCTGTCCTGAATATCGATTCCTTCGAGCTCAACCAGGGTGACCAGGTTGCACTGGTCGGACAAAGTGGCGGAGGGAAAACCACGCTGCTCAATGTCATTGCCGGAATCACAATGCCTGATGCTGGCGAAGTGATTATCAATGGCGTGGACATCACTCGTTTGATTGAGCCCGCCCGCGATCGCTTTCGAGCCGAACGAATTGGAATTGTTTTCCAGACGTTCCATCTCCTCCCTGCGTTCACCGCACTGGAGAATGTTCTGCTCGGCATGTCCTTCTCTGGAAAAGCCGATCGAACCTTTGCAATCAAGTTGCTCGAACAGGTGGGGCTCGGCAAACGCCTTTCACACCGACCTTCTCAACTCTCTGTCGGGGAACAGCAACGGGTTTCTGTTGCCAGAGCGCTGGCGAATCGTCCACGTCTGATGCTGGCCGATGAACCAACTGCCAGTGTCGACGTTGCCAACCAGGGGAAGATCCTGCAATTGCTTCGCGATGCCTGCCGGGAGCACGAGGTCTCACTGCTTCTGGTCACACACTCTGCCGAAGTCAGTTCACAGTTTGATCGGGTGGAACAACTCCAGAACTTCAATCACCCGGAGGTGACCCAATGAACCTGCTGAGTATTGCTCTGAAAAGCATTCGCCAGCGATTGTTGGCCTCCGTTTTGACTGGAATCAGCGTCGCCTTAGGGGTGGCCTTGATCATCGCAGTCATCGTTTTGAACAGTGCTGTCACCAATGTCTTCCAGCAGACCGGTAGCGCATACGATCTGGTGATCGGCCCAAAAGGAAGCTCCACACAACTGGTCCTCAGTTCCATCTATTACATGGACCGGCCCATCGAGAACCTACCGTGGCGGTTCTACAAAGAACTGTCAGAGAATCCCACAGTGGAACGTGCGATTCCCGTCAACCTTGGTGACACGACTGAACTCGGAAACTTCCCCATTGTCGGGACGACGCCGCAGTACTTCCTTGTCGGTTACGCTCGTGACAAGAAGTTCCTGATCAAAGGTGATGGCCTGCAGGGAACCTGGGACGCTGTGATTGGGTCTCAGGTGGCAAAGAAAAATCAATGGGCCATCGGGTCGCAATTCAAGATGATTCATGCTGGTCAGGATGATCATGTCCACGACGAGCTTTTCACAGTCAAAGGCGTTCTTGCTCCAACAGGAACACCGAACGATCGCGCTGTCTTTGTTCACATTGACGGGTTCTTTGCACTCGCCGGACACGATCAACCAGTGAACGAAGCGATTTCCCGTGAAGCCCTCTTCTATGGTGAAACCGAAGATGCCATCCGGGAGCGCTATAAGAAAGACATCGAAGAGATCGAGAAGCATGCTCATCATGACCACGGAGATCACGATCATCACGATCATGGTCCTCTCAGCGACCTGCAGAAAGAAGCGACAAGCGTTCTGCTGGTGATGAAGGGGAAGGATGACATGCGGAAAAGCGGTGCCGCATTAGCCCTCCAGAACAAGCTCCAACAGGGCTTTCAGGCTCAAGGCGTCAACATCATCGCGGTGATGGATCAGTTGCTGCGAAATCTGGTCGGAAACATCCGCGATGCATTCCTCTTCCTGACTGGCTTGATTGTTGTCGTTTCAGGAATTGGGATCTTCGTCAGCATGTACAACTCAATGTCTGACCGGAAGAAAGAAATCGCCATTATGCGTGCATTGGGTGCACGTCGTACGACAGTCTTCTCCATCATTGTCATGGAGGCACTGACACTCTGTCTCCTTGGTGGTTTGGTCGGCCTGATTCTGGGTCACGGTCTGGTTTACATCGCAGCTCCGCTGATTGAAACTCGAAGCGGACTGCTGCTGGAACCATTGTTGTTCAACCCAATTGAACTGGTCATTTTCCCGATGCTGATTTGCATGGCACTTCTCGCCGGGCTGATTCCCGGGTTGAACGCCTACCGCACTGATGTCGCAGAAGTCCTGCAAGGCTAAGCCGGTCATCAAACTCAACACAAAGAGCCGCGTCTCCGACCAGAGATGCGGCTCTTTTTAATTCGATTCAGTGTCAATCACTTCAACTCACTGAAACAGTCTTAATAAGCACTGGCCTGATCCAGCAGTGAGACCTCGTCAGCGGTCAGTGTGATCGCTGCTGACTTCACAATCTCTGACAGCTGCTCAACGCTCGTCGCACTCACAATTGGAGCTGTGACACTCTTGCGTTGAATCAACCACGCCAGTGCAATCACAGCAGGAACTGTTTGATGGTGCATTGCGACTTCATCGAGTGCATTCAGGATCTTGAATCCGCGATCATTGAGATACTTGGGACCAATCCCGCCGCCACGAACACTCTTTCCAAGGTCTGCTTCGGATCGATACTTCCCGGTCAAAAAGCCACTTGCGAGTGAGTAGTAACCGATGACTCCGACTCCACGTTCGAGGCACAACGGTTCCAAGGCTTCTTCAAAACCCTGACGGTCATACAGATTATACTCTGGCTGCAAGGTCACGTAAGACGCCAGATTCGCGGCTTCGCTGACGTCGAGTGCCGCTTTCAATCGATCTGCAGAATAGTTCGAGGCTCCAATGGCTCTGACTTTGCCCTGTCTGACCAGCAAGTCAAATGCTTCCAGTGTTTCGTCTAACGGCGTTTCGGGATCATCCTGATGTGCTTGATAGAGATCGATCCGATCCGTCTGCAATCGTTCCAGCGAGTCCTCCACTGATCTCAAGATGTAATCCCGTTTCAGTCCCATTGAGCCATCGTCCATCTGCAAACCAACCTTGGTTGCCAAAGTCACTTTGTCCCGTTTTCCAGTCGCCTTGAACCACTTTCCGATGATCGTCTCAGACTCTCCCCCCTGATGCCCAGGCACCCAGGTGGAATACATGTTTGCCGTGTCGATCAGATCAAATCCAGAATCGACAAACGCATCAAGTACTTGAAAAGAGGTCTTCTCGTCGATTGTCCACCCGAAAACATTTCCTCCCAAAGCCAATGGGGCAACGGAAATTCCTGAACGTCCGAGAGTCTTCTTGTTCATCTCTTCACTCGTCTCCGAAACGGCTTGTCAGATCGGTTTGATTGTTCACATCGGACAACCAATAGTTCGAAACTAGAACGGGATAGGCTCAACCCGGTCGAAATATTCCCCAACGGCAACAGCCGTCCAGACACGGCGGCTGAGTTCGGTGCCTGAACCAACAGCGGTCACACGTTCTTCCCATTTCAAGGTTCCAAACGGAACCTCTTCAGAGAACCAAACGTCGCGGCTGATGCGCAAAGATTCTCCACCATCACGTTTCTCAACCACATTTGTGAAGCCGATAAACGCGCGAATGGCATCTGATCTCAGGCCAGTCTTTTCGTAACGAATTCGCGAGCCAACGTAGAACATCTGACGCGGCATTCCACGGAAGAAGAACACGTCCGTTGGCGATAATTCAGTGCCATCCATTCGGCCCAGCAGAAAATCCTGAACGACTCCACCTGAGCCGAACTTCGCGACATCAATCAGGTATGTCACCTCTGAAGTCACCTCACCACCGCTTCGCAGGTGCCTCACAATCAGCTTGCGGACCCCGTCGCTGGCTGGCCCGCCGTCCTTCAATTCCAGTTGTTCCACTTCTCCAGTTGGAGTCGTCGATTCGTATCGAATCCAGTAGTCGGCATTCAACTCGCCGATCGGCAATGTCCCAATCCAGCTGAGATGCTTCTTCTGAAACATCGGCCGTGGGTCGGAGTAGTCGATCCACTTCGCCAGCTCCATCTGACGATAGATCCAGTTCTGGGTCCAGGGAGAGTTGTTTGGATACCAGGCTGAAAACGTCGAGACGCACAGCAACACTAAAGACGTCCCTCGAAACGCTCGCAAGGTCGCCCAGGCATTCATGACCGGCACCATCGCCAACAACCAGAACGGCGTCAGCCATAAGACCCAGCGTAATGCGACTGAGACGCCGCTGTAGTTGTAGTTCTGTGTTCGTGACAGGAAGAAGACGAGCGTGATCAGCGTCATCACAACGCCCATCATCTGAAACCAGCGTAGGCGTTCGTTGCGATACGTTGCCGGCAGACACCAGCCAATCAATGTCAGCAGGAAGATGGGCGAAAGAGACAGAATTCCATGATGCCCAATCGTACAGTGAAACAGATATGTCAGAGTTGAATCGCGAGGATTGTCGATCCCTTTGGGACTGGACCAATAACTCGGAACGCCTTCATGAACGAAGTTGTAGGTTTCTGTTCCATACGCAGAATAGAACGGTTTCCAGCTTCCAGTCGCTTCGTAATTCGCAGCGAAGAATGCAATCAATGGAACCAGAGCGGCAGGCACAAAGAAGCCGAGTGTCTTCTTCGGGGCAGCCATCACAAGGACGACAAACAGCCCAACTCCCAACATCGCAGCTGGCAATTCATTGCAGACTCCGAATGCGGCCAATGCTCCGCACAACGCCAGTCGCCACCATGTGCGAGTCGCAGGATTGAGACTGCGAACTGCAAGTGGAATCGCAATCAGAAATGAAGATGTGGCGACATTGTGATTGTTGAACACCGTCAGAAACGGCAACACCATTGTTCCAAAACAGGAGATGGCACAGAGTAGAAGTTGCCCGACAGGATTGCTGCACTCATCGCGAATCAGGCGATTCCAGATGATCAGTGCGATCGCCATCGGGATGATGTTGATCAGAAGAAGAATCGTTCGTGTGACCAGCTCGGTCTGTTCAGTCAAAGTCCATCCGGTGATCGCTTTGATCCCTCGATAGAGCTCGGCCACCATTCTTGGCAAAAGCGCAGGTTTCGACGAATAGAAATGTCCGTCATGTCGCACGATATCGATCGAGTCCCAGCCCGGGCGCTTTCGAATTTCGTCAATCTGATACGTATTCCGTTCGACGAGTGACCAGACGGTACACCAGCGCGAGCGGTCATTTGCACTTCGAAGAGGAGGGGCATCGCACAATCTGGCAGTGATGATCGACATTGAGACGAAGATCATCAGCAGACTGGCCCAACTGACCAGTTGCGAAGAGAGAATGTCACCAGAGATCGAATCGCGAGACGGATTTGAGTTCACAACAAGTCACGTAGATGAAAGTGATATTTTCCTAATCGGCCGCCATAATTGCCCGCCGAAACCCGAAGCAAACCTGGAGACTGGACTGCTGCATGAAGTCCAACCCGCATCGCAGTTCGCACGTCCACTTCAGTTAAGCCATCAATAACAATCTCATATGCCGCAGCACAACCGGCAGGGAGTTCTGTCTCTCGCAAAGGCATCACGGTCGGACAGAACGCATCGTTGGTGCTCGCCTTCATTCCAGCATACTTCGCCCCGACTTTACTGCCAGACCGAACAATTCCGCCGGGGAAGGGCATGACAACATTCGAAACCTGACGCATCGCCTCAAAGGCAACTTCGGAAGCCTCGAGCGCCTCCCGCTGAGAGCGTCCACAAAGAATCAGATTTCCACCGGCAATTGCATTCACGGTTCCCAAGGTGTCTTCACACAGAAACTCGCCATCCATGACTGGAATTCGCCAGTATCGACGATCCCTCAGTTGCTTCGAGATCTGTAACCCGTCGCCGAAGTACCGCAACGCATTGCCTAAAGGAATCTGCTTGTCCGAGGGACAATCTGTCAGCCCGTTATAACAGGCTGTCGTGGCACATGTGAGGATGCATTGTCCTACGCGATTTTGCAGAGCTTTCGCCAATCCGTCGCGACTGAATGCAAACGCAAGAATGGAGACTCCCGGCCGGCCGTCCGGCGTCTCTTCAGGCCCAAGTCGACGCTCGATTGCTGCTTCAATTTCGCAGGCGATCACGCTTGTCGCATTTCCACAGAATTCCGTGGCTGCAATCTCGGCCCAGCGTACAGAAGCAGCGGTCACGATTAGCCTGGTCCCTTTGATCCCAAACGCCTCTGCGAACGTGTCCGCAATCTCAACTCCTGAGAGAAGAAAGCAATTTTCAGAGTGCGAGGGTCCGTCAGGATTCTTAGGCATGTTCACATCATACCACTCCCATTCATCATCGCCAGTTTCAACCCCACCACATCCAGCATGGTTCACTGTCGTAACGAGCACTGCAACATAGAGCACAGGCACAAACCGGCAGTTTCCGCCGAAGCAGGGTCCGTAAACAATTCGACGGCTCAAAAGAACTGATCGCCGAGTTGGCATTTCTCAGATACATATCCCCTGGAGATGTCTCCAACATGCCATTTTCGAAAGAGATCAAATGGGGATTGTTGACGTCTTCAGATTGACCCGTTTGAGAACTTCGAGGTAAAAGACATCCCGCTGATCAACCTCCAGACAAATCCATTCCCATCGCAATCCTTCCCTCCTCCCTGCTGTGATGTCTCAATGGATGACACACTGCAGACTGTTGCACATTCACGGGTTACGTCACATCCATGCGTTGCTTGTTTCTCATTGCGTGCTTTCTGATGAGAAGCACCATTGTTCAAGCGGATCACCCGAATCGGGCGTTTGACCCATTGCCTGACGATCCTTTCGAAAGTGCAAGCAGCCTCTTCGCCCCAGAGTCCCCGAGCTTTCTTCCCTCCTTCGAAGAAGATCCACAAGTCGAGCCAGAGTTTGCCGACGAAGAGATCATCGAACTGACCCCGACTCAACCACGAACCCCGAGCAAGCCATCCGTCAGTACGGTTGAAACCGCCGGGGACTCGCTGATTGACTTGCGTCCACCGATTTTTTCATTCGAAACGTCTCAGATTCAAGCAGAGCCAACGTGGTTGAATGATCACATCGACGACCATTTGCTGCTCTGGAAAGATGTCAGAGACGATACGGTGGTGATTCCTCGCTTAGGGACGGACTTCGGGGTCACCTCGCTTGGCTTCAAGTTTGACTTCGAACGAAACGAAGGCCCATGGTGGCTGGCAGGGTTCTTTGGCTGGAATTTTTTAAGCGGCCCAACAACGGCCGCTGTCGATGCCCAAACCTATGATCTCGGAGTGGAACTCAATTACGCACGAAAAATTGGGAACGCCTGGGGAGTGAACTTCAGCGTTGCACCGACATTCTCTACAGACTTTCAGAACAAGAGCAGCGACAGCTTCCGACTCGTCGCTGGAGGTCTCCTGACATTTCAGGCAGATTCAGACACCAAACTGGTCGCCGGGTTGTCTTATCTCGATCGCCCGGACATGCCGTTTATTCCCATCGCAGGTCTGAAGTGGTCAATTACCGATAGCCTTGAACTCGACCTGTTGGTCCCTCGTCCGCGACTCGCATGGCGATTTGACGATGCGGACGAGAAACAATCGTGGATCTATACCGCTGGTGAGGTTGGAGGCAACTCATGGGCCATCGAACGCGAATTCAATCAACAGGATCAGTTCGGGTATCGTGACCTTCGCTGGGTTTGTGGTGTCGAAACTCAGGAGATCTCCGGGAGCCGCCGAGTTTTCGAATTAGGATATGTCTTCAATCGAAAGATCTCTTTCGAACACGGGCCAGGTAGCGAACGAGTCAAAGACTCGATCTTGTTTCAATGGGGCCGCCTCTACTAAGCCTGCTTGAACTTCGTTTCACAGCGTTCAAAAATCGTGAAACCTGCGTTCCAATGTCACGCTTGTCTGCTTCTTTATGGGTCGTGAGGAACTCATGCTCGACCGACCTGAGCGCCATGAGATCAGCGTGGCGGAACGGAAGTCAACTTCTCGTGACCTCACCGTTCCATTCTTCGGTTTTGACAAAAGCGTGAATCTCTCCATTGGTGGGCAATCACCAAAATTGCTAATGGACATGCTTTTTTTAGTGGTATGATGGAACAGCGGGCTGTGCTTTAAACGTGATTCATCACGACTAAGGAGAGGCGAATATGCTTCTCACATTACAGCCCATTTCTCCTTCGTTGCTCCATGTCAGCGATGATGGAAGATACCCGAACAGCAAGTTCCCTGTGCTGGTCTATCGCCAAGCGATCAGTCCCATTGATGAACATGAGCTTGCCGAACTCTTTAAATTACGATTTTCGTCAAATGACTGGACTCCATTCAGTCAAAACAGCATTTTGCCTTACCACCACTATCACAGCACATCACACAAAGTGATTGGCGTCGCTGCAGGCTCTGCTGACTTACTGATCGGCGGCCCCAGACATGGTGAAGAATTGCAAATCGCCACGGGAGACGCAGTTGTGATCCCGGCAGGCGTTCCACTTCGCTGTATGGACAGCAGCAGCAAATTCAAGATCGCGGGTGCGTACTCCAATGGACGCGAAGCAGACATCTTAAAAGGGGCGCTGTCGGATCGACCTGCAGCCGACCGGCGGATTAAAGAAATCCCACTCCCCGGCATTGATCCGCTCTATGGAAAGTACGGTCCGATTACTGACCTTTGGGCGACATGTCAGGAGCATCTGAAATAATGACAACTTCGTAAGTTCACACAAACAAAACTGCAATGGCCTCATAATTGCATAACACATCACAGGCATCGTTTTCGCCACAGTGATGTCACCGTTTACATAATCAATATCGGAAACACTGTGAATGTCACGCAATGCGTTCAAACAGTGACTCCCAGTGCAATAGGAGTACAGTCCAATGGCAACTCAAGTTACGGAGCCGACAGAAGGCGATCATTCGAAAACTGGAGTCGTTCCAGAGGAGATGGATTCGCCAAGATCGTCAACTGAAATCATTGATGAAGCCAGTGATGAATCTTTTCCAGCAAGTGATCCACCATCCCACACGCCAGTCACCTCAGCAGGAGCTCATGGTTGGAAATTGCAGGATGAGCCCACCGCGAAGTGTGATGAAGAGCAGTGCAACGAGGATGAGGATGTGCCTTGCAATTCAAGTTCCAATGCCTGCTCTTGAATCTTGAGATATATCGAATCAGCAGTTCGAGAGTTCAGGTAATCAATTGAGAGAAAGAACACCAGAGATAGCGTTGAGTCTCTACCAAACGTCGTCATCAAACGAACAGACCTGAATGAGATCAATGCAATTTCCATCACGCCCCCACAGGAAATGTTGTCAGCGAACAGATGAGATGAAGAGACGAGTTGGTCGCAGACAACTTCAGAAGGAACACGACCATGACCACTCAATCATTCTGGCTAGCCGCAAACGAGAGTTCTCCACCAGAGTTTCCTAAAGTTCGCTCAGGGAATCAGTACGATGTCATCGTCATCGGTGGCGGAATCACCGGTGTGAGCACCGCGTTTCTGTTAAAGCAATCCGGAAAACGCGTCTGCCTTGTTGAGAAACACACGATCGGCTGCGGAGAGACTGGGCACACTTCCGCTCACCTGGCATATGCTACTGATGCTCGCTTCCATGTTCTTGTAAATAAGTTTGGCAATGATATTACCGAACTGGTCTGGAAGGGGGGGCTCGCAGCAATTGCGATAATTGAGAAGCTGGTGGAGGATCTCAACATCGACTGCGGCTTCAAGAGACTTCCCGGGTATCTCGTTGGTGACTTCCGCAAAAAGACGAAGGATGAATTCTTTATTGAGCGAGACTTTATCAACGCACGAGAACTTGGTTTCGAAGCATCATTTATCCCCAATGTGCCGGGTTTTGGTCTTCCCGGTGCACGCTTCGCAGATCAAGGCCGATTCCATCCGATTAAGTATATTCGACATCTTGCCAGTCTGATTCCCGGAGATGGCTCTGATGTCTTTGAACATTCTGAAGTCTCCCAAATCATCCAGGATTCGAATACAGATGACCATCCGGTCGTTCAAATAAATGGGAAGAGCATCCGCACGCAAAAAGTGATTATTGCCACCCATATCCCTTTGGAAGGATCGGCCGGATTTATTCCGATCAATTTGTTCCGTTCGAAACTCTACTCATATATGACATATGTAGTGAGTGCCGAAATTAATAAAGGGCTACTTCCCGAAGCGCTATTCTGGGACACCCGAGATCCTTATTCTTATCTGCGAGTCGATGCAGGAAAAGAAAAGGACCGAGTTTACCTCGGAGGGGGAGACCATAAAACTGGTCAGCAAACCGACACCGAACGATCTTTCAAGGAGATGGAAGATCTGCTGGATGAAATGGTCGCCCACGACCCCGTCGATTATCGCTGGTCAGGAGAAGTCGTTGAAAGTAATGACCGGCTCCCATTCATCGGGGAGTTCGCGAAGCACCAGTTCATCGCCACTGGATTCGCCGGCAACGGTCTGACTTTCGGAACGCTCGCAGCCATGATGGCCGTCGACTATGTATTCGAACGTCCCAATCCTTGGGCCGATCTGTTTATGGTCCACCGCAAAAAATTCTGGGGAGGAACCTGGGAATACCTCACTGAGAACATGGACTACCCGTTCTACTTCATTCGCGACCTCCTCATGCCTCCAAAAGGCGGAGCCCTTTCATCGATTCCAAACGGAAGCGGCAAAGTGCTCAAAATCGAAGGGGAGAACGTTGCGTGTGCCCGAGATAACAACGGCGAACTCCATATGTGCTCAGCTGCCTGCACCCACATGGGCTGCCTCGTGCGATGGAACAACGCAGAGCAGACGTGGGATTGCCCATGCCACGGCTCGCGTTTCAGCATGACCGGAGAGGTGGTCAGTGGACCAGCGGAAGTTGCACTCTCCGATGTTCACAAGATGAAAGAAACTCCATAAGCAATTTCAGGCAGTCACAACCAGGCACAGTCAGTCATCCTCGTCATGATCTCCCGCAGGTCGTCACGAGGATGACTTGTTAGATGGGGCAGCCGATCTGTCAGGTGTTGAACCGCCAGACAAAAGGGCGAAATAGTTAAACGTAAGAGGCCATCTCTTCTTTGGAGAGCACGCCGCCGCTTCGCAGGACAGCAGCATTGAGGCCGATCGCCCAGCTTGGAATGCCTGTGGTCCGCATCTGTTGAATTGCAGCATCGAGATCGTATTCCATCCGGTGTAAACTCACCTGACCGTCTTCGATGATGGCATAACTCGCGCGCCAGTCGCCGTCTCGCGGTTGACCAACGCTACCGGGGTTTAAGACCTGAATTCCATCCAGTTCCAGATGGAACGGCATATGAGAATGCCCGACGCAGACGATATCAGCATCGATGTCGGTGAGCCGTTGTCGCCAGCCTTCCGCATCATTCGTGAGATACTCGTCCATCGGATCGCGAGGAGTGGCGTGCAACAGAAAAAGTCGTAAGTCACTCTCGCGGAAATAAGCCGTCACCGGGAGTCGACCAAGAAACTTGAGATGCCGTGAATTCAACAGATCCCAGTGTTGAGGGCGAGTGACTCCGGCCAAGCGCCTGAACCCAGTTGTTCCGGTAGCAGCAATGTATTGTGCAATCGCATGGTCATGATTCCCACGCACACATACATCCGCATTTCGTCTCACCCAATCGAGGCAGGGGAGTGGATCGGTCCCGTAATCAACAATATCCCCCAAGACGACGCACCGGTCGTAATCATCCGGGATCGACTGCAGAGCCGCCCAATTCGAATGAATATCGGCAATAACTAAAATTCGCATGGAATTGCGAACCTGAAATAGATCGAGACTGACGAATGGGATTCATGGTAAGTGACAGAAAATTGAGAATCCAGTTCAACTGCGGAGTTTCATACGACCGTCGCAGCTCGTCTATGTCGACTGGATGGTTCTAAAGCAAACTGGTCGGAAGTCCTTTCCCGAATCAACCGATTCCAAACTCAAATTCGAGACACTGGAGAATTCAGCAAGATTCTCCACTGGCTTACCGATCTTTCCACATTAAAATCATCTCATCACGTCTTTGATCTCGTCAAATTTCAATTGACACCAAACTTCACACGATCGCCATAACTCGTTTGTCGAATCGACGATACATCTTGGGACAATTTCTCCCGACGTTGAAACACCATCAATTTGTGAATATTCGTTCTCTGACGACTAGAATTCACCTGACCTCCAGAAAGTGGAACTAGAATTGGGGTTAAGATCCCAAGTTCTGATTCAAAGACTTTTTCCAGCAGAATTTCAGTCTGATAATTGGCTGAAGGATGGATCGATTTGACGTGCGTCAGTGCCATTGATTCATAGTGATGCGCACTGATTTGGGAATTTTCTTGAAACTGAAGGCATTTTGTAAGAACCAAAATGTGCTGACTCGGGTTCATAAGAACAGAGGTATGTCGCCTTCTTACGGCGGAAATCATGTCTGAATTGAGGTTCCACGAAACTGGCGGATCGAGTGTGCAAGGGTTGACGTTTGTTCGACCGTTGCCGCACGCAAGCCACGCGCCGTCGTCAGATGCAACTGACCCGTCATCACAGCGAAAGCAAGTGATCGGGCTCAACGAACGTCTGTTTCCACCTCGTTCAGCAAGCGATTCAGGAGTTCTCCCACCAGTTGCCGGACTCGAACTCGGGCACTTCATCCTTGAAGAACGCATCGGTCGAGGAGGGATGGGAGCTGTCTTTCGAGCAATCGACAAACGCCTCGATCGAGTCGTTGCCCTAAAGGTGCTGTCGCCAGAGCACTCGAACGATCCCGACGCTGTTCACCGATTTCAGAATGAAGCTCGCGCCGCAGCTCGACTCGACCACGACAATATCGCCCGCGTGTTCTACACCGGGTCTGAAGCGTCCGTTCACTTCATTGCGTTTGAGTTCGTCACCGGAATCAACATTCGTACTCTGATCAGTCAGAAGGGAAAGCTCTCCCCTGAACTGGCAGTGAATTACACCCTGCAGATTGCAGAAGCGCTGCAACAAACGCATGCCGCAAATGTTGTTCACCGGGACATCAAACCCTCGAACATCATTGTCTCCCCGACGGGTCAGGCCAAGCTCGTTGATCTGGGACTCGCACGCAATATGGATTCCCAGGAGTCACGCGACCTGACGGTTGCAGGGACCGCACTGGGGACCTTTGATTACATTGCACCAGAACAGGCGATGGACGCCAGAAATGTCGACGTCCGAAGCGATATCTATTCGTTGGGATGCAGCCTTTATCACATGCTGACAGGTGCGCCTCCTTATCCGACAGGCACCATGTTCGAAAAGGTGATGAACCACCATCGACCGGTCCCACCGGATCCGGCTCAGCGTGCCTCTGGAATCAGCCCTCAGTTTTCCAAAGTCGTCCAGAAGATGATGGCGGCGAACCCTGACGAGCGTTATTCAACACCAAACGAGCTGATTGCAGACCTGATCCCGATTGCACAGTCACTCGGGCTCGAACCAGCTCAGCCGAACACCGTGATCTGGACAGCCATCCCGAGTCGGCGCGAGCGAACTCGCTGGGACGGAGCGCCAACCTGGGCGGCCGTCGCACTTCTGCTTGTACTGCTGGTCTTCGCTGATCGGATGCGGCTCACAAATCGCACAACACCGGTTCAAATCACCAAAACAGAACTCGGTGAGACTGCCAACAGTATTCCTCAGCTGAATCAAAATCCGGACGCAACCGCAACGGATGGCCGAGTGACAGCGGCTCCAGTCCCCACCGAGACCATGCAGTCGATTCCTGTCCCTCCGATCGGAGATGCCGATCCACTTGTCGCTGCGAACGAACCGACAATGGGTGGACTGCAACCGTCAGGGACATCCCAGCCCTCCGGAACGGCTGGCTTCACCGACAAGATCAAGCTCCCTGAGTTTCGACTCCACAATCCATCAGAGATGCTGGACCGGCCATTTGTCAATCAGTTCGTCCCGACGCTGGACCGGGTCGGGCAATCTCCTTCCATTGCTCCAGGCACGTCAGCTGTTCCAGCGTTAGGCGGGAATGGAACGAAGGAATCGGGCACTGGCTCGATGATCGGCAGCGCTCCGGCCTCGACTCAGCCAATCACACCAGGCAGCAACAGCGCCACCAACGGCGGCATCAATGCTCCTGCGATGCCAACTGATCCGAAGCAGCAACCAGCGCAGCCAGCGATTCCACCGGCTGTCACGGAACCATTCGTGGCAATCAATTCCGAGACAGAAGAGCGTTTCCCGAGATCCACGCTCGCATCCGCAGTCGCGATTGCGAAAGACGGTTGGGTCATCGAGATTCAGGACACATCACTGCCATTGGTCCTGCAGGAACCGTTGACCATTGCCGACAAAAAACTTCTGATCCGACCTGCTCCCCCAGTGAAAGCGGGGAAAGAGTACCGTCCGCAGTTGAAGATTGATTTGACCGGTCAGCCGTTGATGGGAGCATCGAACCATAGCTTGGAGGTCTTTCTCCTCAGCCGTGGTACGCTCGAGCTTTCCAACGTCGACATTGAAATGCAGGTCGATCCGGCCTCCATTGTGGAATGGTCGCTCTTTTCTCTTGTGAAAGGATCGCAACTCACCACGAACGGCGTCACTTTGACCTTGGTGAATCCGTTCAATCAGCCTGCGACGGTTGTTTCACTTCCAAAAGTCGAATCCGAAGACCTTGCGGACACGATGCCGGAACGGATGATGATCCGTCCGAACCGGATCGAAATGAACGATACGTTTGTTCGCGGTCAGTACGATTTTCTGACGCAGGAAGCAATTGATCCACTCGAAATCACACTACGAAACACCGCTGTCGCAATCTCAGGCTGGATGTTCAAGTTTGATGGTTCGAACTCGTACATGATCAGCACACAGGACGACTCTCAACGTGAAGTCGTTCTGAAACTGGATCAGACAACAATGCTTCTCGGTGGCGGACTGATCAACGCGACATCCGGCGAGCATGGAACCATCCCCCAGATCCGACTCGACCTCAACAGCGTAGTGGTGCGAATTGACCACGATGGTCAGCCGTTGATTGAACTGGCCAGTCGAGACGAAGATGCTCAACTCCGAGAAGCTCTGGAGATTGAAACAACCAGAAACCGCAGCTTCTTCCAGATGACTGGGCCGCTGTGCCTGATTGATTCCTCAACGTCTCTTCTTCTGGAAAATGGTCGCGAACTGTCCGCCGAACAATTGGGCTTAACCAACGCTCACATTTCCCCAGATGTCAACCTGCTGGTTCCATTAGAGAAGATCGAACTGAACCGATGGAGCACCTTGGAACCACATGAAATGGAACTCAGGGCAGGGGACGACAACCCGGCAATCGGCGCGTCGAGTAACCTGAAAAACGCAGGGGTCGACTGGCAGTCGAGCCACCTGCCGCGTGAGCTTGGCGAGGAACCGGAAATCATGGTGGACTGATTCTCTGCCCAGTCCTTCCCGGTACGTGCTTTGCCAAATCCTGTGCTGTCGGTTTTCCGTGAGTTTCCCAATTGAATGCGAACTTTGTGCGCAAAATTGCGGACGAAGGTTGGCCTCTGCTTTGATTGGACTAGAATAAGGGAAAATCATCGCGTTTTCCGTCGTTGAGAACGCAGTGCATTCGCTTAGTACACAGTTGAATCAATCGCATTTTTTGAGTTCACATCCGTGAAAGATCTTCTCACCCCACGTCAGGTTGCTCAGGCAATTGACATGAGCGAATCATCGCTCAAGCGGTGGTGCGACCAAGGTTTAATCCCAACCGTCCGCACTGCAGGGGGACACCGTCGCCTCCCGATCAACGGCGTACTGACTTTTCTTCGCAACTCCGGTTATCGGCTTCTTCACCCGGAACTTCTGGGGCTCCCACCAAGTACAACTGGCGGGCAAGAACGCAAACTGCATGGAGAACGGGAAAGGCTCGCGATTGCATTGGAGCAGGGAGATGAACAAGTCTGCACCGAAGTTGTGCTGAACTTGTATCTGGCTGGCATCCCGATGAGCACGATCTGCGATGACGTGTTCTCGCCGATCTTTGAAAGCATTGCCTCCCGGCCAGGCCCTCACGAGATCACCGTCTATCAGGAACGTCGCGCGTGTGAAATCTGCCATCGCGTTCTGCATGAAGTTCGTCGCGCAATGCCAGAACTTCTGCCTACAGCACCGATCGCAGTTGGAGGATCTCTGGAGGGCGATCCGTATACGCTCGCCTCATCAATGATCGAAATGGTCCTTCGCGAGAACGGGTGGCGGGCATGCTCATTAGGGGCCATGCTTCCTTTTCTGTCACTCCGACAAGCCGTGTGTGATATGCGGCCTAAGCTTGTCTGGCTCAATGTTTCGGCGATTCGCGATCAAGATACGTTTCTGACTGAGTTTGATCTGTTGGCAAAGCTTGCTGAGACAAACGATGTCTCTCTCGTGGTCGGAGGGAAAGCAATCACAGCGAATCTTATGGTGAATCGCCAGTTCGGGACTCGCTGCGAAACGTTTCGACAATTGGAAACCTACGCCAAGACTCTCGTGCCTCCGCAGATGGCCCCGATTCTGGACCATCCAGAGAATGAAGAGTCAGACGTTGTGTCGGAGACAATTGCCGCAGACTCTACAGTGACACATCCTGCTGAATAACTCTGAGTGACCGTTCAAAAGCCGGGGCGATTGAACCGGTCACACTGCAAGCGATTGCCTTGGAAAATTTCTGCTTAGAAGACTGCTGTTCTCACTTAAGTTCCGATCCTCCTTAATCCAATTCCACTCGATTTTCATCTGAAAGTAACTCTGTGATGCAGCCACATGAATTGGACGACGCCCGCCAACTCGTTCGGACTGCGTTAAAAGAGGATCTTGCAGGCAGCGTCGATTTCACAACAACACTCCTTATTCCGGCAACCGATCGCGGCACTGTTCAGATCGTTTCCAGAAAGCCCGGCGTTCTCTGCGGGGCGAGTATTATCCCGATCGTTTTTGAAGAATTGGGAACTCCAGTTGATTGCACTGTGCAACTTTCCGACGGAGCGGCCCTTGAACCTCAATCACTCATTGCAGAAATCCACGGCCCGGTTCAGGCACTGCTGACGGCCGAGCGGACTGTTCTCAACTTCCTGACATTTCTCTCCGGAATCGCTTCACACACAAAGCTCTATGTGGATGCGGTTGGCTCCCACCCTGCCAGAATTCTTGATACTCGAAAGACGCTGCCGGGACTTCGTTCGCTGCAAAAATACGCCGTAAAATGTGGAGGGGGAACGAACCATCGGATCGGGCTCTACGACGCAATTCTGGTGAAGGACAACCATCTCGCCGATTGGCTCAGCGATCCACAACGCACGCTGGCCGCAGCAGTCAAACATCTGCGACAGAACGCCCCTACCGGGATGCTGGTGCAATTTGAAGTCGATACATTGGGCCAGTTGCAACAAATCCTGCCAGAGCGACCAGACATGGTTCTGCTGGACAATATGTCACTTGCAGAACTGAAATCGGCAGTGGAACTGCGTAACAGTCTGGCTCCAGGAGTTCTGCTGGAAGCTTCAGGCGGTGTTAATCTCTCGACCGTCAGCGGAATTGCGGCCACCGGCGTTGATCGAATCAGTGTCGGTGCTCTGACCCACTCCGCTCCGGCTCTCGACATCGGGTTCGACTGGAAGTAATTCCGAGATCAGGAGAAGCCTTTGGAGCGCGCAGCGAATCTCGATTGAATGCATAAGAACCTATCGTCTGGCCAACGGGACATCGGAGTAATTCGAGTCGCACAAAAAGTTTCGATTTCTCATTCGAAATATTGGAAGACCGCAACGAATCGCAATACAGTGAAGCTTGAATCCCTGCGTACGCAAAGCATTCAACAGTTCACTGGCGGGCGATGACGAATTCTGGTCCGCATCGCCACTGAACTTCCTCCAGGAGTCTCAATCGATGGCAGTTTTCGACACATGGACCGCAACGGCAGCTAAGCAGGAATTCCAACGCCATCAGATTGAAGTTGGCCCCCTCGGGCAGGACGAGGTCGAAGTTCAGGTCGAGCATTGCGGTCTATGCCACTCTGACATCTCCGTACTGAACAATGACTGGGGCAACTCCGTCTATCCCGCAGTTCTTGGGCACGAAGTCATTGGTCGTGTCGTTGCCGTCGGGCAATCAGCCAAGGGACTTCAAGTTGGACAGCGCGTCGGCATCGGTTGGACTTCCGGAAGCTGCATGCATTGCCGGTCATGCCTGTCAGGTTCTCAGCATTTGTGCGGAGAGTCACAGGCGACAATCATTGGCCACACCGGTGGATTCGCCAACCGTGTCCGTTCGCACTGGGCCTGGGCGATCCCGATCCCTGAAAAGCTCAATTTTGTTGAAGCCGGACCGCTACTCTGCGGGGGAATCACCGTCTTCAATCCGCTGGCCATGCATGCCAAGCCGACCTCTCGCGTCGGCATCATTGGTATCGGCGGGCTGGGGCACATGGCAGTGAAATTTGCATCCGCTTACGGCTGCGAAGTGACCGCCTTCACATCCAGCGAAAGCAAGTTTGAGGAAGCTCGAAATTTCGGCGCCCATCATGTCTGCTCCAGCCGAGATGCCATTGAGATGAGCAAGCTGGCTGGCACGCTGGATCTGTTGATTGTGACAGTCAACGTCCCACTCAACTGGGAGTCAGTCATCAATCTTCTGAGCCCGAACGGGCGATTGCACATCGTGGGGGCAGTCCTCGAACCGATCCCATTTTCCGCCATGTCACTGATCATGGGGCAGCGAAGCATTTCAGGCTCCCCAACAGGCTCACCAGTGGATATGGCGCAAATGCTCGAATTCGCGGCACGGCACAACATCACCCCGCAAACCGAACACTTCCCGATGAGCCGAATCAACGAAGCATTTGAACGGCTCGAATCAGGCCATGCCCGCTATCGAATCGTCCTCGACGCCGACTTCTGATCGAGCCGATCAATCTGGTCTGCACACAGCCTTTTTCCCTGACAGGAAAAAGGCTGTTTCGTTCCCGAATGATCGACCGCGATCGGTCTAATCAAGGTGGCTGAGGCTGTCTCCGGCGAGGGGAGCATCTCGGGAAATGATGTCAGGGCCTTTGCCTGCCCGTTTTTCATAGATTCCGTCCCCGGACTTCACATACTTTGTGAACCCGAGTCGATCGAGTTTCTTGTCATCGGAGACACTTTTGCTCATCGCCGATTCGGACCATGAACCGCCAATGAATGGAGGCTGAATGATCCGGCGGACAGGCTCGCCGGTTTCTGGATGATGCGTCAGCGGCGGCGAAGAAATGGATTGAATATGCTCAAAAGTCGCTCCTGATGAGCCGTCATCATGAACAATCTCGTAGATGTAAGTTGGCATCGGATCGATCGTTTCGCAAATTCTTACAAACCAGCCTGTTTACAGGAACGGAAATGACTTTATGAGCTTCGCCGACGCGGAGGCCCGCTCTTCTCAGATGAAATTCCGCTGCTGCACTGACACAGGTTGAAGCAAAGCGCTCCAGAAACCACAACTTGTAATTTTAGAAATTGACTCTGAATTGCAAAGGTCTCTGCTTCTAAAAACCCCAACCTCTCCTGTTCTCCCCGATCTCTGCTGAACTCAGACGACAAACAGAGAGAAGACAACCGGGAATCGGGATGGTAAACTGTACCGATCAGATAAACCTGAGATGATATCGCGGTTTTTTCGTTGAATCGGACGAAAGCAACCGTCAAATTCGCTTCAGGCGATCATCTGGTTTCGTCGATTTAACGAAACAAGGAATTGGGCAAAGAAAGCAGGCAGGGCGGCCATCTCACTCGCAGGCCAGTCGTCCGGGAGGAGTCTGCTTCGAATTCGTAAGTCCTGTTTTTCCTGATCAAGTCGAAAGAGAAGCTCCAGCAGTGTGGCGGTTGATGCAAAACGAGAACTGTTTCTGACCGGCGTGAGGCCGGTCATATGAAGGCACGCTTCGTATACATTCCGTTTTCCCGACCTAGATCATCGGGCGTTGATTTCTTTTACGAATCAAGTTCGGATTCCGTCCATGGCTACTGATTTTCGCTTGAAAGAGCAGTTGTCTGCACTCACCGACCGTATCGTCGACAGCTATCTGGAAATCGGTTCAATCAACCATCTCCAGCACTGTCCATTGCCAAGTACGTCGGCTGTCATTGAGATCATCAACGACCTGAAGGAAATTCTGTTCCCGGGATATCACCGTCGCCAGAATCTTCATCTCGGCAACGTCACTTACTATGTCGGTGACCTGATCGATGGTCTTCACGATAAACTGACTCAACAAATCAGCCGTGCACTGCGATACGATTACGACCAGAAAAATGGCCCTCACTCGTGCGATGAACGACGTCTGATCGATTTTGAAAGCCGTGGGCAACACGAAGCGATTCGCTTTCTTGAGTCGCTTCCGGAAATGCGCCGCACACTCGCAACCGATGTTCAGGCTGCATACGACGGAGATCCAGCCGCAAGTGGACTCGACGAAATTGTCTTCTGCTACCCCGGTCTGGCCGCTGTCACCGTTCACCGCATCGCGCATCAACTGTATCGCCAGAAAGTCCCGCTGATCCCACGAATGATGGCCGAGCACTCTCACAGCTTGACCGGAATTGATATTCACCCGGGCGCATCGATTGGACCATCCTTCTTCATCGATCACGGAACAGGCGTCGTGATTGGAGAAACGTGCGAAATTGGCACGGGAGTGAAGGTCTATCAGGGAGTCACTCTGGGCGCATTAAGCTTCGCCAAAGATGGAGATGGGAACCTGGTTCGTGGCAACAAACGACACCCGACGATTCAGGATCGTGTCGTTGTTTACGCGAATGCCACAATCCTCGGGGGCGCAACCATTGTTGGTGAAAGTTCCGTCGTCGGCGCGAACGTCTGGCTGACGAAGAGTGTTCCACCAAACACGATGGTCACAATCGAAACACCATCACTGCGCCTCCGCGAAGCGTCATAGATCGATCTCGCCTGACTGATCACTCGGTTGATTCTGTCGAGTTGGATTAGACGAAACACAGAATGCAAAACAACAACGCCGGGCCAGCAGTTCTATTGCTGGTCCGGCGTCTTGCATTCTGAGCTTCAATCAGGAAAGCACGCGAACAGTGCAGGTTTACTTGTCCTGAATCTTCAGTTTGAACTCGTCTGAGTTCGCCTTCAATTCAGGAGCGTACATTCCTTCGGCGATGGTCGGCAGTGCACTGAACTTGCCAGGAATCTCTGCACGAACCCGATACTTCACGGAATGCTTTCCTCGCTTCAGTTCGCGGAGGAAGAACACCACGCGGTCATCCCGGAATTCGACATAGGCTCCTAGTCCTCCCTCGGTGTAGCCGCTCTGCAGATCAACCGGTTCGCAACCGGCAGCCTTGGCATCTTCAAAAATGACGTACTCGTAGTCGTTCTTGGAATCGATTTCGAGTTCGATTTCCACAAGATCGCCACTGACCACATCTTCAAGTCGAGCCAGTTCGTGTCGGGTGTACTTCTTCACCTTCTGATCAATCGCCTGACCACGTGATCCTGCGACAGTCGAGGTCGCCGACTTGTCTTCGACCAGTTTGAAGAACTTTCGCCCGACTCGAATTTCGAGCCCTGTCGCGGTGATGTTGTCTTCCTTAGTAAAGTTCGTCAGGTAGGCGTTGTAATACAGTGGACCCACTGCGGATTTCTCTTCGCTCAGCGGTTTTCGCTTGAGTTCCAATGTATGTTTGCCAGCTGCGAGTGCTTCTCCTTCGACCACAAATGCATTGTCGAACGTGAACAAATCGTTCGGAGTAATCTTCACGGACTTCTTCAATTCACCATCAAGCCAGACTTCCACTGCAAAGTGAGGACGAGACTCTCCAGAGGCAATTGCGAACTCGGCCAGAGCCTCGATTGCGTACGCTGTGTCTCTGGTGTTGTTCCAGTACGTCCCGTTCCGTCGATTGTTGATCAGGTACTTTGCGAGCTGAGAGGCCTTGGTCGACTTCGCATTAACCTTGGTCAGTAGTTTGAGATAGAACGCGTTCGATTCTGTTCGGCTGCCGTACCAGAACCACCAGTCATTATTATTTGGCAGATCGATGAACGCGGTCTGATTCTCTTCGTCGATTTTCACGAACTGATCGATATTGCGAATCACCATATCCCGTTGCTCAAACGCTCCGAGCTCGTGGAATGCCAACCCGATCAGTGCTTGAGAGTACAGCGACAGCTTGACGCGATCTCGATACAGGAACCGCTGCATTTCTTCATTCTTGACGCCTGATTCCACCAGAACCTGGAAGACCAGGGCGTCAATATCTGAAGCCTGAGAGCGGTACTTCCCAGTTCGCTTTGGATCTTTGGCATGGCGTTCACCTTCCTGCAGTAACGCCACTTCCGCTTCCTGTGCCCGAGCGAGCCACTGGACGCCTTTGCTCAGCACGTCTTGAGGAATCGCAACGTCGCTCTTCGCTGCCTGCTGGAATCCATGAACGATCACAGCTGTCGTGTGTGGCCAGGAACGCTCCTTGTATCCAGAGAACCAGCCCCAACCGCCATCACTATTCTGCATGGAAGCCAGATCTCGAATTCCGGTCTCTACCATCAATTGAACTTCGGCATCATCAAAGACAGGATTGCGATCAAAGCGCTTCCATTGCTTCGCCCGTTCAGCCGCATCACCCAACTGCTGAGCATTGAGATTCGTTCGCTTCTCCTGAATCTCTTTCAGGTTCACGCCCATCGTCTTCAACAGATGATGAGTAATGACTGTCGGGACAAAGCGATTCAACGTCTGCTCGGTACACCCATAAGGGTAATCGACCAGATAAGGCAGGGCATCGACCATGGCTCCGGCGACCGTTGGGGAATACCGAACTTCAAGTCGAGTCTGTTCCGCAATTCGTTCAGAAGGAACCGCGAACTCAACCTTACCTGAGTTCTGGTCAGGTCGAATGACGCCAGCGAAGGACTCTGTCTTGGAAATTCCGTGAACCTTCACTGGGAACTTCATCTGCATCGCGTCTGACTCTTCATTGGTCAACGCCTTCATTGTGACGGTCGCGATCCCGGCCTGAGTCGCTTTCACAGTCCAATCGACTCTGGTTTCTCCACCGGCAGGGACTGTCACTCGAACACTTGGCTCCTTATTGCCAGTTAACGCTGACGCATCTGTGATTAAAGACAGAGTTTCCCCTTCCAGATCAAGCTGAACAGTGACCTCTTTCTCTGTTGCCAGATAGTTGTGAACGACCGCAGACAAAACCACTTCGTCACGTTCAACAAAGAATCGTGGAGCCTGAAGGCGAACGATGATGTTCTTCGCGGTGACAACATCTGCGGTTCCTTCCCCGACAACAGTATCCGCGCCCATGCCCCAGGTCCGAATCTTCCAGCTTGAAAGATTCTCTGGCATTTTGAATGTGACCTTCGCGAGACCATTGCTGTCCGAAGTGAGATCCGCCTTCCAGAATGCCGTATCAGCAAACTCAGACCGAATCATTGGCTGGACCGGAGCGTCTCCACCAGCAGCATCAGCAGCAGCCATTGGAGCAGCGGTAGGCATCGGCGCCCCAGGCGCGGCATAGTTCAAGGATTTCTCCATCATTTGCGGAGCACCTCGCATATGACGCCCAAATCCCCCACCTCCCATTCCGCCGCCCATTCCGCCGCCCACTGAGGGAGCCGCATCCATCACAGCGATTTCGCCCATGTCTGCGACCTGATCACCGAAGACCCCCAGATTTTCCATGATCACTTCCCCTGTTTTCCGCAGGAGAGTTGACCAATGAGTCAGGTTGTCTTCTTTATTGATATGGTGAAGTCGCTTCCACCCCCAGAAGAATGACTTGATTTCCTCAATGTTTGAACCACCAGAGATGTACTCAACAGCGCGATCATAAACGCTGACGACAAGACTTCCTGCAAACGGATTCCCCTGAGCGTCTGTCACCTTCAGTTGAATTTCCGCCTCTTGTCCCGGCAGATACTTCTCGTTTGAAGGAAGAACTTCGACGTTCAGAACTCGCTTCTCAGGTGGCACCATTAACTCTCTGGAAAGATTGAAAATCTCTCCGTGTGAAATCGTCAGTGCCTCAACATAGAAGTTCGGCATGTCCTTGGCTTCGACAGGAATCTCGACAATCTCGCTTTTCCCGCTCAGCTTCAAAATCTGCGGTTCTTTTGCAGCCACCCCATTTACCGAACGGACAAAGAGAAGCACTGTCGCTCCTGTCCGATTGGTGTTCAGCATCAACCGGACTGTTTCTCCAGGAGCGTATGTTTTCTTTTCGGCGACTAATTCCAGATCCCCAAACCGGAACTGAGAACCATCAAACCCTTCGCCACGAATCACAAACAGGTGCCCCCCTTCAATCACTGGGGCATCCGCAGCAGTTTGCATCTTGTAAGAGAGCCGATACTGCCCAGCCTCACTTGCCTTGATCGTCTGCGTTGCAGATCCCTCGGCATCGGTTTCCAGATCCCAGACTTGAACAGAAGTCTCGACCAGTTTTCCTTCAGGGTAACTCAGTTTCAAAAGTTCCAGCTTCCCGAAACCTTTGATTCCTTTCCCATCGAGCGATCTCGCTTTGAGATCCGCCTGAATTGAGTCCCCCACGTTGTAATAACCGCGGTTTGTCCAGACAGTGACCTTGTACGGTTCGCGAGAGACAAGAACTTTTCCGGACCCGACAATGGTTCGGCGTGACGCATCGGTCACCTCCGCGGTGATCGTGTATTCATGGTCTTCATCACCGTGCAGTTCTTTTGCCAGTGACGTATCGATTTCAATCGTCGCAGTCCCATCAGGGCCAATCTGGACTTCCTGATCAATCACCAGTTCCGGAGGATCAACATTGAAACCAATTGGCGGGATGATACAGCCCCAGCGATGGAAGCCAGGATGCCATGTTGCATTCGGAGCGAACCACCAATAGCCGTTGCCGTACAGCCAGTCCCATGGATCGAGCGGGAACCATTTGGAAACTTTGGCAGAACGCTCAACTTTGACCTTCACTGTCCCCTGAGTAACAGGTGCCCCGTAATAGTACTTCGCCTGAACCTTGGCCGAGACCTTCTCTCCTAACTGAACAGGAGTGTCAGGTGATTCGATCGTGACTTCAAATTCTGGCTTCTTGTACTCTTCAACTCGGAACCCCAGAAACTGGGAGATGTCCTTTCCATTGGAAACTTCAATCTGATACTGCCCCAGCTTCGCATTCTTAGGAAGAAGATGCTCTGCCTGTATCGCTCCGAACTCGTCAGTGGTCAGATTTTTCTTGAACACCTCATTGCCCTGAGGATCAATCAACTTCACGGTGAATGGCTTGTCAGCGTACAAGCCACGATTGTCTTTCCCATAATCTGCCCGACGCACCCAAACCTTGTACTGGACCTTCTGCTCAGGGCGATAAACAGGGCGGTCCGTAATGATGTAGGCACTAGAAGAGACGTCGCGAATATCCCTGAATGAATTGAACCAGACGTGACTGAATCCCAGATACGCATAACGTCCGGCAGCAGATCGAGCGACTGCAATCCATTGGTACTCAGGAAGCATCAGAGCAGGGTCAACTGTCGCCAAACCACTTGCATTTGTTTTCTTGGCAAACTTCGACGTGACGACCTGAAATTCGCCTCGACCTCGCCCCATCTCGCGTTGCTGCTTCCAACCGAAGAAGTCAATCTGAGCATCGGCAACAGGTTCCCCAGTGACAGCATCCGCAACGTAATAAAGCGATCCACTTGCAACTCGCTTTTTCACGATTGCTGTATCTTCGACCCACATCACAATGCGACTGATGTTACCGTCCGCCATCTTTGCTGAAACAAGATAAGCTCCCGCTTTCTGCAGGGGAGTCGTCACCGTAATTCGCTTATCGAAATGCTTTTCGCGCGGCTCAAGTTTTAATGACCAGCTGGCAACCTTCTCGCCCAGGTACTTCGATTTCCCTTCATTGACGATCTGCATGCCAATCTGTTCGATTTGAATTCGTTCCCATTCCACCTGAGCAGGTCGGGATTCCAGATAAGCCTGAATGTCTGCGATTAGCTCAGGCACTTTCAGACGAAACGCGGTGAACTCAACAGAGGTTCCATTGCGAAAGCGATAATCCACCTGAGCAGGTTTTCCTGCTGCCACATTCTGGCGTGGTTCGAAGTCTCCCCAGTTGCCTTCGATCTGTTTCAACTGAGCAGCACGACCGTCAGCATCTTTAGGGAATCGCTTCAGACTTTCCTTCAACACACCTGTAGCCTTAGGGTACTGCTGACGATTCAGATAGATCTGAACGAGCGAATTCAATGCAGCCCCGGCCGTGCCTTCTGATTTCCCATCAGCGACTTCGCGGAACAACTTGATAAAGTTGGCGTCCGCAGGCAACTTGAATCGTTTTGGGCCCGTGGCGAGTTGAGCAATGGTTTCATCATCACTCAATCCAGTCAGAGACCAGATTCCTTCTTCTTTAGTCAGCGAGTCTTTGGCCTCAGGAAGAAAAATGCCTGCATCTCGAAGAGTGCCGACTCCGAATTGGCTCAGCAGGAAGTTGGCGTATTCCAGTTTCACAGCATCCTGACGAGTCGCATCTGCAGCAACAACCTGATTCAGGCACCAGCGCCAGCGTTCGCCGTCACTCTTTGCTGCTTCAAAAGATTCAGGAATCGCATAGAAGATGGGATTCCCGTCAGCATCGACAGGTGTCTTGTTCTGTGAGCGATATCCACCAAATCGCCCGAAACGTCGCCCGGTTCCTTCTGGATAATCCGGCAACGTTTCCAGATCGGTGAGGACCTGAAGCTTCCAGGCCCCTTCAGACTGGTCAAGCAACTGAGCTGCGAATTCGTGAAAGAAGTCAGCCTTGATCTTTCCATCAGCATCGCCGGGAATCTTCTGCCGAGCAGCATTCATCCACATCAATGACTGAACCCGATCACGTGCTTCGACCTCAACATAGCTTCCGCCGCCACGTGCGTTCCCGCGAACGAACTCGCCAGCGACAATGACACCAAAATGTGGAACGGAATCCAGCACTGTTGCTGCTTTCCACAAGCGCCGCCAGTCGGTGTTATCAATGGCGACAAACTCCTGCAGCAGCTTGTCGATTTCACCAAGTCGTTGGAGTTGCTGAAGGCATGACACCGCCATGCTCAGATGCTCACCTGACTCAGCTCCTGCCGATCCTGGTGTCAACGAGAGATGCCGGTAAGTCTGGTAGGCGTCTCGAAAGTTCCCGTCATCGAAGTTCTGCCGAGCTTTTCTGGCATCAGTTTGCGGCGGTTGGGGTTCAGCTGCCATGACAATCAAGACTCCAACCAGTGACATCGACACGGTCAGCAGACACGCAGACAAAGTCGCGAGGCGAAACATAGGATTCCTTTTAAACTTGAATCCATGATGAGAAGAAAGGTCGACACAAACGCCGTCAGTGACAAAATTCAATCAGCGAACCGGAGAAGGGAACCGCTTGTCATTTCTGGAATCGACCAGACAGCCTCAGGGAAGACACGGCCATGGGGACAGGCCTCCCACTCAAGCGGACTTACAATTCGTACACGTTCATCCTGAACACAAAGCCTCCAAGCCCCGACTGCACTGGCACCTGCAAAAGCAGAACAAACCGCTAAACGCATCGGGGAATCTCCCTCTTTGATACGATTCGCTGATCAAAAGTTCCAGAATGTTCGCATAAAAGTCCCGATTTCCCGGTAAAAAAGACTTCATATCGAGATTTATTTTTCTTCAGTGATGATTGACTTTGGGGTGATCGTCGGCAACCATAAACAAAGCACAACAGATAGCCTGTCTCTCGCCAAAACATGATGTTGCGGTATCGCGATGCGAAGGATCGAACGGGTTCAAAGACCAGCAATGCACGTCTAAGCAATGTCTGTCTCTGGAACCAGCGGCTTTTTCCAAGGTCCCTCGATAATTCCAATCTCCCGTTGATCCACATCCCGATTTCAATCGTTTCACAATCAAACGTTCTGAACGCATTCATCCCAGTTTCAGTTTTAATATCTCAGCTGTGAGGCCATTTTTATGTCCGCCGCGAGAATTCCGATGATCGGAATCGTGGGGGGAATTGGTTCAGGTAAGTCCACCTTGGCCACCGCCTTACAAAGTGAATTTCGGACCTGCCGGCTTGATGCAGACGCCGTGGGACATCAGGTTCTTCGCCAACCAGAAGTTCGGGCAACCTTAGTAAAACAGTTTGGCAGGGAAATTCTGGGACAGGATGGGGAGATTTCTCGTCCTTCTCTGGCGCGGCTGGTGTTTGGAGAATCAGAAGACAAACAGGCATCGCGCGCGTTTTTGGAGCAGACAGTTCACCCGGTGATTCGGAAGGAACTTCACGATCAGATTCGATGCCATCAGGTCGATCGAGACTGCGACCTGATTATCCTTGATGCCGCATTATTACTGGAATCCGGCTGGAGCGAACACTGCGATGCAATTGTGTTCCTTGATGTTCCTCAGGCGGAACGTCTCGCTCGAGTACAAAAACGAGGTTGGGACGCCGCAGAACTCGAACGCCGTGAACAGAGTCAATTCAGCCTGGAAGAGAAGCGACAACGAAGTCACGTCACAATTGATCAATCGGTATCAGTTGAAGAGTCCGTGAAGCAACTTGCCAAGTGGATTCGTTCGCGATTCCCTGAACTCAACGTAAATCAACCACAACCAGCCTGACCCAATCTCAGACTGCCAATTCCATTTCCTGATCCCGTTGCCGTCCCTCTCTGGGAATGCAAAGCAGATCAATTCCTCTCTCCTGAACGATTGCGAATTCGAGGACAAACATGCCTAGAACCTCGCCTTCCGCGTCATCACGTACGCGACAAACAGACTCCGGCGCTCAAACCTCTGCTACACCTGCTGTCCCTGCAGAGGACACCGAAGCCATCTACGATCCGGCGGATTCACGCTACGAAGACGCCAAGCACAGCGATATTCACATCGCAGCGTTACAGCGAATGACGATGAAGGAACTCATCGAACTCGCTCGTAATGAAAACATCAGCGAATACACCGGCCTCAAAAAGCAGGACCTCATTTTCCGCATCCTCAAAGAGCGGACAAAAATGAATGGCCTGATGTTTGGGGAAGGGACTTTGGAAATCCTCCCGGACGGGTTCGGGTTTCTCCGAAGTCCAGATTACCACTACCTGCCATGCCCGGACGACATTTACGTTTCGCCGAGCCAAATTCGCCGTTTCGGATTACGAACCGGGGCGACAGTTGCAGGTCAGATCCGTCCGCCAAAAGAGAACGAACGTTACTTCGCACTGCTGCGAGTTGAAGCAATCAACGGAGCAGATCCGAACCTTGTTCCGATCAAAGTGCCGTTTGATGATCTGACCCCGCTGCACCCCCAGGACCGATTGGTTCTGGCAACTGATCCCGCAGAACTCAGCACCCGAATCGTCGACATTGTCGCACCAATTGGGTTCGGTCAGCGTGGATTGATTGTCTCTCCACCACGAGCTGGGAAAACAGTTCTTCTGCAGAAACTGGCAAAGGCTGTTTTGGAAAATCATCCAGAAGCCTACGTCATCATGCTTCTGATTGATGAGCGTCCAGAAGAAGTGACCGAGATGGAACGTCAAGTGAAAGGGGATCACTGCGAAGTGATTTCCAGTACCTTCGACGAACCACCAAGTCGACATATCCAAGTGTCGGAAATGGTCATCGAGAAGGCCAAACGGATGGTCGAATACGGGCATCACGTTGTGATCTTCCTCGATTCGATCACACGGCTTGCTCGTGCTTACAACACCGAGTGCCCGAATTCAGGCAAGATCCTGACAGGGGGGGTCGATGCGAACGCACTTCAGCACCCAAAACGCTTCTTCGGTTCCGCTCGTGCGGTCGAAGAAGGGGGCAGCCTGACGATCATCGCGACGGCTCTCGTCGACACCGGTTCCAAAATGGACGAAGTGATCTTCGAAGAATTCAAAGGGACCGGTAACACGGAACTTCATCTCGATCGCCGCATGGTTGAGAAACGCATCTGGCCAGCGATCGACGTCAACAAATCCGGGACACGCCGCGAAGAACTGCTGATGGGCGAAGAAGAACTTCGTCGCGTCTGGATTCTTCGTCGGGTTCTCAACGACATGAATCCTGTCGAAGCGATGGACCTGTTGACGAATCGAATGCGTCGTTCGAAAACAAACGACGAATTCCTGCAGTCGATGAACCTGAACTAATCGGGATCTGTCTCGTCTTCTGTTGCAGCGTGCACGTCCACTCGACACGATGCGATTCATCTCGGTTCAAAAGCGGGGCAGGCCACTAAAAAGCCTGCATTCCGCTTCCTGAGCCAGTAGTTCATCGCCAGCCATCAGACCTGCCACATCCGAGTTCAGCCGACAGGACGATTCGGACAACTCCCGTCCTCAGGTTGAGACTCGATTTACATATTCAATCCATTGCCAGATGCTCTACACTGCGGCTTTTCACTGCTGAGTGAAAGATCACCTCAGGTTTCCGGACAGTGCCCGCAGCTGATTTGCAGCATCCTGGCAGACACAACAAAATCGTAACCAGCAACATGTCACTGATTCGCCCCAACATCGAAAAGCTTCACGGGTATGCCCCAGGTGAACAGCCACAGGAGTCTGGCTGGGTCAAGTTGAACACCAACGAGAACCCGTACCCTCCTTCCCCGAAGGTCATCGAGGCCATCGAGAAGGTTGCTCGCGAGCGCTTGCAGGTTTATCCCGATCCGCTGGGGCGATCATTCTGTAAAGCGGCCGCAGAAGTGCTGGGAGTCGATCCAGACTGGATTATTCCAGCGAATGGAAGCGACGAAAACCTGACGATTCTGGTTCGGACATTCACCGACGGAAACGACCTGATCGCGTATCCATACCCGAGCTACATTCTCTATGAAACGCTGGCGGATATTCAGGGAACCAGACACGCACGCCTGCGTTTGAATGCAGACTGGAGCTGGGACCGGAAACTCAACAAGGTCCTGATTGATCAGGCGAAGTTGCTGTTCGTCCCCAACCCGAACTCACCGTCCGGAAATCGATGGGACAACGACGTCATCGCCTCGATCGTCCCTCCAAATGGGGTCCTGGTTCTCGACGAAGCATATGGTGACTTCGCCGATATTCCACACAAGTGCGAACTGCTGAAAAGCGAGTTGGGGAAGCAGATCATTGTGACCCGCACGTTCAGCAAGTCATACAGTCTTGCCGGACTGCGATTCGGATTTGCTGTTGCCCATCCCGACCTCATCCGCGAGATGCGAAAAGTCAAAGACAGCTACAACTGCGATGCGTTGTCCCTGGCCGCAGCGGAAGCCTCAATCCGCGATCAAGCCTGGATGCTTGAGAACCGCACCAAGATCATTGCCACCCGCACTCGACTTGAGAAAAGCCTTGTCGAGTTGGGATTCGACATTGTTCCAAGTCAGGCCAACTTCGTCTGGAGCACACACCCGACTCGCAGTCACGAAGAAATCTATCAGGAATTGAAAGCCAGAAAGATTCTCGTTCGGTTTATGAAATTCCCGAATGCGGTCGTTCCCGATGAACGCCACCCTGACGGACTCCTGACGGGATTGAGAATCACCGTTGGAACCGACCCACAGATTGAAACACTTCTCACAGCGTTGAAGGAAATTGTATAAACTCGGCTGCGTTGCATTGTGATGGACTCCCTCAATCCACTCACAATCAGCATCGTCGAAGTTGCAATTCACCAGATCGTGTCCAGGTCGAAGTCGCTTTCGAACTGGACAACTTCAAACCGCCAAAACCGTTCCAGCAAAGTCAATCTTGCCATGCCTGCACCACGTACAGCCAGAATCGATCGCACCACCGGCGAAACCAAGATTTCACTTGAAATCAATCTGGACGGAACAGGGCAGGCCGACATTCAAACTGGCGTCGGCTTCTTCAATCACATGCTGACGTTGTTTGCCAAGCATGGACTGTTCGATCTGAAAATCCTTGCAGACGGGGATATCGACGTCGACTTCCACCACACGGTTGAAGATACAGGCATCTGTCTGGGACAGGCAATTCGTCAGGCAATTGGCGACAAGGCAGGAATCGTCCGCTATGGGTCAATGACCTTGCCGATGGAAGACACCTTGGTCACATCTGCACTCGATTTGAGCGGTCGATACTGGTTCGTCGACAACTTCAAATTCCCGACCGAAAAAATTGGCGACTTCGACACCCAACTGGTCGAAGTCTTCTGGCAGGCCGTTGCTGCGAATGCACTCATGAATTTGCACGTCGTTCAGCACCACGGCCACAACAGTCACCACATTTCTGAAGCAATCTTCAAAGCAACAGCACGAGCATTGCGTCAGGCGATCGTCGTCGACCCGCGACAAACCGGCGTTCCATCCTCAAAGGGCGTGCTGTAACGGAATGGAAATCAGAACGGGAGAGTCGCATTTGAGCTCCCCCGTTCAATGACTCATCACACAGCAGCAACCTTCCAATAGTCAACGATGCCGCTTAGGCATCACCTGATCAGAAGCCGCTCAGACGCAACAGGCGCATATTTTTCCAGAAAGTCAGCCGCAACTCAGTTCAAAACCATTCTGAAGTTGCCAGTAGCATGGGCATGGAACCAGCAGATACGACTCCAAATCTGGAAGGATTTCTTGAAATCCTGCGGCATCTCGTCAGAGAACCAAGTGTTGTCGGATCTGAGGACTCGTTCTTTCGCGCACTGCGCCGTGAACTCGAAGAAGTCGGTGCGAACGTCACCTATTTTCAGGGCGTTCTCGTTGCTCAAGGAAACTCGCCGACCGACCTGATTCTCTCAGCGCATATCGATCGTCACGGGTTGCAATGCACTGGCCCAAACGAGTTTCAGTACGCTGCTTTTATCGCGGGAAACCGTGGGGAACTGACAGGCGACTCTGTTTCTGAACAGATGATGGATTCGATACAGGGGCGATTCGCCGGCCAACGAGTTCAGGCTCACACACCATATACCGGCACCTATCTGGGGCAGGCTTCAATTGTCCGGTCTTACATTTGCCCGGAACGCAAGAACCTGATCTTCGAACTTGACGGCCTTGATTACCTTCAGCCGGGAACGCCGATTGCGTTTCTTGATCGACTGAAGGTCAGCGACGGTTTCATCTCCGCTCAGCTGGATAACGTTCTCTCAGTTGCCATTTTGGTTTACCTGTTTCGTTGTGGATTTCAGGGAACTGCGCTCTTCACGGCGCAAGAAGAAGCAGGACGCAGCTGGCGGCACACACTCGCCTGGTTTCAACGCCAGCGTCTACGAACGGACCGCCTGCTTGTCCTCGATACCAGTCCGTTTCCGACTCGCGAAGCAGCGACTGCCCAACAGGTTGTTTTGCGTCGCAAAGATGCCAGCGCGTCGTTCGCTCCCGGCATTACTGTTGAACTGGAAGAGTTCTGCAAGCGTTTGGAGATTTCGTACATCCACAAAGATGCTTACGTCGAGAGCCAGAATTTCGACCGCCCGAAGCCACTCTCTTTAGGTCGCACGGAATTGGGGCGAATCATTGCCGCAACCGGCGGAGCGATCAGCGGAACAACACTGCAGATCCCGACGACCGACTACCACACAACACTGGAAACAGCATCGCTTGTGTCGGTCGAAGCCGCGATCAAATTGCTTCACCACTACACGTCTTAACTCCCGAAATGATTCACCGGCTCCCGATTCGCTTCGATGGATAACTCGAAGCTGCCGACGGAATCAAACCGCTTGGGTTTCGCTCACACCCCAGATTTCCCTCGTGGTTCTTACAAATTCCACGACTTTTCCGGCGAATAGTCAAAATTATCGCACGCGATTTCCGATGGTTAGTAATTGCAGAGATGCATGAAGACTGCGCGAAGTCACAAATTTGGAGATCCACATTTCCAAATGCGGATCGACTCGTCGCAACATGCTCTCATAAAACAAGATAATTCCTCGCCAAACATATCTCCCGCCGTGTACGAACTCCACTTCTCCGATCAATGAAGCCAATCACTTTCGATCGCCTTCAAATTCTAAACATTCCACGGACTTCAAATTGCCCCCAAATCAGTTGTCGTTCGCGAATTTGAATTTCTTCAGACGCACGAATTGCAACAATGTGAGTATGGATACGACGCTGGTCGTTTGAGAGAAGGAAGTCTCACCCATGCAAACAGAAACACAAAAAGCCCAGGACACTTTCATCGCTGTCCCTAAGTCAGCGACCGGCAATACATCGTTGCCAGAGACACCGTTCCGGTCTGGGGACATCCGACCGGTCGACGAGTTCGCCAATTTTCTCACGCACGGAGTAGGGTTCCTGCTGAGCCTTGTTGGGGCCGCGGTCCTGATTTTCAAAGTTGCCCAACACGCAGATCTTTGGATGGCAATTGCCTGCGTCGTTTACAGCATCACACTTGTCGGACTCTACCTGGCTTCAACACTCTCACACGCATTTCACGATCCCAGCATACGACGATATTTCCGCACACTGGATCAGGCATGCATCTTCCTGCTGATCAGCGGATCTTACACCCCATTTGCTGCGACCTATCTTCGAGACGGACTCTGGCCGCTACTGACGATTGCCATGTGGGTCATTGCCTTGGTCGGAGCCTGGCTGGTCTTCCATTGGGGTTTCCTCTCCGCATCCGCTCAAAAGCTGTACATCCTGATGGGCTGGCTTCCGGTAATCAGCCTGCCGACCATCATTCAATCCGCTTCACCAGAAACCGTCGCCTGGATCGTTGTCGGGGGAATGCTCTACACCGTGGGAACACTTTTCCTCTGGTACGACAAATACGTGAGGTATTTCCATGCGACCTGGCACCTCTCGGTGATCGGAGCAAGCATTGCTCACTATCTGGCCATCACATCGCTCCTCCCCTGAGATCAGTTCCGGGGGCTCCCTGTGATCGTTCCGGTCTAATCCCCCACACACGACGCATCAACAATCACACTCCTGAAATCTGATCCCGTATTGCAGGTAACTGACAATAGAGTTGGCAGCGAGAGTTCGCGTGACGAAACGAGGCGGTCCAGATTTCCAGGAAGTCATCTAAAAAGACCATCAAGTGATTTCCGTAACCACTTACCTGAAATGCAGTAAAGGGATTCGATCAATCAGAACATGCCGGAATACGACACTCGCTTTCAGCCAGCCTTTCTGGTCTTGTCGAAAACACAAATGAACCGATTAAATCGAATTTTCGAGGCCAGCTGACGTGAAAGTCTGATGGCCTTTCTATTATGCTATCAATTGAAGCTGATGATTCGCGTACGACCTTTCATGGCGTCGCTTTTCAGCATCACTTCAGAGTAATCAGCCAGAAAGAGGAATCGATGCTTCCAAATACAAACCGGCGAGAATTCATCGCCACCGGTGCTGCTCTCGGAACAGCGTTCTGGGTGGGAGGCTCTACGGCTCGAGCCGAAGAGAAGTCACCGAACGGAAAAGTTCGCTATGCCTGTATCGGGGTTGGCGGAAAAGGAAAAAGCGACTCCAGCGACGCTGCATCCTTCGGGGAAATCGCTGCGATCTGTGATACCGACGAGCGCACACTGACGAAAGCTGCGGTTCAAGCCGGCTTCGAAAATGCGGCGAAGTTCTCGGACTTCCGCGAAATGCTCGACAAGATGGGTGACAAGATCGACGCTGTCACAGTGTCGACTCCAGACCACACTCACGCTCCAGCCGCCGCTCTGGCGATGAAAATGAAGAAGGCCGTTTACTGTCAGAAGCCACTGACACATACGGTTTGGGAATCTCGCCGTCTGACCGAGATCGCCAAAGAAACTGGCGTTGCAACTCAGATGGGAAATCAGGGAACCTCGTTTGACGCACTGCGCAAAGCTGCTGCACTTCTCAAGAGCGGAATCCTGGGGAAACTGAAAGAAGTTCACGTTTCCACCAACCGTCCGGTGTGGCCACAAGGCGGCGACCGTCCAAAACCTTCCGATTGCCCACCATGGGTGAACTGGGATCTGTGGCTCGGCCCAGCACCAGAGCGTCCATTCGCTGAAGGGTATCACCCATTCGCATGGCGTGGATACTGGGACTTCGGAACCGGCGCTCTCGGTGACATGGCATGCCACACATTCAACATGCCATTCGCAGGGTTGAACCTCGCCAATCCAAAAACCATTCAAGCCTGGACAACCGGTCACAACCGTGACAGCTATCCACAGGCTTCGACCATCAAGTTCGAGTTCGCCAATCCATCAGGCGGCGACCTCCTGCCAGTGTTCTGGTACGACGGTGGAAAAGAACCACCTGAGAGCCTCCTGAACGGCACCGAAATCGAGCGCCAAGGCGGAAAAGTTCGCGGCTCAATCCTGGTCGGTGAAGAACTGACCATGTTTGCGATCGGGGACTATTCAGAGAAGGTGAAGCTCTACGACAAAGCTGGCAAGGAAGTTCCTCTGCCAGAAGTCGAATACGAGAAGTCACCAGGTCACTTCGCAGAGTTTCATGAAGCAATCCTCGGCAAGCGCACAGCTGCTATGTCGAACTTCATGGACTATGCAGGTCCTCTGACCGAAACTATCCTGCTTGGCAATCTTGCTGTTTACGACGCCGCCAGCGGTGAAGGACGCAAGATTGAGTGGGACGCCAAGACCATGAAGGCTGTCAACGCTCCAGAGGTTCAACACCTCGTCAACAAGCCATACCGTGGCGATTGGGGTAAAGACCTGATGTAAGAAATAAGGAGACCTGCGGGGCGGTTTTCGAGCCTTTTCACAGAGAATTAGGGCACATACGACTTTCGTCGTTGATGCCCCTCTGACCTGAAATTTTGGTTACGAAGACCTGGCCGAGCTGCGTCGAAGCGATTTCTTAACACAATTTTCACATTTGAAGCGGCGTCTGACACATTGTGTTGGACGCCGCTTCTTTTCGTTAATTCCCCCTCACGTAAAGGTCGATAAGACCAACGTAATCCACAGAATCGGAATTTTCGAAACAAACACCTCAAAGCTCCCATTCTGACAGATTGCCGACCTTGTGTTGGTAACCACACAAAAGCATCGCTTGCGGCTTTAGAGATCTCTCAAAAGCAAACAGCGTCCCAGAAAACACGCTTGACCCCAACCACCGCGGCATTTTTCGGGGCAGCCTCAGGCCCGACACAGAGTCCGATGTCTCCATCCCCTGCGCCACACCAATCCTGGATCACAGTGACACTCACCCGAGCTTCGGTCGTGATCCTACTGATTGCGTTTTCTCATCAAGCGGTCGCTCAGCATTCGGACTTTCCTTTACCAGCTGCCCATTTTGCGAATTCAATCGCAGACAACAGCGAGTCAGGTTCCACGCCACAAATTCAGCCAGACCTGTCAGGCGTCGACTTTGCTCTTGGGGAAGAAGCTCCACCGGGAACGCCGTTGATCCAACCCACGACGATCTTTCGGCAAGATGATTCCGGTTCCGGAAGCAGCTCTGATTCCGAACCATCAGGAATCATGGGGTTGTTTGATGACTCTTCGTCCGGAAAGTCCAAGAAGTGGTACGAGAAGCTGAATGTTCGCGGCTATGCGCAGTTCCGCTTCAACGAGATCGTTCACACCAACGAGGGTTCTGCGCCTCCCAACTATCCGTCGGACGGCTCGATCAGCAACGAACGTAACTTCATTATTCGACGTGCCCGAATTGCGATCAGTGGAGATGTCCACGAAAGAGTCTACGTCTATCTGCAACCGGAATTCGCAAGCAACGTTCCGAACAGCACCGACTCGGATTACTTCCTCCAGATTCGTGACTGGTACTCGGACCTCTATTTGACGGAAGACAAAGTCCATCGCGTCCGTGTGGGGCAATCAAAAATCCCCTATGGGTGGGAAAACCTGCAATCGAGTTCAAATCGAATTCCGCTCGACCGAGGCGACGGGCTCAACAGTGCGGTGCGAAACGAACGTGATATCGGGCTCATCTACTACTACACCCCGGAATCCGTTCAGGAACTGTTCGACTACATCCAGGAAAACGGCCTGAAAGGGTCCGGGAACTACGGGATGTTCGGAGCAGGGATCTACAACGGGCAGGGGGGATCACTGCGCGATCGCAATGAACGGTTGCATTCGGTCGTTCGATTTACTTACCCGTTCCAACTCGCCAATGATCAGATCTTTGAGGTCGGTGTTCAGGGCTACAATGGACGCTATGTCGTTCTTGGTGCACCAATTGAACCACTCGGAATTGGACCACCAATGATTCCGGCAGGAACAGAACAGGCCGGAGATGAAAAAGGCCTACTCGACCAGCGAATTGCCGCGTCGTTCATCATGTACCCTCAGCCAATCGGATTTCAGGCCGAATGGAACGTGGGACGTGGTCCATCGTTGAATGATGCTCAAACAGAAGTCGTCGTGCGCTCACTCACTGGTGGCTACGTGATGCTGTTCTCGAAGCATGACACAGAGAACTATGGAACCTATCTTCCATTTATCCGCTATTCGCATTACCTGGGCGGTTACAAGGCCTTTCGCAACGCCCCTTACGCAGACGTCCGAGACTGGGAAGTTGGCTGCGAGTGGCAAGTCAACAAAGCCGCAGAACTGACAGCTACATATCTGTTTGCAGATCGAACCAACATCGATTCACAGAGTACGGGACAGCAATACGAGAAGTTTGAAGGCAACGTTTTGCGACTGCAGCTTCAGATCAATTATTAATCTGCTTCAGCTTGTCGGGTGTCTGCACAACAGCTTTTCAGACAGGCGAACCAAATGATGCCGCGTCACTGGGAATGCGACATCATTTCAACATCTCCTCTAATTCGAAGATGTCGATCCGCCTGACGCTTTCATCAGCTGGCGGAGTTCCTTGGGAAGCGGGAACGTGACGTGTTCTTCCCGAGTAGTCACTTCTTCGACGCTCGCTCCGAATATGTCTTCAAGGTACTTGAGACACCCTTGAACAACGATCTCCGGGGCACTTGCGCCAGCAGTGACCAGCACGGTTTCAATACCGGAAAACCAGTCTGATTGCAGTTCGTGCGCCCCATCAATGAGAAATGAAGGCTTACCGCAACTCACTCCGATTTCCATCAGTCGACGGCTGTTCGAACTGTTCTGACTTCCGAGGACCAGCAAAAGATCAGAGCGTTCAATCAATTGGTGCACAACGTGCTGGCGATTCGTTGTCGCATAACAAATGTCTTCCTTGGGAGGCGAATGAATCCCTGGGTAGCGAGCTTTCAGTCGTGAGATCACAGCGCCGGCTTCTTCGACACTTAACGTAGTCTGCGTCAGAAAAGCCAGCTTGGCATCTGCTGCGAATGGCAGCTGTTCGACATCCTCCGCCGTTTCCACCAGTGTGATACTTTCGGGAGCTTCGCCCATCGTTCCGATCACTTCGTCATGGCCTTCATGACCAATCAGAATGATGTTATACCCCTCTTTCGCGTATTTAATCGCCTCGATATGTACCTTGGTGACCAATGGACATGTCGCATCAATCGCGTGCAGATTTCGAGCCCGTGCAACTTCTCGAATCGCTGGCGAAACACCGTGTGCACTGAAGAGCAGAATCGATCCTTCCGGGACGTCTTCCAGGTGATCGACGAACTTCACTCCTTCAGCTGTAAAGCGATCGACAACGTGCCGGTTGTGAACAATCTCGTGATACACATAGATGTTGCTGCCAAACTCACGAATGCAGGCTTCCAGGCACTCGATCGCCATGTTCACGCCAGCACAAAAGCCTCGGGGGTTGGCCAGCAGAACTTTCATTCGAACCTCTTCACAATTGAAACGCATCGGGGGCGAAAATGACTCTCGTCGAAGCTGAGATTCACAAGGGGATGAACAGTCAGCAAGATTGCATTTTAGGGTATTTTCTCGACTGATGTCACGGTCTGCGCGACTCCGGAGAAAGCACTCTGTGAAACCGATTGCAACCTGTTCATCGACTCAACTGAGCTGGTCACCTGCAATTTACCTGAATCAGGAGACGATCGCGAACATCGAATCCGCAGACACAGCAATACCCCAGGAATTCCTGTTCAAACGATTCATCCAAGCAAGAATCGGAAGCATCCAAACACGGGATCTCTGTCAGGTGCGCACAGATCCAGTCAACCAACCTGCAAGGCCCCCGGACGCAACCACAGGTCCCCAGACAGCTTGAGCTGGTTGAAGAATCCCGGATTCGCCTAACATTTGTGCTCCAATCGCCAACCCGTGCACGACACCAAGCGTGGCGACACACGTTGCGATATTCGTCACCTGCTGCATGACGCTCATTTTCTCGCGCCGGACGATCAGGGGAATCACGGTGTACAAGCCGATCAACGTAACGATAGGGCGAGTGATCCGTTCATGAAGAGTCACTTCCAACCGACGGCGACTCT